>NZ_CP042241.1:0-600000 GCF_007833275.1 Salarchaeum sp. JOR-1 | reverse complement strand
CTACTTCGGCTCCACCCTCCTCGCCTCGTACTTCACCGCCGCGCTGATGTTCTGCGCGAAACAGGTGTTCGACGGTGAGGAACCCGTCATCCGGGACGGCCTCCGCGCCGCCGGCCGCAACCTCGGCCCGCTGGTCGCGTGGGCCGCAATCAGCGCCGTCGTCGGCGTCGTCATCCGACTCATCGAGTCGAACGACTCCCTTCCCGCGAAACTCGTCGCGGCCGTGTTCAGCGTCGCCTGGGGCGTCCTCACCTACTTCGTCCTCCCCGTCATCGTGTTCGAGAACGTCGGCGTCTTCGAGATGTTCTCCCGGAGCAAGGAGACCGTCCAACAGACGTGGGGCGAATCCCTCGGCGCGGCGGGCGCCGTCGGCCTCGTCACCGTCGCGCTCGTCTTCCTCGGCGCGTTCCCCGGTGCAGTTCTCCTCGTCGCTGCCCCCGTCCCGACGCCGGTTTCCCTCGTCGTTCTCGCGATCGGCGTCCTCCTCGCGGGCCTCGTCGGCCAGACACTGACCGGCGTCGCGAAGACCGCGCTCTACGTGTACGCGACCGAGGACGAGACGCCCGCGTACTTCGAAGGCATCGACTTCGGCGACGACGGGAACGGCGGGAGCGGGGGCTTTCGCGGGCGACTCCCCGGATCCGGCGGCATCGCGGGAAGGAAAAGCTAGTTGCCGGTCGCCGCCGATTTCCCCGTATGCGCATCGCCGTCCCGAACAAGGGCCGCCTGCACGACCCGACGGTCGACCTGCTCGACCGCGCGGGCCTCTCGATAGAGCCGACCGCCGACCGACAGCTGTACGCCGACACCGTCGACCCCGACATCACGGTGCTGTTCGCGCGCGCCGCCGACATCCCGGAGTACGTCGCGGACGGCGCGGCCGACCTCGGCATCACCGGCCTCGATCAGGTCCGAGAGTCAGGGGTCGATTTGCAGGACCGCCTCGACCTCGGGTACGGCGAGTGTCGGCTCGTCCTCGCCGCCCCCGAGGAGGACGACGTGAGTTCCGTCGGTGACCTCGCCGGGAAGACCGTGGCCACCGAGTTCCCGCGCGTCGCCCGCGACTACTTCGCGGACACGAGCGTCGACCCCGACATCGTGGAGGTGTCGGGCGCGACCGAACTCACGCCGCACGTGGAGATGGCGGACGCCATCATCGACATCACCTCGACGGGAACGACGCTCCGCGTGAACCGCCTCGAAATCGTCGACGAGGTCCTCAAGAGCTCCGTCAGGCTGTTCGCCCGCCCCGACGTCGAGAGCGAGAAGGCCGCGCAGGTCGAGACCGCGCTCGACTCAGTCATCGCCGCGGAGGACAAACGCTACCTGATGTTGAACGCGCCCGCCGACCGCCTCGACGAAATCGAGGACGTGATTCCCGGCCTCGGCGGCCCGACGGTGCTCGACGTGGACGAACCGAACACCGTCGCCGTCCACGCCGTCGTCCCCGAACGCGAGGTCTTCCAGACCATCACCGACCTCACGGAGAAGGGCGCGAGCGACGTACTCGTCACCGAAATCGAGCGGCTCGTCGAGTAATCCGGACTAGTCGTGGAGGCGTTCGCCGAGTTCCGTGGCCTTCGCGGGCACGAACCACAACAACGCACCCGCGATTGCGACGCCGACGAGGCCGAGCACGGACTCTCGGAGCGCGCCCGCGTCGGCGCTCAGGTAGACGACTGCCGCGGCGAGGCCGAACGAAAGCCACACCAGCCCGAACCGGTCGTCGAGCGCGTCCAGTACGACACCGGCGAACACGCCGGCCGCCGCGACACCGAGTACCGCCGCGAACGCCGTCGACGGCTCCAGTACGTAACTCAGCGCGAACAACGCGGCGGCGACGCCGACCATCACCGCGCTCGCTCGGAACACCTGCTCGCGTGGGGAGGGCTCCATACTCGACGGTTCGGTCTACTCTCCGAAAAACCCTGTGAGCATTTTCAGCCGCTGTAACTCGGCATCTGTCGAACGGCTCGAAGAGCCCGGCCGAGCGGATTCACCCCCGCACCGGCCGCGAGCGGCCGTTTTATGTTACGTTTTGCTGCGGGGGTTCGCAGAGCGACCCCGACGCTACCAATTCACTCGAGCAGGCCGAGTTCTTCGAGGCGGCTGACGATTTTGTCGACGGCGTGTTCGGCGTCCTCGGGCTTCTTTCCGCCGGTGATGACGAGTTTGCCGGAGCCGAAGAGGAGCGCGACGACTTCGGGTTCGTCGAGGCGGTAGACGAGGCCGGGGAACTGCTCGGGCTCGTACTCGATGTTCTCGAGGCCCAGTCCGATGGCGATGGCGTTGAGGTTGAGCTGTCGTCCCAGGTCGGCGGAGGTGACGATGTTCTGGACGACGATTTCGGGGTCGTCTTCGACTTCGATGTTGAGTTCGCGGAGTTTGTCGAAGACGATGCGGAGGCTTTCGTGGACGTCCGCGGTGCTCTTCGCGCCGGTGCAGACGATTTTGCCGGATCGGAAGATGAGCGCGGCGCTCTTCGGTTCCTGGGTGCGGTAGACGAGGCCGGGGAACTGCTCGGGGTCGTAGTCGGCGCCTTCGAGGTCCATGGCGACGCTCTGAAGGTCGAGTTCCTGGCCGATTCCCGTGGACGCGACCACGTTTTCAATATTGATGGTTTCCTTGGGGTCGGTCATATACGACTTAAATATCGTATTTAACCTTTATAAAGTTTGGCTGTCCGGCGAGCGCGACTCACTCTTGCTTTTAACAAACGCCTTGTGTGGACGCCCCCAACCGCCGGTGTGTACCTCCTCGAACTCGTCGGGGCGGACGACGAATTCGCGGTCGCGGAGGCGCGCGCGGCCGCCGCACCCGCCGCGGAGCGCGTCGCGCCCGGTCTCGCCGTCGCGCCGTCGCTCGACCTCGGTCGGGCGGGCGACCTCGCGTTCACCCGGTACGCGAGCCGCCTCGTCGGCCGCACCGACGCGAGCGTCGAGAGCGCTACCGCCCTTCTCGACGCCGCGAACGTCGGTATCGAGGGAACTGTCGCGGTTCGCGCGGTCGACCTGCGCGGGAGCGCGGGAGTCGACACCCAGCGCGCGGAGCGCGAACTCGGCGGCGTCCTCACCGACCGCGGGTTTTCCGTGGATCTCGACGACCCCGACTTCGTCCTGCGCGCGGCGTTCAGCGCCGACACGTGCGCGCTCGGCTGGCTCGCCGTCGCGACCGACCGCGACTACGACGCCCGGAAACCCACGAAGCGGCCGTTCTTCCAGCCCGGATCGATGGATCCGATGCTCGCCCGCGGTCTCGTCAACCTCGCCGGCGCACGCGACGGCACGCGGCTCCTCGACCCGATGTGCGGCACCGGCGGCGTGCTCATCGAGGCCGGCCTGGTCGGCGCGCACCCGCTCGGAAACGACGCTCAGGCGAAGATGGTTCGGGGCGCGCGCGAGAACCTCGCGGCCTACGCCGACGACTCCGCGGTCTGGCGCGGGGACGCCACCCGCCTCCCGCTCCGCGACGCTGCGGTCGATGCAGCGGTGTTCGACGCGCCCTACGGTCGCCAGTCGAAAATCGAGGCGCACGGCCTCAGCGACCTCGTCGGCGGCGCGCTCGCCGAGGTCGCACGCGTCACCACCGGCCGGTGCGTGCTCGTCGCCGACCGCGACTGGCGCGACGAAGCCCGGGAGGCGGACTGGACGGTCTCTGCGCGGTTCGTCCGGCGCGTCCACCGCTCGCTCGACCGCCACGTCCTCGTCCTGGAGTGATCAGCGCTCGCGGCCCTCGCCGATGACGCCCAATCCAGTTCGGATTCCGACGTTTTCTCCCGTAACTGTTCGGAACTGTTCGAGGAGACGGGTGTTCCGCCTCGGTTTCGAACCGGAAACGCCCGTGAACGACGAGTACGTACGGCCACACATGTCACGTCCGGCTACCGCTTCCCTCCCCGGCCGTCTCGACCGCGCCGCCGACTGGGGCGTGTACGCGCTCGCCGCCGGCACGCTCCTCGGACTGGTCGCGTTCGTCACGAACCCCGTCCCCGACCCCTCGTTCCCGTGGGCGACGCTCCCGCCGTCGCTCCGCCTTCCCTACACGCAACCCCGCATTGAGCACTGGCCGGTGTCGTACACGCTCGCCGTCTGGCTGTGGGTGTTCGGCCTCCCGTTCGCGCTGCTCGCCGCGTACCGCCGGTTCGCCCCCGTCGCGGGCCGCCGTTCGGCGTGGCTCGTCGGAGTACCCGCCGTCCTGATGGTCGCGCTCACCACGTACTGCCGGTACTTCTGGCCGAAGCCCGACCCGGCGACGTGGAACGCGCCCGCGTACACCGTCGTCTGCTGGGCGTACTGCTCGTCGTACGTCACGGTCTGGAGCACGCTCGCGTACGCCGTCGCCGCGGTCGGCGTCGCCGCGTTCCTCGCCGCTCGAACCGACGGCGACCGGGCGGCGGTCGCGGCGGGCGCGTTCGGCGTGCTCGCGCTCCCGCTCGGCGTCCCGGCGCTCTACTACGCGACCACCGAAAGTGACTGACTGTTCAGTCAAAACGGCTTAGTCGGCTGAGTCTTTCTCCCCGCTGTGAGCGCGATAGATGCCGACCAGCTGGCGTTGACGTACGCCGACGGAACCGAGGCCGTCACGGACGTGTCGATGGACGTGCCGGAGGGCGAGTTCTTCGGGTTCCTCGGCGCGAACGGCGCCGGGAAGACGACGACCATCAAGATGCTCGTCACGCTCCTGAAACCGCCCGCGGGGTCGGTGACGGTGAACGGACTCCATGGCGCGCGCCACCAGCGCCGACGCGCGCTGACCGAGAGGAGTACCACTTTAGGGTGCAGGCGCGTTCTCCACGTGTATGGAGCAGTACCTCGGGCTGGTATCGGACACCCTCAGCGGGGGTAACTACAAGCCGAACCGGACGGGCGTCGACACGATCTCGGCGTTCAGCCGGCACTACGAGACGGATCTCGCGGACGGCTACCCCCTCCTGACGACGAAGAAGATGGACGGCTTCCGCTGGAAGTCGATGCTGCACGAACTCCTCTGGTACCTCTCCGGCGAGGAGCACGTCCGCGACCTCCGCGAGAAGACCGGAATCTGGGACGAGTGGGCCGACGAGGACGGCCACCTCGACACCGCCTACGGTCGGTTCTGGCGGCGCTACCCCATCCCGGACGAGGGATTACCCGGCGAGACGTGGGCGGACGAGGAGAACGACTGGGTGACCGAGGAGGGGACGTTCGACCAGATCCAGTACGTCCTCGACCAACTGGCGGAGAACCCGAACTCGCGGCGTCTCGTCGTGAACGCCTGGCACCCCGCGAACGCCGCCGTCTCCACGCTCCCACCGTGTCACTACACGTTCGTGTTCAACGTCCAGGGCGACCGGCTGAACCTCCACCTCACGCAGCGCTCGGGCGACATCGCGCTCGGCGTGCCGTTCAATCTCGCGGCGTACGCGCTCCTCCTCACCGCCGTCGCGCAGCGCGCGGGCTTCGAACCGGGGACGTTCGCGCACACCGTCGTGGACGCCCACGTCTACTGCGGCGAGGGCGCTCGTGGGGAATGGTACGGCGACAACCTCCCAGAACTCCAGTCCCGTCTCGCCGACGGCGACCCGCTCGACGTGAAATCGTGGGTCGAGTCCGAGGCCCCCGATGGCTCGACGGATCCGCGCGGGAAGCCGTACGACCACGTCCCCGGTCTCCTCGAACAGCTCTCGCGCGACCCCACGCCCAAGCCCGATATCGAAGTCGCCGACAAGCCGCTCGACGCCCTCGAATTCGACGACATCACGCTCTCCGGGTACGACTCGCATCCGGGACTTGACTTCGGCGTGGCAGAATGAAACTCAGCATCGTCGCCGCCGTCGCCGCGAACGGCGTCATCGGCCGCGGGGGCGGGATGCCCTGGCACTACCCCGAGGACCTCGCGCACTTCAAGGAGACCACGACCGGCCACCCCGTCATCATGGGGCGGCGGACGTTCGAGAGCATCCGCGAGCGCCTCGGTGGCCCGCTCCCCGACCGCACGAACGTCGTCCTCACCAGCAGTCCCGACACCCTCCCGGACGGCGTCGTCGGCGTCGACAGCGTCGAGGAAGCCGTCTCCGCGGCGCGTGCCAGGGACGACGTGGCGTACGTCGTCGGCGGCGAAACCGTCTACCGCCAGTTCCTCCCCGACGCCGACGAACTCGTCCTCACCGAACTCCGCGAGGAGTACGAGGGCGACACTCACTTCCCGGACTGGAATCGCGACGACTGGGAGGAAGTCGAGCGCGACGACCGTGCCGAGTTCGCGTTCGTCACCTACCGCAGGCGCGCCAGCACGCGGTCGTAGCCCGCGACGAGCGCGCCGAGCGCGGCGGCGACGAGCCAGAGCGCGACTCCTTCTACCGGCTGTGGGTCGAGCGTATCGTTCAGTCCGGCAAGCGCGTACAGCGCGAGCGCTCCGAGCATCGTCACGATGGCGAACCGCCACGCCCGCGTGTACGGGACGCGGACTCGGTCGGTCGCGATGAGCCAGCCGCCGACGCCGGCGACTACGAGCGTCCCCACGAACACCGCGCCCGTCCCGAAATCCGTCATCACACCGGCGAGCGGGCTTGTTGCGATGATACCGAGTAGCACCGTTCCGAGCACGATACCGATTCGCTCGAACGTATCCGGGAGGGCCATACGCGAATTACTTACTCGGTCGACAAAAACTCTTCTCGGCGCGTCAGCGTCCGAGTTCCGCGAGCATCCGCCCGAGTTGGACGCGGTCACTGTTTCCTTCGGCGAGCATCACGTCCACGTCGCCAGCGAGTTCGTGGAGTTCCGCGAGGTCGTCGCCCGCGTACCGTGAGCGGCCGACTCTGAGGATTTCGTCGAGAACTTCGGTGCCGTCGAGGCCTTCGTCCACGAGCAGGTCGTCGAGGGTGGAGCGCGCGTCGGTGAAGTCGCCGGCCTCGGCGTCGTCCAGCATTCCCGTGATTTCGTCGTCCAGTCCCACGTCCTGGAGGGTCTCGTAGGCGGCGTCCATCGTCACCTCGCCCTCGGCCTCGTGGGTCGCCTGCGCGGCGGTGACGGCCTTCCGGAGGTTGCCGGCGGCGTACCCCGCGACGTACTCCAGGCCGTCGTCCTCGTACGCGACCTCCTCGGCTTCGACGATGTCGTGGAGGACGCCGACGGTCTCGTCCGCCGTCGGCGCGCGCACGGAGACGGGGAAGCACCGCGAGCGAATCGGCGGGATGAGCTTCGTCGGCTGGCGGGTCGCGATGACGAACTGGGTCGCCTCGTGGTGCTGTTCCATCACGCGACGCAGCGCCTGCTGGAAGTCCTCGCGGATCGACTCGGCGTTGTCGAGCAGGACGGTGGTGTAGTCGCCCGAGACCGGCGGATAGCTCGCGGACTCCTTCAGCACGTAGTTGATGAGGTCGGCCTTCGAGGAGTTCCGCTTGCGCTTCGGCGTGATGAAGTGCTCGAATCGCGGGTCGTTCGCGATCTCCTTCTTCGTCATCCCGAAGAAGTCCTTCACGTTCAACTCGACGAGGTCGTTCTCGCTCTCGTGTGCGGCGTCCGCGAGCGCGCGCACCGCCGCGGTCTTCCCCACGCCGACGGGCCCGTGGAGCACGAGGTTCACGGGTTCGTCCACGGCGTCCCGGAGACGTTCGCGCACGTCCTCCTGTGGGATGTCGGCGAGGGAGGGCGCGTGCGTCTCTATCCAGAGCGGGTCGTCCATACCGGACGGAGTCGGGGCGCGGGTAAGAATCGGTCGGTTACGCCGACTGCCCGCCGTCGCTTCCGCCGTTGCCGCCGCGGTCGCTCAGCCGTACCGAGAGTGTCCCGCGGTCGTCACCAGCCTCCGCCAACACGCGGACGTGGTCGGCGTCCGGCACGGTGACGGTGATGGTGCCGTTCGCGTCCGTCGTGCCGACGCGCTCGCCGTTCACGGTGACGGTGGCGTTCGCGACGGCGCTCCCGTTCTCGGTGACGCGCACCGTGACGTTCTCGCCCGCGGAGACGTTCCCCGCGAAGGAGACGGTCAGACTCCCGTCAGTCCCGCGCATGCCGTCCTCGTGCATCCGAACCGGGTTCACGGGCTTGTTCAGTCCCGTCTCGCTCACCACGGGCTTGACGATGTACTTCCCGCTGTTCCCCGCCTTCACGACGTTGATGTCGTAGACGAAGTGCGCGGAACTGCTCGCGTTCAGCGTGAACTCGCTGTTCACGTGGAGCTTCTGCGACGGCAGCTTCACGTTCACCGACTCGCCGGTCGTGAGCGTGCCGTTCACCTCGCTCACGTACGCGAACACCTTGTCGTAGGTGCCGGCGGGAACGGAGACGTTCCCGAGCAGGCTCGCGTTCTCGCCCTGCAACCGCGTCAGGTCGACCGTCGTGTCGTTCACGTCCCGCTCCACCCACTCGCCGCCGCCGGACTGGGACTCGGATTCCTCGGTCGTCGCAGTCCCGGCCGTGGTGGTCGTGGTTGCGGTCGTGGTGGTGTTGGTCGTGGTGGTGTTGGTCGTGGTGCTCGTCGCGTTCACCGTCGAGGTCACGTCCGTCGTGTCGTTCGCGCTCTCGACGAGGTGGAAGCCGACGCGCGTGATGGTGACGTTCAGGTGTTCGAAGTCCCCGATAGCGCCCGGGCGGTCGCTCACGTAGAACGCGACTTGCGCCGTTCCGCCGGTTGTCGTGCCGTCCGTCGTCGTGCCGTCAGTGGTGGTCGCCGTCGTGGTGGGGCCGCCCGCGCCGGCGCACCCGGCGAGGACGACGGTCACCGCGACGACGAGCGTGGCCAGTGTGCGATTCATGTACTCGACCCGTGGAGCGCGACGGGGATTAATCCGGACGGCCGTTCATCCGTTCGAACCGTTTTGGACGGTTTGAACGACGAGTCGAAGCCGCTTTCCGACCGCCACGCCCACGCTCACCCATGACTCTCCACGTTACTTTCCTCGGGACGAGCGGGGCCGTTCCCACGACGACCCGGAACCCGAGTTCCGTCTTCGTGAAGCGCGAGGGCGACGCGTTCCTCTTCGACGCCGGTGAGGGAACGCAGCGCCAGATGATGACGTACGGCACGGGGTTCGACGTGTCGGACGTGTTCGTCTCGCACGTCCACGGCGACCACGTGCTCGGCCTCCCCGGGCTCGTGCAGACGTGGGACTTCAACGACCGCTCGGAGCCGGTGACGATTCACACGCCCCGGGGCACGAAGTCGAAGCTCGACCAGCTCGTGCGCGCCATCGGCTCCCCCACGGGGTTCTCGGTGCGCGTGAGCGAAGTCACGCCCGGCGAAGTCGTCCTCGACCGCGACGAGTACGAGGTACGGGCGTTCGAGACCGAGCACCGCACCACGTCCGTCGGGTACGCGCTCGTCGAGCACGACCGGAGGGGCCGATTCGACCGCGAGAGAGCGGAGGAACTCGGCGTGCCCGTCGGCCCGAAGTTCAGCGAACTCCACGACGGCAACCCCGTGGAACTCGACGACGGCACGCTCGTGCGGCCCGAACAGGTCGTGGGAGAACCGCGACCCGGCCGCACGGTCGTCTACACGGGCGACACGCGTCCCGTTGACGCGACCGTGGAGGCCGCGGACGGCGCCGACCTCCTGATTCACGACGCGACGTTCGCGGACGACGCCGCCGAGCGCGCCGCCGAAACCGGCCACTCCACCGCTAGCGAGGCCGCGCGGGTCGCCCGGAACGCCGGGGCGCGACGGCTCGCCCTCACCCACATCTCCAGCCGGTACGCGGGCGACGCGAGTACACTCAAACAGCAGGCGGAGCGCACGTTCACCGGGAAGTCCGTCGTCGCGCACGACGGCCTCGAACTCGACGTCCCCTACCCACAGTAGGGCGGCCGTGCGCTTATATTTCGCAATCGCCTACTTTTCGCCGTGAGTACCCGTACCCGCGCGCTGGACGCGCTGGTGTTCGGCGTCGACGTGCAGAGCGGCGACGTCCGCGGTAACGCGCCCTCTTACGCGCTCGTCGTGTACGACGGCGAAGAAATCGAACGCGACGTGGTGAGCCGCCGCAAACTCCGGCGGCTCGTCGCGGACGAGGAACCCGACCTGCTCGCGACGGACAATATGTACGAACTCGCGGCGGACAAAGACCAACTCGTTCACTTCCTCCGCGGCCTCCCCGCCGAGACGAAGCTCGTGCAGGTGACGGGCGACGAGCGCCCGGAACCCCTCTCTCGGGTTGCGAAGCGCCACGGCGTCCCCTACGGGAAACCCGCGATAGAAGAGGCCGAGGCCGCCGCTCGCCTCGCCGCGCGGAACGTCGGCTACGAGGTCTCGGCGTTCACGAACGAGACCGAAATCAAGGTCTCTCGCGGGCGTTCCACTGGAAAGGGCGGGTGGAGTTCTGACAGGTACACGCGACGGATCCACGGGAACGTGAAGACGGACGCCCGCGAGATCGCCTCGAAACTCGACGACGCCGGCTTGGACTACGAGATGGACGAGACGGAGAAGTACGGGGGGTTCTCGAACGCGGTGTTTACCGTGCAGGCGCGCATGGAGGACATTCCCGTGTCGAGTCGGCGCTCCGGCGACACCCGCGTCGAAATCGAGCCCGTTCGACGGGACGGCATCGAGTTCGTGCCGCTCGCGCGCCGCCGCGATCGCGTGCTCGTCGGTATCGATCCCGGAACCACGACGGCGGCGGCGCTCGTGGACTTCGACGGCCGCGTACTCGACGTGCTCAGCACCCGAACTGCGGACACTGCGGACGTGGTGGAGTGGATTATCGAACACGGACGGCCCGTCCTCGTCGCCGCGGACGTGACGCCGATGCCGGAGACGGTAGACAGTTTCCGGCGGACGTTCGACGCCGCGGGCTGGGAGCCCGACGCCGACCTGCCCGTGGACGAGAAGCAGCACCGGACGCGAGAGGAGGGCTACGAGAACGACCACGAGCGGGACGCGATGGCCGCCGCCTTGTTCGCGTACGACGCGCACGAAGACCAGATTCGACGGGTGACGGAGCAGATCCCGCCGCAGGTCGATAGGGAGGACGTGCTCGCGCGCGTCGTCGGGAACGGCGAACACGTCGACGCCGTCGTCGACGACCTCACCGCGACCGAGGAGCCCCAACCCGAGGAGACGGAGCACGAGGCTCGAGAGCTCACCGACGAGGAAAAGCGCATCCGCGACCTCGAACGCCAGGTCGAACGGCTCTCGGATCACGTCGACGAACTCGAAGCCGAACTCGAGGAGAAGGAGGCTGAAATCGAGGAGTACGAGTCCGAGCTGTCAGATGCTCGCCGCGAGGAGCGCGAACGCGCCCGCGAACGCCGCGAGGTCACCAAACTGGAGTGGGAGAACTCGCGGCTGGAGGACGAACTCGACGCCGAGCGCGAGCGCGCGGACGAACTGGAGTCGAAGCTCGCTCGACTGAAAGACCTCTGGAAGCTCGACCACTCGAACTTCGCGGACGTGAACTCCGGCGACCTCGTCGCGGTGAAGCCGGTCGAGCAGTTCACGCGGGACGCCATCGAATCCACCGTTGAGGAGTACGGCATCGCCGCCGGGGACGTGGTGTACTTCCGGGACGCCTCGGGTGCGGGCCGCGCGACCGCCGAACTGCTCGCCGACCACGACCCCCGGGTCGTCCTGCTCTCCGGCAGCACGTCGGACGCCGCCCGCGACGTGCTCTACGAGGAGGACGTGGCGTTCGGGCCGGCTGACGACGTGCGGATTCGGGAAATCGACGAACTCGCAATCGCCAGCGAGGACGCCGTCGAAGCCGTCGAAGCCGACTACCGCGAGCGCGTCGAGGAGCGCGAACAGGAGCAGAACGAGGCGATGGTCGACCAGATAATCTCGGAGCATCGCGCCGACCGGGAGTGACGGCGCGCGGAGAACCGAGAGTTTCTTTCCCGCTCGTCGGGAGGGTCGTGTATGGACACGTACGAGTTGGTCACGCGGAACGCCGCGGAAGTCGTGACCGAGGAGGAAGTCCGAGCGCTCGCCGACGACCCCGAGGGGAAGCGGGTGTACGTCGGGTACGAGCCGTCCGGTGTGCTCCACATCGGCCACCTCCTCGGCGCGAACAAGCTCATCGACCTCCAGGAAGCGGGATTCGATGTCGTGGTGTTGCTCGCGGACGTGCACGCCTACCTGAACGACAAGGGGTCGTTCGACGAGATCGAGGAGATCGCGGAGCGGATGCGCGAGCAGTTTCTCGCGTACGGTCTGGACGAGGAGTCGACGGAGTTCGTCTACGGGTCGTCGTTCCAGTTCGACGAGGACTACGTGCTCGACCTGCACGGCCTCGAACTGGAGACGACGCTCTCGCGGGCGGAGCGCGCGATGAGCGAGATCAAGAGCGGTGACTCCGTGAAGGTCTCGCAGGCCGTCTACCCGCTGATGCAGGCGCTCGACATCGAGTACCTCGACGTGGATCTCGCGGTCGGCGGGATGGAGCAGCGCAAGGTGCACATGCTCGCGCGGGACGTCCTGCCCAGCGTGGGGTACGACGCGCCGACGTCGCTGCACACGCCGCTCATCGCCGACCTCGAGTCCGGCGAGGGGAAGATGAGTTCGTCCTCGGGCGTGAACATCAGCATGGAGGACTCGACTGAGGACATCGCGGAGAAGGTGAACTCGGCGTTCTGCCCGCCGACCCGCGACCCCGAGGGAGACCTCGAAAACCCCGTGCTCCAGGTCTTCGAGTACCACGTGTTCCCGCGGTTCGACGAAGTCGTCGTGGAGCGGCCCGACGAGTACGGCGGCGACCTGGCGTACGACGACTACGAGGCGCTCGCCGCCGACCTCGAATCGGGCGAACTCCACCCGGCGGACGCGAAGGGCGCGCTCGCGGACTACCTCGACGAACTCATCGCGCCGGGCCGGGAGCGGTTGCGGGAGCTTCGTTCCTGACTGCGGATTGGGGGCGTTCGGGCAGTCTCGGGGTGCGCACGGGGTGACTGCCGCTCTCCGATTCCGAATTCCGTGCGGTGGCTTACTGCGTGATAGCCGTGGCTGTGTCGGCTTCCGGTTTGAACTATCGGGCGCGAGCGGCGAGCACGACGTCCGCGGTGGCGTACCGTGCGTGCACACGTCGCCGTCTCGCGGGTGGCCCGTGGGCGTTCACGCCATCCCCATCATCTCCATGCCCGCACGGAGGCCACGACGGACGAGCAGGGCGAGGCCGAGGAGAACCACGAACAGGCCGATCGCGACGATAGGCGCGTTGTAGGCGACGACGGCGAGGCCGACGACTACGAGGAGGATTCCGACGAGTCCTTGCGTGCCGAGTTTGTCGAGCATACGTCGTAGTTTCTCGCCGCGGAGAAGCCGGTTTCGGTGGGGAGAGTATGGATTTAAAAGCCTGCCGCGTCTACGCGGGCATATGAGCGACGACGAGGGGAGCCGCAAGAACTTGCGGATGCCCGACGAGGACGAAGTGTTCGCCGAGGTGACGGACATGCTCGGCGCGAACCGAGTCAACGTCCGCTGTGCGGACGGGACAGAGCGAACCGCCCGTATTCCGGGCCGGATGCAGAAGCGCATCTGGATTCGCGAGGGCGACATCGTGCTGGTGGAGCCGTGGGACTGGCAGGACGAGAAGGCGGACGTGACGTGGCGCTACGAGAAGGCGGACGCGGAACAACTCAGGGAGGAGGGCCACCTGGATTAACGATCTCCGACTGTGTAGATAGTGCACACTACACGGTTTTTCAGGTGCGAACGAGGGATGGGGCATCTACTACCTCGGGTTCGACTGTACTATGGCCGATTTCGCCTCATTTGATGTCGAGATACCCCACTGCGAAATCCCACCAGGGCCACAGCGTCCCGCTCTTACCTTCTACACGTCCTCTATGGAACGTCGGGATTTTAACGTCGAGGTAGCGGGTGGTTCCGAACGGAGCGATAATCGTGAACTGGCCAGTGCTGAAGTGGTACGCTGATTCTCCGAGCGGATTGTCAGACCCGCTATCGTAATGGAATCCGCTCTCGATGTTCGGGAAATTCGATGCTGTAATCGTTGGGCGCCCAATATTCTCTGCGGCAATGAACCTGTCGAATTGAACGATATCGCCGATGGTGGGGGTTGTCCACGAACCAGTCCCACGAGCGTAAGTGGTATCACCGACTGAGACCGTTTGCGGGTCGAACCTATGGGTTCATTAGTCATGACCTCAGGTTCGACTTCAGGTCCTCCGTCCTCATTATTCGAAGCTGCTTGGGCAGTGGAGGCTAGGCCTCCGATAGAAAGCAGCCCTGCCGTTCCTTTGAGTACCGATCGTCTATTCACCGTCTTGTCCTCCTCTTTAGCAGTCATACGCAGCTGAATAATCGGACAGAGGCACTATTAAATTTTCCTACTAGAAATCATCTTAACTATATATTTTCTACAACAGTTGGTGGGAGTGGTAGTAAAAAATTGTTTATATTATTGGTGAGTTTTCTCTGTATGGCTTTGACCCTCCGATTCCCGGCGTCCGTGCGCGAGTGGCAAGCGACCTATCTCGTGAGCGTCCTCGTGTTCGGGTTGCTCGTCGCGCTCGGGACTCCAGCCCCGCTGCCGAACGTGGTCGCTATCGCGCTCACGGCGACAACACTTCTCGTCATCGGTCTCTACCTGCTTTCGCTGCTATGGCGGCGGTTCGCCAAGAATTCTCCGTGACCTTTTACGAGCGCGCTGCGTAGTCGCGACCAGTGACCGAGGACGACGACTTCGTCGAGGAACCGGAGGGGGCACCGGGGGACGAGTTCGAGGAGATAGACGTTTCCGACACGGAGGCAGACCGCATCGCGCGCAAGCGTGACCGCGAGTTCGCGGAGTTCCGCAAGCGCGTGAAGGACGCCGACCAGTTCAAGGTCGAGGCCGGCGCGTTCGACGACGCGACGTACGCGGCTATCTACAAGCTCGTCCAGGACGGGTACGTCGCGGCGCTCGGCGGCCCGATCTCGACGGGGAAGGAGGCGAACGTGTACGCGGCGGAAGCGCCGGACGGTGGGACGGTCGCACTGAAAGTGTACCGCGTGAACGCCTCGGACTTCCGGCAGATGCGGGACTACCTGGAGGGCGACCCGCGCTTCGAGGGGATTCGGGGGGACAAGAAGTCGGTCGTGCTGGCGTGGACGCGCAAGGAGTTCGCGAACCTCCAGCGCGCGGCGGAGGCGGGCGTGAAGGTTCCGGAACCCATTGCCGTCCAGCGGAACGTGCTCGCGATGGAGTACATCGGCGGCGAGGACGAGGCCGCGCCGACGCTCACCGACGTGACGCTGGAGAACCCGGAGACGGCGTACGAGGTCGTCCGCGAGTACATGCGGCGGTTGTACGACGCGAAACTCGTGCACGGCGACCTCTCCGAGTACAACATCGTCGTCCACGAGGGCGAGTTGACGGTTATCGACGTGGGGCAGGCGGTCACCACCTACCACCCGAACGCGGACGAGTTCCTGCGGCGGGACTGCCGGAACGTCGCGAACTTCTTCTCGCGGGCGGGCGCGGACGCCGACGTGGACGACCTGTACGCGTTCGTCACCCGCGAGTAGAGCGGTAGGCTTTTTTCGGCGTCGCGCTGATTCCGGGGTATGCAGTCCGCTCTCGACTGGCGCTGGCGTGGTTCGAGAGCGGACAGTGTCGCCCGCATCGGGGTCGCGGCCTAACTGCGCTCCCCGACTCGGGGTGGCGCTCCCTCGCTCTCCTCGCGCACTACTCACCAGAGAGCCACGCAGCCACCCCTACATGACACAGACAGTCACACCCTACCACGTTTCGGGCGACATCGACTACGAACGACTCCTCGACGACTTCGGCGCAGACCGCCTCCGGGACGCCCACCAGGACCGCCTCGGCCATCCGCTCGCGCGCCGCGACGTGTTCTACGCGGGCCGGGACGTCGCGCGCTTCCTCGACGCCGACCGGCGATCGGTCGTCACGGGCCGCGGGCCGAGCGGGCCGATGCACCTCGGGCACGTCCTCCCCTTCTACTTCGCGAAACACCTCCAGGACGCGTTCGACGCGACCGTGTACGTCCCGCTCTCCGACGACGAGAAGTACTACGCGAAAGCCCAGACGTACCCCGAGACCCGAGAGTACCTCCGCGACAACCTCCGGGACGTTCTCGCGGTGGGGTTCGACCCCGAGAACACCCGCATCGTCGTGGACACGGACGACGCGGACGTGGTGTATCCGGTCGCGTCGGCGTTCGCGGGCGACATCACGCACAACCAGATGACGGCGACGTACGGCGACCCGCCGAACGTCGGCCTCGCCTTCTACCCCGCCGTCCAGACCGCACACCTCCTGCTGCCCCAGCTCGTCGAGGGCGAGCACGCCACCCTGGTGCCCATCGCCGTCGACCAGGACCCGCACGTCCGCGTCTCCCGGGACGTCGCCGCAAAGGCGAAGTACGACGTGTCGAAACCGACCGCGCTCCTCGGGAAGTTCCTCCCGAGTCTCGACGGCCCGGGGAAGATGAGTTCGAGCGAGGGCGTCGCCATCCACCTCGACGACGACCCCGACACCGTTCGCGAGAAGATCTCGTCGCACGCATACACGGGCGGTCGCGCGACGCTCTCCGAGCACCGCGAGAAGGGCGGGATTCCCGAGGAGGACGTCCCCTTCCAGTACCTGCAGGCCTTTTTCGAACCGGACGACGACCGCCTCCGCGACATCGCGGCCGCGTACCGCGGGGGCGAGTTGCTCTCGGGCGACCTGAAGGAACTCGCGGCCGACCGGATAGCGGAGTTCCTCCGCGAGCACCAGTCCCGGAAGGCGAACCTCGGGGCGCTCGACGACGAGCTCGCGGCCTACCGGCTTGCCGAGGGCGAACGCGAGCGGGCGCGGTCGGCGGTTGGACTGTAGCGGCGGAGCGGAGGACTGAACGCTTAAACGGCTTCATCTCTTAGGATTCGGCAATGACACAGCACGTGAAGATTCCGCAGGACCGCATCGGAGTCCTCATCGGCGAGAACGGAGAGACCCTTCGCCGGATCGAACGCGAGGCGGAGGTCAGCCTCGACGTGGACTCCGAGAACGGCGCGGTCGCGGTGGAGAAGACGGGCGACCCGATTCGGGGCCTGAACGGGCCGGACATCGTGCGCGCCATCGGTCGTGGCTTTCGGCCGGACGACGCGCTCAGCCTGCTCGACGACGATATGCGGATGTTCGACACCATCGATATCGGTCGCGCGGCGCGCAACGACAACGACCTCCGTCGCAAGAAGGGCCGGCTCATCGGTGAGAACGGCCGGACTCGTGAACTCATCGAGGAGCTGACGGGTGCGAGCGTCGTCATCTACGGGTCGACGTTCGGCGTCATCGGCGGCCCGACCGAGGTCGAGATCGCTCGGTCGGCCGCGGAGATGATTCTCGACGGCGCGCCCCACGGCGCGGTGTACTCGTTCCTGGAGCGAAAACGCGCGGAGGAGCTCAAGAATCAGGGGATGGAGTACCACGAGTACCACGGATAGTATTTAAACACCCCGTTCTTGGCACTAGTTAACACGCATACTGGCCTTCCACGCGTCGCGTTAGCACGACCGACAGTAGATTTATGTAGAAGGACAATCAATCATTCGAGTAGCTATGGCGCAGCAAATGGGTAATCAGCCGCTTATCGTACTCTCCGACGACTCGCAGCGAACGTCGGGGAAGGACGCACAGTCGATGAACATCACCGCCGGGAAGGCCGTCGCGGAGTCCGTCCGCACCACGCTCGGCCCGAAAGGCATGGACAAGATGCTCGTCGACTCCTCGGGGAACGTCGTCGTCACGAACGACGGCGTGACGATCCTCAAGGAGATGGACATCGAGCACCCCGCCGCGAACATGATCGTGGAAGTCGCCGAGACCCAGGAGAACGAGGTCGGCGACGGCACCACGTCCGCGGTCATCGTCAGCGGCGAACTCCTCAAGGAGGCCGAGGAACTCCTCGAACAGGACATCCACGCGACCACGCTCGCCCAGGGGTACCGGGAGGCCTCCCAGCAGGCGCGTGAAATCCTCGAAGACATCGCCATCGACATCGACTCCGAGGACACCGAGTACCTCGAGCAGATCGCCGCGACCGCCATGACCGGCAAGGGCGCGGAGAACGCGAAGGACGTCCTCAGCGAACTCGTCGTTCGCGCCGTCCAGTCCGTCGCCGACGACGGCGTCGTCGACACGGACAACATCAAGGTCGAGAAGGTCACCGGCGGCGCAATCGAGAACTCCGAACTCGTCGAGGGCGTCATCGTCGACAAGGAGCGCGTCAGCGAGAACATGCCGTTCGCCGTCGAGGACGCGAACGTCGCCCTGCTCGGCGACGCGCTCGAAGTCCAGGAGACCGAAATCGACACCGAGGTCAACGTCACCGACCCCGACCAGCTCCAGGAGTTCCTCGACCAGGAAGAACAGCAGCTCGAGGAGATGGTCGACGCGCTCCACGACGTGGGCGCGAACGTCGTGTTCGTCGACGGCGGTATCGACGACATGGCCCAGCACTACCTCGCACAGCACGGCATCCTCGCCGTCCGCCGCACCAGCAGCGACGACCTCAGCCGGCTCGCCCGCGCGACCGGCGCCGTCCCGGTGTCCAACGTGAAGGACATCGAGGAGGACGACCTCGGTCACGCCGGGAAAGTCGCGCAGAAGGACATCGGCGGCGACGAACGCATCTTCGTCGAGGACGTCGCTGACGCGAAGTCCGTCACGCTCATCCTCCGCGGCGGCACCGAACACGTCGTCGACGAAGTCGAGCGCGCGATCGACGACTCCCTCGGCGTCGTCCGCGTCACGCTCGAAGACGGTCAGGTGCTCCCCGGCGGCGGCGCGCCCGAGACGGAACTCGCGATGCGCCTCCGCGACTACGCCGACAGCGTCGGCGGCCGCGAGCAGCTCGCCGTCGAGGCGTTCGCCGACACGCTCGAAGTCATCCCGCGCACGCTCGCCGAGAACGCGGGCCTCGACTCCATCGACTCGCTCGTCGACCTCCGCAGCCAGCACGACGGCGGCGCGACTGCGGCCGGTCTCGACGCCTACACGGGCGAAGTCATCGACATGGACGACGAGGGCGTCGTCGAGCCCCTCCGCGTGAAGACGCAGGCGATCGACTCCGCCACGGAGGCAGCGACGATGATCCTCCGCATCGACGACGTCATCGCCGCGGGCGACCTCGCCGGCGGCCAGATCGACTCCGACTCCGGCGGCGACGAAGGCCCCGGCGGCCCCGGTGGCGCCGGCGGCATGGGCGGCATGGGCGGTATGGGCGGCATGGGCGGCGCGATGTGAAGTCAGGGAACCACTGACTTCGCGTGGACAGCGAACCGCCGCTTCGCCCACGCACCCACCCGACCGCTGTACCGCTCGCCTGACACACTCGGTTTTTCTTCGCGCGACACACCGACTAGTCGTGACTGTGCGGAATTATCGGTCTGTCATGGTTTTCGACTCCGCCTTTCGAACACCCTAAGTATTGTCCGCGGAAATCCCGGGATATGGTCACTCTCCTGTTGAACAAGGAAGACGTGGACGAGAACACGCCGATGCCGGAACTCATCTCCGCGGTCGAGGACGCGTTCGCCGCGTACGAGACCGGGGACGCGCAGATGCCCGCGAAGTCCTATATCGACCTCCCCCAGTACAACGGGGACTTCCGGTCGATGCCCGCCTATCTGGACGCCGGATCCTGGGACGCCGCCGGCATCAAGTGGGTGAACGTCCATCCGGACAACCCAGACCGCTTCGACCTCCCGACCGTGATGGGGACGATGGTGTACTCCGACCCCGAGAACGCGTACCCGCTCTCCATCATGGACGGTACCGAACTCACGATGAAACGCACGGGCGCGGCCGCCGCTGTCGCCACCGACCACCTCGCCGTCGAGGACGCGTCCAGTTTCGGGCTGGTCGGCGCGGGCGTCCAGTCCTACACTCAGTTGGAAGCTATCAGCCAGATTCGGGACATCGAGGAAGTCGTCGTCAGCGACCTGAACGAAGCGCGCATCGAGCAGTTCATCGACTACTTCGGCGACGCGTTCGACGTGCGCGAGGGCACCATTTCGGACGCCGGGCACTGCGACATCCTCTCCACTGTCACACCCGTCGAAGACCCAATCGTCCACCCGACGGACATCGGCGAACACACCCACGTCAACGCGATGGGTGCGGACGCCGAAGGCAAACACGAGATCGCGGACGACGTCCTGCTGGACGCCACGGTCGTCATCGACGACTTCTCGCAGACCACGCACTCCGGCGAAATCAACGTCCCGTGGAGCGAGGGCGTCCTCGGCGAGGACGACATCTACGGCGAAATCGGCGAAATCGTCACCGGGAAAAAAGACGGCCGCACCCCGGAGGACGGCGTCACTGTCTTCGACTCGACGGGCCTCGCGATTCAGGACGTGGCCGCTGCACACGTCGTCTACGAGCACGCAAACGAGAAGGACAACGGCACCGAGTTCGACCTGCTCGGCGTCCGATAGTACAAGTAGGAAGCCGCGGCCAGACCGGGCGTGCAGTAACGCTCGCCCGGAGCGGCGCCGCGAAACCCCGCCGGACGGCCGTTCCGTATTCGATGTCCGGCGTGAACGCCCCTAGTCGAGCAGGATAGCCGGGCGGAACGGCACCGCCTGGCTCGCTTTCTCCGCGTCCGCCTCGTCCTCCGGGATGACGGCGACGTTCGCGTCGAACTCGCGCGCGAGGAATCCGGCCGCCGCCTCGTACACCTCTGTCTCGTCCGTCTCTCGCAGCGTCTCTATCTCCTCGTCAGAGCGACTGCGCACGTCCGCGACGAGCTCCTGGACGAGGTCGTTCACCTCGTTTCCGCGCTCGCGCAGGCTCTCGTGCTGCATCACCGACCCCATCACGGCGCCGACGTCGGGGCCGGTTTCGGCGACCTCGTCGAACACCGTCTGCTTCCAGTCCGCCGCGGTGAACACGCGGACTTCGTCGGGGTCGGTGCCCGTGACGTCCACGATATCGCGCACGTCCTCGACGAGCGACTCCACGAGCGCCTCTTCCGCCTCGACGCGCGCCGACTCGAACTCGGGATCGGGTTCCGGCCACGCTACGTCCTCCACGGGAACGCCCGTGAGGTCTTCGTGGAGTTCGTTCGCGAGGAACGGCACGATGGGCGCGAGCAGGCGGACGCGCGTCCGCAGCACCTCCCGTCGCGTCCACGCCGCGCCCGGCCGGTCGAGGTTCGTGCGCTTGCGGTACCACTTCAGGTGATCCTGGAACTGGTAGAACGCGGTCTGGCTCGCCTTCCGCGTCTCGAACCCGTCCATCGCCTCGGTCGCCGCCCGCACCGCGTCCTGGAGCTTCGATAGCAGCCAGCGGTCAATGCGCTTCAGGTCGGGGCGCTCGTCGGGCACGTCGGCGTCGATGATCTCCTGTGCGCGCTCGTAGAACCGCGCGAGCTGGTGCTTCGTGTTCTCCACCTCGTTCGCCCGCCAGTCGAAGTCCTGCCAGGGCTCCGCGGAGTTCAGCAGGAAGAACCGGACGGTGTCCGCGCCGTACTCCTCGATGGCGTTCTCGGGGAGGACGACGTGCCCCTTCGACGACGACATCTTCTGCCCCTCCAGCAGCCCCATCCCCATGATGGTCGTGCCCTGCGGCCAGTTCGGCTCGTCGAACAGTTCCGCGTGGTGGAACAGGTAGAACGTCAGGTGATTGGAGATGAGGTCGTTCGCGGAGAACCGATAATCGACCGGATACCAGTAGTCCCACTCCTCGTGCAGTTCGACCGCGCGCTCCGGCGGATTCTCCACCGCGTCCGCACCGTAGAACAGCGCGTCGAAGAACTCCCGCGTGAGTTTCTCGGGCGGAATGTCCTGAATTCGGTGCGCGACCGTGTAGTAGGACATGTAGATGGTGGAGTCCGAGAGCGGTTCGATGACGAAGTCGTCGTCCCACGGCAGTCGGGTTCCGAGCCCGAAGTTCCGGATGCACGGCCACTGCTTGAGCCAGTCGATGGTGTGGTAGAACTGGTCGCGCGTGTTCTCCGGCGTCGCGTCCAGGCCGGCGACGACCTCTCGGGCCTTGGCCTTCCAGTCCTCGTCGTTGTACCGGAGGAACCACGTCTCCTGTTTCGCGACCTCCACGTCGCCGCCGCAGCGACACACGACCTCCTCGGAGAACTCGTACATCGAGTCGAAGCGTCCCTCCGCGGCGTAGGCGTCCGCGAAGCGTTCGCGAACGTCCTCCACGAGGTCGCCGGCGAACTCGTCGTACATGTCCTTCATGCGGCCGGCGTGGAACTCGCGGTTGTACACGTCCTGCGTCGCGTCCTCGAGCGCGGGGTCGTCGCTGGACTCGATGCCGTACTCCTCGACGGCGTCCCGCGCTGGATAGACGCCGTAGCCCTCCACGTCGATGATGGACTTCGGCTCTATCTCCCGAACTTCGGCGGGGTCGATGCCGTACTCGCGCATGCGCTCCTCGTCGGCTTTCGCTTCTTCGAGCGCGACCCAGTCGTCGGGGCTGTGCGCGGGCACGCTCATCACGACGCCCGTAGCGTTGTCCGCGTCCACGAACCCCGCGGGGAGAACGAGCACGTCCTCGCCCGTCACCGGGTTCTCCACGCGCTCGCCCACGAGCGCGTCACCCGTGAACCGCTCCAGGATCTCCACGTCACGTTCCTGGAGGACGAGTTTCTGCACGGCGTCGTGGCTCACGAGCCACCGCTCGCCGTCGACCTCGGCCTCGACGTACTCCGCGTCGGGGTTGATGTAGGCGTTCGTCACGCCCCGAACGGTCTCCGGGCGCAGCGTCGCCATCGGCACCACGGTGTCGTCGCGTCGGAACTTCACGAGCGTGTAGTTCTGCTCCTCCGCCTCCTCGCCCTCCGCGAGGTCGTGCGTCGTCACCGGGTTCTCTTCCTCCGTGCAGTACTTCACGGGGTGGAGGTCGTTCTCCAGCAGGCCGCGCTCTCGGAGCGTCTGGTACTGCCACTCGATGAACTTCGAGTACCGGTCGTCGTTCGTCGTGAACTCCCGGCGCCAGTCGATGCTGAGGCCGAGCGACTTCATGTTCCGCTTGTAGTGGTTCTCCAGGAAGTACCGCGCGAAGCCCATCGGCGTCTCCAGGTCGTGGAGCTTCTCCTCCGGGACGTTGTACGTGTCCCGCAGCACCGAGATCTGGTCTTCCTCGCCCTTCTGCAGGCGGTTCACCGCGCCGACGATGGGCGTGCCGGTGACGTGCCACGCGATGGGGAAGAGGACGTTGTCGCCCTGCAGGCGGCGGTAGCGAGCGTAGACGTCCGGAACGGTGTACGTGCGGACGTGCCCGACGTGCATCCCGCCCGACGGATACGGGTAGGGGACGGTGACGAACGTCGCGTCGTCCTCGCCGTCGGGGTCGGCCTCGTATCGACCGCCGTCCTCCCAGCGGTCCTGCCACTTCCGTTCGAGTTCCCGTGGCTCGTAGCTCATGTCCGTACCCTCACGGCCGCACGCCTAAAGCCCTCTCATACTGACTGCTCTCCCTGTTCGCGTCACCGAAAACGCCACGTTACTGGCGTGGGACGCCCAGCTCGTGGCCGCCTTCACGGACGCCGTTCACGACGCCCTCGCCGACGCGCTCGCGGAGCGCCTCCCGGGGTTCGACTGGACGACCGAGGAACGCGTTCGCCGAACCCCGGTTGACGTCGCCGGGGAGACCGCCGACCGCCGAGTGTTCGTCGAGGTGGAGATGCGTCGAGCCGACCCGGCGAACAATCCAGTGAAGCTCGCGCGGTACGCTGACGCCGGCGACTTCGACCGACCCGTGTTTCTGGTGCAGGCGTTCAGCGACTACTACGCGCTCGACACGGGTGGCGTTTCGAGCAAGCGCGCGAACGCCGAGTTCGTCGGCGCGCTCGCGGACGACCACGTTCCGGGGTTCGCGTATCGCGCGCTCGACCTGCCGCTCGCGCCGCCGAAACACGGCGAGTACGCCGAGGAGTGGCGTCCGGCGGTCGACGCGCTCGCGGACGAACTAGTGGAGTTAGTCTAGGGTCGCGAGGCCGTCGTCGAGGATGTCCCCGAGCACGTCGCGCGCGTGGCCGTCCGGCTTCACGCCCTCGTAGACGTGCGTGACCTCGCCGTCCGCGAGCACGAACGTCACGCGCTCCGTGTACCCCTCGGTCGTGTCCACGCCGAACGCGTCCGCGATGTCCCCGTCCGGATCAGCGAGCAGGCCGAACTCGAGTCCGTACTTCTCCGCGAACTCCTCGTGGGAGTCCACGTCGTCGAGGCTGACGCCGTACACGTCGACGCCGGCGTCCGCGTACGCGTCGAGTTCCGCGTTGAACTGCTTGGCTTCGACGGTACAGCCGGGCGTGTCGTCCTTCGGATAGAAGTAGACGACGGTGGGCTCCTCGAAGTCGAGGTCGACGAGCACGCCGTTCTGGTTCTGTGCCGCTACGTCCGGAGCGTCCGCACCGGGTTCGAGCATACCCGATACACGGACGCCCGGAACTTAGCCTTACGCGATGTCGATGCTCGTCGAGTCGTCCTCCCCGCTCGCTTTCGGGAGTTCGACGGTGAGCACGCCGTTGTTGAACGACGCGGACACCGCGTCCTCGTCGACGGACTCGGGGAGCGAGAGCGACCGCGACACGGAGCGCTTCGAGCGCTCCCGGCGGATGTACTGCTCTTGCACGTCATCCTCGGGCGACGCCTCGTGAGTCGCGTCGACCTGGAGCGTGTCGTCCCGGAGGTGCACGTCGATGTCCTCCTTCTCGAACCCGGGGAGGTCGGCGGTGACGACGAACGCGTCACCCGTGTCCTCCACGTCCACGGCGAGCCGGCTCTCAACGTCGAACTCCTCGAACTCGTCGAACTGGTTGCTCATCCGGTCGAATAGCCGTTCGAACTCGTCGAAGGGGCTGCGTCGTCGCGTCATACACCTCCTAGTAGGTCGCGCGAACGCTAAAAGTCGGCGGCCAACGCGGCCCGCGGCCGCCTACACGACGTGTCGAACGTCGTAGGAGCCGAGGCGGCGCACCCAGCCGTCTTCGGCGATGGCGTCGATTTCCGCGAGCGCGTCCCGGGTGCGCTGCTCGTAGAGGCCGGCGGCCACGTCGAGGTGGAAGACGTAGTCGCCGAGGCGTTCGCCGCTCGGCCGGGACTCCACCCGGCTGAGGTTGATGTCGCGCTCCGCGAACGGTTCGAGCAGGTCGAGGAGCAGTCCGGGGTAGTTCGCGTCCGGGTAGACGACGAACGTCGACTTCCCGCCGGCGTCGGAGCGCTCCGCGGCGCCGGCGACGACGAAGAACCGGGTGGCGTTCGAGTTCCGATCCTGGATGTCCTCCGCGAGCACGGTGAGGTTGTCGCCCGCGTTGTCGGGGTGGCCGATGCCGGCGACGCCCGCGGTCTCCCGCGCGAGCTCGACGCCGCGCGCCGTGGACGCCACCGCCTGTCGGTCGGCGTTCGGATAGTTCTCGTCGAGGTAGCTCCGGCACTGCGCGAGCGCCTGACTGTGACTCGCGACGGTCTCGACGGTCTCCGTCTGCGCGAGCAGCGCGTGCCGAATCGGCGTCACGACCTCCTGCACGACCGCGACCTCGCGCTCCGCGAGCGCGTCCAGCGACTCCGTCACCGACCCCTCGATGGAGTTCTCGATGGGAACCACGCCCCGGTCGGCGTCGCCGTCCGCGACCGCGGAGACGATGGCGTGCACGGACTCTCGGAACCCCACGTCCGCGTCCTCCGAGACGGCGGTGGCGGCGCGGTGCGAGTACGTTCCGGACGGTCCCAGGGTGACGACCTTCATACGCCTCGTACGCCGCGAGGGGGAGAAAAAGCCGTCGCCGCCCCTATCGGTTCAGCGTGTGGATGGCGTGACCGAGCGCGTGCTCGGCGGCCTCCATCACGGCCTCGGAGAGCGTCGGGTGCGTGTGGATGGTCGCGGCGACGTCTTCGAGGGTCGCGCCCATCTCGATGGCGAGTCCGAGTTCCGCGACGAGCTCGCTCGCCTCCGGCCCGACGATCTGCGCGCCCAGGATGAACCCGGAGTCCTCGTCGGCGACGATGCGGACGAACCCGTCGTCGTTGCCGGTGGTGAGCGAGCGCCCGGACGCCCGCATCGGGAAGTTCCCGACCGCGGGAGAAAAGCCGGCGTCTTCGGCTTCCTGTTCGGTCATCCCGACGGTGCCGATTTCGGGGTCGGTGAAGACGGCCGCGGGCACGGCCTGGTAGTCGAGCGCGGCCGGTTCGCCCGCGATGGCCTCCGCGGCGACCTGCCCCTCCTTCGAGGCCTTGTGCGCGAGCATCGGGCCCGTCGCCACGTCGCCGATGGCGTACACGCCCGCCACGTCGGTCTGCGCCTGCTTGTCCGTTTCGAGGTGGCCGTCCTCGTTCGGTTCGAGGCCGATTGCGTCGAGGTTCAGGGTGTCGAGCACGGGCTGGCGGCCGACCGCGACGAACGCCTTCTCCGTCGCGTACTGGAACTCCTCGCCGTCCTCGTTTTCGGTGGTGACGACGATGTCGCCGTCGCGTTTCTCCCAGTCGCTCGCCGCCTCGCCGAACCGGAAGTCGATGCCGAGATCCTCGGCGTTCTGTCGGACGACGCTCGTCACGTCCTCCTCGTAGCCCGCGAGGATGTCGTCCAGCATCTCCACGACGGTCACGTCACACCCCATCTTCGCGAGCACGGTCGAGAGCTCCATCCCGATGTACCCGCCGCCGACCACGACCATCGACTCCGGCACGCGGTCGAGGTCGAGCACGTCCCGCGAACTCAGGACGTGCTCGCCGTCGTACTCGAACCCGGGGACTTCGATGGGGCGACTCCCGGTGGCGATGATGGCGTTCTCGAACTCGATGGTCTCCGAGCCCTGGCCGTCGCCGCCGTGCGCGACCCGGAGCTTGTTCTCGCTCTCGAACTCCGCCACGCCCTCCACGAGGTTCACGCCGTTCGCCTTGCAGAGCTTCTCTACGCCCGACGTGAGCTGGTCGACGACGCCGTCCTTCCACGTCGTCATCTGGTCTACGTCCACCTTCACGTCCGCGTGAATCCCCATCTCTTCTGCGGTGTCGGCCTCGTACCCCACGTCCGTCGCGGTGATGAGGGCTTTCGAGGGGATGCAGCCGTAGTTCAGGCAGGTGCCGCCCCACGCGTCCTTCTCGATGAGCGTTACGTCCAGGCCGAGCTGGCCGGCGCGAATCGCGGCGACGTACCCGCCGGGGCCGGCGCCGATTATCGCGAGTTCCGTTCCGGTTGAGACATCTCCGACGACCATTATTCGAGTAGAAGCATGCTGGGGTTCTCCAAGTACTCTTGGACTGTGTTCGCGAACTCCGCCGCCACCGCGCCGTCGATGACGCGGTGGTCGATGGACAGCGACAGCGGCAGCGTCTCCTTCGCGACGACGTCGCCGTCCTCCGCCACGGGCCGCTCTTCGAGCGCGCCCAGGCCGAGAATCGCGGTCTCGGGGTAGTTGATGATGGGGGTCGCGTACTCGCCGCCGATAGCGCCGAAGTTCGTGAGCGTGAACGTCCCGCCCTGCATCTCCTCTCGACTGATAGAGCGGTCGCGCGCCTTCTCGATGAGGTCGCGCATCTCCGCGGCGATGTCGGGAATCGACTTTTCGTCCACGTTCTTGATGACGGGCACCATCAGGCCCGCGTCGGTCGCGACGGCGATACCGATGTTGTAGTAGTTCTTCAGGACGATCTCCTCGTTCTCCTCGTCCAACTGGGAGTTGAGGTACGGGTGTTGTTTGAGGCCGGCGACCACGGCTTTCACGATGAACGGCATGTAGGTCAGCCGGAAGCCCCGCTCCTCGGCGACGGGCTTCAGTTCCTCGCGCACGTCCGCGAGCGCGTCCACGACCGCCGTGTCGTGGTGCGTGACGTGCGGCGCGGTGTACTTCGACTCCGCCATCTGTTTCCCGATGGTGCGCCGGACGCCCCGGTAGGGCACGCGCTCCTCGCGCTCGCCCGACTCGCCGTCGGCGTCGCCCGACCGCACCTCGGCGGTGTCAGCGGCCTGCGCGGCCTGCTGGGCTTCGGCGTACTCGCGGACCGCCGCCTCGCTCACGAACGCGCCGTCCTCGCGCTCCTCGCTCGCCGGCACGTCGTCGAGGCTCACGCCGAGCTCTTCGGCCACCCGCCGCGTCGCCGGGGCCGCGAGCGTCTTCTCCCGGCCCGCCGCCTCCACCGGTTCGGCCGACGCGGCCTTCTCGTTAGTGGCGGCCGACGCGGCCGACTTCTCGTCCTCCTCACTGACCTTCGTCACCGCGGACTTCGGCGCGGACGCCTCCGCGCTCTCCTCGCCCGACTCGGCGGCCGCGCGAACGTCGCCCTCGGTGATGCGGCCGCTCGGCCCGCTCCCCGAGACGGTACTGAGGTCGACGTCGCGCTCGCGCGCCAACCGCCGCACCGACGGCGGGGCGAACGTCCGCCCCGACCCGCTGGACGCGGCGGACGCGGCATCCGCGGTCTCCGTGTCCGCGTCCGCGTCCGCGGCGGACGTCTCGTCTCGCTCGGGAGCGGCGTCGAGGTCGTCCTCGCCTTCGACGTTGAACGTCACGATGACGTCCCCGACGGGAACCACGTCGCCCTCCTCGTAGTGCAGTTCCTTCACCGTCCCGTCGTAGGGAGACGGGACTTCCACGACCGCCTTGTCCGTCTCGACCTCCGCGACCGGCTGGTCTTCCTCGACCGTGTCGCCCTCGCTGACGAGCCACGCGACGATTTCGCCCTCCGCCACGCCCTCGCCCACGTCGGGCAGTTTGAATTCCGTCGGCATCTCTAGAACTCCACGACGTTCCGCAGGCCTTCAGCGATTCGGGCCGGCCCCGGCGTGTAGTAGTCTTCGAGCGCGTACAGCGGGAACGGCGTGTCGAAGCCCGTCACGCGCTCTATCGGCGCTTCCTGGTGGAGGAGCGCGCGCTCCTGGAGGGTGGCGGCGATTTCGCCCGCCAGCCCGCCCGTGAACGGCGCCTCGTGCACGACCGCGGCGCGCCCGGTCTTCTTGAAGGACTCCACGATGGCCTCCTCGTCCATCGGACTGAGCGTCCGCAGGTCGACGACCTCCACGTCCATCTCGTCCGCGACGGTCTCCGCGGCTTCGAGCGTCGGGCGCGTCATCGCCCCCCACGTGAACACGGACACGTCGCTCCCCTCGCGGCGCACCGACGCCTCGCCGAGCGGGATCTCGTACGGGTCGTCCGGCACCTCCTCGCGGAACGCGCGGTAGATCTTCTTCGGCTCGAGGAACACTACGGGGTCGGGGTCGCGAATCGCCGAGATGAGGAGTCCCTTCGTGTCGTACGGCGTCGAGGGGACGACGACCTTCAGACCGGCCTCGTGGGCGTAGAACGCCTCCTTCGACTCCGAGTGGTGCTCGGGCGCGCGGATGCCGCCGCCGTACGGCGCGCGCAGCACCATCGGGAGCGTGTACCGCCCCCGGCTTCGGGTGCGCATCCGGCTCATGTGACTCACGATCTGGTCGAATCCCGGGTACATGAAGCCCGAGAACTGGATTTCGGGAACGGGCTTCAGGCCGTACGCGGCCATCCCCACCGACGTTCCGATGATGCCGGACTCGGCGAGGGGCGTGTCGATGACGCGGTCGTCCCCGAACTCCTCGTGGAGCCCCTGGGTCGCGCGGAACACGCCGCCGTTCTTCCCGATGTCCTGCCCGAGCGCGACCACGTCGTCGTCCGCGGCCATCGCGTCCCGGAGGCCGTCCCGTACCGCCTGCACGAGCGTTAGGTTCTGTGTCTCAGTCATCTCAGTCCTCAAGCATCTCCTCGTCGCCGTGCTTCTCCCGTATCCCCTCGAACTCCGCGAGCTGGCGTTCGAGCCGGGGCGTCATCTCCTCGTACACGTTCTCGAACATCTCGCGCGGGTCGGGTCGCGGCGTCGACTCCGCCGCCTCGATGGCGTCCGCGACGCGCTCCTCGACTTCGCCCTCGATTCGCTCCACGGACTCGTCGTCGAGACGGCCCGTGTCGCGGAGGAACGTCTCCAGGCGCGGAATCGGGTCTTTCGCCCGCCACTTCTCGACTTCGGCCTCCTCGCGGTAGACCGAGGGGTCGTCGGCGGTCGTGTGCGCGCCGAACCGGTACTGGACGGCCTCCACGAGCGTCGGCCGGCGCTCGCCCTCGCCCGGGTTCTTCGCCTTCTCCAGCGCGGCCTCCGTCGTCGCGTACACCGCGAGCGGATCCATCCCGTCTATCTGCACGCCGTCGAACCCGTACGCGGTCGCCTTCTGCGCGATGGTCTCCGACGCCGTCTGGCGGTCTCTGGGAACCGAAATCGCCCACTGGTTGTTGTTGCAGAAGAACACGTTCGGCGTGTCGAACACGCCCGCGAAGTTCAGGCCCTCGTGGAAGTCGCCCTCGGAGGTCGCGCCGTCCCCGAAGTAACAGAGGAATCCCTTCCCCGACTCGTCCTTCAGTTTCGACGCCCACGCCAGTCCGGTCGCGTGCGGAATCTGGCTCGCGATGGGAACCGCCGTCGTGAACACGTTCGCGTCCTCGGGCACGTCGTTCCCGTGCTCGTTCCCCATCCAGAGGAGGAGCGTTTGCTTCAGCGGGACGCCGTGGACGAGCGTCGCCGCGTGCTCGCGGTAACTCGGGACGAGCCAGTCGTCGTCGTCGAGCGCCATCGCGCTCCCGACCTGCGCGCCCTCCTGCCCGGAGAGCGGGGGATACGTACCCATGCGGCCCTGTCGCTGGAGGCTCACCGCGCGCTGGTCGAAGTGACGCGCGAGCTTCATCGTCCGGTACATCTCCACGAACGCCTCGTCCGAGAGATCCGGGACGGACGCGCCGTCGACGACCGCTCCGTCCTCGTCGAGGATGCGGAAGCGGTCGTCCGGTTCGCGGTCTAGTATCGAAGTCACGGGCATCCCCGTCCTTGCATAGTAATAATTGCCACATCCCGCACCATATGGTTTTCGTAACGAGCCGTCGCGACCCGCGATTCGTGGACTTACGTCCACTAACTGTGGTGGGAAGCGTACACTGTCGAAAAAGCATCCTCGTTTCCGGAAGAACAGCTCTCTCGAACGGGCGGGGTCGGACGAGACTGGACGAACGTCCTATTCGCCGGCGCGGGCGCGCGCCGTCTCCCGCGCCTCCGCCACCGACCGGTCGTCCCGCCGCAGCGCGTCCACGAACAGTTCGCCCGCGCGGTACGACGACCGCACCATCGGCCCGCTCGCGCAGTAGAGGAATCCCAACTCCTCTTCTGCGACCGCCCGCCACGTCTCGAACTTCTGCGGATGCACGTAGTCCGCGACGTCGAGGTGCGACCGGCTGGGCTGGAGGTACTGCCCGAGCGTCACCACGTCCACGCCGCGCTCCCGGAGGTCGCTCAACGTCTGGTAGACCTCGTGGTCGTGCTCGCCCACGCCGAGCATTATCGAGGTCTTCGCGTACACGTCCCGCGCGCGCCCGACCTGTTCGAGCACCGAGAGCGACTGCTCGTAGCCCGCGCGCCGGTCGCGAACCGGGAACTGCCGGCGCTCCACCGTCTCCACGTTGTGCGCGATGACGTCCGGGCCCGCGTCGATGATCCGCTGGACGAGGTCTTCCTCGCCCCGGAAGTCCGGAATCAGGGACTCCACGAGGATGTCCGGGTCGCGCTGCTTTATCTCGCGGATCGTCTCCGCGAAGTGGCTCGCGCCCTGGTCGTCGAGGTCGTCGCGGTCGACCGACGTGAGCACCACGTAGTCGAGGCCGATTTCGGCGACCGCCTCTGCGACGTTCGCGGGCTCGTCCGGGTCGAGCGCCTCCATCCCCCCCGTCTTCACGTCGCAGAAGTTACACCCGCGACTGCAGCGGTCGCCCATCAGCATGAACGTCGCCGTCCCCGGGCCGTCCCGGCCGCTCCAGCACTCGCCCATGTTCGGACACGACGCCTCCTCGCAGACCGTGTGGAGGTCGTGGTCGCGCAGGGTTCGCTTTATCTCCGTGAACCGCTCGCCGGACGGCGGCCGCATCTTCAGCCAGTCCGGTTTCCGTCGGCGACTCATACCCTAGCCTTCGGGCGCGACGGCAAAAGCGTGGGGTTCCCGCGCCCCGCTCGCGATATCCATAGATTAATGAACATTCCGGGTAATTTGGCCATAACTCCGGTATTGAACTATGTTTGACGTATCGAACGAAGATATGGTCGAGGGTCGTCTCACGCGCACCCTCCTCCTCCTCGCCGCACCGCTCGTCGCGCAGAACTTCGTCGCCGTCGCCCAGCAGGTCGTCGACGTGTTCTTCGTCGGACGCGTGGGCGAGGACGCGGTCGCCGGCGTCGGCCTCGTCGTCCCGCTGACCGCGCTCTCGCTCGTCCCGGCGATGCTCGCCATCACCGGCACGCACGTCCTCACCTCCCAGCGCCTCGGCGCGGGCGACGACGAGGGCGCGCGCCGCGTCGTCTGGGCGGGCGTCGTCCTCTCCATCGCGCTCCAGATCGTCGTCGCCGTCGTCGCGCTCCTGTTCGCCGACACGCTCGTCTCCCTGCTCGGCGCCGACGGCGCGGTCGCGGACTACGCCGCCATCTACCTCCAGGTGTACGCCGTCGGGACGCTCGCCGCCGGCGCGAGCGACGTGCTCGAAATGGGATTGCTCGCGTCCGGCGACTCGACGGCCGCGCTCTACATCAACCTCGCCTCGTTCGGATCGAACCTCGTCCTCGACCCCTTCCTCATCCTCGGCTGGGGCCCCATCCCCCGCCTCGAGGTGTTCGGCGCGGCGCTCGCCACCGCCCTCGGCTTCGTGTTCGGTCTCCTGATCGCCGTCTCCGTCACGTTCCGCGGCACCCGGAACTTCTCGCTCTCCCCCGGGTCGTTCACGTTCGACACGGACGTGGCGCGCGAGATGGTGTCCGTCGGCTGGCCCGCTGCCGGCCAGCGCACCGCCCGACACGCCGCCCGCGTCGCGGTCATCGCCGTCGTCTCCTTCACCGCCGGGTCGGCCGGCCTCGCCGCGTACACCGTCGGGGCGCGCATCTCCACCGTCGCGTTCGTCCCCGCCATCGGCCTCGGGAACGCCGCGACCAGCGTCGTCGGACAGAACCTCGGCGCGGAGAACACCGACCGCGCCAGACGCACCACGTGGGTCGCCGTCGCTGTCGCCGTCATCGGGCTCTCCGCGTTCGCCGCGATCCAACTCGCGATACCCGAAACCATCGCCACCGTGTTCGCGCCCACGCTCACCGCCGAGGGGCTCGCGCTCACCGCGGACTACCTCGTGATTCTCGCGTTCGGGTACTGGGCGCTCGGCGCGATCTACACCGTCGAATCCGGGTTCAACGGCGCGGGCAAGACCGACGTGTCGATGTACGCGACGATGCTCCAGTACTGGGCCGTCCGCGTCCCCGTCGCCACGGTCGGTTCGGGAATCCTCGGCGTCGGCCTCGGGTACGGCGTCCACGCCGTCTTCTGGGCGGTGACGCTCTCGAACGTCGCCGCCGCCGTCGGCCTCTGCGTCTACTTCTGGTACTCCACGACAGACGGCATGCTCCGCCGCGCGGCCGACAGCGCGAGCGCGGACTAGAGAGAAACCCCTTTCCCCGGGCGTCGGCTTCCCCACACCAATGGAGGTCGCCGAAGCGGTTCCGGAGTTCGCGGACGCCTTCCCCTTCGAGGAGTTCAACGAGATGCAGTCCGAGGCCGCGCCGGCGCTCCTCGACACCTCGGAGAACGTCGTCGCGTCCGCACCGACCGGGTCCGGGAAGACCGCGCTCGCCGAACTCGCCATCTGCAAGACCCTCCGCGAGAGCGGCACCGCGGTGTTCATCGCGCCCCTGCGCGCGCTCACCAACGAGAAGGAATCGGAGTGGGAGCGCTTCGAATCCCTCGGCTACTCCGTGTACGTCGTCACGGGCGAACGCGACCTGAACCCCCGGCGCGCCGAGCGCGCGGACGTGCTCGTGATGACGCCGGAGAAACTCGACTCCGCCACTCGAAAACACGACAGTCCCCGGTACTCGTTCGTCACGGACGTAGACCTCGTGGTCATCGACGAAGTCCACCTCCTCGACTCCGAACACCGCGGGTCGGTGCTCGAAGTCGTGGTCGCGCGGATGCGGCGGCTCTGCGACCCCCGGGTCGTCGCGCTCTCCGCGACGATGCCGAACATCGGCGACGTGGCGAACTGGCTCGACGCGCCCCCGGAGACGACGTTCGAGTTCGGGGACGACTACCGGCCCGTCGACCTGCACGCGGACGTGCGGACGTACACGCACGGCGACAACGCCTTCGCCGACAAGTACAGGCGGCTCTTTACCGCGCTCGACCTCGCGGAACCCCACCTGCGCGAGGACGGGCAGGCCTTGGTGTTCGTCTCCAGCCGCCAGGACACCGTGCAGGCCGCGAAGAAGTCCCGGGACGAGATCGCGGAACGCGACATCCCGATGGGCGCGCGCGGCGACTACGACTTCCACACCGAGAGCGAGCAGTTGGACAACAGCACGCTCCGGAAGTCCGTGCTGGACGGCGTCGCGTTCCACCACGCCGGGCTCTCCACGAACGACAAGAACCTCGTCGAGCAGTGGTTCCGCGAGGGCAAAATCGAACTCCTCTTCTCCACCTCGACGCTCGCGTGGGGCGTCAACCTCCCCGCGCGCTGCGTCGTGATACGGGACACGAAACTCCACGACCCCCTCGAGGGCGAAGTGGACATGAGCCCGCTCGACGTGCTCCAGATGCTCGGCCGCGCGGGCCGCCCCGGCTACGACGACGTGGGCTACGGCTGGGTCGTCTGCGACACGTCGGACGCCGACAAGTACCGCCGCCTGCTCCGGGAGGGAAAGGAGATAGAGTCCCGGCTCGCGGACAGCCTCCCCGAACACCTGAACGCGGAGGTGGCGATGGGCACCATCCGCGGCGTCGGCGACGTGATGGACTGGCTCGAAACCACGTTCTACTACCACCGCGCGCAGTCCGAACCCGACGACTACGACTTCGCCGGGCTCCGCGACCGCGTCCGCGACCACCTCGACACCCTCCGCGGCCGCGGGTTCGTCGAAGCCGACGACGACCTCGGCCTCTCGGCGACCACACTCGGTATTCTCACCTCGACGTACTACCTCCGGATGGAGACCGCCGAGGCCTTCCACGACCTCGCGACGAACGACGCCCTCGACGAGGAAGCGATACTCGCGGCGGTCGCGTCCGCCCGCGAGTTCGACAGCGTGAGCGCCCGGCAGTCCGAACGGGACGCGATCCAGTCCTCGCTCCGCGACCGCGGGAGCGACCTCGAATCCGGCCCGCGGAAGGTGCTCGCAATCCTCTACGCCAACACGCGGGGGAGCGTGCCGCCCGAACTCCGGAGCGACGCCTGGGTCATCACGCAGAACGCGCTCCGGCTGCTCGCGGCGCTCGCGGAGTTCTTCGAGCGCTTCGACCGCCCGCGCGGCGCGAACCTCGCGCACCGACTGGAGGCGCGCATCGACACCGGCGTCCCCCGGCGGGCCGTCGGCCTCACCGCCCTGGACGGCGTTGGCGCGGGCCGCGCGCACAAACTCGCCGACGAGGGAATCGAGACGCCGGCGGACGCCTACGACGCGGGCGTCGAGGGCCTCGTGGACGCCGGGCTCTCCGGCGGCGTCGCGGAGAGCGTGTACGAGCAGGCGACCGACGCCCCCCGGGTAGGCTTCGACTGGGGCGACTTCCCCGACGCCATCGCGCTCGGCGAGAACGAGCTGTGCGAGGTCGCGGTGACGAACGACGGCGGCGGCGCGAGCGCGTACGTGAGCGTGCGCGTGAACGACACCGAGATGACCGAGAAGACCGCGTTCCTCACGGACTCCCTCCAGGTTCCCGTGGGCGTGTTCGGCGCGAGCGCGGACGAACTCACCTACGAGGTCGAAGTCGTCTTCCCCGACCTCCCGCTCCTGCCCGTCTCCGAGACGCGAACGGTGCGCGTGGCGTAGGCCGAGAGTTCACGTAGGAAGCCGCGGCCACCCCGCGGTATGCAGGACTCCACCCGCGTCCTCGCCGGCGACTGCACCGTCACGTACGAGAACGGCCGCACCACCACCCAGCGCGGCGAAGTCGTCGTGCTCGTGAAACCCGACAACACCGTCCTCGTCCACGACGACGCCGGCTACCAGCCGGCCGCGTGGCTCACCCGCCCGAACTCCGTGCAGTTCGAACGCGACACGTCCGGGTTCGCGCTCGTCGCGACGAAGAACGAGGAACGCCTCCGCGTCGACTCGAACGCCGACTACGGGAGCGCGCATTATCCCGTCACGCCCGCCGGCCCCACCGTCGGCACGTGCCCGGACTGCGCCAGCACGCTCGTTCGGGACGGCGCGCGCGTCACCTGCCTCGGCTGTCGCACCGCCTACGCGCTCCCCCGGGACGCGACGCTCACCGAGACCACCTGCGAGGACTGCGGGCTGCCCACCTTCCGCGCCGACCGCGGCGACACCTTCGAATGCTGTCTCGACCGCACCTGCGACTCCCTCGACGACGCCGTTATCGGCGCGTTCGACGCCGAGTGGACGTGTCGCTGCGGGAGTCTCCTCGGCATCGAGCGGCGGCGCGCGCTCGACGCCGTCTGCCCGGACTGCGACGCCGTCTACCGAATCCCGTCCGGGGTCGTGGACGGCGCCTGCGACTGCGGCCTCCCCGCGTTCGACACGCCGAGCGGCCGGCGGTGTCTGGACGCGACCTGCGACCGCAACCAATAGGGCGCTCGGCGGCCTCTCAGCGCCCATGAACGGACACGCGCGCGACGGACTCGTCCACGTCGGCGGGGACGCCCGTCAGCGCTTCTACGACTCCCGTGGGTACGGGCGGCCGCGGGACGGCGACGACGTGGTGCTCGCGCCCGTCGAGGCCGCCCACCTCCTGTTCCGCGGCGACCTCGACGCCGTCGAAGTCGACGGGAACGACTGCGGGTTCGCGGACTACCTCGCCCGACAGAACGCGGGGTTCGGCGCGCGGTTCGTCGTGTACGCCGACCTCCGCGACCGCGGGTTCTACCTCTCGCCCGCCCGCGACGGCTGGGTCGACGATTCGGAGGGGATCGACTTCGTGGTCTACCCGCGCGGGGACGGCCCGTGGGACGACACGGAGGCGTACCGGATTCGCACCGTGAGCGAACGCGCCGACGTGGCCGCGAGCGCGCTCGGGGACGTGACGCTCGCCGTCGTGGACGAGGAGAGCGACATCACGTACTTCGAGACCGAACGCCTCGCGGTCCCCGACGACACGCCGGAGACGCCGCCCGCGGCCGACGGCGTGCTCCTCGACGACCGCGTCGTGGTCTGGGAGCCGCCCGAACGCCTCCACCACGAGTTCTTCTACGGCCAGCCGCTCACGGGACGCGCCGCCGAGCACGCGCCGCTCCAGCTGTCGCTCGTGGAGGCCGCGCACCTCGCCGCGGTCGGCGCGCTGTCCGTCGAGGGCGGCGTCGAAGCCGTCGTCGAGCGCGGCCGGGACGCCGAGGGCGGCCGGTTCGACCGCCGGCTCCGCGCGTACCGCGCGCTCCGCGACGCCGGCTACACGCCCAAGACCGGGTTCAAGTTCGGCGCGGACTTCCGCGTCTACCACGACATCGAGGACGCCGACAACCTCGGACACTCCCCCTGGCTCGTGCGCTCGCTCCCCGCCGACCACACGTTCTCCCCGCGGGACGTGGCGCTCGACGTCCGGCTCGCGCACGGCGTGCGGAAGCGAATGGTTTTTGCGCTGGACGCACAGGATTCACCCGACTGGCTCGCGGTCTCCCGACTCACTCCATGACTGACGACACACCACGCGACGACGGCACGGCCGGCGCGGACGACGTCACCCTCGACCCCTGGGGGTCGTCGACCGTCTCCGACTACGAGAAACTGTTCGGCGAGTTCGGCATCGAGGCGTTCGACGACCTCCTCGACGAGGTGCCGAACCCCCACTACCTGATGCGGCGCGCCATCATCTTCGGCCACCGGGATTACCGCCGCGTTCTCGACGCGATGCGCGCGGACGAACCGTTCGCGGCGCTCTCCGGGTTCATGCCGACCGGCGACCCCCACATCGGGCACAAGCTCGTGTTCGACGAGATAATCTGGCATCAAGAGCAGGGCGGGGACGCGTACGCGCTCATCGCCGACCTGGAAGCGAACGCCGCGCGCGGCCTCACCTGGGAGGAGATAGACGAACACTCGCGGAACTACCTCCTGAGCCTGCTCGCGCTCGGATTCGACCCCGAAGAAGGGACACTGTACCGGCAGTCGGAGAACCGCGAACTCCAGGACTTGGCGTTCGAACTCGGCGCGGAAGCGAACTTCAGCGAGCTCGAAGCCATCTACGGGTTCGGCGGCGAGACGGACGTCTCGCACATGCAGTCCGTCGTCACGCAGATGGCGGACATCCTCTACCCGCAGTTGGACGAGCCGAAGCCGACCGTGATTCCCGTCGGCCCCGACCAAGACCCCCACATTCGACTCGCGCGCGACCTCGCGTCCCGGGCTCGATACTTCAAGGTCACTGAGGCGTACGCGAGTTTCGAGCTCACCGACGACGAACGCCCGCTGGTCGCGCGCGCCTACGACGCCCGCGAGGAGTACGCGGACGACGCCGAGACGCCGCGGTGTGTCGAGGCCGCGGAGTGGCTCGCCGACCGAGGCGTCGACGCGTTCCCCGAGGGCGTGGACGAAGCGATGCTCTCCGCCACGATCGAGAAACTGGAGAACGCCGGGATGGAACCGCTTCGCCCCCGCACCCGCTTCTTCGACCGGAACGCCACGGACGACGCGTTCGAGGCGCTCATCGACGCCGTCGAGGGCGAGAAACGCGTGTTCGAGGGGCACGTGGACGCGTTCGACCTCACCGAGGCCGAGGCGCGCGACCTCGCACAGGACGTAGAGGTCGAACACGGCGGGTACGGGTTCGTCCCGCCCTCTTCGGTCTACCACCGGTTCATGACGGGGCTCACGGGCGGGAAAATGAGCTCCTCGATTCCCGCCAGCCACATCAGCCTCCTCGACGACCCCGAGACGGGCTACGAGAAGGTCAAGTCGGCGACGACGGGCGGCCGGCAGAGCGCCGAGGAACAGCGCGAGAAGGGCGGCCGGCCCGACGACTGCCCCGTCTACGAACTGTACGCGTACCTCCTCGCGGCGGACGACGACGAGTTCGCCGAGCGCGTGTACGAGGAGTGCCGGAACGGCGACCGCCTCTGCGGGGACTGCAAGGAACAGGCCGCCGAACTGATGCGGGAGTTCCTCGCCGACCACCAGGAGAAACGCGCGGAAGTCGAAGACCTCCTGGAGGACGCGGACATCCAGCTCACGTCCACGCGGGCGTAGACGACACGCTTTTGCCGCCGACGGTTGACGATTCGAGCATGGCGTCCGAATCCCACGCGCGCCGCATCGTTCGCGAAGCCGACGGTCCGGGGTTCGGGTTCTTTTTCGACCCGTGACGAGGGTGGACGCGCCGGCCGGTCGGCGCCGAAACCGCTCGTGCGGGCATCGGAACCGCTTTCCGAGTACTCTACGCGCACACGCACAATGCAACTGCCACGACATCAGCTCGCGGTGCTCGAAACCGCGAGCGCCGACGAACCCAGGCGAATCGACGACATCGCGGACGACGCCGACCTGCCGCCGGAGACGGTGACGGGCGCGGCGTTCGAACTCGAAGAAGCAGGCTTGCTCTCCGTCACTGAGACGGTCGAGGAGGAACTCGAACTCACCGAGGAAGCCCGCGAGTACCTCGACGACGGCCTGCCCGAGGTTCGGCTCTACCGGGCGGCCGTCGAGGCGGGCGCGACCGACGACTCCGTGTCGCTCGGGGAACTCCTCGGACGCGCCGGCCTGGACGGCCCGCAGGTGGACATCGCGCTGTCGAACCTCGCGCGGAAGGGCTACGGCACCATCGACGCCGGGAGCGTCGCCGCGAACCCCGACGCCGACCCCGACAGCGACGGGGAGGCCGCGGCGCTCGCGAGCCTCGCCGACGGCGAACCCGTCACCGACGAGTCCGCTGTGGACGCGCTCGTCCGCCGCGATCTCGTCTCGCGCTCCGAGCGAACCGTCCGAACTGTCCAGCTCACCGAGGCGGGCGTCACCGCGCTCATGGAGGGCGTCGAAACCGAGGGCGGCCTCGGACAGCTCACGCCCGACGTGCTCTCCTCCGGCGAGTGGCGGGACGCCGACTTTCGGTCGTACGACGTGGAAGCCGCCGCGGAGGACGTGAACCCCGGCCGCACTCACCCGCTCCGCGAGATGGCGGAGAACGTCAAGGACGTGCTCGTCGGCATGGGCTTCCAGGAGATGGCGGGCCCGCACGTCGACGCCGAGTTCTGGATCAACGACGCGCTGTTCATGCCCCAAGACCATCCCGCGCGCACCCACTGGGACCAGTTCGCGCTCTCCCAGCCGAGCGAAATCCGCGACCTCCCCGACGACCTCGTCTCCCGGGTCGAGGACGCACACCGCCAGGGCGTCGGCGACGACGGCGAGGGCTACCACAGCCCGTGGACGGAGGAGATGGCGCGCGGCCTCGACCTCCGCGGGCACACCACCTCCCTCTCCATGCGCTACCTCTCCGGGGAGGCCGAGGGCGACCTCGAACCCCCGCAGCGGTACTTCAGCGTCGAGAAAGTGTACCGGAACGACACGCTCGACGCCACGCACCTCCTCGAATTCTTCCAGATAGAGGGCTGGGTGATGGCGGACGACCTCAGCGTCAGAGACCTCATGGGAACCTTCACGGAGTTCTACAGCCAGTTCGGAATCGAGGACGTGACGTTCAAACCCCACTACAATCCCTACACGGAGCCGTCGTTCGAACTGTTCGGCCGACACCCCCGCACGGGCGAAATCATCGAGATCGGGAACTCCGGCATCTTCCGGCCCGAAGTCCTGGAGCCGCTCGGCGTGGACTGCGACGTGATGGCGTGGGGGCTCGCCTTGGAGCGTCTGATGATGCTCGTCACCGGCGCGGAGGACATCCGGGACGTGCACGGGACGCTCGTCGACCTCGACTACCTCCGCGGCGAGGAGGTGCTGTACTGATGGTCGTCGTCGACATCGACCCCGACGAACTCCGCACGCTCACGGGCCACGACGAGAAATCGGACGACGAACTGAAGGACGACCTGTTCGCGCTCGGCCTCGAATTCGAGGGCGAAACCGACGGCGGCGCGTTCCAACTGGAGTTCGCGCCCGACCGACTCGACCGCCTGAGCGTCGAGGGCGTCGCGCGCTCCCTGCGCTACCAGTACGGCGACACCCGCGGCATCTTCGTACCCGACGCGAACGACGCCGAGTGGACGATCGAAGTGGACGACTCCGTCCCCGACTACCGGCCGTACGTCACCGGCGCCGTCGTCCGGGACGTGAACCTCAGCGAGGACGCGCTCGACTCCCTCATCCAACTCCAGGAGAAACTGCACGCGACGATGGGGCGCAAGCGCGCGAAGGGCGCTATCGGCATCCACGACCTCACGATGCTCAAGGGCGGCGCGCTCGGCCCCGACGCCGCCGACGACCACAACTCCGTCGAGTACCGCGGCGTCAGCCCGGACGGCGACACGTTCGTCGCGCTCGACTCCGACCGCGAACTCACGCCCGACGAGGTGCTCACCGACCACCCCACGGGCGAGACGTACGCCGACCTCGTCGAGGGCCACGACACCTATCCGGCCATCTACGACGACCTCGGGCTGTTCAGCTTCCCGCCCGTCATCAACGGCCGCCGCACCGAGGTCACCACGGACTCCCGCGACCTCTTCATCGAACTCACCGGGACCGACCAGTGGACCATCGACAAGATGTGCGTCATCCTCTGCTACGCCCTCTCCGCCCGCGGCGGCCAGATCGAGTCCGTGGACGTCGAGTACCCCGACCGCACGCTCGTCCGCCCCGACTTCGAGACGACGGAGAAACACGTCACGCACGACCGCATCGAGACCCTGCTCGGCGTCGACCTCAGTGAGGACGAGGTCGTGGACTACATGGAGCGCGCCGGACTGGGCGTCGAAACCGAAGTCTGGGGAGACGGCGTGGACTACGACGTCGAAGTCCCGCCGTACCGGGTGGACGTGCTGCACGCCGTCGACATCGTGGACGACGTGGGGCGCGCGCACGGCTTCAACGAACTCGTCCCCCGGTATCCCGAAGTCGGTACCGTCGGCGGCCGCACGAGCGACTCCCGGCACGCGCGCGCCGTCCGGAACACGCTCGCCGGCCTCGGCTTCGAGGGCCTCCTGAACTTCCACATGATCGCCGAGGACGAGAACTACGACCGGATGGGTCTCGACCAGGACACCGACGCGGTCGGCGGCGGCCGCGCCGCCACCATCGCTGAACCGTACAGCGAGGACTACGAGATCCTCCGGACGTGGGCGCTCCCCAGCCTCCTGATGGTTCTCGAGAACAACACCCACCGCGCGTACCCCCAAGACCTCGGGGAAGTCGGGTTCGCCGCCGAGCTGGACGACGCGGAGAACACCGGCGTCGCCGAACGCGATACGGTCGCCGCCGTCGTCGCGCGCCACGACGCCTCCTACGAGGACGCGAAATCCCGGCTTCAATCGCTCTGCCGCGCGTTCGACGCCAGCCTCGAAACCCCGCCCACCACCCACCCGTCGTTCATCGACGGCCGCACCGCCGCCATCGAAATCGACGGCGAACAAGTGGGCGTCATCGGCGAACTCCACCCCGAAGTCATCGTCGAACACGACCTGGAAGTCCCGGTCGCCGGGTTCGAGCTGCGGCGGGACGCACTCGAATAGACCGCGAGCGAGCGATTTTTCGTGCAGGGTTTTTCGAGAAGTGGTTCGTGAACGCAGTGAGCGAACCCGCCGACGAAAACGGTGCGTGCAATACGACCTGGAAGTCCCGGTCGCCGGATTCGAGTTGCGGCGGGACGCACTCGAATAGACCGGCTGCGGTCACGTACCGCGAACGCGGAGCGTTCGCGCTTTTTTAGTGGAGGTTTTTGCGACGAGTGGTGGGCGCTGTGCGCTCACCCGAGTCGGAAAAAAGTCCATCTAGAGGTTCGCGCCGACGGCGTCTTCGATGGTGTCGAAGCCGTCGCGGTCGAGGAGTTCGAGGAGGCCCTGGTTGATGTCGCGGGCGATGGTGGGGCCGCGGTAGACGAGTCCGGTGTAGAGCTGGACGACGGACGCGCCGTTCCGTATCTTCTTGTAGGCGTCCTCGGCGGTGAACACGCCGCCCACGCCGACGACGGGGAGGTCGGTGCGCTCGGCGACGAAGCGGACGAGGGAGGTCGCGCGCTCTCGGAGGGGCTTTCCGGAGAGGCCGCCCTGTTCGAAGCGGGCGGGGCTGCGGAGGCTGTCGTCGCGTTCCGTGGTGGTGTTCGCGGCGACGATGCCGTCGAGACCGAGTTCTTCGGCGAGCGCGACGCCGTCCGCGATTGCGTCCCGGGAGAGGTCGGGGGAGAACTTCACCAGGAGGGGGCTCGCGCCCGCGTCGAGGAGTTCGGTGAAGATGGCTTCGAGGTGGTCGCGGTGCTGGAGGTCGCGGAGGCCGGGCGTGTTCGGGCTGGAGACGTTCACGACGAAGTAATCCCCCGAATCCGCGACGCGCTCGTACGTGTACCGGTAGTCCGCGGGGGCGTCCTCTGCGGCCTTCGACTTCCCGATGTTCACGCCCACGGGGCTGTCCGGAAGGGACTGTTCGCGGAGCCGCCGACCCACCACGTCTGCGCCGTCGTTGTTGAACCCCATGCGGTTCACGATGGCCTCGTCCTCGCGCAAGCGGAACATGCGGGGACGCGGGTTCCCGTCCTGCTGGTCGGCCGTGACGCCGCCGACCTCCACGTGACCGAACCCGAGTGCCTCGATCGCGCGCGGGATTTCGGCGTTCTTGTCGAACCCGGCTGCGACGCCGATAGGATTCGGGAACTTGTTCTTGAACGCGCGCACGCGTAAGCGCGAAGACTCGACAGTCAATGCGTCGTCGACTGTCGAGAGAAACGGGGTTCGCTGGAGAGTGCGCAGCCCGGCGTGAACCGTCGTGTGCGCCGTCTCTGCGGGGAGGCGGAACAATAGCGGTTTGACCGCGCTGTAGATGGACACGGTTCAGAAGTCGTGTTCGACCTCGTCCGGATCCGCTTTCTGGATGATAATCTTGTCCTCACGCACGCGCACGAACACCTCGTCGCCGATTTCGAGGCCGGCGACGGCGAGTTCGTCCTCGTGGAGGTTCACGTGGGCGTTGTGGTACTCGCCGTCCTCGCCTTTCGCGCCACTCGGGCTGAGTTTCTTCTTGCGAACCATCGAGCTACTGTATCACCTCCTTCGCTGTAGCACGTACTTAAGCCCTTACCTCTTGTCGTCGCTCGTCGCGGTCGCTCCGCCGCTTTTCCGCCGAGCCCGTCCCGGAACCTGGCCGTCTCCGGTTGAATTTGCCGATATATTTATGAGAGGGCCTGTGTTTGGTTGGCATGGTGCAAAACCATGGCACGTGAGGACGGTAAACGGAATTTCGCGCTCCGCGACGTCGACGGTACCGAGACCAGCGTCTTCAGTGGGAACACGCCCCGGCAGGCCGCGCTCAAAGCGGCCCGACGGCTCGAAGACGTCGCTGACGGTGAACAGAACGCAAAACGCCACGACATCCGGCTCCGCGAGAAGGGCTCGGACAAGGTACACATCTACGAGGCCTGGGCGTGGGAGGAAGACGCGCCCGACGACTCGCCCGACTGGATGCCCAGTCGCATCACCAAGGCGAACGTCTCGAAGCAAGGCATCGAACACGTCGACGACATCTAGCCCCCTCCCTACCCGTGCGTGCGAGGCGGGGCGGGTAGCTCCATATCGCGGAACCCGCGTCGTTAACACCGTCCGGCGTGTACGTATATACGCGCGGGAAACACCCGACTCGACCGAACGGACGACCGTGGAATGACCTGTCGGCCTCCGCCCGCGCCATATTCTCTGCTGACTCTCCCTTCGAGCTCTTGCTGTGTCTTGTGAGACTGTTCCCCGTGTCGTCGTCTCCCGAACAGGGTGGTGGTTCGACGGCGTTAAGTGTACCCCGGCACTCGGATTGAATGCGAACGACGTGACGTGGCCCGGTCACCCGGAGCCACCGACGCACGCCCGTCCAACCTGTTTGGGTTCGAATCTAAACGTCCCTGACGAACTTGATTCAACACCCTTAAGTGGTACTCGGACTTTCGTACGAATGCGAACGACGAGGTGGCGTAGTACTCCTACGCCACTGACGCACGCATTCGACGTTCCGGGTCGGCATACACTCACCTCCTCGAGGTGAGAACGATGCCCTTAAGTGGTTATCCCTCTTCGGAATGAATGTGAACGACGAGGTGGCGTAGTACTCCTACGCCACTGATGTTCTACATTCAACGAGGGTCGGCGTTGATTCGCCTTTGGCGAATCTGATTCAACGCCCTTAAGTAATACCCGAACGTTGGATGGAATGCGAACGTCGCGTGGAAGCGTCCCCCGCTTCCACGGGTCGGATCTGTGGAGTTCCGGTGGGTTTAATACCCGAAACTCCCTACATACAGATCCGAAGGAAAATGAGGATCCTACCCCTGCGGTCCGCCGTACAGATGGGATCTGATGTTAGCCCTGATGGATTGGTGATATCCGATTGGCCTCATTAGAGCCAATCATTTGCAATGGAAGCACCATTACTTGGTGCTCCCGCCAAGCTGGAGGCTTGACCTCCAGCAGCTGGGTTCATCCCAGCACATTCCGGTTGATCCTGCCGGAGGTCATTGCTATCGGAGTTCGATTTAGCCATGCTAGTTGTGCGAGTTCATACTCGCGGCAGATAGCTCAGTAACACGTGGCCAAGCTACCCTGTGGAGAGGAATAATCTCGGGAAACTGAGGCTAACTCCTCATAAGACTCTTCTTCTGGAAGGAGTGGAGTTGGAAACGCTACGGCGCCACAGGATGCGGCTGCGGTCGATTAGGTAGACGGTGGGGTAACGGCCCACCGTGCCTATAATCGGTACGGGTTGTGAGAGCAAGAGCCCGGAGACGGAATCTGAGACAAGATTCCGGGCCCTACGGGGCGCAGCAGGCGCGAAACCTTTACACTGCACGACAGTGCGATAAGGGAACTCCGAGTGCGAGGGCATAGAGCCCTCGCTTTTGTGAACCGTAAGGTGGTTCACGAATAAGGGCTGGGCAAGACCGGTGCCAGCCGCCGCGGTAATACCGGCAGCCCAAGTGATGACCGATATTATTGGGCCTAAAGCGTCCGTAGCTGGCCGCGCAAGTCCGTTGGGAAATCTGCTCGCTTAACGAGCAGGCGTCCAGCGGAAACTGTGTGGCTTGGGACCGGAAGACCTGAGGGGTACGTCCGGGGTAGGAGTGAAATCCTGTAATCCTGGACGGACCACCGGTGGCGAAAGCGCCTCAGGAGGACGGATCCGACAGTGAGGGACGAAAGCTAGGGTCTCGAACCGGATTAGATACCCGGGTAGTCCTAGCTGTAAACGATGCCCGCTAGGTGTGGCGCAGGCTACGAGCCTGCGCTGTGCCGTAGGGAAGCCGAGAAGCGGGCCGCCTGGGAAGTACGTCTGCAAGGATGAAACTTAAAGGAATTGGCGGGGGAGCACTACAACCGGAGGAGCCTGCGGTTTAATTGGACTCAACGCCGGACATCTCACCAGAACCGACAGCAGTAATGACGGTCAGGTTGATGACCTTACCCGAGGCTGCTGAGAGGAGGTGCATGGCCGCCGTCAGCTCGTACCGTGAGGCGTCCTGTTAAGTCAGGCAACGAGCGAGACCCGCATCCTTAATTGCCAGCAGCACGCATGTCGTGGCTGGGTACATTAGGGAGACTGCCGTGGCTAACACGGAGGAAGGAACGGGCAACGGTAGGTCAGTATGCCCCGAATGTTCTGGGCAACACGCGGGCTACAATGGTCGAGACAATGGGATGCGACACCGAAAGGTGAAGCTAATCTCCTAAACTCGATCGTAGTTCGGATTGAGGACTGAAACTCGTCCTCATGAAGCTGGATTCGGTAGTAATCGCGTGTCAGCAGCGCGCGGTGAATACGTCCCTGCTCCTTGCACACACCGCCCGTCAAAGCACCCGAGTGAGGTCCGGATGAGGCCACCATGCGGTGGTCGAATCTGGGCTTCGCAAGGGGGCTTAAGTCGTAACAAGGTAGCCGTAGGGGAATCTGCGGCTGGATCACCTCCAACGATCGAGACCAGAGCGTTGCTCTGGCTCACCTTTGGCGATTGGCTCTCTTGAGCCCAATCGGACACTTACAATCCATCAGGGCTAACGAACCTCCAGTTCGGAGGTGGGCCCATAGCTCAGTGGTAGAGTGCCTCCTTTGCAAGGAGGATGCCCTGGGTTCGAATCCCAGTGGGTCCATTACTCTCAACTCGGACGTGAACCGTGTCCCTTAAGTGGGAGACGGCGCAACGATGAGTTGAGTTCGACTGATGCACCAGCCGGCGAAAGCGTGGCTGGGAAGGGTCGATGTACGCTCCCGTGTCACCCACGGGACGTGCGATGAAGACCGTGTGTACGTGCAATCCAGGCGTCCACTGGACTCGTTCATCATTCGTGATGAGCGAAATCCAAATCCTCACCATTTCTATGGTGAGTCTCTCACCACTCTGTGGTGAGTATCAACGTGGCTACTGTGCCACTTGGTGGATGGCTCGGCTCGGAAGCCGAAGAAGGACGTGCCAAGCTGCGATAAGCCTGAGGGAGCCGCACGGAGGCTAAGAACTCAGGATTTCCTAATGGGAATCCCTTCACAATTGCTTTGCGCAATGGGGAACGTCGGGAATTGAAACATCTTAGTACCGACAGGAAGAGAAACCGAACGGGACGCCGTTAGTAACCGCGAGTGAAAGCGGCACAGTCCAAACCGAAGCCCTCACGGGCAATGTGGTGTTCGGACTGACTCTCATCGCCCGAAAGTCTGTCTGAAGTCTCCTGAAACGGAGCGCGATACAGGGTGACAGCCCCGTAATACAGTCGAGTACGGCGTGCGTCAGTTCCAGAGTAGCGGGGATCGGAAATTCCTCGTGACTATGGCCGGCATCGACGGCCAAGACTAAGTACTCTCCGAGACCGATAGTGAACAAGTAGCGTGAGCGAACGCTGAAAAGCACCCTCAAACGGGGGGTGAAATAGGGCCTGAAATCAAGTGGCGATGGAGCGACGGGGCATAAAAGGCCTCTTCATGAACGACCCGACCGCAAGGTCGCAGTAGGACTGAAGAGGAGCCGATGTTCCGTCGTACGTTTTGAAAAACGAGCCAGGGAGTGTGTTTGTTTGGCGAGTCTAACTGGAGTATCCAGGAAGGCATAGGGAAACCGATACGGCCGCAGTCTTACGACCAGGGCCACCGTCTTCAAGGGCGGGGAGTCAAACGGACACGACCCGAAACCGGACGATCTATGCGAGTGCAAGGTGAAGCATGGCGAAAGCCATGTGGAGGCCTGTTAGGGTTGGTGTCTTACAATACCCTCCCGTGACATTCGTATAGGGGTGAAAGGCCCATCGAGTTCGGCAACAGCTGGTTCCAACCGAAACATGTCGAAGCATGACCTCTGCTGAGGTAGTTCGTGGGGTAGAGCAACCGATTGGGGAGTCCAACTCCGAGAGGAGTTGGCCCCCCTGTCAAACTCCGAACCTACGAACGCCGCTGACGCAGGGAATCCGGTGTGCGGGGTAAGCCTGTGCACCGTGAGGGAGACAACCCAGAGCTTGGTTAAGGTCCCAAAGTACGAACTAAGTGCGATTGAAGGTTGTTCCAAGCCCTAGACAGCCGGGAGGTGAGCTTAGAAGCAGCTACCCTCTAAGAAAAGCGTAACAGCTTACCGGCCGAGGTTTGGAGCGCCCAAAATGATCGGGGCTCAAGTTCGTCACCGAGACCTAGCAGCACGAGTAACATCGTGATCTTGTAGGTTGGCACTCTGTTCGGGCGGAAGCACGGTCGAGAGATCGTGTGGACCGAATAGGGAAGAAAATCCTGGCCATAGTAGCAGCGTTAGTCGGGTAAGAATCCCGACGACCGAAAGAGCAAGGGTTCCTCGACAATGTTCATCAGTCGAGGGTTAGCCGGTCCTAAGTCCCGTCGTAATTCGAGCGGGACAAAAGGGAAACAGGTTAATATTCCTGTGCTATCATACACCCAAAGCTGACGCCTCAGGAAACATCGAGCCGGGCTATCGCCCGGTCGAATCAAGGAAACCCGTGGAAGCCGTAATGGCACGAAGCGAGTGAAGCTTGAAATAGGGAAACTCGATGGTACCTGGGGTCCATGAAAAAGCGAGTATGATATCCGTACCGAGATCCGACACAGGTGCTCTGGCGGCGAAAGCCAAGGTCTGTCGGGGACAACCGACGTCAGGGAATTCGGCAAATTGGTCCCGTAAGTTCGCGATAAGGGATGCCTGCCCCGGAATGGGGCAGGTCTCAGTAACCCGGAGGCTCCGACTGTCTAATAACAACATAGGTGACCGCAAATCCGCAAGGACTCGTACGGTCACTGAATCCTGCCCAGTGCAGGTATCTGAACACCCAGTACAATGGGACGAAGGACCTGTTAACGGCGGGGGTAACTATGACCCTCTTAAGGTAGCGTAGTACCTTGCCGCTTCAGTAGCGGCTTGCATGAATGGATCAACGAGAGCCTCACTGTCCCGACGTTGGGCCCGGTGAACTGTACGTTCCAGTGCGGAGTCTGGAGACCCCCAAGGGGAAGCGAAGACCCTATAGAGCTTTACTGCAGGCTGTCGCTGGGACACGGTCGCTGATGTGCAGCATAGGTAGGAGGTGTTACACAGGTACCCGCGCTAGCGGGCCACCGAGCCATCAGTGAAATACTACCCGTCAGTGACTGTGACCCTCACTCCGGGAGGAGGACACCGGTAGCCGGGCAGTTTGACTGGGGCGGTACGCGCTCGAAAAGATATCGAGCGCGCCCTAAGTTCATCTCATCCGAGTCGGAGACTCGGAGAAGAGCGCAAGAGCAAAAGATGAGCTGACAGTGTCCTACACAACGAGGGACGCTGACGCGAAAGCGTGGTCTAGCGATCTTATGAGCCCGCCCGATGCGGGCCATAAGCGACAGAAAAGCTACCTTAGGGATAACAGAGTCGTCACTCGCAAGAGCACATATCGACCGAGTGGCTTGCTACCTCGATGTCGGTTCCCTCCATCCTGCCCGTGCAGAAGCGGGCAAGGGTGAGGTTGTTCGCCTATTAAAGGAGGTCGTGAGCTGGGTTTAGACCGTCGTGAGACAGGTCGGCTGCTATCTATTGGGGGTGTTCGGTGTCTGACGAGAACGTTCGTATAGTACGAGAGGAACTACGAACGGCTGCCACTGGTGTACCGGTTGTCCGAGAGGGCATGTGCCGGGCAGCTACGCAGCACGGGGTAAGAGCTGAAAGCATCTAAGCTCGAAACCCACTTGGAAAAGAGACACCGCTGAGATCACTCGTAGAAGACGAGTTCGATAGACTCGGGATGTACGCGCCGAGGCAACGAGGCGTTCAGTCCGCGAGCACTAACAGATCGAAGCCACACATTCGTACGCTCGACACGATGTTGAGCGAGTCCAGGCGCAATTTGGATTGCACGTATTACACGGTCAGTTTGACCACCGACGTTTGGCGTACCACGGTTCGATTCCGTGGGTCGGCGTTAAGGCGGCCATAGCGGCGGGGCGACTCCCGTACCCATCCCGAACACGGAAGATAAGCCCGCCTGCGTTCCGGTCAGTACTGGAGTGCGCGAGCCTCTGGGAAATCCGGTTCGCCGCCTACTATTCATACTTAGCCTCGAACAGCAGCGGTGCTGTTCGGGGCTTTTTGCATTTATGTCGGAGAGCGGTGGCGCCGTGCAGTGGCGTTCCGCAATCCCTAAATCGGCTGGCGGTCAAGCAGGAGGTGTGCCAAGGTGGCAGAGTCCGGCCTAACGCAGCGGCCTGCAGAGCCGCCCATCGCCGGTTCAAATCCGGCCCTTGGCTTTTCGTCGGTCTCGTAGTTCGCTAGTCGCTGGCGTGACGGTACGTGTCTGTGGATGCCTCTCTGCCTTCAGCTATCGGTGAGTGATAACGCTGTGGTCTGGTGGGACGTCTCGTGGTTGTGAATGTGGAGAATGCGGGTCGCGGGGTGTGGACGTTATTCGAGTCCGGTCTGGGTGTCGTCCGAGTTCTTGTAGCGGCCGGAGAGGACGTCGTATTCGCTGAGCATGTAGGCGTTTCCGAGGCCGAAGAGGGTGAGTGCGCCGACGGCGAGTCCGGGGAGGGAGCTGGCGCCGGTATTGGGGATGTATGGGTAGGAAAGTGCTTTTTGTTCGACGATGGTTTTTGAGTCGGGAACGATGCCGGAACCGACGTCGTTCGGGATCGATCCTTCGGCAGCGGGGCCGCCGGGTTCGCCGACGACGAGTCGAGCGACCATGCCGAGTGTCTTGTGCGGGATGCAGTAGTAGTCGTACGTACCGGGGGTTTCGAAGGTGTGCGTGAACGTTGCGCCGTCTTCTTGGAGCGTGCCGCTATTCCAGCTGTCGGCTCCGTCGGGGATGCGGCGAACACTACTTTGTGGGTTGTCTGTGGTGTATGAGGTTGTGCTGTGGTCTCCGGACGCGTTCACCCACTGGATGGTGTCGCCGGGTTCGACGTAGATACCGACCGGGTCGAAGTAGTACTCGCTGCTCTCAGTACGCATCTCGACGATGTACGGATCGTCTTTGGTTCCGCTGCCTTGGCGCGGATCGCTTCCTTCGCCGTCTTCTTGGGCGGTGGCGGTGGTGCTGGTGAGCGCGAGTGCGCTCGTGCCGGCCGCGCCCGCGAGGAATTCCCTCCTGTTCATGATTAGTGTGTCCGTGTGGACGGTTCTAGTTGGGTTTGGGACGGGGAGTGTTGAAGTGGTTTCGGTTAGGCGGCCGTTTCGCGTCCAGCGTAACCGAAACAACGATGTATGTCTCTCCCAATCTCCCCACTAGAAGTCCAACTATCGACTGTCGTCCGATTCCGGGCGGCGTCATGGACACGAAGCTTGATATGAGACGGGAAACCGCTGTCATCGTACTGCTCATCAGCGCCGTACTGGTGCCGATGTGGTTCGTCGCTCTGGCGAGTGGCGGCCACGCGGGGGGCGAAGAGATCGCTCTCCAGCCGGCGCCGAACAGTTCGCTGAACCCGACCGGGTACTTCATCGACACGCCGACGGAAATTAACGTTAACGTCGCGGGTGTCGTGACCTGGCTGGGTCTATTCGGACTGTTCGGGGTGCTCTTCGCGAGCATTCGGTTCGCGCATCGTGTGGGGCGTTCGGATGAGCCAATCGAACCGACCGATGGAACAGACCTCAACCTCCCCGATTACTTGGAGTCCGAGTACCGGAGCGTCGTCGCGTACTGGCCCGCGAAGGCGAACTTGACTGGCGTGTGGCTCGTCGGCGGGTTCACGTTTGCGACCGTCGTGTTCGCGGCGTTGTTCGCGGGCGAAGTGTTCGGCGCGGCTCGCCACCAGTTCCTCGGGTTCTACGGGGCGTTGCTGTGCATGAGCCTCGCTGAGACGGTGTTGCTCTACCACACGTACTTCATTCCGAGCATCGACGTTGCGGAGGAACGTGACCACTAATGTCTACGAACGACGACACCACGACGGATGCGGAACAGGAGCCGGAGCCAGGGGGAGAGCCCGAGCAGCCTCCCGAGCGAGATACGCTCGTCGAGACGCGTCGGAACGCGGCGAAACTCTTCGCGGGTATCGCTGGGGCGGCTGCTATCGGGTCGTTCGCGGTGAACGGCCTCGTGGGCGTTGACTCCGCGGCCGTGAAGGACACGTCGACGCTGACGTACAAGACGATGTACGTGAGCGGCACCCACCTCGTCGACGGGGAGGGGAACCGTATCGGCCTGGATGCGATTCCGGCCGGGAGCGGGAACACGATGACCGTCTTCCCGGAGGCGGAGGGCGGCGGCGCGCTCAGGGCGGCGGGACAGACCGCGACGCTGCTCGTCCGATTCGAGCAGGGGCAGTATTCTGAGCCGACACTTCTCGATGGAACCGTCGAGGGGTACGCGGCGTACTCGAAGGTGTGCACGCACGCGGGCTGCCAGGTCAGTCAGCGTGACGGCCAAGACCTCCTGTGTCCGTGCCATCAGAGCGTCTTCGACCCCTTGAACGGCTGTGAGGTCGTCGGTGGGCCGGCACCGCGCCCGCTCCCCCAGCTCCCAATCGGCGTGACGGAGGAGGGCGACCTCCTGATGGCGACCGGAAACTTCGAGGCGCCCATCGGGGCGGGAGGCGGAGAGTGATATGAGCACGGAAACAGACCAGAAACCCGCGGAGGGGACGGCGTCGGAGGGCGAGAATCCGAGCCGCGTCTACCGCTGGCTCGACGACCGGCTCGAGCTCGACGATACGTTCCTCGGGAAGGCGTTCCCGGAGGACGCCTACGGGTCGTTCCTCCTCGGTGAGGTGAGCCTGTTCACGTTCGTTATCCTCGTTCTGACGGGGACGTTCCTCGGCCTGATTTACACGCCGAGCACAGTGGCTGTTGAGTACACGGGCCGCGTCGCGGCGTACGCGGGGACGGAAGTACCGGCGGCGTTTGCGTCCGTCCTCCAGATCACGTACGGCACGCGGTTCGGGATGACGCTCCGGATGGTTCACCACTGGGCGGCGTTCCTGTTCGTCGCTGCGATGGGACTCCACATGCTCCGCGTGTTCTTCGCGGGCTCCTACCGGAACCCCCGCGAACTGAACTGGCTCGTCGGCACCGCGCTCATCTTCCTCGGTATCCTCGAGGGATTCCTTGGGTACGCGCTCCCGTTCGACGAGTACAGTGCGACCGCGACCGGTATCGGGTACGAGATTGCGGGCACGATTCCGTTCATCGGCAAGCAGCTCCAGTACCTCGTGTTCGGCGGTGCGTGGCCGGCAGCCTCGGAGACCGTCATTCCGCGGTTGTTCTTCCTGCACGTGTTCCTCGTGCCGCTCGTCATCGGCGGCCTCATCGCCGCCCACATGTTCCTGCTGGTGCGGCAGAAGCACACCGAACAGCAGGGAGAGCGTCACGATTCCGCTGGCGGCCCGGAGTCCGACGATCAGAGTTACGTCGTCGGCACGCCGCTGTTCCCGAATCAGGCGATGGTGACAATCGTCGTGTTCCTGATGACGTTCGGAGTGTTGTTCCTGCTGGCGGCGTTCTTCCCCGTTCAGCGTCTCCCCATCTGGGGGCCGAGCGATCCCGCGAGCACACCCGCGAACGTCGGGCCGGACTGGTACTTCATGTGGGTGTTCGGCATCCTCAAGATCATTCCCGCGATCCCGTTCCACGACGCGATTTCGAGCGCACTCGGCGGTATCGCGCTCAGCGAGTTCGTCGCGGGCGTCATCCTGCCCGGTATTATCGCGACCGTGCTCGGGCTCTGGCCGTTCATCGACTACTCGGAGCACGAGGTTCACTTCACGGCGGATCCCATCGACCGACCGTTCCCCACGGCGGTCGGCGTCGGCGCTATCTCGCTCATCGTGATGCTCTCGATGGCCGGGATGAATGCCACCGTTGCCACCGTCGTTAGCGGTCTCGTCCACTGGGCGATGCCGATTCCGGTGCTCGGCGGCCTGTTCACGTTCGTGTTCACGCAGCCGCCCGTGTCGACGGCGGAGGTCACGCTCCCACTTCAGGTCGCAACGGTCGCCGTGCCGCTCGTCGAAGCCATCATCGTCTACGTGATGCTCGACCAGCGCAAGCGCCGGAAGGGAATCGAGGATTCGAGCGAGGCGACGGCTGCGCGGGCGGCGAGTCAGGACGACTGATGGTGTCGCTGGCCCCCCGGGCGTACCGCGCGCTCGACGTGGGGTCGAAACTTTTCGGACTCCTGCTTCTCGCCGCCGCGCTTGGCGGCGCTGCGGGCGTGTATGCGATTCCTGCCGCAGTTTTTGGCGTCGCTCTCGGCCTTCTCACCGTCTTTATCGACGTGGACGACTGAGCCGTTCTTCGAGGTCGTCGGCGTCCACGCGAAACTTGAACGCCGGGTCGCCGTCCACGAACACGTACGGCACGCGCTCGCCGTACGCGTCCCGTAACGCTGGGTCGTCGTCCACGTCGACCTCCTCGATGACCACGTCCACGCGCACGCGCTCCCGAACGGCTTCGATCGTTTCGATGGCGTCCGCACAGAGGTGGCAGTCTTCTCGCGAGTACACCGTCACCCGAACCGTCATACTGACGCGTACGCGGTGGCGCTGGTTAGCCCTTCTTGAAATAGAGACTTACGCAGTCGTGTGCACGAAGTACGCCACTCCCAGTCCGATGACGATCGCTGAGAGCGCGCCGAGTATCTGTCCGACCGTGACGACCGCGCTGTTTGCGTACTGCCACGGCATTCCGGCGAGCGTCCCCACGCCCATCAACGCGACGAGCACGCCTACAACCACACCGAGGACGTCGAGCTCGTCCTCGAAAACACCGATATCGAGGTTCATACCCGCTACCTCGAACTCGATACCGAAAGCACTACCGGAACCACCTTCTCGAACACGCGCTATCGGTTCTCGGAGTCGTCTCGGTACAAGTGCGGCCGGGACGCGATTTGAACACTCAGTCATCGCTCGCTACCACTCGCGCTGTCACGTGTTCAACTCTCGGACGCCCTCTTCGTTCACGTCAGTCTTGCACGCGCTACGCGGTGCTCGACGGTGTCGTTTTCGGGAGAAGCGGGCCGGGCGCGATTTGAACACGCGACCGTCTGGTTAAAAGCCAGACGCTCTGCCGAACTGAGCTACCGGCCCTCGTCCGTACGTGGGTGCTGGCGTGGTTAAACGTTTACCATCCGGCTACTCGTCGAGGTGGGCGTCGAGGGCGTCGGCGACGATGTCGCCGGGGTCGGTGTCGGTCATGGCGGCGTGACGGCGGAGGTCGCGGTAGGCGTCCGGGGGGAGTGCGAGAGTGAGTTCGCCGGGGGTGACGCCGTGGTCGCGGAGGGCGTCGTCGAGGGCGCGGCCGTCGTTCACGTCGCTCGCGATCTGACGAACCTGGCGGACGGTGAGGTCGTTGTCGAGGACGGCCCACGCGAGCCGGTATCGGGTGTCGCCGCCGACGCGCGCGATGTGCTTCGCGGCCGTCGGCGGGATGTGGCCGAGCGCGACGTGCCGCCGGACGGGCTGCGGGAGGTCGTGTACTCGCGCCCACTTCCGGATGAACGGAACGGTCACGTCGTCGCCGGCGCGTTCGGCGGCGGCCTTGTAGGACTGTTCGGCGCGGACGAGCGCGGCGCACGCGGCGGCCCCGCGGAGCATCGCGAGATGGCCGTCCGCGAGGTCGCCGGTGGCGAACGCGCGAACGGCGTCCGCGGCGGCGGCGACGCGCTCGGGGTCGTCGGGATCGAAGGAGACCGCGTCTGCGGCGTGGTCGCCGACGAGGCGTTCGTCGCCGCGGATAACGGGTTCGCCGACGGGGGATTCGCGATCCGTCGGCGGGCGGTCGTCCGGCGTCTCGGTCATACCCCGCATAGCCGCCGTCCGCACAAACGTCTGTTCGTCGCGTCAGACCCTGACGGTCTCGCCGCGCTCGGGCGCGCGGGCGTCCCGGCCGTTCTCGCGGAGTTCGGACGCGAACCCCACACAGCGGTCGCCGTGGTTCACGAGCACCGCGGCGTCCCGATAGGACTCAAGGAACTCCAGAACCCCGTCGCGGTCGGCGTGCGCGGAGAAGTCGTACTGGTCGACGCGTGCGCTCACCCGCGTCCGCTGGCCGTCGAGCTCGGCTTGGCCGGTGTCGAGGAGTTCCCGGCCGGGCGTTCCCTCGACTTGGTGGCCGGTGAACGCGACAAGGTTCCGGGGGTGGCCGGCGATTTCGGGGACGTACGTCATTGCGGGGCCGCCGGAGAGCATCCCGGACGTGGTGACGACGACGGTGTTCTGGTCGGCGATGCGTTTTTTCTGTCCTCGGCGGCCGGTGACGAACCGCGCGTGTCCCTTCGCTCGCCGGAGCGCGTCCGCGTCCCGGAGGAACCCGGGGTACTGGAGGACGCTCCGCGTCACGTCTTTCCCCATGCCGTCGACGTAGCAGTCGATGTCGTACGCGTCGCACACCATGAGGATTTCCTGGGTGCGGCCGATGGCGAACGCGGGCACGACGACGGTGCCGCCCCCCCAGACGGTGCGCGCGACCCGCTCCGCGAAGCGTTCTTCGACCGCGCCGCGCGGGTCGTGGCTGACGTCGCTGTACGTGCTCTCGACGATGACTGCGTCCGCGTCCGGGCGCGCCCGCGACCCCGCGACGAGTCGCTGGCCGCCCACGCCGCCCGCGTCCGGGTCGTCCACGTGGAAGTCGCCCGTGTAGAGCAGGCGCGTATCGCTGTCCTCGACGAGGACGTGCGCGCTTCCGGGGATGTGGCCGGCGTTGTAGAACGTCACCTCGTGGCCGGCGGCGTCGAACGACTCCCCGTAGCCGTGTGTCACCGACACCTCGCTCATCCGGTGGACGTCCGTCTCCGTGAACGGACACGCGAGCGTGCCGCCGTGGAGTTTCAGGGTGTCCCGTGCGAGCGTGTTCGCGAGGTCTCTCGTGGGCGGCGTCCAGTGAATCGGCGGGCGGTCGTCCCCGGAGAGGAGACTCGGGAGCGCGCCGACGTGGTCGAGGTGGCCGTGCGAGACGACGACTGCGTCCGGGTTCGCGTCCAGCGGAACCTGGGGTGGGTTCCCGGTGAGCATCCCGTAGTCGAGGAGGAGGCTGTCGTTGACGAGTATCGCGCTCCGCCCGACCTCGCGTGCACCCCCGAGGAACTGTACGTCCATCACGCGCTCCTATCGTCCGGGCGCGTTTGGGTTCGTCGCTACGCTCGCCACCGCCGCACCTGGAACTCGCCGAATCCTCCGTAGGAGAGGTCGAGGCTTCCGATCCACCAGTTCCATCGGCTCGCGACCGACTCCTCCGGCGCGTCCCGCAAGTGCTCGAGCAGTTCCGCCGCGGTGAGTTCTCGGCCCGTCGCGTCCTCGTAGCGGCCGCTGTCCGCGAGGTCGCCGGCGGCGCGCGCGACCGCGCGGCGTTCGGCGTCGCTTCCCGCGAACTCGGCGAGCGCGCCCCGCACGCGGTCACGATTCACAGGCCGTGGTTCGTGCCGTGCGGCCTTCAACGCTCGGGACGCGTATTCGACGGGTTTTAGGGCACTCTCCGTCTCGTAACGGGTATGGCTACGTTCGACGTCGTGGTGGCCGACCCCGAAGCGGGTGAGAGCCACCAGTTCGAAGTTGACGGACAGGACGCCAATCGATTCCTCGGTCGGGAACTCGGCGACGAAGTGGACGGCGACGCCGTGGGACTGACCGGCTACACGGTCGAACTGACTGGCGGTAGCGACGCCGCCGGCCGTCCGATGCGCTCGGACGTCCGCGGAAGCGGACTCGCCGACCTCCTGCTCGAGGGCGGCCCCGGATTCAATCCGAGCCGCGACGGCGAGCGCAAGCGCGTGAGCGTTCGCGGCCGCGAGGTCTCCGAGGACACCGCGCAGCTCAACGTCAAAATCACCGAGTACGGGGAGGACTCGGTGGACGCGCTCCTCGGCGAGGACGAGGAGAGCGAATAGACGAGTCGTCGCGCTTTTTCGCGTTCACCACGAACGAACAGCAATGAGTACCTACGAAGAGTTTCTCGACGGCGAGCACCCCGAGCACGTCGCCGTCTACCTCTCGGATGAGGTGGTGGACGACCTCGGGCCGCTCGAACAGTACGGCGAACGCACCGACGACGGCATCGTTCTCGTCGTCCCCGGCGACCAGGGCCGCAGCGTCTTCAAGCAGGTGACTGGTATGGAGGCGATGCAGTTCAGCCAGCAGGCGATGGGGACGAACGGCGACATCGCCCGCGACCTCGCGGGCGGCGACTGCCCGAGCAAGCACCCCGACGAACCGGCGAGCGACCACGACACGGAGTTCGTGTTCGCGTTCTTCGAGGAGCAAAACGAGGAGGTCGGCGGTCTCTACGCGGAGGGCGACGTGATGCACGCCTACGCGTACTGCGAGTGCGGCACCGCGTACTCCGAGCGCTGGGTCGTCTAGCGCTCGGTGTCCACGTCCTCCTCGTCGTCGGGGAGCGAGGCGAACGCGTCGAGGATTTTCTGTTTCGCGACCGCACCCCGCGTCGTCCAGTGGTGGGCGTAGTCCATCATGTCGTCGTAGATGTGGGGTTTACAGCCCGCGGCGCGGGGATGGCCGCCGCCCTGCACCTGGCGCGCGACCTCGTGACAGCGCTCGAAGTCCTCGCTCCCGCGGATGCTCGCGCTCCCCGACGGCTTCACGACGACGGCGGCGTCCGCGCCCTGCTCGCGGAGTTCGTCCGCGACCTCGTTCTGCGAGCACCGCCCGTACGTGACGCCAACGGTCACGCCCCCGACGGTCTTCAGTTCGGCGCGGTTCACCGCGCGCTCGATGAGGTCGTCCTTCTCGACGCGGCGCTCCGCGAGGTACTCCTGCGCCGATTCTGGGAGGTCGGGGCCGTGTTCCTGCACGGTGTCCGCGTACTCCTCGTCGTCCACCCAGTGCGAGTAGTCCGCGAGGTCGTCGCTTCGCGGGTCGTCCTTCAGCCAGAGGTCGTGGTCGCGCGTCACGGCCGCGAGCTCGATGAGGTGGCGGGGGATGTCCGCCTCGATGCTGCGGACGGCTACGTCTGCCGTGCACTCCTCGTCGGACTCGCCGACGACGAGGTCGACGCCGGCGTCGCGGACGCCCCGCTTCGCGCTGTCCGTCCACTGGTGGTGGTCGAACCACCGCACTGACTCCGCGTGCTCCGTCAGGAGGCCGAGTTCGACCTCGACGTCGGCGTAGTCGTCCGGGCAGAGGTCGCAGATGAACACGCGCGCGCCCGAGTCGCCGTACTCGGCGGCGCGCCGGATGCCGTCCGCGAGTTCGTGCGGGCCGGTCGGGATGAGCGCGCCCTCGCCGTACACCTCGCGGATGATCGCCGCGCATGCGAGACCGTCCGCGTCGGGGTCCGTGACCACGATGACGTCTGCGCCCTCCGCGCGCGCTTCGATCTCGCGGTCTTCTCGCTCGTCCTCGATGCTGTCCGGGACGAAAAACCCCGCCCCAGGGAGGAGGGATTTGCGCTCCAGGGAGAGGTTCTCGTCGTCGATAACCCAGTCCTTCATACGCGGAACAGAACGCCTCGGGTGAAAAGGACGCCGCTATGCGGACTCGTCGCTCGCCATCTGCCGCACCGTCAACACGGGAACGGGACACGTCCGAACGACGCGTTCCGCGACAGACCCGACGAGGAAGCGGTTCTCGCCGTGGCGGCCCCGGGTTCCCGTCGCCACCACGTCCGCGTCCACCTCGCGGGCGTACGCTCGGATCTCGTTCGCGGGCCGGCCCTCTCGAACCGCCGTCGTGACGCCGTGGGTCGTGCGTTCGACCACGTTCCCGGTCGCCGTCTCCCCGCGCTCGGTGAGCGCTGTTCTGAGTTCCTCCCGGAGGTCTGCGGGCGCGTTCTCCACCTCGCCAGCGTCAACGACGTAGAGCGCGTGCACGTCCGCGTCGAAGCGCTCTGCGAGGTCTAAGGCGACCTCGACGGCGCGCTCGACGCTCTCCGAGCCGTCCGTCGCGATGACGACCGTCCCTATCATATCACCGTCTTCTGCGCGCCGCGACATAAATGATGGCGCAGTGCCCCGCGGCCGGCCGCACGCCCGGACTCACGGAGTCTTTTTACGGTCCCGGGACGCACGTCCGCGTATGCCCCTCGACGTGGACACCGTGCTCGTTCCCGTGGACGGCGGCGCGGAGTCCGTCAACGCCACCGAGTACGCGGTCGCCGTCGCCGAGAAGTACGACGCCACCCTCCACGCGCTCTTCGTCGCCGGCGAACAGGTGTCGCGCCGCGTGGAATCCGGGGAGGTGTCGGAGGACGCCGTCGCAGACCAGTCCGAAGCGTTCGCCGAGGACCTCCGCGCTGTCGCTGACGACCGCGTCCCCTTCGACGTCTCCGTCGCGCTCGGCTTCTCCACCACGCGGAAGATGACGCACCCGGGGAGCGTCATCCTCGACGCCGCGGACGACCTGGACGCGGACTTCCTCGTCGTCCCCCGCGAGGCCGGTGACGACAGTTCCGCGGTTCTCGAAAAAGCGGCCGAGTACGTTCTGTTGTACGCGAGCCAGCCCGTCCTCTCCGTCTAGACGCGGATGGCCATCTCGAGTTCGAAGCTCTCCGCGTCCACGGTCTCGAACCCGACTTTCTCGTAGAGCGCGACCGCCGCGCGGTTCCAGCGCTCGACGGTGAGCCACACGCGCTCGACGCCCTGCGCCGCGCCGTGCCCGAGGAGGTTCCGGAGGAGGCGGGTTCCGATGCCCGCGCCCTGGTAGGCCTGGTGGACGAAGATGGCGAGTTCGTACCCGCCCGTGCCGTCCGGGACGAGCGTGGCGTGCCCGACCACGCGGTCGCCGTGCCACGCGACGACGTTGTAGCCGTCTCCAGTGAGGGTGTCCAGCCAGTCCCGCACGCGCTCCTCGCCGACCGGCGGCACGCCCTGCGCGCGGTCTTCCTGCGAGAAGTCCACGTACATCTCGACGAGCGCGTCCGTGTCCTCGTCGAACGCCCGCAGCTCGATGTCGCGGTCCTCGCCGTCCGCGAACGACGACGGCGGGGACGGGAACGGCCCGGACGCCGTATCGGGGTAGTTATCGACGGTCATCGGACGAGGGTGACGGAGACGTGCGCGTTCAGGAGTACGAACTCGGCGATGTGGCCGAGTCGGAGCTTCCCCATCGGACTGCGCTCACCGCCGCCGAGCGCGATCTGGTCGAAGTCCTCGGACTCCGCGATGGTCACGAGCCGGCTTCCCGGGTCGCCGGAGACGTGCCGGACGGTCGCGTCGATGTCGTACTCGTCGAGCACGCGCTCGACGGCGTCCTCGATTTCGTCCGGCGTGCGGTCGCTCTCCGGGTTCTCCACGATGGCGACCGTGAGGTCGTCGCCGGCCTCCCGCGCGCGCTCCGCGGTCTTCGAGAGCGCGTCCAGAGAGTCCTCGCTGCCGCCGATTCCGAGCAAGACCTTCATGTCCGAGTCGTCGCCCTCTCCCGAGTAAAGCGTTGTGTCCTCCCCGACACCCTTTTGCGGCCGTACTCGCTATCCGGGAGTATGACTGAGGACGCCGAACCCGCCGGGGAGCGCGCCGCTCGGGCGGACGCGCGAGACGACGAACCGGAATCGGACGCCGCGCCCGGCGTCCCCGAGGACACCGGGAGCGACGACGCGGACGACGTGCCCGAGGACGTGGTTACGTACGACCGCTTCACGAAGATGGACGGCGCGCAGTACGAGCGCGTGAACGAGTTCCTCCGCGACCGCACCTACATCACGGCCCGCGAGTGGGCGATTGCGCGGCTCTGCGCGGACTTCCGGACGGAGACGGGCGTGGAGATGACGAAGATCGGGGAGAACCTCCCGGAGCTCGTGCCGTTCATGACGGACACGTACACGCCGCAGGCGGTGAATCAGGCGCGCTCGGCGTTCGAGGACAAGGTTCGGACCGCGGGCGCGACCTTCCTCTACGGCGCGATGAGCGACTTCTTCACCGCGGACGAACTGGACGACGTGATGTACGAGGCCACGGAGGTCGCGAAGTTCCTGCTCGAAGTCGAGGGCGTGGATCTCTCCGTCGAGGACGAACTCGACGCGGAAGAACGCATCTCCAGCGTCATGCGGGAGGTTCGGGAGGCGAGCGACGAACTCCGCCACGGCGAGGAGTGCCCGCACTGCGGCGGCGACCTCACCACCGCCGACTAATCCCCGCCGCGGCCCGCGAACAGCCCGGGATCCTCGTACACGAACTCGACCGGTTCTTCCTCCAGGCCGCGGAGGTGAACCACGAACTCGCCGCGCGCCGCGGCCGCGTCCGCGGCCTCCGCGGCGTCGTCCTCGCCGTACATCGCCGCGAACAACAGCGCGACCTCGCGGTCGGGGTCTTCCATCACGACCACGACGTACACCGTTCCCGCCTCGGTCGCGGTGAGAACCTCGTACTCCGCGAAGGAAACGCCGTCCTCGATGAGGTCCGTAATCGTCTCGTAGTCCGACCCGGTGACGACCACGTCGAGGTCCGCGCGCTCCGCGTCCTCGGTCGCCAGCAGGGTCGTGTCGCCCGGCTCTACCTCGTACGTGTCCCAGCCGGCGTCGTCGTAGGCGTCAGCGGTCGCCGCCATGTCCTCGACCGTCGCCGCCCACGCACCCGCCCGCGGATCCGTCACGTCCTCGCTCATGCTAGAACGAGCGCGTGCCGCGCCGAAAAGCGTTACCGTCGCACGTTCTCGCCGCGCGCGCTCCCGAACTCCCCCTCCCGATAGGCGAACTCGCCGCGAACCATCGTCCACTCCGGGAACACGCCCGCGAAGCCTTCGAACGGCGTCCACCCGCACTTCGAGTGCAGGTCGTCTCCCCGAATCTCCCGCACGTTCTCGGGGTCGACGAGCACCAAATCCGCGTCCCGGCCCGCCTCGATTCGCCCCTTCCGCGGGAGGTCGAAGATTCGGGCTGGATTCGCGGCCGTCACGTCCCGCACGCGCTCGTAGGACAGTTCGCCCTCCCGCGCGGCGTTCAGCAGGAGCGGGAGCGCCGTCTCGACGCCCGGAACGCCCGAGGGCGCGTCCCAGATGCCCGCGTCCTTCTCCTCGCGGGTGTGCGGCGCGTGGTCGGTCGCCACCACGTCCACTTTTCCCTCTCGGAGCCGCTCGAACACCGCTTCTCGCCGTTCTTCGGAGCGAAGCGGCGGGTTCATCCGCCCGAACGTCCCGAGGTCGTCGAGGTCGTCCCGCGAGAGGAAGAGGTGGTGGGGCGTCACCTCGCAGGTCGCGCCGCCCGCACGCGCCGCGTCCACGCCCTCCGGCGTGCTCGTGTGCGCGATGTGCACCTGCGCGCCCGACCCCTCCGCGACCTCGACCGCGCGCTCCACCGCCGCTTCCTCCGCCTCCGGCGTGCGGTACGCGCTCCACGCGTCGGCGTCCGAGCGCTCCCGGGCGTCCTCGGAGAACAGGTCGGCGTCCTCCGCGTGCACGGTGACGGGCACGTCCTCGTCGGCCGCGCGCTCCACCGCCGCCGCGAACAGCGCTGCGTCGATACCCATGTTTCCGGTCGAGTCCGCGAGGAACACCTCGCCGAGCGCGAACAGCGGCCGGTCGAACAGCGAGTCGGGATCCCAGTTCTCCGTGACGCCGCCGTTGACGCCGTACTCCACGAGCGACTCGCTCGCGAGTTCGTCCTTCTCGTCGAACGCCGCGCCCGTCACCGTCGGCGGATTCGTGTTCGGCTGGTCGACGACGGTGGTGACGCCGCCGGCGGCCGCCGACCGACTCCCCGTCGCCCACGTCTCCTTGTGGCTCGCGCCCGGCTGCCGGAAGTGGACGTGCACGTCTATCATCCCCGGCAGGAGGAGCTTCCCGTCCGCGTCCGCGAGCAGTTCGCCGTCCAGGTCGTCGCCCACGGCGTCGATGCGGCCGCCGTCGAGTCGAACGTCCACTCGGCGGCCGTCCGCGAGCGCCGCGTCCCGAATCACGCGCATACGTCGAGTGCGGCGAGTACCGGCCTAAGTCTGACGGACGCTCTCCACGCGGTGGTTCTCGCCCGCGAGCGCCGCCTCCAGTTCGGACAGCACTTCGACGGGGTCGGCCGTCGCGCCCGCGCGCTCCAGACTCCCGACCGACCGCGGGTCGAACGGCACGCCGAGCGCGCCGTACACGTCGTCCAGCACGCGCCCGATTTCGCGGTGGTCGTCGACCACCAGCACGCCGGAAACGAGCGCGGCGTTCGACGTGACGCGCTGCGCGACGCCCGCCAGCTTCCCCCGGTACTGGAGGCTGTACGCGCCCGGACAGAACGACTCCGGGGGTTCGCCGCGTTGGGCGGGCGCGCCGAGCCGCCAGCACGCCCGCTGCACGTCCGACACCATCGCCTCGTAGCGCTCTTCGAGACCCGTCCGGATGTCCGCGATGGGTTCGATGCGCGCGAACGCGACCGTGCTTCCCGTGTACGCCACCGCGCGCCCGCCGACGCTGCGCTCCACGGACGCGAACCCGTGCTCGCGCGCCGCCTCCCGCGCCGCCCGATACCCGTCCGCCCGGGCGTCCCGCCGCCCGAACGCCACCTGCCGATCCGGCCGCCACACGCGCACCGCCGGCTCCCCTGCCGCCCCGACCTGTTCCACGAGCCGCTTCGTCACCTCGCCGTCCCCCGTCCGGGTGTCCGCCACGCCACGAACCACGCGCATACCCCGTCCTTCGCGCGACACGGGTAAATGCGCTCGGTGTAACTCACGCGTATGGTCTGCCTGCCGGCCGCCGCCCTCGAACGCTACCCCCGGTTTTCCCTCTACAACTCGCCGTATCCCGCGCACGACGCCGGCCGCGCCATCGACCTCTACCCCGACTCGAACGACGCACCCAGCCCCGTCGCCGGCACCGTCACGCACGTCCGAACCGTCCGCTGCCCCCCGAAACCGTACGCGAGCGACCACGACCACCTCGTCGTCCTCGACACCGGCGACCACCTCGCGCGCGTCCTCCACGTCGAACCCGCCGTCGCGGTCGGCGACGAGGTCGCGGTCGGGGACGCCCTCGGCGAGCTGGTGCGCTCGGGGTTCTTCGCGCCCTGGGTGGACAACCACGTCCACCTCGGCTTCCGCGAGCGCGACGCCGACCCCGTGCGCGCGTCCGGCAACCTCCCTCTCGACGTCGACATCGACGTGCGCGGCGTCCCCTGGGACGGCACCGGTACCGTCGCCGAGACCGGCGAGACGTACGTCGCGCTCGACGCCCCCACTCATCCGGCTCCGGGAACGTTCGCGGCGGTCGGGAGCGACGACGGCCGCCCGCTCGACGGCGGCATCCCACACTACCGCCACGGCGGCGCGCTCGGCGGCGGCGACGACCCCATGACGCTCTTCGACACCGCGCTCGGAACGCCGGACGGCCGGGACGTGACGTGGGCGGGCGTCGCGGTGCGCGCGAACGACCGGCCAGCGACCGGCCTCTCCCTGTTCTGCGGCCGCGACGGCCTCCGCGCGAAACTCGTGTTCGCCGACGGCCACGACCTCGAACGAGGCGACGACGTGACCGTGACCCTCCGCCCGACCGACGACCCCGTTCGGCTGGACTAGCACATTCATCACTCCGGCCGTTCTGGGTCGCGTATGGACGTCGACAGATTCACCGCGACCTCGGAAACCGCGCTCCGCGCGCTCGAAGTCGTCGCCGCTTACGTGCTCGTCGGCCTGTTCGCCATCGGCGTCTTCGACCTCGGGCTGAGCATCCTGCAGCTCGCGCAGACCGGCGAACTCACCGAGACGAGCGCCGTCGTCGCCCTCATCGACGACGTCCTCCTCCTGTTCATCGTCGTCGAAATCTACCAGACCGTCGTCGCGTACGCCCGCGAGGAGTCCGTCGTCCGCATCGTCATCGTCGCCGGCGTCATCGCGGTCGCGCGAAAGATAATCGTCTTCCAGCCGACGGAGTACGGAATCCCCGAGGCCGCCTACGTCGCCGCCGGCTACGCCGTCCTCCTCGCCGTCCTCGTCGGTGCGCTCTACGTCGTCCGAACCACACCCCGCGAAGCCGGCTGGTAGCGACGCCTCCACGCGCCAGCGCCCCCGGAACGCCCACACGGGGCCTGCCGTCACGGCCTCGCGGGCGTACCAGTCGACTCGGGCCGCCCGCCGCTTCCCCGCGCCCGCCCACTCCACCGGGTCGCGCTCCTCCCCCTCGGCGTCCTTCCGGCCGCCCGGATACCGCGCGTCCCGCACCGCCCGAGTGGGGCCTTCCGCAGGTACGTCCGCGCCGTGTCCTTCCCCGCGACCTCCGGTCTCGATACGCCTCGAACGCCTCCCGAATCGCCGCCGCGCCCGCCGGCAGGTCGTCGAGGGAGTCCAGTCCGCCGGGGGTGGGAGGTCAGGCGAAGTCGATGTCGTCGCGCTCGGTGAGCTCGCCGAACAGCCAGTCGGCGTGCTCTACGGCGTACTCCTTGTGGTCGGGTTCGATGTAGCCGAGCGCGTCGGTGACGACGACGGGCCGGTAGTCGCGGAGGCCGGCGGAGGACGCGGTGTGGAGGACGCAGACGTTCGCGAGCGTCCCGCAGACGAGGAGGTCGTCGATCCCCCTCGCACTGAGCCAGCCGTCGAGTTCAGTCTCGTGGAACGCGTCGTAGGTGTGCTTTTCGACGACGTGGTCGGGGTCGGGGAGTTCGACGACGAGTTCGGCGTCCCAGGAGTCCTCGACGACGTGTTCGCCCCAGCGCTCGAACTCGTCGTAGTAGTGGGTGTCGTCGAACTGGCCGGGCGGGTGCACGTCCCGCGTGTAGACGACGCGGACGCCGGCATCGCGCGCGCGCTCGACGAGGGCCGCCACGGGGTCGACGGCGTCCCCGCTCGCGGGCGCGTACAGGCTTCCTTCGGGGTGGCAGAACCCGTTCTGCATGTCAACGACGACCAGCGCGGTTCGGTCGGGGTCGAACTCCATGTGCGGGGTGTCTGCCGCGGCCGGCAAAACGGTTACGCGCCCGACGTGTACGGGGTTTTAGTTGTTCGAGCGCCCTCCGTCGGTATGGACCGCCGACTACTCGCCGTCGCCCTGGTCGCGATGGTCGCCCTCGCGGGCTGTCAGAGCCCCTTCTCTTCCGAGGCGACGACGCCAGCGCCGACCGGTACGGACGCGACGACGACCCACCCGACGAACACGGACGGCACGACGACCGACGAGTACGCCGACCCCGAGACCGACCGCCTCGGCTGGGAGGGCGGCCGCTGGTACGACGAACCCGTTCAGGTCGACCGCTCGGACGGCCTGAACGACACCGAACTCGCCGCGGTCGTCAACCGGTCGATGGCGCGCGTCGAGCAGATCCGAGAACTGGAGTTCGAGCGGGCGGTTCCGGTCTCCATCATCACGCGCGCCGAGTTCCGGAACCAGACGCGGTCGGGCGGTGAGCCGCCGCGGAACGCGAGCCTCCACCAGAACGTGAAGTGGGAGGCCGTGTTCATGACGGGCGAGAACGAGAGCGCTATCGCCGCGCAGCGCTCGAACACCGCCGGGAGCGTCGGCGGCTACTACAGTCCGAGCGAAGACCGCATCGTCATCGTCTCCGACAGCGAGAACCCCCAGATGAACGAGGTGACGCTCGCTCAGGAGCTCTTCCACGCGCTCCAAGACCAGCGGTTCAACATCACGCGCTACGACCAGTCCACGACCGAATCCCACAACGCAATCGACGGCATCATCGAGGGCGACGGGAACTACGTGGACTACCTCTACGAACAGCGCTGTACGGACGACTGGAACTGCCTGCTGCCGCAGTCCTCCGGCGGCGGTGGGTCGGCGGCCGACCTCCACGTCGGCATGTACGCCATCACGTTCCAGCCGTACAGCGACGGCCCGCCGTTCGTCCAGCAGCTCCGCGAGCGCGGCGGCTGGGAGGCCGTGAACGCCGTCTACGAGAACCCGCCGGCGAGCACGGAGCAGACCATCCACCCCGCGACGTACGGCGAGGACGCGCCCACCGAGGTGACCGTCGCGGACACGAGCACCGCGGAGTGGTCGGTGCCCGAACTCGGCCCGAACAGCGTCGACTACGCGGAGTTCGGTGAGGCCGGGATGTACGTCGCGCTCTGGTACCAGAGCTACGTCGCGTCCAACGAGGCGAGCGCCCCGCGAACCGTCGCCGTTCCCTACCGGGACTTCTTCTCCGCGTCCGGCGAACTCGACGCGTACAACTACGCGCACGAGATGACGGCCGGCTGGGACGGCGACAAACTCGTGCCGTACGTCCGCGAGGGCTCCGCCGAGACGAACGAGACCGGCTACGTCTGGAAGTCCGTCTGGGACTCCCCGCAGGACGCTCAGGAGTTCGTCGAGGGCTACCGCGCCGTCCTCGACCACCTCGGCGCGACCGAGGTCTCCGCGAACACCTACCGGATTCCGGACGGGAAGTACGCGGACGCGTTCTCCATCCAGGTCTCCGGGAACACCGTGACTATCGTGAACGCGCCGACCGTCGGCGAACTCGACGACGTTCACGAGACCGCCTGACCGGCCGGCGACGGTAGCCTTTTCCTTCTCGTGGCCGCAGTAGTCGTGTGAACACTCGGCTCGCCGTCGTCCTCGGACTCGCGTGCCTGCTCGCGCTCGCGGGCTGTGCGAGCGCGCCGACGGACGACCCCACGCTCGTCGGCGCGACGGACGGACCCGCGGATCCCGCGTCCGACCGACTGGGCTGGGAGGAAGGCTACTGGTACAACGAATCGCTCCCCGTCACCGTCTCGGACGGCCTGAACGCGACCGAGCAGGACGCGGTCGTTCACCGCGCGATGGCGCGCGTCGAACACGTCCGGAGAATCGAGTTCGAGGCGGACGTACCCGTCTCCGTCATCAGTCGCGAGACGTATCGCGAGCAGACCGGCGGCGGCAGTGGCGGATCGGGCTCCGGCAGCGTGACGTTCGACGACGTGCGCTACGAGGCCTTGTTCCTCGTCGGCGAGACACGGAGTGGGAGCGAGCAGTCCTCGGAGACCACGTCGTCGAGCGTCGCTGGCTACTACAGCCCGAGCGCCGACCGCATCGTCGTCATCAGCGACACCGCGACGCCCGTGCTCTCCGAGACGACGCTCGGGCACGAACTCGTGCACGCGCTCCAGTACCGGAACTTCGACCTCGGCTTCTCGGGCTCCACGCTGGAAGCGCGGAGCGCCGCGCTCGGCCTCATCGAGGGCGACGCCGAACTCGTCGCGCAGCGCTACGAACGGCGCTGCGGCGGCGACTGGGAGTGCGTCAGCCAGCCCGCCTCCTCCGGCGGCAGCGGCGGGAGCGACGGCGGGTCGAGCGGGAGCGGCCTGCACTACGGCATCTACTTCACGCAGTACTTCCCGTACAGCGACGGCCCCGGATTCGTCGAGTCCGTTCTGGAGGACGGCGGCTGGGACGCCGTCGCCGGCCTCTACGAGAATCCGCCGAAGAGCGCGGAGCAGGTCGCCCAGCCCGGGGCGTACGGCGTGGACGAACCCACCGCCGTCGGCCTCCAGGATCGCTCCGACGGCGAGTGGACGCGGCTCACGCCGTCGCGGGGCGCGCCCTACGCCGAGTTCGGCGTCGCCGGTCTCACCGGGATGCTCGCGTATCCCGCCTACGAGTCCTCGATGGACGACACCGCGCCTCGGCGGTACGTCCTCAGCCCGAACGAGTTCCTGAACCTGAACGCGCAGGGGAACGTCGATTCGTCCGACCCCCTCAACTACACGACGACGCCCGTCGACGGCTGGGACGGCGACAAGCTCTACGCGTACAAAAATAGCGGCGACGCCGCGTACGTCTGGAAGTCCGTCTGGGACTCCCCGCGGGACGCCCGGCAGTTCGCCGCGACCTACCGCGACCTCCTCGCGTACTGGGGCGCGCAATCCCGGGGGAACGGCGTCTACGCGATTCCGGACGGCGCGAGCGCGTTCGCGGACGCCTTCTACGTCTCCACTTCCGGCGATACGGTGACCATCGTGAACGCGCCGACGGTCGGCGAACTGGACGACGTGCACGCCGGCACCCCCACGTCGTAGTCTTTTTCGACGCGGCGCGAGACCACCGGGTATGAGTGAGTCCCACGGCTTCGACATCGTGCCCACGGACGCCATCGCCGACGGCCGTGCGACGGACGCGTACTTCGACCGGACGCTCGAAACCCTCGAATACGCCGGGAAGAACCCTCGGGTCGTCGCGGAAGTCACCGCCGACCAGTTCCCGACCGGGGAGTTCGAGCTGTTCGCGGGCGTGAAGGACGCCGCCCACCTCCTCGCCGGCCGTCCAATCGACGTAGACGCGCTCCCCGAAGGAACGCTGTTCGACGGCGGCCCCGTCCTGCGCATCGAGGGCCGGTATCGCGACTTCGCGCGCTACGAGACGAGTCTCCTCGGTTTCCTCTCTCACGCGTCCGGGGTCGCAACCGCCGCGCTCGACGCCCGCCGCGCCGCCCCCGCGTCCCAAGTGCTCAGTTTCGGCGCGCGCCACGTCCATCCGAGCATCGCCGCGATGATAGAGCGCGCCGCCCTCCTCGCGGGCCTCGACGGCTTCAGTCACGCCGCCGCCGGCGACGTTCTGGGCCGCGAGGCGTCCGGGACGATGCCGCACGCGCTCGTCATCGCGTTCGGCGCGGGCCATCAGGAAGCGGCGTGGCGCGCGTTCGACGACGCCGTCCCGCCCGAGGTGCCGCGGGTCGCCCTCGTCGACACGTACTCCGACGAGAAGGACGAAGCCATCCGCGCCGCCGACGCGCTCGGGGACGCCCTCGACAGCATCCGCCTCGACACCACCGGCAGCAGGCGCGGGAACTTCGAACACATCATCCGCGAAGTCCGCTGGGAACTCGACGCCCGCGGCCGCGACGACGTGGGCGTATTCGTCAGCGGCGGCCTCGGCCCCAGCGACCTCGAAGAACTCCGCGAGTACGTCCAGGGGTTCGGCGTCGGCGGCTACGTCTCGAACGCCGATCCCGTCGACTTCGCGCTCGACATCGTCGAACGCGACGGCGAGCCCTGCGCGAAACGCGGGAAGCTCTCCGGGAAGAAAGACGTCTACCGCACCGACGACGGCGGGCACGAAGTCGCGCTCGCCGGCCGCGGCCCCGACGGCGCGGAGTCACTCCTCCGGCCGCTGATTCGGGACGGCGAACTGGTCAGGGAGTTCGACCTCGACGAGTCGCGAGAACACGTCCGCGAGGACGTCGAACGAGTCTTCTAGTTCGAGAGCTGCTCGACGCTTCCTTCCGGTTCGCGCTCCTGGAACACCTGTCCCTCGAACAGCGTCACCATCACGTCGTCGTCCTCCCACGCTCCGGGTTCGAGGCCGGCCTTCCGGCACGTGCGGTCGAGGTATTCGTAGACGCTCCAGTCGTTCTCCACGGGTACTGTCGGGTACATCCAGCCGTGCTGGCCGTTCCCGTCCACGGCGACGCCGTGCGTGCCGAGTTCGAGGTCTTCGTCCGGGTTGTCCGTGAGGAGGAGGTTGGAGACCGTGCAGACCGAGACCTTGATCGTCCCGAGCTCCGCGGGCTCGACCTCGGATCCACAGGAGTCGGCGCTCGCGGCCTTGATGGCGGCGTCGACGATGGCGTGACCGAGCTGCTTCGTGCCGTTCCCGAGCTCCCGGGCCGTCTCGTGTGCCCCCGCACACCCCCGGAGCCGGCCGCGGCCGCGTGTCGATTCGAGCCGGACGAACGCGCCCGTTCGGTTGTAGAACGCGTCCCGCATGCTGCCCGGCTGTTCTCGCTGCCCGTTGCGGACGAACGCCTCCACGGAGTCCCGTGCGAGTTCGACCGCCCGAGCGCCGTCTTCGAAGGAGAGGTGGACTGACTGGGCCTCGGACATTACGAAGGGATATATGTACGATTCCAACTTCAACCCTTCCCTTCACATCCACAATCGTGACAAACCGGGCTCGTCGCTCGTCGCCTCCGAAAACACGCTCTACAGTGATGTCAGGGGAGTGAACGAACCGCCGACCGGCCGTAAAACCCATCCCGGGTACCGAACGCCTTAACCCACGCTCGCCCCCACTATCAGTCGGGCAGCGGGAGTCCGGCTCCCGTGCACATGCATGAGGAAAGTCCCCCCACCGCCCGAGCAGGCGGCCGGACACACGTCCGGAGCGGGAGACCGCTGGCACTGGAACAGACACGACACGCCTCCCGGCGACCGAGGACGTGCGCGACCCCCGACGCAAGAAGGGGAAGTGAACCCACAGAGGGCAGACCCGGGAGAACCGATGGAACGGCCACCCCCGCCGGTGCAAGTCCGCGCGACGACGGTAGCTCGGGCACCCGCGCGGACGCTCAGCCGAATGCCGGACCGAACAGAAGGGGGCTTACTCCCCGCAGCTCACATTGTTCCCGCGAGCCACCGGCTCGCGCCCCGAAGCGACGCACCCCTCCACCCCTCACCCCGCGTGGATATTAACAACTGAAAGCCAAAATATTGTTAAACTACACCAATAAATCGCCGTTCTCTGACAGGGGAGTTAATAAGAACGTGCCTCGGACGTCTCGGTGATGAGCGACCACGGTCACGACCACTCGGGTCACGACCACGACGACGGAACCGACCACGCGTCCGGGGGCGCGAACATGCGCGGACTCGCCATCGCGCTCGGCATCAACACCGCGTTCTTCGCGGTCGAACTCGCCGGCGCGCTCTACGCGGACTCCCTCACGCTCCTCGCGGACGCCGTCCACATGATAACGGACTCCGCGAGCATCGCGCTCGCGCTGTTCGCCGCGTGGGTCGCCGCGCGGCCCGCCGACGAGAAACGCACCTACGGCTATCAGCGGGCCGAACTCCTCGGCGCGCTCGCGAACGGCGTCTTCCTCGTCCTCGTCGTCCTCTATATCCTCTACGACGCCGTGCAACGCTTCCAGAACCCGCAGCCCGTGAAACCCCTCGTCGTCGTCGCCATCGGCGTCTTCGGCCTCGCCGCGAACCTCGCCGCCGCCTACGCCATCCACGGCGGCCGCGAGAACCTCAACGTCAAGGGCGCGTACCTCCACCTCCTCGCCGACGCCGCCGGCAGCGTCGCGGCTATCGTCCTCGGCGTCGCGCTCTACTACACCGACTACCACGTCCTCGACCCGCTCTTCGCGGTGCTCATCGCCGCGCTCGTCCTCTACTCCGCGAAAGACCTCCTCGCCGAGAGCGTCCACCTCCTCCTCCAGGGAACCCCCGGCGACGTCGACATCGACGCCATCACCCGCCACCTCTGCAGTCTCGACGGCGTCACCGACGCCCACGACGTCCACGTCTGGGCGCTCTCCTCCGACGAGTACGCGCTCAGCGCGCACGTCGTCGTCACCGCGGACGCCGACCGCGACGCCGTGCTCGACGCGTGCCAGCACGACCTCGCCCACGAGTTCGGCATCGACCACGCCACCCTCCAACTCGAACGCCCCGACGGCTCGTGCGAAACAGCCGACATCGACTGCTACAGCGCCGAATAGGCCTCTTTCGCGTTCGCCTCTCGGTCGCGCCGTGTCGCGACTTCCCCCGCGAAGCCGTCCGCCCACCGGAACACGCGACGCCCCCACCTCGTTCCGACCCGGGTCGCTCGCTGCGCTCACGAGCCGCTCGTCAGAAAAACCTGGGCGGAAAACCGGCGCGCGGCGTTCGCCTCCTCAGCCGTCGAAGCCGTCCTCCCACCGGAACACGCCGTCCTTCTGCACGGTCTCGCCGTCCACTTCGAGGCGGCCGCCCGTCCGGAGGTCCGTGATGAGGTCGACGTGCACCGCGGAGTCGTTCGCTTCGCCCTCCCGGCCGTCCGGGAAGTTCGACGTGTACGCCCGGCCGAGCGCGAGGTGAACCGTCCCGCCCATCTTCTCGTCGAACAGGATGCTATCGGTTACGCGGTCGATGCCGCGGTTCATCCCGACGCCGAGTTCGCCGAGCCGACGTGCGCCCGCGTCCGTCTCCACGACCTCCCGGATGACGTCCTCGTTCTGCGCCGCGGCGTACTCGACGACCTCGCCGTCCTCGAACGTCAGGTGCACGTCCCGCACGCGCTTGCCGTTGATGGTCATCGGCACGTCGAACAGCACCTCGCCCTCGGTCGCGTACGGCGCGGTGAACACCTCGCCCGACGGGAGGTTGTGCGAATCGTACGCGACGCTCGCACACGAGTTCACGGCGACCCGGTCGTCGATGCGCATCGTCAGATCCGTCTCCTCGGAGACGATGCGAACCTCCTCGCCGCCGTCCAGAACCTCCTTGAGTTTCGCCTGTTCGTCCGCGAGTTCCTGCCAGTCCCGGTTCACAGCCGCGTACACGAAGTCCCGGTAGGCCTCGTAGCTCATCCCGGCCTGCTGGGCGAGCGACCGCGTCGGGTGCACCGTGCTCACCCAGTCGGTGTCCATGCGGGCCTCCCGAATCCCCTCGCGGGCCTTGCTGTACGCCTGCCGGGTCTCCGCCGGAACGTCCGCGCTCGCGGCGGTGTTCCGGCCGCCGCCCAGTCGGAGCACGGCGTCCGCGTGCTCGTAGAGCGCGCGCTCGAACTCCGGGTTCTCGTCGAAGTCGCCGTCGTGACCGCGGAGGTACGCCCGCGACACCTCCGCCGACCCGTACGTCGTGTGCACGTTCGCGCCGCGCTCCCCGAGCGCTTCCGCGACCGCGACGCCCAGTTCGTGCGCGTCCTCCGCCACCGAGAGCACCACGTCGTCGCCCTCGCTGATTCGCGCGCTCCAGTCCACCAGCGTCTCCGCGTGCTCCCGCACTCGGTCGTCCATACAGTCGCTCACGCCGCCGCCCGCAAAAACAATCGGGTTCGCCGCGGGCTATCCGGGTCTGTCCGCGTCGAGTCCCCGCCAGTAGGCGAGGTAGAGCGCGTACGTTCCGCCGATGAGCGGAACGAGTGAGAGTACGGCGACGACGTCGTCAACTGGACTGGTGAGCCAGCGATCCGCAGCTTGCAGGAGCAGGACGGCGAACCCCGGTCCGCCGAGAGCGAGGCCGCGGAGGAACGACTCCCGGTCTCGGTCGCCCCGCCGATACCGCCAGTACGCGTACCCGAACAGAACCGGGAACGCGACGAGGCCCACGGCGACCAGCCACGTGAGGAGCGTCACGTTCACGGCGTCACCGCCCAGCTCCCCCAATCTTTCGCCGACGCGGCGCAGCGGGCCGGTGGCGGCGTGCGGTGGATTTCGAGACAGTACGCTGGTAAGTACGGATTGGCGGTCGCGGCGCGGGCGGCCTGTGGCGCGGAATAGGCGGGGATGCAGTGCGGGATTCCTCTCCGCTTCCGCGCGGCGCGGCTTCGCCGCGCCGCCTTTTTATCGCCAGAACGCATCGCGCTCTGGCTGAACAGCCAGAAGTCGAAGACTTCTGGCAGTGGTGAAGATTTTTGCGGGGCGCGGGTCGCGTCAGCGACCCCGACCCGGAAAACGGTTCAGGGGTAGACGAGCACCGTCCCGAACTCGGTTTCGCGGACGGCGACTTCCTCGCCGGATTCGGCGCGGTAGTCCTCCTCGATGTCGACCATCTCGGGGTCGAGTTCGACGGTTTCGCCGTCGAGGTCGAGCGGTATCGAGCCCTCGGTCTTCCGGGCTTTGATGACGGCGGGGTCGGCTTCCTGGAGCGCCTGGATGACGGCGCCGGCCTGACTCCGGAACTCGGGGCCGATGAGGGAGTCGTCTGGGTCGACGTCGACGGGGACGAGTTCGACGTTCGGCCGCCCGGACTCGATTTTCACGGGGGCGTTGACCGTCTCGGAGAGGTCGTAGGTGTCGATCGGCCCCTCCACGTCGGTTTCGAGGTAGAGTTCGATGCGGTCGAGTTCGGCGTTCAGCGGGCGGCCGGTCTCGGACTTCCACGCGCGCACGTCGCTCGCGGTCTCGGCGATGACGCCGCCTTTCGATTCGGCGTTCTCGTCGTAGAACTCGAGGTCGGGCCACTCGGCGTTGTGGACGCTGCCCTCGGTGCCGGGAAGGTACGTCCAGAGCTCCTCGGCGAGGTGGGGGCTGAACGGCGCGAGCATTCGCGTGACGGCGGAGACGGTGGTGTAGAGCGCGTGCCGGGCGGCGTCCCGCTCGCCGGGCCGGCCGTTGTAGAGGCGTCCCTTCGCGAGTTCGACGTAGTCGTCCGCGAGGTCGTTCCACGCGAACTCGCGGAGTTCGCGGAGCGCCGCGTCGAACCGGTACGCCTCCATCTCGGCTTCGACGTCGTCCGCGACCCGGGTGAGCTTGGAGAGAATCCAGTCGTCGGCGTCCCGGTACGCGGGCGCGTCGATGTCGGGCGTGTCCTCGTCGAAGTGCCCGCTCGCGAACTGGAAGATGTTCCAGAGTTTCGTCAAAAAGCGGCTCGCGGACTTCGCTTCCTTCCACTGGAACTGCACGTCGCTCCCGGGCTGGCCGCCGAGCGCGAGCGCCTGCCGGAGCGCGTCCGCGGAGTACTCGTCGACGGCGTCGTCGGGCGCGACGACGTTCCCGCGGCTCTTACTCATCTTGTTGCCGTCCGGCCCGAACACCATGCCGTTCACGAGGATGTCGTCCCAGGGTTTCTCGCCGGTGAGCGCGCCGGTGCGGAGGAGCGTGTAGAACGCCCACGTCCGGATGATGTCGTGTCCCTGCGGGCGCAGCGAGACCGGTTCGAACTCGTCGAGGTCGATGTCCTGCGGCCAGCCGGAGACGTGGAGTGGCGTGATGGAGGAGTCCATCCACGTGTCCATCACGTCGGTCTCGCCCGTCCACTCGGTCGCACCGCATTCCGGGCAACTTCCGACGGCGGGGTCTTCCTCGGTGGGGTCGATCGGCGTCTCGGCGGCGTCCGCGATGTGCCAGTGTCCGCAGTCCTCGCACTCCCACGCGGGAATCGGCGTCGCGAACACGCGCTGCCGCGAGATGACCCAGTCCCACTCCATGCCCTCCGCCCAGTCCACGAGGCGGTCGTGCATGTGCTCGGGAATCCACTCCACGTCCTCCGCGAGATCGAGCACGAGGTCTTCGTCCACCTCGACGAACCACTGTTCCTTCGAGAGAATCTCGATGGGCGTGTCGCACCGCCAGCACGCGCCCACTGACTGCTCGGTGGGTTCGGTGTCGTTCAGGTAGCCCTCGGCGTCGAGGTCGTCGGCGATGGCGTCCTTCGCCTCGTCGATGGTGAGGCCGGCGTAGTCGCCGGCGTCCTCGTTCAGGTGGCCGTCCTCCGTGAAGACGGCGCGCAGGTCGAGGTCGTACTCGGCCCACCAGTCCACGTCCTGTTTATCGCCGAACGTACAGATCATCACAGCGCCCGACCCGAAGTCGGGGTCGACCTCGTCGTCCTCGATGATGTCGACTTCGTGGCCGAACAGCGGCACCTCGAACGTGTCGTCCTCGCGGCCGTCGTACCGGTCGTCGTCGGGGTGGACGGCCATTGCGACGCACGCCGCCATCAGTTCGGGGCGGGTCGTGGCGATTTCGAGGTCGTCGTTGCCGACTCCGGGGAAGGTGACGTAGTGGAGGGTTCCGTCGCGTTCGATGGGTTCGACTTCCGCGTCGGCGATGGCGGTCTCGCAGCGCGGACACCAGTTCACGGGGTGTTCGTCCCGGTACACCATGCCCTGATCGGCCATCTCCGTGAAGGAGTGCTGGGTCTTCCCCCAGTACTCGGGGTCCATCGTCCGGAACTCGTGGTTCCAGTCCTGACTGAACCCGAGTTCCTGCATCGTCGACTTCATGGACGCGATCTGGGCGTTGGTGTGCTCGATGCAGAGGTCGCGGAACTCCTGGCGGGACACGTCCGTGCGGTGGATGTCCTCGTTCTCTTCGACCTTCACTTCGGTCGGGAGGCCGTGGCAGTCCCAGCCCTGCGGGAACAGCACGTCGCGGCCCTGCATGCGGTGGTAGCGCGCGGCGAAGTCCATGTAACTCCAGCCGAGCGCGTGCCCGATGTGGAGGTTCCCCGTGGGGTACGGCGGCGGCGTGTCGATGACGTACGCGGTGTCGGCGTCGCCGTCGTACGCGTAGGTTTCCTCGTCGAGCCATCGCTCTTGGAGGCGCGGTTCGAGTTCGTCGGGGTCGTAGTCCGCTGGAACGTCTGTCATGACTTGAGAGTCGTCGCTGGTCGGTCGTGGGCGGTCCGCGCGTCAGAAACGGCGAGGGCGTTATCCACGTACTACCGAGAGAGCGACGCGCATACCCGAATCGTGCGGTCGTGCGTGCTTAAAAGTTCCCGTCCCCGGCGTTTAGGCTTGCCAAAAAATCGGTGGATTCTTATTGTTTAGGCTAACCTAAACGAGTATGGATCGACGGAAGTTCCTCGGAACCGCGGGTGTCGCCCTCGGCGCCGCCCTCGCCGGCTGTCAGAGCTATACTAACTCGAACACGGACCCGGATACGGACGGCACGTCCCATACTGTCTCGATGGAGCCGATGGGGGAGGTCGGCTTTGACGGCGTCCCCGACACGTGGATTGCGAACAACGGCAGCTACGCCGACATGGGGCTCGCGCTCGGCGTCGAGGAGCCGAAAGCGCTCTGGCTGAAGGGGCGCTGGCACACGAACTACTACGACGAGATTCCCGACGTCTCAGCCGACAAGAGCGACACTATCTCGCTCTATCAGGACGGCGTCTCGAAGGAGCGGTTCTACTCGCTCGAACAGGAACACGGCATCGACGTGCAGGTGTTCGACCCGAACTTCCTCGTCAACCGCTTCGGCTGGAAGCAGGCGGACGTTGATGAGATAGTGAACGGCGTCGCGCCCGTCATCGGGAACTCCATCTTCTCCCAGACCTACCCCTGGCACGAGGACTACCGGTACTACACGCTGTACGAGGCGTTCGAGAAGGTCGCGCAGGTATTCCAGGAGCAGGAGCGCTACGAGGCCTTCGCGAGCCTGCACGACGACTTCCAGTCGAACCTCGACTTCGTCCCCACCACCGACTCCGAGCGCCCGCGCATCGCCATCCTCTGGCCGGCCTCCGAGTCCTCGTTCTACCCCTACCTCGTCGGCGGCGGCACGAGCCACAAGCAGTGGCGCGACCTGAACGTCCGGGACGCGCTCGCGGAGGCGAACGTCCAGGACTTCCTCTCCAGTCGCGGCACCATCGACTACGAGACCCTGCTCGAAGTCGACCCGGACGCGCTCATGATTCGCGGCCGCGAGAGCATGACCGCCTCGGAGTTCCAGGAGTCCGTCGTCGCGCCGATGAAGGAGGACAACACGGCGAGCCAGCTCACGGCCGTCCAGAACGGCGACGTGTACCGCGGCGGCCCGCTCTACCAGGGTCCGATTTCGAACCTCGTCGTGACACAGCGCGCCGCCGAACAGCTCTACGATGTCGAAGAGATGCTCTACGACCCGCAGCGCGTCTCCGACATCGTGACCGGGAACGCCTAACCGCAATGGATTTAGGCGTCCCTAAGATTTCTTGGGATAGATGACGCAAGCCCGAGGACGAGTGACCGCCCACGTACGGGGGTCGCTCGATGAGTAACGAGACGAACACGCGCGAGTCGCTCCGCTCGCTCGTCGCACCGCGCGATAAGCGCCTCCTGACGCTCATCGCCGGCAGCGTCGTCGCCGTGCTCGCCGCGGGCTTCGTGCAGGTCTGGTTCGGGTCGTACGAGATGACCGTCGCGCAGACGTTCTCCGTCGTCACGAACCCGCGCGTCGTGTTCAACCCCGACGTGTGGTCGGCCGCACTGCTCGGGAACGAGTTCCCCGAGTGGATGACGACGCCCCAGATAATCGTCTGGAACATCCGGATGCCGCGCGTGTTCGTCGGGATTCTCGTCGGGATGAACCTCGCCGTCTCCGGCGCGGTGTTCCAGGCCGTCACGCGCAACGAACTCGCGAGCCCCTACATCCTCGGCGTCAGCGGCGGCGCGGGACTCGCCGTCCTCCTCACGCTCGTGTTCTTCTCCAGCGCGTACGTCGTCCTCCCCGTCGTCGGCGTCCAGTTCTCCGCGCTCCCGTTCGCGGCGGCGGTCGGCGGCTCCATCGCCTTTTTCCTCGTGTACGCCATCGCCTGGCAGGGCGGCACGAGTCCCGTCCGCCTCGTCCTCGCGGGCGTCATCGTCGCCACAATCTTCCAGTCCCTCCAGACGGGCCTGTTCTACTTCCTCGACAGCACGGCGGCCGTGAAGACGGCCATCGCGTGGACGACCGGCTCCCTCACCGGCGTGGACTGGGAGCAGTTCCGGCTCGCCGCGCTCCCCACGCTGTTCGTCGTGCCCGCTATCTTCCTCGCCGCCCGCCACCTGAACGTCCTCCTCCTGGGCGAGGACACCGCGCGCTCGCTCGGAATGTCGGTCGAACGCGTCCGGTTCGGCGTGTCCACGCTCGCTATCCTCGCCGCCGCGACCGCGGTCTCCGTCGCGGGCCTCGTCGGGTTCGTCGGCCTCGTCGTCCCGCACGCCGTCCGCACCGTCGTCGGCAGCGACTACCGACGGCTCGTCCTCGGATCGATATTCCTCGGGCCCGCACTCGTCGTCGTCGCGGACGTGGTCGCGCGCCTCGCGCTGATGCCCGTGCAGATCCCGGTCGGGATCGTCACCGGCCTCATCGGCGGCCCGTACTTCCTCTACTTGATGCGCCGGAACGGCGACGTCAGCGAGTTCTAACCATGTCACGCACCCACCCCGCCGAATCCACCGACGGCACCGCGAGCGAAACACCGGACGCGAAGCTCCGCGCGAGCGACCTCGAACTCCGGTACGCGACCGTCGGCGAACCCGTCGTCGACTGCGACACGCTCGTCGTCCCCGAGGGCGAGATAACCGCGCTCGTCGGGCCGAACGGCAGCGGGAAAAGCACGCTCCTGCGGGGGCTCGCCCGCCACCTCGCGCCCGCGGACGGCGACATCGTGCTCGACGGCCAGGACATCGCCGACCTCGGCGACAAGGAGTTCGCGCGCGAACTCGGCCTGCTCTCCCAGGAGAACAACGCGCCCGGCGGCATCACCGTCGAAGACCTCGTCCACCACGGCCGCTATCCCCACAAGGGCTTTTTCGACGGGCGAACGGGCGAGGACGAGGACGCGGTCGAGCGCGCGCTCGAACTCACGGGCGTCACGCACCTCCGCGACGAGGACCTCGGGAACCTCAGCGGCGGCCAGAAACAGCTCGTGTGGATCGCGATGACGCTCGCCCAGCAGACCGACACCATCCTGTTGGACGAACCGACGACGTTCCTCGACCTCCACCACCAACTGCGCGTGATGGACGTCATCCACGAGCTCAACGCGGAGCGGGACGCGACGGTCTGCGTCGTCCTGCACGACCTCCAGCAGGCGGCGCGGTTCGCGGACTACCTCGTCGCCCTGCGGGACGGCCAGGTGTACGACTGGGGGCCGCCGGAGGACGTGGTGACGGAGGAACTGCTCGCGGACGTGTTCGGCGTGGACGCCGCGGTGGACTTCGACGGCGGCGACCCCCGCATCCTCCCGCGGCGGGCGTTAGACCGCTAGGCTGGCCGCTACCACAGCCCTCATCCCCCTGGTTCTCGACGTACGGATAGATGTCTACGCCGGAGGACAGCGTGTTCGACACGTACCGCGACCGCGTCGAACGACCGCTCTATCGGTTGTTCTCGGAGTACGGTCTGTCGGAGTGGCGGTATTTCGCGGGCGGGATGGCGGCGAACGTCGTCGCGCGCGCCGCGAGCCTCCTCCCGCCGCTCCTGCTGGGGACGGCTATCGACAGCGTGTTCACGAGCGAGTCGGCGTTCTCGCTCCCCGTCGTGCCCGCGTCGTGGCTGCCCGCGACCGCGCCCGACGCGGCGCAGTTCCAGTTCGCGGCCGTCGCCATCGCCGTCTCCTTCTTCGTGACAGCGGTGTTCACGTGGCTGTACGGCGTGGCGGCGAACCTGTTCGCGCACCGCGTGATGCACGCCGTGCGGACGGACTCCTTCGAGAAGATGCAGCGTCTCGACATGACGTTCTTCGACGACAAGCAGACGGGAGAGGTCATGTCCGTCCTGAACAACGACGCCTCGAATCTCGAAGTCTTCCTCGACAACGCCCTCCAGAACACCGCGCGGCTCGCCGTGATGGTCGTCGGTATCGCCGGCATCATGTTCTGGATGAACTGGCAGCTCGCAATCGTGACGCTCGCCGCGATTCCGCTCATCGTCGTCCTCACGCTCTGGTTCATGCGAGCGGTCGAACCCCGGTACGTCGCGCAGCGACAGAGCATCGGCGACCTCAACACCCGCCTGGAGAACGCGCTCTCCGGCGTCGAGCTCGTGAAGACCTCGAACACCGAAGCCTACGAGACCGCGCGCGTCCGCGACGCGTCCTACAGTTTCTTCCGGGACACGATGAGCGTCCTGAAGCTCAACTACCTCTACCGGCCGGGCATGGAACTGCTCGCCGGCCTCTCCTTTGCAGTAACCTTTGTCGTCGGCGGCATCTGGCTATTCCAGGGGCCGCCGCTGTTCTTCTCGGGCACGCTCTCCACCGGCGAGTTCGTGACGTTCATCCTGCTCACCCAGCGGTTCGTCACGCCGCTCGCCGAGGTGTCGAACATCGTCGACCAGTACGAGAACGCGAAGGCGTCCTCGGAGCGCGTGTTCGGCCTGCGCGACATCCCCGTCCGCATTCAGGACGACGCCGACGCCACCGACATCTCGCCCGTCGAGGGCCGCGTCGAGTACGACGACGTGACGTTCGGCTACGAGAGCGACCCCTACGGCGACCCCGGCGACGACACCCCCGGCTCGCTCGCCGACGAGGACGTCATTCTCGACGGCGTGAGCTTCGACGCCGACCCCGGCGAGACCACCGCGCTCGTCGGGCCCACCGGTGCGGGGAAGTCCACGATTCTGAAACTCCTGCTTCGGCTCTACGACGTGGATGGCGGCGAAATCCGCGTGGACGGCCACGACATCCGGGACGTGACCCTCGAAAGTTTGCGCGGTGCTATCGGGTACGTCGGCCAGGACACCTTCCTGTTCGACGGCACCATCGCGGAGAACATCACGTACGGCGAGTTCGACGCCGACCGCGAGGACGTAGTGGAGGCCGCGAAGGCCGCGGAAGCCCACGAGTTCATCACGGAGATGCCGGACGGCTACGACACCCGGGTCGGCGAGCGCGGCGTGAAGCTGTCGGGCGGCCAGCGCCAGCGCGTCAGCATCGCTCGCACCGTTCTCCACGACCCCCAGATTCTGCTTCTGGACGAGGCCACGTCCGCGGTGGACACCGAGACGGAGTTCCTCATCCAGCGCAGTCTCGACCGGCTGAGCGAGGATCGCACCACGTTCAGTATCGCGCACCGGCTCTCCACCGTGAAGAACGCCGACCAGATCCTCGTCGTGGAGGCGGGCGAAATCGCGGAGCGCGGCACGCACGGAGAACTCCTCGACGCCGAGGGCGTGTACGCGGCGCTCTGGGACGCGCAGACGGGCGACCGCGACCGCCTCAAACGGGAACTCGACGTCGAGACGTAATCACCCACCGCTAAGAGGGCGGCGACTCCCTGTCCTGTATGGAACTCGGCGTGCTCGGCCTCGGACGGATGGGACGAATCGTGGTAGACCGGTGTCTCGACGCGGGCATCGACGTGGTCGCGTTCGACATCGACGAGGACGCGGTCGAATCGGCGGCGGACGCCGGCGCGACGCCCGCGCACTCGATCGACGACCTCGCGGAGTCGCTCGGCGCGGAGAAACGTATCTGGCTGATGGTGCCCGCGGGCGACCCCGTGGACGCCGCGCTCGACGACCTCGAACCCCACCTCGACGCCGACGACGTCGTGGTGGACGGCGGGAACTCCTACTTCGAGGACTCGATTCGGCGCGCGGAGTTCTGCCCCGCCGCCTACCTCGACTGCGGCACCTCGGGCGGCCCCGCCGGCGCGGAACTCGGGTTCAGCCTGATGGTCGGCGGCCCCGAGTGGGCGTACGACGAACTCGCGCCCGTCTTCGACGCCGTCGCCACCGGCCCCGACGGCCACGACCGCATGGGCGAAACCGGGAGCGGCCACTACGTGAAGATGGTGCACAACGGCGTCGAGTACGCGCTCATGCAGGCCTACGGCGAGGGCTTCGAACTCCTCGCGAACGGCCGGTACGACCTCGACCTCGAAGACGTCTCCCGCACGTGGAACAACGGCGCGGTCATCCGCTCTTGGCTCCTCGAACTCTGCGAGGAGGCCTTCCGCGAGGAGGGCAACGATCTCGGCGACGTGGCCGACCGCGTCGAAGGGGGGAGTACGGGCACGTGGACCGTGCAGGAAGCCCTCCGCCAGGAAGTCCCCGTCCCCCTCATCTACCAGGCGCTCGCCGAGCGCTTCGACTCCCGGAGCGACGGGCGTTTCTCCCGACGCCTCGCGAATCGGTTGCGGTACGGGTTCGGGCGGCACGACGTGGCACGAACGGAGTGAGTGCCACGGAATACGCGAACGGGGAGCGGATGCGACCCGTGAGCCGACGTGGCGCGAACGGAGTGAGTGCCACGGAATTAGCGAGCGCTGAACGTAGTGAGGCGCGAGCCGAAGTCGCCCGCAACGAGCGAAGCGAGTGAGGGCGACGGACTAGCGAGCGGTGGTAGCCGCGAGCCGACGCGGTTCGCAGCGAGTGAGCGAAGCGAACGAGCGAGCCCCGCGGAATACGTGGGTGTCGATTGAAGCGGGTGTTAGCGTGCGACGAGGATTTTTCCGCGGGGTTCGTACTCCATTTCTCGTTTGACGTCGCTGGCGACGTCTCGGCCGCGGATGGTTTCGACGAGCTGGAAGGCGAGGTCGAGGCCGGCGGTGACGCCGGCGGCGGTGAGGACGTCGCCGCAGTCGACGACGCGGGCGTCGGCGAGGCGGGCACCGGCCTGTTCGAGATCGGCGGTGGCGGTGTGGTGGGTGGTCGCGGGGCGGTCGTCGAGCAGGCCGGCCTGGGCGAGGAGCATGCCGCCGGTGCAGACGCCGGCGACGGTCGCGCCGCTCTCGTGGGCGTCGGCGAGGTACTGGGGGATGGTGCGGTTCTCGTACTCCGCCCACGCGCCGGGGTTGTCGCGGTCGTTCCAGCCGCCGCCGGGCGCGAGCACGAGGTCGGGGCGGTCGTGGTCGGCGTCGGTTTCGACGCGGAGGCCGTGGCTGGCCGCGACCACGCCGTCGCCGTGCGGGCTGACGATGCGGGCGTCGAGGCCGGCGTTCGCGAACACTTCGAAGGGCGCGACGGCGTCGAGTTCGTCGAAGCCGTCGTAGACGAGGACGGACACGGTCTGGATGCGCTCTCTGTCCATACCGGTTCTTCGCGCGCCGCCACCAAAACGGTCGCCGTACGATCGACCGTTCGGTTCGTCGGCCGTAACCTCGCGGCGCTGAGAAGTCGAAGCGCTCATTTCGATTCGAAGCAATCTTCCGGTAGTGTCAGAGCCCCGCGTCGAGAGTAGTATCACGGAAGGCGACCTGATTCGGCCGATGCTGGCGCTCGCCTGGCCGATGGTCGTCATTCAACTCCTCCAGGTGGCGTACAACCTCGCCGACACCTTCTGGCTCGGTCGGTTGTCGTCGAACGCCGTCGCCGCCCTCAGCCTCGCGTTCCCCCTCATCTTCTTCCTCATCAGCGTCGGCGGCGGGTTCACCGCTGCCGGCTCGATTCTCGTCGCGCAGTACACGGGCGCGAAGAGCGAGGAGTCCGCGGGGAAGGTCGCCGCGCAGACGATGGGGTTCGTCTGCTCGCTCGCCACCGTCTTCGGCGTCATCGGCCACTTCATCACGCGGGACATGCTCTCCCTGCTTCCCGCGGACGCCGAGACCGCCGCGGTCGTCATCCCGCTGGCCGCCGACTACATGGAGGTGTTCTTCCTCGGGATGCCCGCCCTCTTCGGGTTCTTCGTCTTCTCCAGTCTGATGCGGGGCTACGGAAACACCCGCACGCCGATGCGCGTGATGTTCGTCAGCGTCGCGATCAACGTCGTGCTCGACCCCTTCCTCATCTTCGGCTGGTGGGTGTTCCCCGAGATGGGCATCGTCGGGGCCGCCGTCGCCACCATCTTCGCGCGGTTCGTCGCCGCTATCATGGGCGCGTACGTCCTCTTCTTCACGGACGCCGGCCCGAACGTCGCGCTCGCCGACTTCTACCCCGACCTCGGGTTCGTGTCGAAGATCGTGCGCGTCGGCACGCCGAGCGCCGCCGAGCAGTCCACGAGCGCGCTCGCGATGATCTCGCTCACCGCGATGGTCGCGTCCTTCGGCCCCGCGGTCGTCGCCGCGTTCGGCCTCGGGAACCGCCTCGTCAGTCTCGTCTTCCTCCCCGCGATGGGGCTCGGCCGCGCGACGAACACGATGGTCGGCCAGAACCTCGGCGCGAACCAGGCCGAGCGCGCCGAGCGCGCCGTCTGGCTCGCCGCGAAAGTCGCCGCCGCCGTCCTGTTCTGCATCGCCGTCGTCGCCGCGCTCTTCCCCCGCCCCATCGTCTCCGTGTTCATCGAGTCCGGCGTCGAGAACGCCGAAGCCACCATCGCGTTCGGGAGCGAGTACGTCCGCATCCGCGCCGTCGAGTTCGTGTTCATCGGCGTCCTCCAGGTCGTCCTCGGCGCGTTCCGCGGCGCGGGCAGCACCAAGACCGCGATGGTGATCTCGATGGTGACCCTCTGGCTCGGCCGTGTCGCCACCGTCTACCTCCTCGTGTTCGTCCTCGACATGGGCGCGACCGGCATCTGGCTCGGGATGATGTGCGGGAACGTCCTCGGCGCAATCGTCGGCGTCGCGTGGTTCCTCCGCGGCGGCTGGAAGAAAACCGTCATCGACGACGGCCCCAACTCCGGTTCCGGCCCCGGCCCCGATTCCTCCTCGGACGCCTAGTGCACGTCCGCCGCGAAGTAGCGGTCGTAGTGCCGACGGCACCCCGGATTGAACGACGCCCCACAGCCGGGACACGTGTTCTCACAATCGAGATACTCCCCAACCGTCAACTCCCGCCCGCACACGCCGCAGAGCACCGCGCGCGCCGACGCGTCCTCCCACACCGCCGCCTCGTGGTCGGCCACCGCCTCGTGACACTCATAGCACGGATAGTACTCCCCGCAGCACGCGAACCGGATCGCGATAACGTCCACGTCCGAGTCGTAATGCGCGCACCGCGTCTCCGCCCCCACATCCACCCCGTACACCTCTCGGCCGTGAACGACCTCCATACCGTAGACGCCCTTCCCACGCCCTTCGACTTACCCATTCCAGAAGCGTTAAAGCCACAACACCGCTACCTGACGTGAGGGCTCGTAGCTCAGTGGACAGAGCACTTGGTTCCGGACCAAGATGCCGCGGGTTCAAATCCCGTCGAGCCCGTTCTCACGCTCACTTCGTTCGCGGAGAACGGGGCGACTCCGCGAGACGCCGGCGGCGTCTCGCTGGCTCCCACTCGTTCGCTCCGCTCACTCGCGGGTGTCCCGTCGAGCCCGTGATCTCTCGGGGTCGGGGTCGGCCGTCACTCTTCGACCACGAGGTCGCCGACCATCCCGAGTTGTTTGTGCGGTTGACACCAGAAGTGGTAGTCGCCGGGGGTGGTGAAGGTGTGTTGGTGGACGTGGCCCTCGTTGTAGGTCGTGTAGCGGTCGCCCGTGGTTCCCTGCCAGTTCGCGTTCTGGGGTTGGCTGCCGACGACGATGTTGTGATTGTTGGATCGCCAGACGAAGGTGACGGTCGTGTCTCGCTGGACGGTGATGGGGGTGTCGGTGCCGGGGCGGAAGGCGTAGTCACCGTTCGGTCCGACGTCGACGACGGGGCCCGGGTACGTGGTCGTGGGCTGGTTGCTGCCGCTCGAACAGCCGCTGAGGGCGGTCGTGGCGGCGATGGCGGTGCTGGCGGTCGAGAGAACGCGGCGTCGTGTGACGCCGGTCGTGGTGGTGTCGGGCACGTCTGGGTATGCGGCCGGGAACGGGTTAGTTCTGCCCACGGGATAAACTATGGTATAACAAGTACAATTAAGTTTGTCCGGTGTGTTGGATTCGATCCGACCCCGGGAGCCAGGTGACGCGAAACCCGGGTTCGGGTTTCTCCGAGACTCACCGTCGAACAACGTCGCGAGCAGCGCGTTCGCGCGGCCGAACTCGCCGTCCGCCTCCCGTGCGCGACGGCGTCGGCGACGCGCCCCATCACGTTTCCGCCGCCGAGTAACGCAAGCACAAGTTACAAGCGCTTGACGGCTTCTTCTCTTCGTGTATGCATCGCCGCACTGTCGCCCTCGCCTTCCTCGCTGGACTGGTCGCCCTCAGCGGCTGCGCCGGCATCACCGACTCGTCGCCGACGGACACCACTACCGACGTGGACGTCTCCGCCGACGCGGTACAGGCCGACACGCTCGCCGCGATGGCGGCTGTCACGAGCTACGAGTTCTCCGCCGACCTCCAGCAAGACCTCGGAACCCTCACCACCGACATCAGCCTCACCGGCGTCGTCAACCTCACCGCCGAGCGCATGTCCCAGAAGACCACCGTCACCGCCACTCGTGGCGACCGGTCGAACGCCGCCACCACCGAGACGTACGTCGTCGACGACACCGCGTACATCCGCTCGCAGGGCGTCTGGCAGACCCGGCCGGTCCCCGAGCGCACGTGGAACAACACGCCGGTCGACAGACAAGCCCAGTTCCTCACTGACGCCGCGGTCACCGTCCTGAACAAGACCACCGTTGCGGGCGTCGAGACGTACGCGCTCGCTGTCGAGCCCGACCCCGCGACCGTCGAAGCCTACATCGAGAACCGACGGTCGGTTCGCGGCGACGTGACCGTCGAATCCGTCTCCGTGACGCAGTACGTCGCCGTCGACACCCACCGCATCCGGACGGCGACGCTCGACATGACCGCCACGATAAACGGCCAGACGCTCGACCAGACGCTCACCATCACGTTCAGCGAGTACGGCGCGGACACGGACATCACCGTCCCGGAGGCGGCCACGACCTAGAGCCGCTCGCCCTGATAACTCCCGTCGTACGTTTCCTCGTGGTTCGCGTCCGCGAGCACGAGCTGGGCGATGCGCGCGCCCGTGTCGAGTTCGACCGCGTGATGGATCTGCAGCAGGCCCTCGCCCTTGCCCTCGTAGCCGGCGTCCCAGACCGCCGTGTTCAGCATGCAGGAGTTCCGAAGGAGGCTCGAACGCGGATACACGAACCCCACGTGGTTTTCGGGGATACGGACGGTCTCCGCGTACTCCACGACGTACCCGCCCGATTTCAGGTGGTATGTCCCGCCGTCCGCGTCGACCTCGCGCCGCTCACCCACGGTCTTTCCGTCCGTCGCGATTCGACCGGGCGTCGTCTGCTCGTACACGCCCGCGAGCGTCAAATCCACGCCGTTCGGCTGCACCTGCTCGCCGCTCACACCGCCCAGCGCCGCCGCGACGTACGCACCACTCTCGAACATATCTCTCACTCCCCCACGACCGGGTTAGGCGTGTCGAATCGACACGCACTCCTGTCCGCCCACCAAGTAGGAGCCAATGCGCGAACGCGTCCACCGGCGCGCGCCCGGGCTCATCGTTCTCGTGCTCGTCGCCGCCCTCGCCGTCGCGGCCAGCCGCGCGGCGGGCGTCGGCAGTCCGCTCCTCCTTGCGGTGGCGTTCGGCGCGCTCGCCGCGAACGCCCTCCCCATTCCCCGGGCGCTCACACCCGGTCTCGAGCTCCACGGCCGCTTCCTCGAAGCCGGTATCGTCGCGCTCGGCGCGACCCTCGGCCTCGGCGCGCTCGCCGCCGTCGGCCCGCTTCTCCTCGCGCTCGTCGCCGCAGCCGTCGCCGTTTCGGTTCTCGTCACCGAACTCGGAGCGCGCCTCGCTGGCCTCTCCCGCGAAGCCGGATCGCTGCTCGCTGCGGGCGCGAGCGTCTGCGGCGTCTCCGCCGTCGCCGCCGTCGCCGGCAGCATCGACGCCACCGAGGAGCGCGTCGCGTACGCCGCCGCCACCGTCCTCGTCTTCGACGCCGTCACGCTCGCCATCTTCCCCGCGCTCGGCCACCTGCTCGCGCTCACGCCCCGCGAGTTCGGCGTCTGGGCGGGACTCGCCATGTTCTCAACCGGCCCCGTCACGGCCGCTGGATTCGCCTACGGCCCCGTCGCCGGCCAGTGGGCGACCGTCACGAAACTCGTCCGGAACACCGCTATCGGCGTCCTCGCCCTCCTCTATGCCCTCGTCCACGCCGACGCCGACCGGCCCGCACGAGCGCTCACCAGCGGCGTCCCCGGCTTCCTCGTCGGGTTCGTCGCCGTCGCCGCGCTCGCCGCCACCGGCATCCTCCCACCACCGGTCGTCTCCGGTCTCGGCACGGTCTCCGAGGCGTGCTTCCTCCTCGCGTTCGCCGGCCTCGGATTCGACCTCCGGCTCGACGCCCTCCGCGACGCGGGCCTTCGGCCGATTCTCGTCGTCGCCACGACCCTCCTCGTGGTCGGGACGCTCTCCCTCACCGCCGTTACCGCGCTCCTCTAGAACGCTGGTATCCGACCCCATACGAACTCTATTCGTGTGTATAAGGTACATACCTCCGTCCTGAAACACGCGGGATTTATAATCGTAGACCGTTGATTTTCGGACGCTATGGGACAGACGATCACCGAAAAAATCCTCGACGACCACCTCGTCGAGGGCGAACTCGAGACCGGCGAAGAAGTCGGCCTCGAGATCGACCAGGTCCTCACGCAGGACACCACGGGGACGATGGTTTGGCTCCAGTTCGAAGCGCTCGAACTCGACGAAGTCCAGACCGAACTCGCCGCGCAGTACTGCGACCACCAGACGTACCAGTTCGACTTCAAGAACACGGACGACCACCGCTTCCTCCGATCCGCAGCGGGCACCTACGGCGCGTACTTCTCCCGGCCCGGCAACGGCATCTGCCACCAGGTCCACAAGGAGAACTTCGCCGCACCCGGTAAGACCCTCCTCGGGTCCGACTCGCACACGCCGACTCCCGGCGGCCTCGGCCAGCTCGCCATCGGCGCCGGCGGCCTCGACATCGCAGTCGCCATGGGCGGCGGCGCGTACTACGTCGAAGTGCCGGAAGTCGTGAACGTCCAGCTCGAGGGCGAGCTCCCCGAGTGGGCGACCGCGAAGGACATCGCGCTCGAGATGCTGCGCCGCCTCTCCGTCAAGGGCGGCGTCGGCAAGATCTTCGAGTACACGGGCGAGGGCGCGGAATCCCTCACCATCCCCGAGCGCACCACCATCACGAACCTCGGGACGGAGCTCGGCGCGACCTCCAGCATCTTCGGCACGGACGAGAAGACGAAGGACTGGCTCTCCCGTATCGGTCGGGAGGACGAGTTCGTCGAACTCTCCCCGGACGAGGACGCGGAGTACGCCGACACGGTCACCATCGACCTCTCCGACCTCGAACCGCTCATCGCGAAGCCCTCCATGCCCGACAACGTCGTGCCCGTCCGCGAAGTCGCGGGCGAGGACGTCGAACAGGTCATGGTCGGCTCCTGCACCAACGGCGCGTACGAGGACATTCTCCCCGCCGCGAAGATGGTGGAAGACCGCGAGGTCGCAAAGCACACCGAGATGATCGTCGCACCCGGTTCGAAGCAGGCAAGCGAGATGCTCGCCCGCGAAGGCTGGACCGCCGAGATGATGGCGGCCGGCGTCAACTTCAGCGAGGCGACCTGCGGTGCCTGTATCGGCATCGGCCACGTCCCGGCGTCTGACTCCGTCAGCCTCCGGACGTTCAACCGGAACTTCGAGGGTCGCTCCGGCATCGAGGACGACTCCGTCTACCTCTGCAGTCCGGAAGTCGCCGCGGCCGCGGCGATCAAGGGCGAAATCGTCGACCCCCGCGACCTCGCCGACGAACTCGGCGACCTCGAAGCCCCCGGCTTCGAGATGGGTTCGACGTACAGCCCCGGCATGGGCCAGGACGACCCCGACATCATCAGCCCCGACGAGGCCGTCGACGACGACCTCATCAAGGGCCCGAACATCGGCGACGTCCCCCTCAAGGACCCGCTCGACGCCCACCTCGAAGGTGAAGCCCTCCTCAAGATGGAGGACAACATCACCACCGACCACATCATCCCGGCGACGTCCGACATCCTGAAGTTCCGCTCGAACGTCCCGAAACTCTCCGAGTTCACGCTCTCGCGCGTCGACGACACGTTCGCCGAGCGCGCGAAGCAGTCCGACGGCGGCTTCCTCGTCGCCGGCGAGAACTACGGTCAGGGGAGCTCGCGCGAACACGCGGCGCTCTGCCCGATGTACCTCGGTATCGAGGGTGTGCTCGCGCAGTCCTTCGCCCGCATCCACAAGGCGAACCTGTTCAACTTCGGCCTCCTCCCGCTCACCATCGACGAGGACGCCTACGCGAAGATCGAACAGGGCGACGACATCGAGATCGTCGACGACGTCGAGGAAGCGGTCAAGTCCGGCCAGGAGGAGTTCACGGTGCGCGTGAACGACGACTGGGAGGCGACCGGTCACCTCGACGCGTCCGAGCGCGAACGCCGCATTCTCGCCGCCGGTGGGAAGCTCTCCCTCACGAAGCAGCAGTACGGCGACGACAGCGGCGCGGCCTCGCCCGCGGACGACTAACCGAACTCTCCTCTATCTTTTTCGCGTCGCGTAGCGACAGCGCCACCTATACGTGCGCGCTCGGCCTGTATTCTGTATGGAGTTCCTGCCCGCGGCCTCACTGATCCCGCACGCGCGTGCCGTCTACGTCGTGTTCGCTGTCTGGCTGTTGTCCGTGGTCTGGGTGAACGTCGACTCCGACGAGCACGCCCCCGCGTCCGGGACTAAGTGGACGCTCGCCACCGTCGTCGGCGGCGTGTTCGTCGCCGCGCTCTACGCGTACGTCGCCCGGGACTAGGGCCGCAGGCCATTTACCCGCGCCACGCCAAGATTCTCGCATGGCGTCGGGGGAGCCGTTCCAGTACGCGGGCATCCGGCAGGCGAGTGAGGGCGACCTGCTGGACGTGTTCCGCATCGAGAAGCAGGCGTTCGAGCAGCCGTGGCCGTTCTCGGCGTTCGAGCGCTACCTCGGCGAACCCGGCTTCCTCGTGGCGGAACGCCCCGACGACCCGTCGCTCGCGGGGTTCGTGGTCGCGGACACGATTCCGAACCACGGCCGCCCGCTCGGCCACATCAAAGACCTCGCCGTCCACCCCGACGACCGCGGCCAGGGGTTGGGCGGTTCGCTCGTCGACCGCGGGCTCGCCGTGCTCCGCGCGCAGGGCGCGCGCTCCGCGAAACTCGAAGTCCGCCGGTCGAACGACCCCGCTATCGGCCTCTACCGCGAGAAGGGCTTCGAGTACTACCGCACCCTCGACCGGTACTACGCGGACGGCGAGGACGCGTTCGTGATGGTCGCGCGACTCGCGAACCACGAGTAGTTAGTGTCTCGCGCTCTTCTGTCCAGCCATGAGTGGCTACGAGTGTCCCGTCTGTGGCGTGCCGCAGGCAGAAGCCGACCACCTCGCGAACCACGTCGCGTTCGCCGCGATGCTGGACGACGCCGACCACGAGGACTGGCTTGACGCGCACGCGCCCGACTGGAACGAGCTGAGTCCGGCGGAACTCGGCGAAGTCGTCGTCGAGTACGCGCCCGCGTCCGACGTGGAGTTCGAGGAGGGCGACCACGCGCACGCCGAACAGCACTTCGCGCAGGAGGGCGGGTACGGCCGCGACGACCTGGGCGGCGACGAGCAGGCTATCGTGGAGGAAGCGATGGAACTCACGCGCGAGATGCGCGAGGACGGTGAGGAGTGATGGAGACGCACGGCGTCCTCGCGCCCGAAACGGCGGACGAAGTTCGCGCGGCCTACGAGGACGTGGGGCCGGCCGCGCAGAACGTCACCCGCGAGCTGGCGAAGGCGATGGAGTTCAGCCGGGAGGAGTACGACGACCGCGTCACCGGCGAGGTCGTGGAGACCGCGCGGGACGCGTTGTTCGCGAACCTCCTCGAAGTCCACTCTGGAAGCCGCGAGGAGTTCGGGGACTGGCTGGCGGACTACGACTACGAGGTCGTGGAGAACGGGAGCGACGACGTCGACCGCGTGGCGTGGCACGTCGTCCCGTTCGAGAACACGGTGGTGACGGCGTCCTATCAGAACGAGCCCGCGGCCGCGCGCGGCACTCTCCGCCGCATCGTCCACGGGAAGTACTACCGGGAGACGCTCTCGCGAACCGCGGACTGACACTCGCTGTACTCCGCGTCCGGCGCGCGACACTCGCCCGAACACGGGTGGTCGATGAATGACTTGAGCGCCGCGGCCACGTCCTCGGAGAGCGCGTGCCCGAACGCCTCCACGTCCGCCTCCGCCTCGTCGACGAGGTTCTCCGCGAGACAGCGCTTCCACAGCAACTCGCGCGTGACGTCCTCGCCCGTCTCGGTGAGCGTCGCGCCCTCGTAGCGCTCGTACGCCACGAGGCCGCGGTCGGCGAGCGTTCCGATTCGCTCCGTGACGCTCGCCGGGCTCACGTCCAGTTCGTCCGCGAGCTCTCCCGTCTTCGCGGGACGGCCCGCGGTCTCGCTCACGAGGAGGATGGCGCTCAAGTACCGTCCCTCGCTCTCCGACACCGTGGGCGGGCTCATACACGCAGGTCGCGTCGCGGCCCGAATAAGTGTGTTCATGGTGCCGGACACGAACACCCGGGTATGGACGACTGGACGCTCCGAACGTCCGTCACGGAGTACGAGACGCCGTGGTATACGGGCGGCTACGACCGCTACGAACAGCCGGACGGCAGCGAGAAGAACTACTACTGGGCCGACCTCCCCGCCGCTGTCGTCGTTGTCGCGCTCGACGGCGACGACGTGGTGATGGTGTCGCAGTACCGGCCCGTCATCGACGCGCACTGCCTCGAACTCGTCGCCGGCCTCGTCGAGGACGAGTCCTACGAGGCCGCCGCGCGCCGCGAACTCCGCGAGGAGACCGGCTACGACGCCGACTCCGTCACCCTTCTCCAGGAGTTCGCGGTCGCTACCGGCGTCCTCCGCCACAACCGCGCCATTGTTGTCGCGGAGGGCCTCACCGAGGCCGCGGAGGGTCGCGAACTCGACAGCAACGAGTTCATCGAGGTCGAACGCGTCCCCCGCCAGGACGCGCTCTCCCGCGCCCGCGCCGACCAGCCCGCGAACGACGCGACCCTCGAAGGCCTCCTCCTCGCCGGCGCGGACGGCTACCTCTGACCGCCGCGACCGCGACGCTTAACCGCGACACGCACCACTCGATTCGTATGGACGGCGAAATCGAGCCCGACGAACTCCAGTCTCGGCTCGACGACGACATCACGGTCGTGGACATCCGGAACAGCCTCGCGTTCGACCACGGCCACATCCCCGGCAGCGAGAACATCCCCTTCAACCAACTCCCCCAGCGCGTCGACGCGCTCGACGGCGCGAACCACGTCGTCACCGTCTGCCCGCACGGCAAATCCAGCGTGCAGGCCGCGAACCTCATCAACTCCTACGAGGGCATCGGCGACGACACGCCCGTCGAGAGCCTCGCTGGCGGCCTCGACGCCTGGGACGGCCCGCTCGACTCGAACACCGAGGAACCCGACGCTGACGAAGGCCCGCAGAGCCCGTTCTAACCGAAGCAAAACAGTCAGGCAGAAACACTTTCTACGCGGCGTCTCATCCCCGCGTATGGTTCGCCGCCTCCTGCTCGCGCTCGCGTGCGCCCTCCTCGTCACGACCGCCGGCTGTTCCGGCTTCCTCGCCGGCGACGCGTCGACGACCGCCGCGCCGACTACTGAATCGACGACCGCCACCACAACGACCGGCCCTCCCACCAGCCCAAGCGAAACCCTCGCGCCCGGCGTGACCGCCGGGGGCGTGACCGACGCGCTCGCGTTGGCGAACGCGCACCGAACCCACCTCCGGAGTCACGGATTCACGAAAACCGCGCGGACGACCCGAACGAACGCGTCCACCGAGGCCACCCGGCGGACGGCGGTCTCGTACGCGAACGAATCCCACTGGCGGCTCACCCGGACCGGCGACGGCCTCCCGGTCGGCTACCAGACCACGCGCGGCGCGTTCGAGCTGTACGCCGACGGCGACCGCGTCCTCGTCCGCACCGACGTCGCGGGGAACGTCTCGTACTCGATGCCGACCATCTCCGCCGAGGATCGGGAGTTACCGCAACCGCCGAAGAAGGTGTTCCCCGACGGCGTCTCCGAGCGAACCCTCGTCTACCTCCTGTTCGCGAACGCGAACACCACAGTTTCTCCCGGAGACGCCGCCGCACACGTCACCGGAACCGCCGACGAGATGACGCTCCACGGCGACACCGTGACGAACGTCTCCTTCGACGCCACAGTCACCGAAAACGGCGTGGTGCGGTCGCTCTCGCTCTCATACACCGACGGCGACGCGACCGTCGAACGCGACATCTCGTTCCGCGTGGACGCGACCGTCGAACGGCCCGACTGGTACGACACCGCGCGCAATCGAACGAGCGCTTGACCGACTGCTGTGACACCGAAACAAACCACGTTGAACGCATCCGCAAGCGAACGGCTCGAAGAGCCTGAGCGAAGCGGTTCCCCGAGCGCGGGGCGCTCGGGCCAAGGAGCGACTACGCGCCGGAGGCGCACAGGAGCGACGCAGTGCTTTTGCCCGAGCTTTTGCCGAGTGCGGCCGAAGGGCGCACGCAGAGCAAAAGGTCGTTAGGCGACGTTAAAGCCCTTATCGCGGAGGAAGTCCTCGACGCGACCGGAGTGATTGCCCTGAAGTTCGATTTCACCGTCCTCGACCGTGCCCCCGCACGCGAACTTGGACTTGAGGTCCGATGAGAGGCTATCGAGGTCGACGTCTTTCGGGTCGAGTCCTTCGATGACGGTGACTTCTTTTCCGTAGCGGCGCTCGTCGATGCGGATTGACACCTGTTGGGACTCTTTAGCGACGTCCTCACAGACGCATAGTTCCTGGGGCAATCCACACGTCGAGCAGACTTCCGACATTACGACTTGAAATAGGAAATCGTCCTATTAAACAGTGTCGCCGGACGCGCCCGGCGGTCGGTGTCCGCGACGAGCGCGGCGGCGAGCGCGGTCGCGCGGTCGGCGTCCTCGTCCGTGACCTCGCCGCCGTAGGTCGCGCGGTCGCGGAGCGTGGCGAGCTCGCGGGCGCGGCGGTCGGCGCGCACGGCCTCGAAGTACTCCGCCACCGTCTCTCCGCGTTTCCGCGGGCGGTTAGCGCGCTCTACGAGGTAGCGCGCGCGTTCGAACGCACCGGTCACGCGCTCTTCGGGGCTGCCGCGGGGCGTGGTGCGCACCCAGACGACCCGGTACGCGCGCGCCGCGACGCCGGAGCGGTGCGCGGCGGCGAGCAGCCCGGCGACGAGCACCGTCCAGACAGCGATGGTTCCGGGCGGGACGTCGGGAATCACGCCGCCGCCGTCACCGCCGCTCCCTCCGGCGGCGGGGTCGGTGACGTTCACGCCGCCGGAGTCGACGGCGGTGCGAACGCCGCGGTCGGGATCGATACCGGGCGCTTGCGTGGACGTGTTCCCCGTCGTCGTGTTCGCGGCCCGCGTCGTGGTCGTGGCCGTCGTGTACGTACCGTCCTCGCTTCCGGCGGCGTCGACGCCGTCAACGCCATCCTCGCGGGCGTCGGCGACGGTCTGCGTCTCCTGTGCCTCGCGCGGAGTGCCGGGCGTCGGATCGAAGCGCACCCAGCCCACGTCCGGGACGTAGACCTCCACCCACGCGTGCGAGTCGACGCCGCGCACGACCCACGTGTCCTCGCCGACGCGCTGGCCGGGCGTGTACCCGACGACGTACCGCGCCGGGACGCCCTGCGTGCGAAGCATCACCGCCATCGCGGATGCGTAGTAGACGCAGTAGCCCGCGTTCTGTTCGAGGATGAACTGATTCACGAGGTTGCCGTCCGGCGTCGGCACGGACAGCGAGTACTCCTTGTTCGCCTCCAGCCACGACTCGACCGCGCGCGCCGTCGCGTACGGCGTCTCCGCGCCCGCGGTGACGTTCGCGGTCAGCGACCGCACCGCGTCGCTCGTGCTCGCCGGCACCTGCAGGTAGCGGTCGCGCACGTCGCTCGGGTAGTCCGTCCCCGCCCGCCGGAGTTCCGCCGTAGTCGGGTTCAACACCGCGCTCTCGACCGTATAGGAGTCGCCGTTGTCGAGCACGCCGTCCGGTCGCGGGTTCCCGAACGCGCTCACCGTGTAGCCCGCGCCCGACACCGCGACGGGCGTGGCGGCTGCGGGCATCACGGCGAGCGATCGGCGCGCCGTCACCTCCTGCACCACGCGCTCGGTCTGCCCGGGCGGCGGGTCGAACGACCCGGCGTCGTCGGGGCCGGTTGCGCGCACCCAGCCCTGGCCGGTGAACCGATCGTAGACGCCCGCCCGCCAGTACGCCGCCTGCTCCGACTCGACGACGAACTGAACCTTCGGTGAGAGCGTGATGCTCCCGCCGACGCCGACGCGGTCGCCCGCGACAACGAGTGACCCCTCGGGCGCGGTCGCCGACTGCGGGACGAGCGGGCTGCCCGTGCTCGGCACGGCGCTCACCGTCGCGGACGCGAGCACCGCGACCGCCAGCACCGCGGCGACGACCTCGACCTGCCGGCGGTGGCCGTGATGGACATCGAGCGTTCCGAATCCGAGCGCGCCGAACGCGCCGAGCACGCCGACCATCGTGCCGACCGTCCCGCTGTCGCCCGTGAGCACGAAGAACCCGAGCGTCACACCCCCGACCGCGGCGCTCGCCGCGTAGTTCTCGCGGAGCGCGAAGTACCACGTCAGGAACACCGGGCCGGGCGTGACAGCGAGCGCCCACGCGCCCGCCTCCGCCATCCGCAGCACCGAGAAACCGGTAAGGAGCGCGACCGTGTCCGAGAGCACGCGGTCGACGGAGAAGGCCGCAGCGTACACGTCCGGCATCACGACGACGTACACCGCGAGACCGCCCGCGAGCAGGACGGCGGCGAGCGCGCCCGCGATCCGCTCCGAGAGCGCGCGGAAGACCACCGCGAGCGCGACCGAGGCGGCGGCGAGCGGCCCGAACACGGAGACGCCGCCGACCACGTCGACGACGTGGTAGAGAACCGAGAGGAACGACGCCGTCACCATCGCGACGGACGCGAGCGCGGCGAGCCGCCACGGCCGCACCGGGAACCGATCGGTCACGCGTCCGCCCTCCGCGCGCCCACCACGTCCCGGTACCGACGCGTCCGGTCACCGGCGCTGATCTCCACGCGCTCCGCGGTCGACCGAACCGCGATGTCCGCGTCCGCGACGCGCTCCCGGCCGAGGTGGGCGTCGTCGAGACGGGCGAGCTGCGTGAAGACGGCTCGGCGGTGTGCGTCCCCCGTCGCGGGCGACACCGACCCGTCGGGCGTGACGACGCCGACCGAGATGCCGGCGTCGAGGAGGTTCGCGACGACGCTCGCCGCGGCTTCCGCCACCGCGTCCGCGCGGCCGCCGTTCGCGTCCGCCGCGACGACGACGCGGTTCGTCGCGCCCTCGCCCGCGAACGTCGTCACCACGAGGTCGCCCGGTCGCTTCGCGCTCGCCCGCCAGTTCACGTCCCGCAGCGGGTCGCCGCGCTGGTACTCCCTGAGCCCCTCGAACTGCCCGCGCTCGTCCGTCACGCCGATGTAGCCCGTGAGGAGGCCGGCGGTGTCCGTGAGGTCGTGGACGCGCGGGAACACCGTCACGCGGTCGACCCGCGCGTACCGGAAGATCCGCGTCCAGAGGCCGAACGGATCCGTCGCAACCAGCTCGGTCGGCCCGACGACGTGTTCGCCGCGCGACCCCAGTTCGACCTCGAACGAACTCTCGCGGCCGTCCGCGACCGTCTCCAGCACCCCGTCGCCCACCAAACCCTCTGCGAGCGACTCCCGAACCGTCACGGGGTACTCGTGGCGTGCGTCCACCGAGACGGCCACCGTCCGCGTCTCGCCCTGGTGGGCGTGCTCGGGCGCGGTTCGCGTCACCGTCGGGCGGTCGTAGCGCGCGACGTGCAGTCCCGTCAGGACGAACGCCGCGGCGGCGGGCATCACGACGACGTTGAGGCTCCGCCCGCCGAACAGCCAGCCGAGCGCGACCCCCGCGAGCGCGACCGCGGCGACCGCCCACCCGCGGCGTGTCGGCCGAGCGCTCATGCCTCCGGGTCGACGCGCGACAGCGCGTGTTCGACGATTCGCTCCCCGGACTCGCCGCCGACCGCGCCGCCCTGGTCGGCGCGGATTCGGTGTGCGAGCACCAACGGCGCTTCCGCCTTCACGTCGTCCGGCGTCACGTACTCCCGGCCGTCGAGCGTCGCGCGGCCCTGCGCCGCCCGCACGAGCGCGATAGATCCGCGTGGGCTGACGCCGAGGCTCGCGTGCTCGCGCGTGTACCCCGCGAGCCGCGTCACGTACCGCCGCACCGGCTCCGCCACCGTCACGGCCGCCGCGGTCGCGCGCGCACGCCGCAAGTCAGCCACGGACGCCACCGCGTCCACGGAATCGATGGGGTGGTCGCCGACCGCGCGCTCGATTACCGCCACCTCCTCGTCCGGGCTCGGGTAGCCGAGGTGGAGCTTCTTCGTGAACCGGTCGACCTCCGCCACCGGGAGTTCGTACGTGCGGTCGCGCTCGACCGCGTTCTGCGTCGCGATGACCGTGAACGGATCCGGGAGCGGGTGCGTCGTTCCGTCCACCGTCACCTGGTCTTCCTCCATCGCTTCGAGGAGGGCGGCCTGCGTCTTCGGCGGCGCGCGGTTGATCTCGTCGCCAAGCACGACGTTCCCGAAGATGGGGCCCGGCTGGAAGTCGAACTCGCGGGTCTTCTCGTTGAACACGTGCGACCCGGTCACGTCCGCGGGCAGGAGGTCGGGCGTGAACTGCACGCGGGAGAAGTCGCCGTCCACCGAGCGCGCGACGGCGCGCGCGAGCATCGTCTTCCCGACTCCGGGGACGTCTTCGAGGAGGAGGTGGCCGCCCGCGAGGACGGCGGTGACGATGTGTTCGATGGCGCTCCGGTTGCCGACGATGACGGTTTCGACGTTTTCGACAAGCGAGCGCGCGAGGTCTCTCGCGTCCGCGGCGGACAGGGGCGCTGCGTCGGGCGTCGCGTGCGGCGGTTCGAGCGAGTCAGTCATGTGAACGAGGGGCGTGCCTATTGTCAACAGTGACGGGCGCACGGAACCTATGTCTGTTGGTCGTATCGGCGCCCCTACGCGTCCGCGAGCAACTCGATGGCCGCCTCCCGGCTCGGGCCGAGCGGCGACCCCGCGACCACGCCGTCCACGTACTCCCGGATCTCGTTCAGGCGCGTGCCGACCTCGTCGGGCGTGCCGGCGACGCAGAACGCGTCCAGCATCGTCTCGGACACCGCGTCGAACGCCGCGTCGAACTCGCCCGCCTCGATGTGCTCGCCGACGCGCGCCGCCCGGTCGCGGCTCACGCCGTGCCGGTCGAGCACGGGCGGGGCCGCGCCGGCGGCGATGAACGCGACCGGCGGCCGCGCCGCCGCCCGCGCCTCCTCGCCGTCTACCGCGACGCTCACCGACGCGAACGCCACGGACTCGAACTCTCCCCGCTCGGCCGGCCGCTCGTCGAGGCCCTCGTCGAGCCGGTCGCGCGCCCACGCGAAGTCGTCGGGATGGCTCGCGTTCACCAGCGCGCCGTCCGCGTGCTTCGCCGCCATCCGAAGCATGTGCGGCCCCTGCGCGCCCACGTACACCGGAATCCGGCCCGGCTCGTAGTTCAGGCCCGCGTCCCGCGCGACGAACGTCCCGTCGTGCTCGACGCGCGCTCCCCGCCACAGCTGCTGGGCGACCTTGAACGCCTCCAGCACCCGTCGGAGCGGCCGGTCGCGCTCCACGCCGAGGTTCCGCAGCGTCGAGGCGTCGCCCGCGCCGACCCCGAACACCGCGCGCCCGCCGCTCAGCTCGTCCAGCGTCGCCGCCTTCGACGCCAGCGTCACCGGATGCGTCTCGTACGGGTTCGCGACACCCGGACCCACGCGAACCGACTCCGTCGCGTCCGCCGCGAGCGCGAGCGCCTGAAACGGGTCGCGGTTGTTGTAGTGCGAGGACGCGAACACCGCGTCGAACCCCGCGTCCTCCGCCCGCGCCGCCAACGACGCGACCTCACGCACCGGAACCTCTGGCGTGAGCTCAACGCCCTTCATACGACCACCCCCGGAGCGCCTGCCGCACGAAGTCTCCCGACACCTCGCGGTAGAGCTCCTGCGAACCGTCGTGGTCGCCGAACTCGAACTCCCGAACCACCACGACCGGCGTGCCGCCGTCGCCCTCGCCGGAGACGAGGTTCGCCGCCGCCGCGAGTTCGTCCACCACGCTCTCCACCGTCACTTCGAGCTCGTGGCCGTCCCTGTCCGACTCGCCCCGCCAGTCCCGGGACGCCGGCATCCCCGCCCAGCCGAGGGTGACGCCGCGCTGGCCGTGCCGGAACGGCCGCCCCGACGTGTCGGTCACGAGCACCGGACAGTCCACTGGCAGTCCCGCTCGGATCCGCTCCGCGCTCTCGGTGGGTCGTTTCGGCAGGAGGAGGAGGTCGTCGCCGCCCGTGTTCGACCGGTCGATGCCCGCGTTCACGCCGACGTGCCCGAACCGCGTCTCCGTCAGGAGGAACGGCGACTCCATCAGAACGTCCGTGGACTCCTCCAAGACGGCCTGCGCGAACCGCGGGTCTTTCTCCTCGCCCGTGACGGATTCGAGCCGCGACGCGACTTCACGCGCCCGCGGCCCCGCCGCGTAGTCAGAGAGCGACGCCGTCCGTCCCTCCGCCTTCGACACCACCGTGCTCGCCACGCACACCACGTCGTCCTCGCGGACGCTCACGCGGTCCGCGACGAGCGCCGCGAGGTCGTCGCCCGCCTCGATTTCGGGGAGGCCGGGCACTGCGAACGCTTCCATACTCCCACTGCTCGCCGTCGCGTGAAAGAGACGGCGGTACCGGACATCTCGGCCTCACCGCCTATGTGTCCCGCGCCCCAGGCCTCGATATGGACGAAGTCCACGTCGTCACGTGCGTCCTCCGCCACCGCGGCCGCGTGCTCCTCCTCCGACGCAGCGACGCCGTCGGCTCATACACCGGCCGGTGGGGGATGGTCGCCGGACACGCCGAAGGCGCCCCGGACGAACAGGCGTGGGTCGAAATCGAGGAGGAGACCGGCCTCCGCGACGCCTGCACGCTCGTCCGCCGCGGCGACCCGTTTTCGGTCGACGACACCGACCGCGGCACCCGCTGGACAGTCCACCCCTCGCTCTTCGACTGCGAACGCCGCCAGGTGACGCCGAACGAGGAGACGACCGACTGGGAGTGGGTGAACCCAGTCGAGATACGCCGCCGCGAGACAGTTCCCGACCTCTGGACGTCGTACCGGCGCGTCGCGCCGACCGTCGAGACCGTCCGCGAGGACCGCGAGCACGGCTCCGCGTGGCTCTCCCTCCGCGCGCTCGAAGTCCTCCGCGACGCCGCCATCGACGCCGCCAGACGGGACGCCCTCGTCGCGCTCGCCTGCGATCTCCGGGACGCCCGCGACATGGTCGTCGTCGCGAACCGCGTGAACCGCGCGATGGCGACCGATGACTTCGACGGATTCCCCGACGCGATTCAGGCAGTCATCGACGACGCGGCCGTGGCGGACGAGGACGCTGCCGCCCGCGCAGCCGACCGTATCACGGGGGAGACGGTCGTCACGCTCTCGCGCTCGCGCACGGTTCAGCGGGCGCTCGAAACCGGCGACCCCGACCGCGTCGTCGTCGCCGAATCCCGGCCCGAGCTCGAGGGCGTTCAGGTCGCCGAATCGCTCGCGGACGACTGCGACGTGACGCTCACCACGGACGCCGCCGCGCCCGGTCTGCTCGCCGACGCCGACCGCGTGCTCGTCGGCGCCGACGCCGTTCAGTCCGACGGCGGCCTCGTGAACAAGACCGGAACCTATCCGCTCGCGCTCGCCGCCGCCCGCGCCGACGTCCCCCTCGATGCCGTTTGCGCCCGCGACAAGGTCGCGCCCGAACGCGCCCACCCCACCGAGGAGAGCGAGCATGCGCTCGTCTACGACGGCGACGCCGACCTCGACGTGGCCGCGCCGCTGTTCGAGACCGTTCCGCGCGACCTCGTGGACGCCATCGTCACCGAGGGCGGCGCGCTGCGTGGGGACGCAATCAAGCGGGTTGCCGAGCGCCACCGACGGCTCGCGGACTGGGAGTGAAACGCCTATACTCGGGGACGCCGAACCACGGGTGGGCGACAGTGACGAGGTGTTACCCCCACCGAGCCCCTTGTGACGAGGCCTTCTCCCCGAGTCGCCCGTTCCACAACGTTCAATCGGCAGCCTTCGGTAGATATTCGCATGAACGTCGACCACCTCGGCATCCACGACTCCGTCTCCATCGTCTTCCCGCCGGAACGCCTGCGGGACGCGCTCGAATCCGTCGACCCGTCCGTGTCCATCGTCGGCGACGACGATCTCGACGGCGTGGACGCGGTCGTGACGTTCCTCCACCGCGACGCGTTCCTCGACACCGTCGAGTGGGTGCACTCGATTCAGGCCGGCTACGACCGCTTCCCGCTCGATGCGTTCGCAGACGCGGGCGTCGCGTTGACGAACAGCTCCGGTATTCACGGCGCGTCTGTCGGCGAGTACGCGGTCGGGCAGATGCTCGCGCTCGCGCGCCGCCTCCACACGTTCCGAGACGCCCAGCACCACAACGAGTGGAACCGCCCCGCGTGGGACGAGCCGTTCACGCTGTTCGACGAACGCCTCACGGTCGTCGGACTGGGCGCGCTCGGCCAGGGCATCGCGCGGCGCGCCGACGGCGTCGGGATGCGCGTCACCGGCGTTCGCCGCACGCCGGTGAAGACGCCGCACACGCGGGAGGTGTACGGCCCGCAAGACCTCCACGACGCCATCGCCGACGCGCGGTTCGTCGCGCTCGCGTGCCCGCTCACCGACGACACCGAGGGTTTGTTCGGCCCCGACGAGTTCGCCGCGATGCGCGACGACGCCTACCTCGTGAACGTCGCGCGCGGCGAGGTCGTGCAGGAGGACGCGCTCGTGGACGCGCTCGACGCCGGGGAACTCGCGGGCGCGGCGCTCGACGTGTTCGAGGACGAACCCCTCGACCAAGACTCGCCGCTCTGGGACTACGAGGACGTGCTCGTCACGCCGCACGTCGCCGCCGCCGAGCGCGACTACTACGAGCACATCGCCGACCTCGTCCGACAGAACGTCCTCCACGCGAACGCGGACGAGGAGTTCGTCAACCGAGTCGTCTAGGGCGTTCAGGCGACACACGGCACGCACGGGACTCGCCGCCGCTCACCGAATCCGCTCCCGTGCGCCTACTCTCAGAACATACCGCCCGCTGGCCGCGCTCTCATACTTGAACGTTCACTTGGTCGCGGTACGGAACTGGTTCGGGTGCGGTGCAGGAGCAGTGCGGTAACGCGTTCGCTGCCTACTCGCTCGCGGAGCGAGCAAGAGTTTTTTGTTCGGATTTTTCGAGAAGTGGTTCGCCGAAGGCGAATCCGACGAACAAAAAGGTGGGCTAGAAGAACTTCTTGAGGTCGTGGCGCTTGTGGTCTTCGAGGTGGCTGTTGATGGCGTCCTCCAGCGCGCCGATGTTGCCTTTCTTCGCGGTGATGGGGGCGATGGTGTCGGTCCACTGCTTCCAGGGCGGGAGGAGGCCGAAGCGGTCGGCGATGGCGTCGAGGCGGTCGTCCCGGTCGTCCACCTTGTCCATCTTGTTCACGGCGATGACGGGGTCGACGCCGAGCTCCCGAAGCAAGTGGTACATCTCGACGGTGTGCGGGATGCTCTCCTCGGTGGTGTGGCGGTCGATGATGTCGACGGCGCTCTTCCCGTCGAGGACGATGACGCCGACGAGGATGTTGTCCGCGTACTCTTCGAGGTAGTGGACGATGTCCGTCTTGATGGACTCCTGGCGTTCCTCCGGGACGCCCTGCATGTACCCGAATCCGGGGAGGTCGGTGATGACGAAGTCCTCGCTCGTCCAGTCGTAGTGGTTCGGCTCTCGGGTGACGCCGGGTTTCCCGCCCGTGGTGAACGTGTGGCCCGTGAGCTCGCGCATGATCGTGGACTTTCCGACGTTCGACCGCCCGATGAGGGCGACCTCGTCGGTGCGGTCCGGCCGCGTCTCGAACATACGCGTCGTACTTCGTCCCGGCGGGTAAGCCTGCCGTCGTGACACAAGCCGCGATTTGAGTCATAGCGAGGTTGATACCCCGGGGCGTCCTCTCGACGGCTGTATGTCGAAGAAACTGCTCTCCGTGCTCGGACTCGTGGTGCTCGTCGCGACCGCCGGCTGTCTCGGCGGCGCGCAGGCCGCGGCTGGCGACGACGAGTCCGCGAAGACCATCGACGTCTCCGGCTCGGAAACCATCTACGCCACGCCCGACCAGGTCGTGCTCCACGTCGCCGTGGAGGCGTCCGGTGACTCCGCGAGCGACGTGCGCGACCAGCTCGACGCCGCGGCCGCGGACCTGGCGAGTTCGCTCGAAGCGCAGGGCGTCGCGAGCGAGGACATCGTCACGTCACGCTACGACCTCTCCGTCCGCGACCGCGAGACGGGTGAGACCTACCGCGGCGTCCACGCGTTCCGCGTGACCTCGGGCGACGTGGAGAACGCCGGGTTCCTCGTGGACGTGGCGCTCTCGAACGGCGCGAACCGCGTGGACGGCGTGCAGTTCACGCTCAGCGAGGACACCCGCGAGGGCCTCCACCGGCAGGCGCTCGCCGCCGCCGTCGCGGACGCGCGCGGTGACGCGGACGCGCTCGCCGCCGCCGCGAACCTCAGCGTCACGGGCGTCCAGACCGTCTCCTCGTCCGACCTGGGATACGTCTACAGCGAGGGCGTCTCGACCGCCAGCACCGACATCCGCCAGGGCTCCGTCGCGGTGACCGCCACCGTCTCGGTGACGTTCAGCGTCGCGTAACCCCGAAACCATTTCTCCCCGCGCGCCGTCGGTGGCGGCGTGCGACTCATCCAGGTGACGATTCCCGCCGGAAAGCGGAACGCGGTGCTCGGCGCGCTCGACGACGAGGGCGTCGACTACGTCGTCACGGAGGAAGCGAGCGGCCGCGAGTACACCGCCGTCGTCTACTTCCCCCTCCCGACGAACGCCGTCGAACCCGTTCTCGACGTCCTCGGCGATGCTGGACTCGACGAGGACGCCTACACCGTCGTCATCGACGCGGAGACCGTGGTTTCGCGGCGATTCGAGGAACTCCGGGAGCGCTACGAGAAGGACGAGGAGACCGAGTCGGAAATCGCGACCGCCGAACTCAAGTCGACGGCGGAGGAGTTCGCGTCGAACTGGCGGCGATACCTCACGCTCACCGTCGTCAGCGCCGTCATCGCGGCCGCCGGCGTCCTCCTCGACTCCGCGGTCGTCGTCGTCGGCGCGAACGTCATCATCCCTCTCATGGATCCCGCGATGGCAGCGAGCGTCGGAACGGTCGTTCGCGACCGCGACCTCTTCGTGAAGGGCGTCAGACGGCAGGTCGCGGGACTCGTCGCCGCTGTCGCGAGCGCCGCCGCGTTCGCGTTCCTCGCGAAGACGATACCGCTGGTTCCGCCGGACCTCTCCCTGCTCTCCCTCTCCCAGGTTCGGAGCGGGATGACCGCGAACGCCCTCTCGCTCGTCGTCGCGCTCGGCGCTGGCGTCGCGGGCGCGGTGACGCTCGTCTCGGGGGTCGCCTCGACGCTCGTCGGGGTCGCCATCGCTGTCGCGCTCGTCCCGCCCGCCGCCACCATGGGAATCGGGATCGCGTGGGGGAACCCGGCCGTCGTCGTCGGCGCCGGCGTCCTCCTCCTCGTGAACATGCTCTCCATCAACCTCGCCGCACTCGTCGTCATCTGGCAACGCGGCTACCGCCCCAAGTCGTTCTTCGAGACCGACGTGGCCCGCGAGACCGTTCTGAAACGCATCAGCGTTCTCGTCGTCGGCATCCTCGTCCTCTCTACGTTCGTCGGCGCCGTCACCCTCGGAACCATCCACCGCGCATCCTTCGAACAACACGTCGGTGCCACGGTGGACGACGCTCTCGCCGAGGAACCCTACGACGAACTCGTCCGCCTCGACGTCAGAGTACGCTACGAGCGCGAACCCCTGTTCCGAGCCCCCTCGACCGTCGTCGTCACCGTCGGAACCCCGACGAACGCTACCTACCGGGGGCTCGCCGACCGGCTCGCCGACCGGCTCTCTGACCGCGTTTCCGGATCAGCCGTCGTTCACGTCCGGTTCATCGAGCTCGAAACCGCACGCGTGACCTAACCTATTTAGCCGCGTCCACCGTCGCTTCCGCCGTGCGACTCGTGCAGGTCTTGCTCCCCCCGGGGGAACGGCAGGCCGTTCTGGACGTTCTGGAGGACGAGGGGATCGACTACGCGCTCACCGAAGAAGGAAGCGGGCGCAAGTACACCGGCGTCGTCTACTTCCCGCTGCCCGTGAACGCGGTCGAACCGGTGCTCGCCCGCCTCCACGAGGTCGGACTTGAGGAGGACGCGTACACCGTCGTCCTCTCCGCGGAGACTGTCGTCTCCCGGAAGTTCGACGCCCTCAAATCACAGTACGACGACGCGGACTCCGCGCAGACCGACAGGATCGCGCGCGAGGAACTGCATTCCCGCGCAGCCGGTCTCGTCCCCTCCCTCCCGACGTACGTCCTGATGACGGCCGTGAGCGCGCTCATCGCGACCGCCGGACTGCTCCTTGACTCCCCCGCGACCGTCGTCGGGTCGATGGTTATCGCACCCCTCATCGGACCGGCGATGGCGGCGAGCGTCGGCACGGTCGTCGACGACCGCGACCTCTTCCGCACCGGCGTAAAACTCCAGGTCGGTGGAATCCTCCTCTCGGTCGTCACTGCCGGCGCGTTCGCCGCGTTCGTTCGATACGCGCACTTCGTGCCGCCCGGCCTTGACGTGCTGGCCATCTCCGAAATACGAGAGCGCCTCCGGCCCGACGTGCTCTCGCTCGTCGTCGCGCTCGGCGCCGGCGTCGCCGGCGTCCTCAGCCTCTCTACCGGCGTCTCGTCCGCGCTCGTCGGGGTCGCCATCGCTGTCGCGCTCGTCCCGCCCGCGGCGACCGTCGGCATCTGCCTCGCGTTCGGCCTCCCCACGATCGGGCTCGGCGCGGCCATCCTCGTCCTCGTCAACATCCTCTCTATCAACCTCGCCGCGCTCGTCGTCCTCTGGTACTCGGGCTATCGACCCCAGCAGTGGCTTCGCGTCGACGATGCACGCAGCGCCACGCTCAAACGGGTCGGCGTCCTCGTCGCCGGTATCCTCGTGCTCTCAGTCTTCCTCGGCGGCGTCACGTTCTCCACGCTCCAGACCGCCACCGCGGAGCAGTCCATCCGAACCACTATCGAGGACACACTGGACGAACCCCAATACGAGGGGTACACAGTTCTCAGCGTCGAGTTCCAGTACTCGAGGGGCGTCCTCTTTCGCACGCCGTCCAGGGCAGTCGTCGCCATCGGCGTCCCTCCCGGGGGGACGCCGACCGACCTCGCGTCCGTCCTGAACCGCCGCGTCGAGGGCGCTACGGGTCGCGACATCTCTCTCCAGATCCGGTACGTCGAGGTGGAGACGGTCGACTAGCCCTCGAACGGGAACTCGGGCTCGTAGTCCACGGCTTCGACCGCCGCGCCGAGCACCGCGCCGACGTTCTCGCCCGTCTCCACGCTCAGGTAGTGATCGGCTTCGGCGTCCGTCGAGAGGTCGCTCTTGTTGCACGCCACTACGAACGGCGCGTCCGTGAACTCCTCGCGAAGCCCCGCGAGGAGCGCGTACTGGTCGTCCAGTTCGTATCCGCACGTCTCGCTCGCGTCCAGGAAGAACAGCACGGCGTCCGCCGCGTGCGCGACCGCGGACACCGCCTGGTTCTCGATGTCGTTGCGCTCCTCGCGCGGCCGGTCGAGCAGCCCGGGCGTGTCCACGAGCTGGTAGCGGATGTGCTCGCGCTCCACGTGCCCCACTCGGATGCCCGTCGTCGTGAACGGGTACTCCGCGGTCTCGTTGCGCGCGTTCGTCACCGTGTTCACGAACGACGACTTCCCGACGTTCGGGTAGCCCGCGACCACGATAGTCGGTTCGTCCGGCCGGATGTCGGGGAGCTTCGCGAGGTCGTTGCGCACGTCGTTGAGGTACTGGAGGTCGTCCTCGATTTCGCGCATCACCGACCCCATCCGCGCGAACCCCTGCTTGCGGAGTTTCCGCGCGCCCTCCACGTCGCCCGGGAGCTTCCCCTGGTACTCGCGGCCGAGTTCCTTCGTCTTCCGGGACGCCCACCCGACCTCGGAGAGGCTCGATCGGATCTCGTCCACGTCCGCCACCGCGTCCGCGAGCTCGCGATAGAACGGGTCGACCTCGTCGAAGTCCGGCCACGCCGTCACCACGTTCTCCAGGTTGTCCGAGAGGATGTTCGACGCCGTCTGCAGCATCGACTCCTGAGCCTCCCGTCCGTGCTTCGCTCGCCCCGACCGCGCCGCGCGCGAGAACGCCTTGTCGATGAGTTCCTCCGACTTCGGGGTCGTCGGAAGATCCTCGAAAATCATACCCCGTCCTACTCACTCGATACTTAAAAGAAAGTCTGTTTCGGCGCGTGAACGCCTCACGTCGTTCGGCGACGTTATCCGCGGCGCTCCCGGAGTTCGTCCAGCAGTTCCTCGACGTCCACGTCAGTTCCACCGTTTTCCCGCTCGGATGCGCTCGCCGCGCTCGCACACCGCTCACGGCAAAACCCTGGACGAAAAAGGCGCGCACTCCGTGCGCGTGAACGCCTCACGTCGTTCGGCGACGTTATCCGCGTCGCTCCCGGAGTTCGTCCAGCAGTTCCTCGACGTCCACGTCGTTCTGGGCGAGGACGACGAGCATGTGGTAGACGATGTCCGCGCCCTCGTGCGCGAGTTCCTCGCGGTCGCTGTCCTTCGCGGCGAGCACGAACTCGGTGGCTTCCTCGCCGAGCTTTTCGAGCGCGGCGTTCTCGCCCTTCTCGTGCGTGAACAATGACGCGGTGTAGGAGTCCTCGGGGAGGGTTTCCTTGCGGTCTTCGATGACGGCGTAGAGGTCGCGGAGGAGGTCGTCGCTCATCGCGCCACCTCCCGGATGTCGTCGAAGTCCGCGTAGTTCGCAAGCGGTTCGCGGGCGTCCTCGAACACCTCTCGCGCGACCTTGATGGGGGCGTTCGTGCGCGCGACGAGCGCGACGGCGTCGCTCGGTCGGCAGTCTACGACCGTGTTCGCGCGCGGCGTGTCGAGGTGGATGTCCGCGACGAACGTTCCCTCCTCGACGCCCCGGATGACGGCCTGAGTGACGCGTCCGCCGAGTTCCTCCACGATGTCGAGCGTCAGGTCGTGGGTGAGCGGGCGGCCGAAGTCCTCCGCGTCCAGGCCGCGCGCGATAGACTCCGCCTCCTCGAACGCGATGAACACGGGGAGCACGTCCCGCCGCCCCTCGACGCCGAGGACGAGCACGGGAACGGGGCCGTCCGGGCTTCCCGCGACCTTCACCGCCTCCACGGAGGCGTCCAACAGGTCGTTCACGCCTCCGCCTCCGCGAAGAACGCGAGGTCGTGGATTCGGCTGTCGCTCGTCAACTCCGGGTGGAAGGACGTGCCGACGACCGGGCCGTCCCGAATCGCCACGGGCTTCTCGTCCCAGGACGCGAGCACCTCCACGTCCGGCCCGACCGCCGCGATGAGCGGCGCGCGGATGAACACCGCCGGGAACGGCTCGTCGAGACCCTCGACGTCGAGCGGCGCCTCGAAGCTGTCCTTCTGGCGGCCGAACGCGTTCCTGTCCACGGTCGCGTCCACGAGGTCGAGCGTCTCCACGCGCTCGTCGCGCGCGTCACGGGACGCCACGATGAGGCCCGCGCACGTCGCGAGAACGGGCTTCGCGGACTCGACGTGACGCTTGATTTCGTCGTCGATACCCTGCCGGGAGAGGAGTCGCGAGATGGCGGTGGACTCCCCGCCCGGCAGCAAGAGAACGTCGCACTCCGGGACGATTCCGGACTTCCTGATTTCGACGACGTCGGCGTCCCGACCGTGGTTCGCGGCCGCTCGCCGGATCGCGTCGCCGTGTTCGCTGACGTCGCCCTGCACCGCGACGACACCCGCTGTCAGAGTCATACGCGGAGGTTCGGGGGGGAGTGATTTATGCGCCCCGAACCTCAGACCATCATGCTGAGAACGAGGACGGCGATACCGAACAGGACGCCGGACGCGACGACGGACTTCGGGCCGACGCGGATCGCGTTCGAACTCTCGGAGTCGAAGTACCGGACGAGTCCCGCGCTCGACATCAGGCCGCCCGAGTTCTGACCACTGCTCATATCCCGTATTCGGGGCTCGGCCCGCCTAAACTTTTCCATGGGTGGCGGCAAGCGACGTGCTCTGAGAAACCCTTATGCGAGCGGAACGGCAAAATCCGGGTAGATCGATGACTGTCACCCTCAAGGACTTCTACGCCGACTGGTGTGGCCCGTGTAAAACCCAAGACCCCATCCTCGAAGACCTCGAGGAGGAGTGGGGCGACCGCGTTCAGTTCGAGAAGATCGACGTGGACGAAGCCCAGGACGTGGCGAACGAGTACCAGGTTCGCTCCATTCCGACCATCGTCGTGGAGAACGAGGACGGCGTCGTCGAGCGGTTCGTCGGCGTGACGCAGGCCGAAAAGCTCGAAGCCGCCTTCGAGGAAGCGGGCGCGTAACTGACCCCGATATTTCTCGCGACACGCCACCGCGTAGCCCCCGCTCCGTCGGTCTCGCCGCCGAGTCCGGATTCGCACCGCCGTCGCTCGATACCGCTCTCACTGATCGCACTCGTTATTCTGTCTGTTATCGTCGGCGTATGACCGATCTCGCGGTGCTCCGGGAGCCGTCCCGTTCGACCCCACACCTTTAATTACTCTGTTGTACCACCTAGTGATGTAATGGAGTTCGACGGATTCGCGGACACCGGCGAGGCACAGGTCACCCGCGCCATCGCGCAGTCGTGGCACGGCGAATTCATGGACGGCACCGAGAGCGACGTCATCATCGTCGGCGGCGGCCCCGCCGGCCTCACGGCGGCGAAAGAACTCGCGGAGCGCGACGTGGACGTCACCGTCGTCGAGAAGAACAACTACCTCGGCGGCGGGTTCTGGCTCGGCGGCTTCCTGATGAACAAACTCACCGTCCGCGACCCCGGCCAGGCCGTCCTCGACGAACTCGGCGTCCCCTATCAGGCGTCCGAGGAGTCCGAAGGCCTCTACGTCGCGTCCGCCCCCCACTGCAGCAGCGCGCTCATCGAAGCCGCCTGCGACGCCGGCGCGCGCGTCCAGAACATGACCGAGTTCACGGACGTCGTCGTCCGCGACGACCACCGAGTCGCGGGCGCGGTCCTCAACTGGACGCCCGTCCACTCGCTCCCCCGCGAACTGACGTGCGTCGACCCCGTCGCCGTCGAATCCGACCTCGTCGTCGACGCGACCGGCCACGAGGCGGTCGTCGTCTCCAAACTCCACGAGCGCGGCGTGCTCGACGCGCCCGGCATCGACGGCACGCAGACGACCGGGATGGACACGAGCGGCGACGGCGAATACGGCGCGCCCGGCCACGACTCCCCCGGCCACGACTCGATGTGGGTCTCCGACTCCGAGGACAGAGTCGTCGAGAAGACCGGCCTCGTGCACGACGGCCTCCTCACCGCGGGCCTCTCGACCGCGACCTACCACGGCCTCACGCGAATGGGGCCGACGTTCGGCGCGATGCTCCTCTCCGGGAAGCGCGCCGCCGAGGTCGCGCTCGACGAACTCGGCCGCGACGCGCCGCCCGTCGAGCTCGGCGTCGAACCGACCGCCGCCGCGGACGACTGAGATGCGTCCCGTCGCGCTCACCGTCGCGGGCTCGGACAGCGGCGGCGGCGCCGGCGTGCAGGCCGACCTCAAGGCCATCGAGGCCCGCGGCGCGTTCGGCGCGTCCGCCGTCACGGCGGTCACCGCGCAGAACACCACGGGCGTCCGCGACACCCACCGCGTCCCGCCGAACACCGTCGAGGCCCAGATTTCCGCCGTCTGCGACGACCTCCCGGTCGCCGCGGCGAAGACCGGAATGCTCGCGTCCGCCGACACCGTCGAGACAGTCGCCGCCGCCCTTCCAGAGCTCCCGATCGTCGTCGACCCCGTCGTCGTCGCGCAGTCCGGCGACCGGCTCCTCGACGACGCCGGCGTCCGCGCCGTCCGCGACACACTCCTCCCGCGCGCGACGCTCCTCACGCCGAACGTCCCCGAGGCCGAACTCCTCGCTGACGCGACCGTCGAGGACGCAGACGACATGCGGCGCGCGGGCGAGCGACTCCGCGACCTCGGCGCGGACGCCGTGCTGGTCACCGGCGGCCACCTCGACGGCGACCCCGTGGACGTCCTCGTCGCGGACGACGCGACGACGTTCGAGCACGACCGAATCGACACTCAAACCACTCACGGGAGCGGCTGTACGCTCTCGGCGGCGCTCGCCGCCGAACTCGCCGCCGACACCGCGCTCCCGGCCGCCGTCGAAGCCGCCACCGACTACGCCGTGCGCACCATCGAACGCGGCCTCGACCTGGGCGCGGGCGCCGGCCCCGTGAACCCCCTCGGCCCCCTCCACACCGACGCCGACACCGCGCGAACCGCGGACGCCCTGACCGACGCCGTTCGCGCCGTCGAGCGCGCCGCCCCCGCCGGACTGATTCCCGAGGTCGGAACGACGCTCGCCGCCGCCCCCGCCGGCGCGACGCGACCCGCGGAAGTCGTCGCGACCGACGGCCGCCTCACCCGCACCGTCGACGGCGTCCGCGCGCCCGCGGGCGTCCGCCGCGGCGCGTCCAGCCACGTCGCGCGGCTCCTCTGTGGCGTCCGCCAGCACGACCCGACAGTCTCCGCGGCCGCGAACGTCCGCCGCACCGACGCCGCGCTCGCAGCCCTCGACGACGTCGTGTTCGTTGACCGGGCGAACGAACCCCCGGACGCGCCCGGCACGATGGACTGGGTCGCCGACCGCGCGATGCGGACCCGTGAGCGCGCACCCGCGGCTATCGCCGACGGCGGCGCGCACGGCAAAGAACCGATGATCCGCCTCCTCGCGGACTCGATAGACGCCCTCGAAAACCGCCTCATCGCGCTCGCGGCCGACGCCGACGCGCGACCGCGCTAGTCGAACGTCACGCCGACGTCGTGCATGCCCTTGTTGTTCATCGCGATGTTGATGACGAGCGGCGTCACCGACTCGACCTCCGCCGCGACGCCGAGCGGCCCCGCGTCCAGCACGCGCAGCCCCTCGATTTCGCCGCCGAGATCCGCGATCAGCCCCTTCTCATCGTCGTCGTCGCCCACGACGAGCGTGTCGAGGTCGAGTTCCACGTCGAGGTTCGCGAGGCGGTCGGCCGCGAGGTTGTGGAACGCCCCCACCACGGGCACGTCGTCCGGCGCGGCGTCCGCCGCGAGCGCCGTCACGCTCCCCGCATCCGGCGGATTGTAGTGGAAGCCGTCCTCGTCGCGCTGCATCCCCACCGCGGGCGACACCAGAATCGTGTCCTCGTCGAGGTTGTCCGCAACCGACTCTACGGTGTCGCTGAGGTGGTAGGCGGGCACCGCCGCCACGACCACGTCCGCCCGGTCGGCGGCCATCCCGTTCTCAAACCCCGTAATCTTCCGGTCGATACCGCGACTGTCGAGTTCGGTCTCGTACTCGTTCGCTTTCTCGCGGGCGCGCGCCGGGTCTCGTGACCCGATGACGATGTCGTGGTCGGTGTCGTACCCCCATCGGAGCGCGAGGCCCTCGCCGATGTCGCCCGTGCCGCCGAGTAACGCGATTCGCATACCGGTACGTCACCCGGGCCGCGAATAAGAATGTCGGGCTCCGGTTACGCGAACCCGAGCGTCGTCGGCGTCTCGCTCGCGAGGTTGTCCGCGACGGGACAGCGCTCCTCCACCGCGGCGAGCCACGCGTCCAGTTCCTCCTCGGTCGCGTCGGACTCCACGTCGAGTTCGACCTCGATGTGCTGGAAGCCCGCGCGCACGTCGTCAGCGCGCCCCTGAAGCTTCCGCGGGTCGAGGCCCCCCGCGAGGTCGATGTCGAGCGAACCGATGGCGATGTCGTGGTCGTCCGCGACCGCGTGACCCGTGACGGTCAGACAGCCCGCCCACGCGCCGAGCAGGTACTCGACGGGCGTCGGCCCCTCGTCCTGTCCGCCGTTCGCGGTCGGTTCGTCCACGACGAACTCGTGCCCGCGGGTCGAGACGGTCGTCTGCGCGTGGTCCTCTGCCTCGGCGCTCACCGAGAACTCCACCAGCGACGTTTCTGAACTCATCACCACACACCACGCCCGTGACCGGCAAAGAAACGCCGTCCTCGTCCGGATTTACCGGCGAAACGAGGTATCCGCGAGACTCGCCACTACCGACCGCAACCCCGAAGTCGCGCCGCGCCACCCCTCCTGCATGGACACGCACGCGCGGCGCTCGCTCGCCCTCCTCCTCGTCGCCGTCCAATCGACCGCGCTCGCCGCCTACCTCGAAACTACATGGACGGGTGACATCGCCGCTCTCACGTCATCGACGCTCGCCGTGCTCGGCGTCCTCCTCACCGCCGTCGGGTTCGCGCTCGCGTGGCGCGGCCCCTAATCGAGGACGTCCGGGAGGTCGTTCACGGAGTCCAGCACGGCGGTCGCGCCCGCGTCCTCGTACTTCCGCCGGCCCTCGGCGCCCGTTAGTCCACCGGTGAGGACGCCGACGCCGTGGTAGTCGCGCTCGGGGTCCGCGTCCGCGGCGTTCACCGCGGTCTCGATGTCGTCCAGCGTGTCCCCGACGAACACCACGCCCGAGCTGTCGCAGCGCTCCGCGAGCGCCACCAGCGCGCGCGGGTGCGGCTTCCCCTCCTCCCAGTCGTCCATCGTGAACCGGCGCTCCGCGGGCACGTCCAGCCCCGCGCGTTCGAGCGCGATTTCGGCTTCCGCCTCCGGACGCCCCGTCAGCACGCACACATCGTACTCGCTCGTCAACCGCTCGACGGTCTCCGCGGTGACGATGACCGGTTCGTCGTTGATGAACCCGCGCGTCTCCCGCGCGGGCTCCCCGCCCTCGATCTCCCGATACAACTCGCTCCCGAGGTAGAGCGCCTGGAACGTCTCTCGGAGACGGTCGGGCGCCCACGCCTCGCGCACGCGCTCCTCCGCGTCCGCAGGGAGCGCCGCCGACACGACCGCCTCCGCCGCCGCCAGCCCGCCGCCGCGCTTCTCGATTTCGCCCGTGAACCCCTCCAGCTCCATCGCGAGCCCCTCGCGCTTCGCGAGCACGAACAGCGCCGCCGCGTCCGTCAGCGTCCAGTCGTTGTTGAAGCCTCCTGCGTCCTTGAACGACTGAATCCCCGCTTTCGGAATCGTCTCCCCGTACACCGATTCGATGGACTCCACGATGGCGCGCCGATAGGAGTCCGCCACGTCCACCAGCACGCCGTCCACGTCCAGGACGACCGTGTCCACGTTCATACACTCACTCGCCCCGCCCGCGAAAAATCAGTTCCGGGAGGCGACGAACACGGTCTCCCGGCCGAGCGTCCGGCGCTCCACCGGCACCACCGCCGGGTCGCCGCCGAGCGTCGTGAACCAGCACGCCGCCCCCACCCGCCTCGCCACGTCCGCGACGGGCCGCTGGAGTTCCGGCGGGAGGTTCCGCGCGAACACGACGTCCGCGCCCTCGTACACCCCGATATCGGGGGCTGTCACGTCGTCCACCACGAACGCCACGTCCGGCGGGGTCTCCCGCTCGATCACGTCCGTCGCCACCACCGCCACCCCCCGCGCCGCCACCCGCGCCGCCACGTCCGGCCGACGCCCCACACCAACCTCCACCACGCGCTCCGCATCCGCCAGCGCGTCCACCAGTTCTCCCGCGAAATCGCTCACGTCGGGATATTTATGCCACACCACGGCATAGACGTTCCCATGCGTGTCGACATCGTCCCCATCGGGGACGTCTCCGCGAGCGTCAAGCGCGAGGCCTCGACAGGCCTCCGCTCCATCTACGACTGCGATGTCACCCTCGCCACGGAACAACCCCTCCCCGACGGCGCCTACGACAGCTCTCGCGGCCAGTACCGCGCCAGCGACCTCATCGACATCGCCACACGCGTCGGAACCGGCGAGAAAGCCATCGCCATCACCCCGAACGACCTCTACTACCGCCGCCGAAACTACGTCTTCGGCCTCGCCTACCTCGACGGCCGCGGCTGCGTCGTCTCCACCTACCGCCTCCAGACCTCCAGCGACGGCGGGTTCTCCGAACGCTCCTCCACCGAAGTGTTCTCCGACCGCGTCCGCAAGGAAGTCGTCCACGAACTCGGCCACACCTTGGGCCTCGAACACTGCGACAACAACCGCTGCGCCATGAGCTTCTCCCCCACCGTCCAAGAAGTCGACCGCAAAGAACAGACTCTCTGCGGGAGCTGTCAGCGCTCGGTCTTCTAACCCACCTTTTTGGAGGGAAAAATGCCGGTCGCCGAAGGCGACCGGTGAATCGCGCCGCGGAGCGGCGCGAATGCACGCCCCGTTCTCGCGACCGCACGAACCTTCAAATACGAACGGGCGGCCAGCACGCGGCGTGCTCTGAGACGAGCCGTAGCGTGGAGCGCGAAACCCGGCGGCGCGCCCGCTACGAGTCCCGACGCGCCGCCGTGTCAGCCCCTACGTCGTCCGCGCGGCCGCGAGCGCGCGCCACGATCTCAGGTCGCCCTGAGACCTCGACTTCTACCGTCTCGCCGTGCGTGACCTCGACCGCGTTCGCGTGGTCGTAGAGCCAGGAGACGAACGCCATCGCGTCGTCAGACTGCGGGAGCGAGAACCGCGCCGTCTCGCGCGCCGGGAGCGCCGCCGTCAAACGGTCACCGAGCGCGTCCAATCCGTCGCCGTCGAGCGCGCTCACGCACACCGGGTCGCCGACGACCTCTCGGACGACCCGCCGCTTCTCGTCGAGACGGTCCACGTCGTCGACCTTGTTCAGAACGGGGACGACGCCGCCGTCCGCGTCCCGATGGTCGGCGAGCACGTTCCGGCTCGTCGCCACCTTCTCACGGAGGCGCTCCGGCGGGTCGGTGGCATCCGCGACCAACAGCACGGCGTCCGCACGGTACGCGGATGCGAGCGTCGACTCGAAGGAGTCCACGAGCCAGTGCGGGAGCCCGGAGACGAACCCGACGGTATCCGTCACCAGCAACCGATGGTCGCCGACGGTCGCCCGGCGCGTCGTCGTGTTTAGCGTCGTGAACAGGCCGTCGTGCGACTCCGCGACGCCCGCGAGGTCGGCGTGCCGGCGGTCGTTCTCCCCGACCACGTGGTCGTCCGCGAGCCGCCGCAGGAGCGTGGATTTCCCCGCGTTCGTGTACCCCGCGAGCGCGACCAGGTCGAACCCTGCCGCGTGCCGGTCGGCACGCCGGGACGCGTCCGCGGTCTCGACCTCCGCGAGCGCGTCCTCGACTTGCTTGATTTCGCGCTTGTACGCCGCGCGAACCTGCGAGGCCGGAGACTCGCCAGCGCTCTTGAAGCCCTGACGACCGACGTCTTCGCCGCGCTTCGCGCGCTCCTCGGCCCGCGGGAGTTCGTACTCAAGTTCGGCCAGCCGCACCTCCAGCTGGGCGCGCCGGGTCTCCGCGCGCTCGCCGAAGATGTCGATGACGAGTCGCTTCCGGTCGAACACCGCGACGCCGTCGGGGAGGCGGTCGGCGAGCGCGAACGCCCGGTTCGCGTCGAGGTCGTTGTCAACCACGACGGCGTCTGCGTCGGCCGCCCGGACGTCGCGTCGTATCTCCGCAATCGCGCCCGCCCCGAATTCGTGGCCGGAATGCGGGGGGCGTTGCTGGACGACCTCGCCGTCGACGGCGTAGCCCGCCGACCGGGCGAGCGCCCTTATCTCTCCGGTTTCCGCCGGAGACTCGTCTACGCGCTTCGCTACTATCGCTGTGTCTTCTCGTGACATTGGATTCTGGGTGTCGGTTGCTCGACGAACGAACGCGTCGTGAGCCGGCCGACCCAGTCGCTACCGGGCGGCGGCCCCGGCTACTGAGAAAGGGTCTCCATGTCGACTCGACCGACTCGGGCGGAATACAAGAAGCTTGGGTCTACTCGACGGGGAAGCGGAGGAGCGCGCCGACGCCGCCGAACGCGTCCGCGAACCGCTCTCCGCCCTCGATGTCGGTGGGCACGACGACCATGCCGCCGCCCTCGTCCTCGGCACGCTCGGCGTACGCCTCGCGCTCCGCCGCGTCCACGGTCTCAGAGACGAGCAGTCGGTCGACCGCCTCGTACGTGAGCGCGTCGTCCACTGACTCCGCGCCGTACACGACGTCGCCGTCCGGCAGTCGGTCGAAGAACGCGTCGAGGGCGTCCCGGGCGTCCGCGTGGCCGTCCGTCACGTCCCCGCGTGCTTTCGCAGCGAGCTGTTCGAGGCCGCGCTCGCCGGCGTGCTCCACCGCGTACGTACCCGCGACCCGGTCGTCGAGCCACGCCGGCAGGTAGTCGCCGTCCCGGAACGCCTCCACGGTGACGTGCGTCCCGCCGAGCACGACCGCGTCCGAGTCGTCGAACGCCCGTTCGGCGGCGTCCGCGACTTCCTCGAAGAACTCGCGCTTGCGCTCTTCGCGGCGCCGGCGGAACCGGTCTGCGGACTGTCCGCCCGCCCGCGTCTTCCCCGGAACCTCGCTGTCGAGCGCTTCCAAACTTTCGACGCCGTCGTCGAGCCGGCCGATTGCCGCGCCACCGCGCTCCACCACGACAAGCCCTATCGTGGGCTCGTCTGTCGTCCGGGAGCCGAGCGGATCCGTGACGAACGCGTTCCCGTGCTCGAAGACGCCGTCCGTCACGCCCCCCGGTGGGTTCGTGAATATGAACGTGCGGAGGTCGCCACCGAGGACGCCCGTGTAGACGAGCAGGCCGTCCCCGCCGGCCTCCGCTTCGTGGAGGGCGTCGACTGCGTGATCCAGCGCCTCCCGGAGCGGTTCGCTCGCCGGGCCGTCGAGGTACTCCGCTTCCGCGCGCGCTTCCTCCACGCGTTCGACGTGCTCACCGAGCTCTCCCGGGGGAACCGCCACTGACACCAGTCGGTCGTCGTCTACACTCGCCTCCCGCACCGTTTCGATGCGCTCCCCGCGATCCAGCCGCTGTTCCATACGCCGGATATCGGCGGCCCTCGGAAAAGCGACGGGGCCGCTACTGCGTGTAGTAGTACTCGCCGTCGCGCTTCTGCTGCTTGTCGAGCTGGCTCCCGGGCTTGTTGATGCGCGGCCGGCCGAGGTTCTCGTCGCGGCGGAACGTGATGTCGAGGTTCGCGAGGAACTCGTTCATCCCGGCGCGCATCTCTTGGGAGGGACTGGCGCGGCCGTGGTCGGCGGGTTCGCCGTCGAACACCATCAGCCGGTCGGAGACGAGGTCGATCATGTAGATGTCGTGGTCGATGACCATGACCGTGGACTCGTGGTTCTCCGCGTACCGGCGGATGGCGCGCGTCGCGAGCACGCGCTGTTCCACGTCGAGGTGCGCGCTCGGCTCGTCGAGCAGGTAGAGGTCGGCGTCCCGGCTGAGGGTCGCGGCGATGGCGACCCGCTGGCGTTCGCCGCCGGAGAGGTCGGCGAGGTTCTGCTCCATGATGCGTTCGAGCTGGAGCGGCTGCGCGATCTCGGTGTTCCAGTAGCTCGTGCCGAACTCGTCCGTAATCGAGGAGAGGAACGCGTCGACCCGCATATGCTGATCGACCTCGACGTACTGCGGCTTGTACGCGATGTCGAGGTCTACGTCGAGGTCGGTGTCCTCGCCCCTCACGGTGGTTGGTTCGATGCGGCCGGCGAGCAGTTTCGCGAACGTGGACTTCCCGATGCCGTTCGGGCCGACCACGCCCAGCACCTCGTTCTTCCGGATCTCTCCGCCCTCGACGTCGAGGCTGAACTCGCCCTCGCCGTAGGATTTCGTCATCGACGGGTAGTCGACGAGCGTCTCGGCCTCGGTGACGGGCCGGGGGGCGTGTTCCTCGAACTCGATGGCTTCCGGGCGAATCCGCATGTTCTCGTTGTCGAGGTAGCCCCGGAGGTACTCGTTGATGCCGTTCCGGACGGATTTCGGGTCGGTGACGACGCCGTACACGGACGGTTCTCCGTACGCGACGTGGAGGCTGTCCGCGAGCAGGTCGAGCACCGCGAGGTCGTGTTCGACGACGAGCACGGCCTTGTCCTCCTCCTCGGCGAGTTCGCGGACGAGTCGCGCGGCGGTGACGCGCTGGCCGATGTCGAGGTAGGGCGTGAGTTCGTCGACGAAGTAGAAGTCCGCGTCCCGCGCGAGCGTCGCCGCGAGCGCGACCCGCTGCAGTTCGCCGCCGGAGAGCGAGTCGATCTCCTGGTCGAGCACGGGCGTGATGGAGAGGCGGTCCGCGAGTTCGTCGAGCACGCCGCGCTCGTCCGCGCGTTCGAGGAGTTCGCGCGTGTTCCCGTCGAACGTCTCCGGAATCTGGTCGACGTACTGGGGTTTGCGCGCGACCTGGGTGTCGCCGTCCCGCACGCCCTTCAGGTAGTCCTGGAGTTCGGTGCCGCGGTAGTGTTCGATGACCTCGTCCCAGCCGGGTTCGTCCTCGACGCGCCCGAGGTTCGGCGTGATCTCTCCGGCGAGCGCCTTCACGGCCGTCGACTTCCCGATGCCGTTCGGGCCGAGCAGCCCCGTCACCTTCCCCTTCTCGGGGATGGGGAGCCCGTAGAGCGCGAACGCGTTGTCGCCGTACCGGTGGGTCGCGCGGTCTTCCAACTCCTGGGGGAGGTTGATGATCTCGATGGCGTCGAACGGACACTTCTCGACGCAGATACCGCACGTCTCGCCGAGACAGATCTCCTCCGAAATCTGCACCTGGTCGGGGCCGCCCGTCTCGGCGTCCTCCCCGCGGAGCGTGATGCACTCCTTCCCGGTTCGATTCGGGGGACAGTAGTTCGAGCACTCGTAGTTACAGCGGTCGGGAGAGCACCTGTCGAGGTCCACGACCGCGATGCTGTCCTGGGCCATCTTACAGGCTCACCGATTCAGTGAGGAGGATGCCCCACGTGATAAACCAGAGCGCGAACGTCATGAACGCGGTGTAGAGGTGGTCTTTCGCGCCGAACTCGCTGACGTTCACGCCGAGCACGCGGAGCACCCCGAGGTTGACGAGCATCGCGACGAGGGCGAGTCCGAGGCCGGTGGTGTCCGTCGCACCGGCCGCGAGCGCGCTCGACAGGACGCCCGCCGCCACGCCGGTGAGGCAGGCGACCGTGGTCACGGCCACGCCGCGGCGATGGGGGTCCATTCGGGGCGCTGTCTCGGTCGACATACCCGAAACTCCGCGGGGGACGCTCAAAAGAAGTTCGCTTGTGCCGCGTGATACGCGACCCGTACCGCCGCGAACGAACGGCCTACTCGACGCGTTTTCGCCCTTACTTTTCGTAAGTCGCGAATAGCAATACTCGCGGCGGGGAACTGCTCGCGTATGGGTGATGAGACATCCCGCCGACGGTTCGTTCTAGCTGCTGCAACCGCACTGACGACCGGCGTCGCCGGGTGTGGGACGGGTGACACGAACGGCACGACGAACGGCACGACGGACGGTGCGACGACCACAACGCAGGCGACAACCGACGCGACGACGGAGGAGACGACGACACAGACCGCGTCGGCGTGGCTGCGCGTCGCCCACCTCTCTCCGGACGCGCCCGCGGTGAACGTGCTCGTGGATGGTTCGGTGGCGCTGGAGGGCGTGGCGTTCGGCGCTATCAGCGACTATCTCTCGGTGTCGCCGGGCGACCACACGGTCGCGGTGCGGACGACCGACGGCGGGTCTACGGTGTTCGAGGAGACGCTCACGCTGGACGTGATGGCGTACACGGCGGCGGCTATCGGCGAGGTGAGCGGCGACAGCCCGACGTTCACCGTGGCGCCGTTCGTCGACGACCCGGGCGAGGTGCCGTCCGACTCCGCGGCGATACGGCTCGTGCACGCGTCCCCGGACGCGCCGGCCGTCGACGTCGCCGTCGCGGGGAGCGCGGACGACCCCCTCTTCTCCGGGGTCGAGTTCGGCGCGGCGTCCGACTACGTGGCCGTCCCGACTGGCGAGTACACGCTCGAAATCCGGCCGGCGGACGCGCAGCCGTCGATCGACCCAGTGGCTTCGACGACCGTCGCGCTGGAGAGCGGTGCGTGGACGGCGTTCGCGACCGGGTACGTTTCCCCGGGCGACGAACCGGCGGACGCGCCGTTCGACGTTCTCTTGCAGTCGGACACGCCCCCGCAGGAGTGACGTGACCACGACCCGTGCAACTCTTTCCCGCAGATTTATGGTTGCTCGGCATGTTTCGATTCGTAACGATGGATGCAGTAGAGGACGTCCTCGAAGACCTCCCGCCGAGCGCGAAACTCGTGTATAAGGTTCTCGAATACGACGGTCCGAAAACGCAGAAGGGAATCGTCGAGGAGTCGATGCTGTCCGCGCGCACCGTCCGGTACGCGCTCGAACGCCTCGAGAAACGCGAAGTCGTCGACGAGGACATCTACTTCGCCGACGCCCGCCAGAGCCTCTACTCACTCACCGCGTCCGCCGACGGGGCTGAGGCCGAAGCCGAAACCGCGACGTAACTCAGTCGCGCCGCCCCATCGCCTGATTCGCCGTCGGTAGCGCCGGCAGACCCCGCCGAGCCGTTCCCCGGCGTCTCGTTCTCTGCTGCGCCCCCCGCTCCGCTTCTCCCGGCGGTTTCGTTCGCCGGCTCCACGGGCGCGTCCGCCGCGCCGTTCGTGGTCGTGTTGTTGGCGGTCGTGTCGCCGATCCCGCCGACGGACTCGTTCTCGCCGCCGGCCTCGACGGGCGGCGTGGCCGTGTCGTTTGTGGGTGTCGTCGTGTCGTTTGCGGGTGTCGCGGTATCGTTTGTGGGTGTCGCGGTGTCGTTTGTGGGTGTCGCGGTATCGTTTGCGGGTGTCGCGGTATCGTTTGTGGGTGTCGCCGTATCGTTCGTCGCGCTAGCGTTTGTCGCCGTGCCGTTGGCGGTTCCGTTCCCGAGCACCGCGCCCGTGAGCGGCTCGTTCGACGGATCGAGAGCCCCCGTGTCGTTCGTGGCCGTCCCGTTCTCGGCGGTGTCGTTCAGAGGTGCGTCCGCGGTGACGGCGGCGGTCTGGGCGGTCCAGCCGTGGCCCCAGTCGCGGTTCTGGGAGGCGTCGATGCCGATGGTGCCGGAGACCTGTTCGGTGTCCGTGAAGAGGCCGTACGTGACGCCGCCGCTGACGACGGCGAGCGCGAGCGCGACCGGAAGCGCGAACCGGAGGGCGCGCATCACTCCGCCCCCCCGACGTCCTCGTCGTAGACGTAGACCGCCGCGTCGTCCACGGCGACGTACCGGCGGCGGTCGGGGTCGTACACGACGACGCGGTCGAGGTCGGCGGCGAGCGACGCCAGGTCGCGCGCCGTGTGCACGCTGACGACGGGGACGGTGTAGCGCTCCGGAACCGACCCGACGACCGCGCCGAGGCCGCCGTCCGTGTGCGTCGCCCGCCCGCTCGCCCCGCGCTCGCCGTACTTGACGGACGCGACGAGCGCGAGTCCGACGACGCCCGCGACGAGCGCCGCGACCGCCCACGGCGTCCGCACGAGGTACGCGACGGCGAGCGCGTACGCCGTCGCCGCGCCGAGCACGCCGAGCACCGCGTTCAGCGTCCCGTCGCTCACCGCGAACCCGTCCGGGCTGTCGGAGACCGGCGTCGGCCCCGACACGACGACCACGTCCTCGCCCGCGTCGCGGCCGCCGTCGGCCACGTCACCGGACTCGTCGGCGGTCGCGTTCCCGCGCCGCCGGAGGTACGCGTAGGCTTCCGTGAGCGCGAGCAGGCCGAACGGCGCGACGACGAGCGCGAGGAACCCGACCGGGGTGTTCGCCGCCTCGATGACGTACCCGATGTAGGGGATCACGAGCGTCACTCGGCCGATGACGGCGCTCGCGGGGACGGCCGCGCCGTCCGGGTCTTCGTTCGCGTCACCCATCGTCCGGAACGCGAGCGCGCCCCCGTCGTCGATGACTTCGACGACGCGGTGCGTCGTCGGCACCGGCGAGGCGTCCCGCTGGAACGTCACCACGTCGTTCACGCCGATGGCGGCCGGGTCGACGCCCGACACGACGACCACGTCGCCGGGGCTGATCGCCGGTTCCATGCTCCCGCTGAGCACGACGTAGCTGTGACTCCCGCCGGCGAGCTGGGGGACTGCGAACACCGCGAACGGAACGACGAGCGCGACGAGCAGGAGCGTTCCCGCGACGGCGAGCGCGCGTTTCCGACTGATTGACCGAATCTTGTCTCTCATGAGTTACCAACAGCGCGGCGGAACGCCGCACGTGTAGACCGTGACGTGGCTGATTCCGGGTCGTCTCCCGCCCCGGTTCGTCGGTGCGTCGAACTCCCCCGCGGGTGCGGCGGTCGGCGGACACACCTCGTGCGTGCGCGTCCCTCCCGTCCGACCGCCCGACCCGCCCTTCACGTCCACGCGGCAGACGGGCGGGCCGAGCACGGGCGCGTCCCCCGTTCCGGCCTCGACGAGGCGGAACGCGCGAACCGCTACCGCCTCGTCGCCGTCCTTGTATTCGACGTTGTCCACGAGCATCGCGTACCCGGAGTCGCCGACGGCGTACTCGGTGCCGGCGACGAGGCGGCCGTCGATGTCGTCCACCTTCCCGAGTTCGCGACAGCCGACGCAGCGCGCGGCGACCGACTGACAGCCGATCGCAGTCCACGGGGACAGCGCGGGCGACGCGTGGCGCGCCTGGAGCGCGCCGAACTCGAACGCGAACGCGGCCGGGTCGTCGAGCGCGTCGGCGTCCACCGCGCACGCCGTCTCGACGCCGCCGTGGATATCGATGACGCCCCACTCGACGGTGAGGCAGACGCGGTCGCCGGGCGCGACGGGCGCGTCCCCGCCGGTCGGGTCGAGCCGAACCCCGTCCGCGAGCGCGGCGAACACGCGGCGCGCGGTGCCGTCCAGCGCGGTGCCGTCGTCCGTGACGACCACGGTTCCGTTCGCGTACCGGACGCGGAGGAACACGGCGTCGAAGACGGCGGCGTCCGTCGGGCAGGTCGCGCGCAGCCACAGCCACGCCGGGTTTCCGTCCACGATTCCGCACAGGGTCGCGTCCCCGCACGCGCCCGGGTTGAGGTCGGTGAGGTCGAGCGCCACCCGGTCGTTCCGAACCACGCAGCCGTCGCCGCCCTCGACGCGCACGTCGAGCGCGCCGGCTCGCAGACCGGCCGCGAACGCCTCCGACTCCCGGAACATCGCGACAGTTCCGGATCCGGCGAACGCGCCGGCGAGGCCGACGCCGCCGACCGCCGCGAGCACGTCGCGGCGGCGCAGTCCGCTCATCCGTCCCCCCACGGGTTCGCGACGCCGGCCGTGCAGTCCGCGCCGACGAACTCCACGTCGAACGTCACGCTGTCGCCCATCGCGCCGTTCCCGGCGGCGGTCGCGAGCGCCCAGTCGAACGTCACGCACCGCGGCTGGCCGATCGGGAGCGCGCCCGGACAGCCCGTCGCGCCGTCGAACTCGAGCCGGACACCCGCCGCGAGCGCGTCCGCGACGCCGTGGAGCGTCCCGCCCGCGACGTACGCGTACTCCCCGCTCAATCCGCCCGTGCACGAGTCGAGGGAGACGGACACGTCCGTCACGTCTTCGAGGTTCGCGCTCGCGTCCGTCTCGTCCGGTTCGGGGGCGGCCGCGTCCGCGGTCGCGCGGACGCGAAGCCACACGTCGAGCGGCACGTCCTCCGCGAGCAGGCCGAACACGGCCGACCCGTAGTCGCCGGGGAGCGCGTTCGTCACGCCGACGACGGGGCTCGCGGGGTCGTCCACGTACCCGGCCGCCGAGTCGAGCGCGCTCTCCCGAGTGGTTCCGTTCGACGCCGACAGCACGCGGCCGTTGTACTCCTCGTACCACGCCACTCGGAACGCCCCGCCGTCCGACTGCGCGTACGTGTAGTGCTGATAGGGCGGGGTGCGGTCGCGGGCGAGCACGGAGCGACCGGCGAGCACGGCCGCACCGCTCGCGCCGAGCGCGCCGAGCAGGTGTCGTCGAGTGAGGTGTGGGGTCATCGTCGGGTGGCGGCCTGCGGCCGCGTCTGGTCGTCCTCAGGACGTCCCGAGGCATGGGTATAGGTCTCCTACTCCGGCGGTAGGGAGAGCGTACTGTGGAGACCCGCCGGTGGAATCGAACCACCGAACGCCGTCACGGGTCGGGGTTTCGGACGCGATACTACTGGGGTGCCGTGGTCGTGGTCTGGGGGTTGTGGCGGTACTGGGTCGCGGTGAAGTCCACGTTGAACGCGACGCTGTCCGTCTGCACCTCGTTCTCCACGTCGGTGGGGAGCACCCACTCGAACCCGATGCACTGCGTCGTGTTCCCGGGGTACGGCTGCCGTCCCTCCTCGGTGCGGTCGCCGTCCAGTTCGACGCCCCCGGCGAGCAGCGCCATGACGTCCGCGAGCGAGCCCTGCGCGATGAGCTGTTCGCCGGCGAGCACGACCTGCGCGATCTCCGAGTAGACCGTGTCGAGGTCGGACGGGTCGGGCGCGACGTACGCGTCGCCCGGGCTGGACGCGATGTTGTTCTCTAGGTAGCTGGTCGCGGCGCCGGAGCCGAGCGCGATGGTGAAGATGCGGATGCCCGCCTGCTTGGCGTTCATCGCGGCGGTGGTCGCGGCCTGCTGGCTGCTCGGCTGGCCGTCGGTCAGGACGATCATGACCTTCGACGCGCCGCTCGTGGCGTTCGCACCACTGATGAGTTCGGTCTCGGCCGTGCTGATCCCTTGGTCCATGTCGGTTCCGCCACCGGATGTGTACTGGTCGATGGCGTCCTTGACGGTCTGGTAGTTCGTCGTGAGTTGCTGGTCGAGGCTCGATCCGTCCGAGAACGAGATCGCGGCCGCCTCGTCCGGGCTGGAGAGGTTGTCGACGAACCCCTTCGCGGCCGACTTCAGGTCACCGATCTCCTGACTCATCGACCCGGAGACGTCGCTGACGAGCGCGACTTCGAGCTCCTGCTGTTCGCCCGTGCCCGTGGGTTCGTAGACGTTGTCGCAGTCCTCGTCGTACCAGACGGTGACCTCGATGGCGTCCGCGAGCTCGCCCGCGTCGGGGGTCGAATCGACTTCGCTCTCTGGTTCCGACATCGTGTTGTCGGCGTTCTCGCTGAGCTCGCCGCCCATCTCCAGCCACGCCGGGTTGTCACAGATGTGGATGCTGACCGTCATCTCACCGGAGTCCCCGGGCTTCACGTCCTCCAGGTGGAAGATGGAGATGCCGTCGCCGTTCACGAGGTACTGGTCGTTCTCGGGCGCACAGAAGTCGAACTCGGGGAGGTAGTCCTCCCAGCCCATTCCGTCCCCGGGCCGCGGGGTCTGGGCGAGCAGGTAGCGGCCGTCGCCGAGGTCTTCCGCGTCCGGGTAGCCCATCGCCTGGATGTCCTCGAGGCGGCCGGGGCCGCCCGTGTACGTGGACTTGTAGTCGAGCTTCAGGTCGAGTTCGCCGGCGGCGAGCGTGTTGCCGGTGAAGGATTCGGTGTCGGTGAAGTAGGCGCTGGTGCCGAGGCCGGCGCCGGCGCTGGCGAGGCCGACGGCACCGAGGCCGCCGAGCACTTTGCGCCGCGAGAGGTTGTACAGTTGTCGGTCGTTGGTGTCGTCGTTCATGGCTGTGATCCCCGTTCGGGGGAGGCCCACCGGCGGAGTCGAACCGCGCGCGGTCGCGTGACCGGCTACCGGCGTGGGGAAACCGAACCCGGGAGTTCAGGGGTTCAGTTGGATGACGTGTTGAACGGGTTGACGCTGCTGTTGCCGCCGTTCGGGTTGTGGCGTTCCTGCATGGCGACCAGCTGGAAGTCCATCGTGAGGGAGTCCGTTTGCACCTCGTTCCCGACGGTCGTCGGGAGTTCCCAGTGGACGCAGATGCAGGGGCCGGTCTGGGTCTCGGTGTCCGGCGACGCGGGGTACGCCTGCACGCCCGCCGTGCCGCGGTCGGGGTCGAGCAGGAAGCCGGATTCGAGTTCCGCGGCGAGGTCGGCGAGCGTGAAGTCCGACGGGTAGCCGAGCACGGCCTCGTTCGTGCAGACGACTTCGCCGTTCTCGATGGCGACGCTGTCCGCGTACGCGACGGAGACGACGATGCTCTCGCTGAGTTCGCCCTCCATCGCGCCGCTGGAGCTGTCGACGTCGCCCTCGGGTTCGTTGACGCCGTTCTCGTAGTCGGTCACGCCGTCCGCGCTGCCGAACCAGAGCCACGCGGGGTTGTCGACGATCTTCGGACAGAACGCGACCGTGCCGCTGTCTCCGGGCTTCACGTCCGTGACTTCGTAGGCGTAGCCCGATGGGTTGCCGTCGATGGTGCCGCTGGCGGTGGGTTGTTCGGGCGTCGCGGAGCCCTGGTCGACGTCGGTGAACCAGTCCACAACGAGGTCGAGTTCGCCGGCGGTGAGCGTGTTGCCGGTGAAGGATTCGGTGTCGGTGAAGTAGGCGCTGGTGCCGAGGCCGGCGCCGGCGCTGGCGAGGCCGACGGCGCCGAGGCCGCCGAGCACTTTGCGCCGCGAGAGGTTGTACAGTTGGTTGTCGTCTTCCATTGTTTGTGGCCCGACGCGGTCGCGCCGCGGTGGCGACGCCGACGGTTTCGGGTATTACGACTCCAGGACGGACACCCTCCTAAGTATGGTTCGAATGACAGGAACGGGGTGCGGGCCTAACCGACCGGGAGACCGGCCTAACGATACATAGGCTCGCTCACGGCAACCGACAGCGAGTGGTTTACATGGGGTAGTCATTGCCTACCGAACCGTTCATACCCCCCACGAACGGCCTAAGCCGTGTCTAGGGAACTCATACTTATCCTCGCGAGAGCCCTCCCACGTCTCGTGGTGTCCCAGATGTACTTTACTCGACCATACGTGGCGCAGACGGACGTGTTCGACCTCCTCAGTAACGAACGTCGCCGCCGGTCGATAGAGCACATCGCCGCGACGGAAGAGACGACCCTCCGCGCGCTCGCCGACGCCGTCGCCGCCGAGGAGGCCGGCACCGACACGCCGCCCGACGCCGTCCGCACCGCCGTCTACGTCTCGCTCCGCCAGGTCCACCTCCCCCGGCTCGCGGAGGCCGGTCTCGTCGAGTTCGACCCCGACGAAAACACCGTTCGCGTCCTCCCGCGAGCGAGAGGCGTGACGCTCTACCTCGAACTCGTCACGCGCTACGGCGTCACCTGGGGAGAGTGCTACCAATACCTCGGAATCGCGGGCTTCCTCACCGTCCTCGGGTCGCTCCTCGCGCTCCCCGTGCTCGACGCGCTCCCGCCGCTCCTCTGGACGACCGTCTTCCTCGCGCTGTTCGCCGCCGTGAGCGCGTACCAACTGCTCGCCGACCGACTCACCCCGGCCCACTGACCATGCTCGCACTCCCGACCCTCGACGCCGTCCGCCGCCCCGAATACACGGGCGAGAACCGCTGTCTCCCCTGCACGGGCGTGAACATCGTGCTCGCCGCCGCGGGCGCACTCGTGCTCCTCGTCGTCGCTCCCGCGGCGGTCGCGCTCGCCGCGTTCGCCCTCGCGCTCGCGGTCATCTACGTCCGCGGCTACCTCGTCCCCGGCACGCCTGCGCTCACGGCGCGATACCTCCCCGACCGCGTCCTCCGCCTGTTCGACAAATCCCCGCGCGGCGACGCCGACCTCGACGTGCTCGGCACGCTCACCGCCCTGAACGCGATCGTCGAGACCGCGGATGGTGACGTGGCGCTCGCTCCCGACTTCGACGCCGAATGGCGCGTTCGCATCGCCGACAGCGACACCGCGACTCCCCGAACCGCCGACCTCGCCGCGCTCCTCGACGTGGATCCCGACGACATCGACGTGCGGTACCACGGCGACGGCGCGTGCAGCGTCTTCTGCGGCCCCGACATCGTCGGCCGCTGGGAGTCTCCCGCCGCGTTCAACGCCGACGTGACCGCGGACGCCGTGCTCGCCGCACGCGACGGCTGGAGAGCCCTCCCGCTCACCCACCGCGGCGAACTCCTCGCCGCCCTCCGCGCCTGCCTTGACACCTGTCCCGCCTGCCACGGTCGCGTGGAACTCCGCTCCGACGTGGTGTCGTCCTGCTGTCGGAGCGTCGACGTCGCCGCCGCGGACTGCACGCAGTGCGGTTCGCGCCTCTTCGAGGTGGAACTCCCGCCGGAAGCTGTTCGGGCAACCCGCTCCTAAGCTACCCATTAATTATCACGGCTGCCTGTGAATGCCGGCTATTCGCCTCCCCCGCCCATGCCCCAACAACTCCTCACAAAACTCGAAACGACGCTCACGCCGGACGACGTGTTCCGGACGATGAGCAATCAGCGACGCCGTTACGCCTTCGACTACCTCCGTGACGCCGACAGTCCCGTCCCCCTCCGCGACCTCTCCGAGCACGTCGCAGCCCTGGAGAACGACGTGACGCCCCCGGAACTCACCCGTCAACAGCGAAAGCGCGTTTACACCGCACTCCACCAGACACACCTGCCGATGATGGACTCGCTCGGCGTCGTCGAGTACGACCAACACCGAACCACCGTCCAGCTCACGGCCGCCGCGCGCGAGGTCGAGGTGTACGTCGAGGTCGTCCCCGAACACCACTTCACGTGGGCGGAGTACTACGGCCTGCTCGCCGCGTTCGCCGCGGCGGTCGCGCTCGCCGTCCAGCAGGGTATCGCGCCCGACTGGCTGACAAACTCCCTTCTCGTCTGGCTGTCCGCCCTTTCGTTCGGCGTGTCCGCACTCGTCCACCACCTCACGTCCCGCACGCTCCGCGTTCCGTCCCAAGAGGACTGAGGGTCGCCCTTCCGCACCGGTAGACGAGTCATACCTAACGTCCGTCCCGTCCTCTCACTCGATATGTACGACATACTCCCGTCGTTCATCGGTGGACTGCCCGGCGGCATGGAACTCGCTGTCATCCTGCTGCTCGCGATACTCCTGTTCGGCGCGAACAAACTCCCCGCGCTCGCCCGGTCGTCCGGGCAGGCCATCGGTGAGTTCAAACGCGGCCGCGCGGAGCTCGAAGCCGAACTCCGCGACGCCGCGACCGGCGACGACGACTGACTACTTCTTCACGTCCACACTGTCGCCGGGTTGGACGCCGAACGCGTCCGCGCCCCGGCCCTGATTCACGGCGAGTTCGACGTTCCCGTGGCTCGCTACCGTCACCAGCCGCTCGCCGACGCCGACGTGCGCGTACGACGGTTCGACGGGCGCGCGTTCGCCGTTCACGCGGACGGACGCGGCGTCCGCGACGAACTCGCCGGGAACGTTCGTGATGGCGTTCCCGAAGTCGTCCACGACCAGCACCTCGCCGTGCGCCACGTCGCCCTCTACGGTTGCGTCGGGGAGCGCGAGGTCGACGCAGTCCGCGGCGGGCGTGATACCCGCCACGTTCTCGATGTTCTCGACGCCGGCTTCGTGTACGTCGGCGGCGGCCGGCGCGAACACGTCGCGGCCGTGGAACGTCGAACTCGCCGCGTCGCTGTCGTCGATTTCGAACACGTCGATGTCGCCGTCGAGCGCGCGGGCGGCGGGGCGGACGACGCCGTTGTCCGGCGCGACGAACGCGTGGTCGCCGACGCGCACGACGACGGCGGCGCGGTCGGTGCCGACGCCGGGGTCGACGACCACGAGGTGAACCGCGGGCGGATAGTACGGAACGACCTCGCGCAGCCAGAACGCGGCCGCGCGAACGTCCTGCCGGGGGAGGTCGTGCGCGACGTCCACGAGGCGGGCGTCGGTGCGCTGGAGAATCACGCCCTTCATCGCCGCCGGGTACGGGCTGCCGAAGTCTGAGGTGAGCGTAATCATAGCACTGTGGGGCTCTCGGGTTCGAACCCGAGCGTGAGCGTGTCGGTCTCGGGCACGTCGTCGAGTCGGACGACGACCTGCCGGTCGTTCCAGGTTCCGTACACCCGCGTCGTTTCCCCCAGGAACTCCGCGGTCTCGACGGCGATGTCGAGGCGGTTCTCAGTGGCGTCCCGCGCGAGTTGTTCGGGGCGCACGCAGAACGTCACGCGGTCGCCCACGCCTCCGCCGACGCCCGCGACGCGGAGCGTCTCCCCGCCCACGTCCACCGTCGCGACGCCGCCCTCGCGGTCGGCGATAGCGCCGTCGAGGACGTTGTTGTCGCCCACGAACTCCGCGACGAACCGAGTGCCGGGGTCGCGGTACACCGCCTGGGGCGTCCCGGCCTGTTCGACGCCGCCGTCGTTCATCACGGCGAGGCGATCCGAGATGCTCAACGCCTCCTCCTGGTCGTGGGTGACGTAGATGGTCGTGATGCCGAGGTCGCGCTGAATCCGCTTCACGTGCCGCCGAAGCGTCCCCCGCAACCGTGCGTCGAGCGCGCTCATCGGCTCGTCCAAAAGGAGGAGGCTCGGGCCGGGGGCGAGCGCGCGTGCGAGCGCGACCCGCTGTTGCTGGCCGCCCGAGAGCTCCGCGGGGTCGCGGTCCTCGAACCCCCGGAGATCCACGAGGTCGAGGAGTTCCGCGACGCGTTCGTCCCTGCTCGCGCCGCCGGGGGCGTCCCGGAACCGGAGGCCGTACGCGACGTTCTCTCCGACCGTCATGTGCGGGAAGAGCGCGTAGTTCTGGAAGACGATACCCACGTCGCGCTCGTCCACGGGCACCCCGGTGACGTCCTCACCGTCGAACCGCACGGCGCCCGCCGTCGGTTCCTCGAATCCCGCGACCGTGCGGAGGGTCGTGGTCTTCCCACAGCCCGAGGGACCGACGAGCGTGAAGAACTCGCCGTCCCGAACATCGAGCGAGACGTCGTTCAGAGCGGTCGTCGCGCCGAACGCCTTCGTCACGCCGTCAATGCTGACAGCAACCACGAACGCTCACCTCCGTTCCGCCGCGACCGATGGCCATACGACACCTTTCGAACCACCGGCTGTTATCCTCGTCGAATCCACAGGCGGGGCAGGCCGAGTGCCTCGGGGCTTGACCCCGGGGCGGTTCACTCGTTGGCGACGACCGTGATGCGCTCCTGCCGGTCGATAGCGCGTTCCAGTTCCTCCGCGATAGCGCTCCCGCGCGACACCTGGATGTCGCCGCCGCGACCGACCGTCGCGGTGAACAGGTAATCGCCGTCCGCCTGCACCTCCACCGTGTCCCCCGGACTCGCGCTTTCCACGGGGATGTTGATGTGGCGCGACGTGATGTCCGGCGTCACGACCTCCCCCGGTGACGCCGCGCCGCCCGCGCCGCCCGACCCGTCCGCGCCACCGGCTCCGGACGCCGTCGGCGTCTCCGGGAGTTCGTCCAGCGTCCGCACGTCGATGCTGATGCCGAGGCGCTCCTCGATCTCGTTGATGCGGCCGCCGCCCTTCCCGATGACGTGACTGATCTCGTCGTCAGAGACGTACACGACCGCCGTGTTCTGCCCGCGGAGTTCGACCTCCACCGGCCCGCGAGTCGCGGACTGAATCTCGCGCTTTATCTCCTGCTTCGCGAGGTTTCCGACGCCCGACTCCGAACTGCCGCCCGTCTCGTCGAGCGGAACGGTGACGACCTGGCGGTTGAACGTGTAGATCTCGTACGCCGGCCGGCCCGTCTCGAAGTCCGACACCTGAATCACGGGCCGCGCGAGGTCTTCCTCCATCAGTCCCTCCGGCACCTTCACTTCCGTGCTCACGTCGTAGACGGTGTTCACGTCGCCCGCCTCGATGAACACGACCGTGTCCACGATCTGCGGAATCATCCCGAGCTCCACGCGGCCGACGAGCCGCTGGAGCGCGTCGATTGGACGCGTCGCGTGCACGACGCCGACCATCCCGACGCCCGCGAGCCGCATGTCCGCGAACACCTCGAAGTCGTCCGTCTTCCGGACCTCGTCGTAGATGGTGTAGTCCGGCCGCACCATCAGCAGGGAGTCGGCGGTCTTCTCCATCGATCCGCCGAGCTCCGTGTACTGCGTGACTTCGTCGCCGACCTGGAGGTCGCGCGGCTTCTCCATCGTCTTCACGACGTAGCCGTTGTCGTCCAAGAATTCGGCGACCGCTTGCCCGAACGTGGACTTCCCCGCGCCCGGCGAGCCCGCGATGAGGATGCCGCGGTCGCGTTCGAGCATCCGCTCCTTGAGTTCGCCCGCGAACTCGTACTCCTCCATCGTCGTCTTCACGATGGGCCGCACCGCCGTGATCTCGAACCCGTCGCTGAACGGCGGGCGCGCGATGGCGATACGCATGTCCCGGATCTGGGCGATGGTCATCCCCTCCTCGGAGAGCTCCACGAACCCCTCGTCGGTGCGCTTCGCGGTGTCCACGATCTCGTTCGCGTACTCCTTCAGCGTGTCAACGTCCAGTTCCGTCGACCCGATCTCCTGGTACGTGATGTCGCCCACGTCGCCGCGCTTCGCCATCGGCACCACGCCCTCCTTCAGGTGGACGCTCATCGTCGAGTCGTCGAAGTATTGCTCGATGTCGAGCGCGCCCGCTTCTTCGTCCAGCGGTTCGAGGTACTGCACGTCGAGTCCCTTCGCCTTCGCGACCTCCGACTGCACGATGTCGCTCGTGACGAACGTCGCGTCGTACTCCACCGCCACGTCGCGGATGATGGCGTCGATAGCGCCCGCCGCGGCGCGCTTGATGTCCTCCTCCGTCGCCCGGTCGCCCACGTACTGCAGGTCGATGTCGCCGTCGTCCGCGAGATCCGCGAGCCGCTGCAGCTCCGAGAGGCCGTCCCAGCCGGTGCTCCGACCGCTGTTGGCCTGCGCTTCGATCTCGCCCACGACCGCTTCGGGGACGACAACCGTCGCGCCAGCGTACTCGCCGGACTCGACGCCCGCGCTCACGCGGCCGTCGATGACGACGCTCGTGTCCGGCACTAATTTCATATCCCCACATACCTGTGGGCCGCTGATAAGGGTGTTCGTCGTCGGACGCCGCCGGCCCGCGTCCGGCCATCTTTTCCCCGCTCGCACCTACCCGTATCTATGGACGACGTTCACGACGTGGCGCGACGGCTCGTCGAGACGCCGAGTCACGAGGACGAGACCGCCGCGGGCGACGAAATCGAGGACTGGCTCCGCGAGCACACGGACGCCGACGTGACCCGGGACGACGCCCCGAACGGCGGAAATATCATCGCTCGAAAGGGGTCGGGGGAGTCGGTCGCGCTCGTCGGCCACCACGACGTGGTGCCGCCCGCGGACGAACAGGTCGATGACGGCGAGTACGTCGTCTACGAGGAGGGCGGCCGGCTGTACGGCCGCGGCGCGGCGGACATGAAGGGCGCGGTCGCGGCGGCGATGGTCGCGTTCCGGGACGCCGACCCGGACTGCGAACTCCTGTTCTGCTCGTTCGTCGGCGAGGAACAGGGCGGTATCGGCGTCCGGCACTACCTCGACCGCCACGACGCCCCCGACTACGCCGTCGTCGCCGAAGGGTCGACGGGCTACACCACCGACGGCGTCACCGACGTGGTCGTCGCGCACAAGGGCCGCCGCGGCAGCACCATCTACGCGCAGGGCGTCGCCGCGCACGCGAGCGAACCAGCGTCCGGCGAGAACGCCATCTACCGCGCGAGCGACGCCGTGGACGTGGTTCGCGACCTCGACGTCCCCGCGGTCGACGTGATGGGCGAACGCGTCGCGGGGAGCGTCGCTGTCACCGGTATCGACGGCGGGAGCGCGTGGAACGTCATCCCCGACACCTGCGAGGTCACCGTGGACGAGCGCACGGTTCCCGGGGAGCGTGTCGACCTCGACCGCGTCACCAGCGTCCCCGGCGTCTCGTGGAGCGTCGACCAGGACCTCCCGCCGATGGCGTGTACGAGCGACGCGTTCGCGGACGCCGTGCTCGACGCCGCGGACGCCGCTCAAGCCGGCACCCCCGCGCACGTCTCGAAACCCCACGCGACAGACGCCGGCTGGCTCGCCGACGAGGGGACCGCGTGCGTCGTCTGCGGCGCGAGCGAACCCGGCGAAGCCCACACGAAAACGGAGAGCGTCTCACTCGACACGCTCGACGTCTGTTACGAGACCTACCGCGGACTGGCGAACGCCTGGCCGGTTCGGGAGGATTGATACGTCCCCACGAGTGACTTTTTCGCATGGCAACTGCAGAGGAGACCGATGCGCCTGCCGCGTACGAGGAACTGCTCGATCAGTACGAACGACTTACGTACGTCGGCGGCGCGTCCGGCGTGCTCTCCTGGGATCAGCAGGTGATGATGCCGGAGGGCGGCGCGCCCGCGCGCTCGAAACAGTTGTCGGCGCTGTCGGCAATCCACCACGAACTTCTCACTGACGACGACGTGGGCGAGTGGCTGGACGAACTCGACGACGCCGACCTCACCGCCGAACAGGACGCGGTCGTCCGGGAGATTCGACGCCAGTACGAGCGCGCGGACGCCGTGCCAGTCGAACTCGTCGAGGAGATCTCGGAGACGTCGAGCGAGGCGTTGCAGGTGTGGGAGGACGCGAAGGCCGAGGACGACTTCTCTGCGTTCGCGCCCTACCTCGAAGACCTCGTGGAACTCAAGCGCGAGTACGCAGAACACATCGATCCCGACGCCGACCCCTACGAGGTTCTGTTCGCGGACTACGAACCCTACCTCGATCTCGACACCGCCGAGCGCGTGCTCACGCGGCTGCGCGACGAACTCGTCCCGCTCATCGACGAACTGAACGACGCGGACGCCGACCTCGCCCAGCCCTTCGACGGCACGTACTCCGAGGACGCTCAGGAGGCGCTCAGCCGGGACGTCCTGGAGAAGGTGGGCTACGACTTCGAGCGCGGCCGACTCGACACCTCCAGTCACCCCTTCACGTCGGGCAATCAGTTCGACACCCGCATCACCACGCGCTTCGACGAGTCAGACCCCCTCGGCGCGCTGATGAGCACCGTCCACGAGTACGGCCACGCTCAGTACAACCTCGGCGTCCCCCAGGCGGAGTACGGAACGCCGCTCGGCGAGTCCCGCGACCTCACCGTCCACGAGTCCCAGAGCCGGCTCTGGGAGAACCACATCGGCCGCAGTCGCGCGTTCTACGACCTCGTGCTCGACGACCTGAAAGACCACTTCGACGGTCTCGACGACGCGACGGTCGAGGACGTGTACGAGGCCGCGAACCAGATCTATCCGGAGAACCGCATCCGCGTGGAGGCGGACGAACTCACCTACCACATGCACATCATCCTCCGGTTCGAGATCGAACGCGACCTCATCAGCGGCGACCTCGACGTCGCGGACGTTCCCGACGTCTGGAACGAGAAGATGGAGGAGTACCTCGGCGTCACCCCCGACACGGACGCGGAGGGCTGCCTGCAGGACATCCACTGGAGCCACGGCAACTTCGGGTACTTCCCGACGTACTCGCTCGGCAGCGTGCTCGCCGCCCAGCTCTACGCGAGCGCCGACGAGGACATCGACGACCTCGACGCGAAGGTAGCCGCCGGCGAGTTCGACGACCTCCACGACTGGCTCGGCGAGAACGTCCACCGGCACGGGAAGCGCTACACGACGCCCGAACTCGTGGAGGAAGCGACCGGCGAACCCTACACGGCGGATTACTTCCTCGACTACGCGGAATCGAAGTTCCGCGACCTCTACGATCTCTAACGCCCGAAAAGCGTCTCTTTCACCGCCGAGCGCGTTCGGGATTTTATGTGGGCGGGCGTCCCGCTCTCACGCATGGCAACGAAACGGCGGTCCGATTCCGACAGTGCGGTTCCGTCAGCCCTCCCCGTCAGCGCCGCCATCGGCGCGGCCGCGTACGTCCTGAACTACGTCCTCGTCTACGCGTTCATGCTCGTGGACGGCGTCGAGTCCGGCGGCGAGATCCCGCGCTGGAAGGTCGCGGGCTGGGTGTTCTACAACGCCCACAACGTCGACGTCGAGGCCGCGGTGGGCGGTCGAACCGCGTCCGGGAACTACCTGGAGAGCGCGGCGGCCGGCGGTCTCACGGACGCGATATCCGCGCTCACCAGCATCGTCCCGAAACTCGTCTACTACGTCGTACCGGCTGTCGTGCTCGTCCTCGCGGGCGTCCTCGCCGCCCGCCGCGTCCGCGCGGACCTCTCCGGACTGGAAGCCGCGGGCGTCGGCGCGGGGATCGTCGGCGGCTACCTCGTGCTCGCCGTCGTCGGCGTGTTCGCCTTCGAGTACAGCGTCTCCGCTCTGGGCACGTCGGCATCCCTCGCGCCGAAACTCTCCGCCGCCGTCCTCCTCGCCGGTCTCGTCTATCCGGTCGTGCTCGGCGCCGTCGGCGGCGTTCTCGACAGTATCTAGCGCTCGCCTTCCGCTCCGTTCTGCGCGGCCGTTCTCGCATCGTCTGTCTTCCCGATACGCTTAAGTCGTGGTGTGGTATATCATACCGTGTATGTCGAGCGCACAGGAGTCCACCGACGGCGTCCTCGACGAGTTCCTCGAAGCACGCGGTCACGACACGTCGCCCGCGACGTGGGACCGAAGCTATAACAAGAAGCAGTGTCCGGACTGCGGCGGACTCCACGACGACGACGCCACCACCTGCGCGGTGTGCGGCTGGGCGCCCTAGAGCACCTCGTCCCGCATCGCCGCCGCGAACACCTTCTGCCGCGGACTACTCGACAGTAGCTCCACCTCGTCGAACCCCGCGTCCTCGTGGCGAGCGAGCAGGTCGCGGACGTCGCCGATATCGTCCGTAACGAGACCCCAGTCCGCCCAGTCCTCGCGCGGAAGGTCGCGGCCGCGCGCCTCTATCTCCCGGGGGTCGGCCACCTCCTCGTCGAACCCGACCGCCATCGTTCCCGTCCAGAACTCCACGGCGTCCAGCGCGTCCGCGTACTCCTCGGCGTAGGAGACGCCGGCCTGTCGAACCCGCCGGATATCGCTCGGGTCGCGGCCCGCCTCCTCCGCGCCGGCTTCGAGCGCGGGCACGAGTTCGGACTGGTAGGTCTCGATGGGCGCGAGCGTGAGGAAGCCGTCCGCGTACCGGCCCGCGACCTCCGCGGAGTGCACGCCGTTCCCCGCGACGTACAACGGCACGTCCTCCGCGGGGCGCGTGTAGAGCTTCGCGCCGTCCAGATTCCAGTAGTGGCCGTCGTAGTCCGCGAACTCGCCGCTCATCAGCTTCCGGTAGATGCGGCAGGCGTCCACGAGGCGCGCGCGGCGCTCCGGGTAGTCCGGCCACTCGTACCCGAGCGGGCGCTCGTTCATCGCCTCCCCGGTCGCGAGCGTCAGGTGGACGCGCCCCGGATACATCGACCCGAGCGTCGCCGCGAACTGCGTGAGCAACCCCGGATGGTAGCGGCCGACCGGCGGCGTGACGCCCGTTCCCATCCGAACGCTGTCGGTGCGTTCGAGCGCCGACCCGAGCCACGGCCACGCCGCCCCGCAGTGCGCGCCCGTGTGCCACCACGGATGGAAGTGGTCGCTCGTCCACACCGAGTCGAACCCCGCGTCCTCCGCGAGTTCGGCGTGGTTGAGGAGCCTGCTCGGCGCGTACTGCTCGTGCGCGGCGAAGAAACCGACATCCATACCCGGGGCGTGGAACGCAGCCGGAAAACGGTTAGTGGCCGCTAGTCGTCGTCCTGCGTCGGCGTCTCCCCGTCCTCGTCCACGTCGACCTGGCTGGTGCGTTCGGCGGCGCGCTCGATGAACTCGTCCGGGAGCTCGTCGATTTCGCCCGCCTGCACACCCCAGAGGTTCGCGTACAGGCCGTCCTCCGCGATGAGGTCGTCGTGCGTGCCGCGCTCCACGATTTTTCCGTCCTCGAGGACGACGATCTGGTCTGCGTCCTTGATCGTGGAGAGCCGGTGCGCGATACTGAACGTGGTGCGCTCCTCAGTGAGCTCGTCCAGACTGCGCTGGATGAGCATCTCCGTCTCCGTGTCCACGTCGCTCGTCGCCTCGTCGAGAATCATGATGTCCGGGTCCTTGAGGATGGCTCGCGCGATATCGATGCGCTGGCGCTGGCCGCCGGAGAGCTTGACGCCGCGCTCGCCGACCTTCGTCTCGTAGCCGTTCGGGAGGTTCGTGATGAACTCGTGGGCTTCCGCGGCCTTCGCGGCCTCCACGACCGCCTCCTGGCTGGCGTCGAACGACCCGTACCGGATGTTCTCTTCTACCGTCCCGTAGAACAGGAAGGTGTCCTGGCTGACGTACCCGATAGACCGCCGAATCGACGGCAGGGTGACGTTCCGGATGTCCTGGCCGTCGATTTCGATCCGGCCCTCGTCGGGGTCGTACATCCGCAGGAGGAGTTTCAACACCGTGGACTTCCCCGCGCCAGTCGGTCCGACGAGCGCGAGCGTGTCCCCGCCGTCTACGTCGAACGCCACGTCCTCGATGATGGGTTCGTCGTCGTAGCCGAACGTCACGTCGTCGTAGACGACTTCGCCCTCGGTCACGTCGAGTTCGTCCGCGTTCGGGTCTTCCTCGATGCGCGAGGGTTCGTCCATCAGCCCGAAGATGCGCTCGCTCGACGCACGCGCCCGCTGATACATGTTGATTATCTGTCCGAACTGCGCCATCGGCCAGATGAACTGCTGGCTGAGCTGGATGAACACGACGAACTGCCCGATAGTGAGCGTGCCCGCGACGCCGAACGGCGCGCCGACCGCCGCCCAGTACCCGCCGACGAGGAACGTCAGCACGAACCCGATGCCCGCGATGACGCGGAGCGCCGGGAAGAACTTGATACGGATGGTGATAGCGCCCCAGTTCGCGTCGAAGTAGCCCTGACTGACGTCCTCTACGCGCTCGCCCTCGTAATCCTCGGTGTTGCTCGTCTTGATGACCTGGATGCCGCCGAGGTTGTTCTCCAGCCGGGAGTTCATCCTCCCGACGGACGACCGCACGTCCGCGTACTCCGGCTGGATCTTCTTCACGAACCGGTACGTGAACCACGCGATGATCGGGACGGGAAGCATCGTGATGATGGCGAGCTTCCAGTTCAGGTAGAAGAGAACGCAACCGACCGCGAACACCATCACGGACAGCCGGAACGCGGAGTTCATCCCGTCGTTCAGGAAGCGCTCCAGGCGGTTCACGTCGTTCGAGAGGATGGACATCATCTCGCCCGTCTGTTTCGTGGCGAAGAAGTCCATGTTCAGCCGCTGCATCTTATCGTACGTGTCGGTACGAACCGCGTGCTGGATGTGCTGGCTGAACGCGTTGAACCCCCAGTTCCGAAACCAATGGAAGCCCGCGCCGCCGAAGAACGCGAACGCGATGATTCCCGAGGCGACCAGGAGTTGGTTTACATCTCCCGTCGGTTGGAGGCCGGCGGGGAGGAATCCGAGAAAGAGATAGGAGTCGTAGAGGATCGAGTCGATGGCGTATCCCAGCATCAGCGCGGGAACGAGGTCGAGGACGCGCGCGAAGAGGCTCGCCACTACCCCCACGACGAACGCGAACCGGTTGTCCCTCCCGTACTCGTCGAAGAGGCGACGCATCGCATTCGAGGAGTCCGCACGGACGTCCTCGAACGGGTCGTCGTCGTCGAACGCACTCATTACCCGTAGAAAGTGACACCCCGACAAAAGGGTTTCCTACGAACCGAAACACACCACCGCGTTTCCGACGGTAACGCCGTGTTCTGCCGTCCACTTGTAGGGAAGTTCGAGCACGCAGCGCGCCCGCCCCCGGTATCGAGTGAGCGGCGGGTCTTCGACCACCGCGTGATGAATCGCCGTCACCTCGCCGTTCGCGACGAACACGATGTCGATGGGGTAGTTCATCCCCCGCATCACGTACGCTCGCTCACCCACCGACGAGTACCGAAAGACCATCCCGTCCGCGGGCAGGTCGGTCGTTCCGCTGAGCCCCTCGTGGCGCTCCCACGACGTGTCCGCCACCGCCATTTCCAGCACCGCGGTGCCGTTCGCCGTCTCCACTGTCACGCGCGCCCGGTCGGCCCCGTCGTCCGCCACCCACCACACGCCGAGTCCCGCCAGCGCCGCGACGACCACCACCGACACTACCGTCGAACGACGCACCATACCCCCGTCTCGCACTCGACCGGCAAGGAGTTTACCCGCCCTGCCGGCGCGCACCGGAAGGTAACAGTTATCCGCGGCCACCCATCACTCTCACGCACGGGTCCGTGGTCTAGCGGTTATGACGCTTCCCTTACAAGGAAGAGGCCGGTGGTTCGAATCCGCCCGGACCCATCCCGCGACGAACAAGCGTAAGAGCCGAGGGATCAGCGGATCCACTTTTCGCGAGCGAAGCACTGCGAGCCTGTCGCCGATCCGTCCTGCACCACCACGTCACGACTCGCCGTCCGACGGCAATCCGAAACTCTTTTTCACACACTCCCCCTCGGTTTGAATGCACGCCGCCTTAGCTCAGACTGGGAGAGCACTCGACTGAAGATCGAGCTGTCCCCCGTTCAAATCGGGGAGGCGGCATACGCCTGTTGTGGGGCGTCGAGCGAGGGACGCGATTGAACCGCGGGGTGTGACCTCCGTGCGTGGCTGGCCGGGCGAACGTTCTTTTCGTCGGATTGAGTGGGTTTGGTCGATGGGTTCGATTGCGCGGTTTCGGCGGCCGTTGTTGTTCGTGATGAGTGCGTTCTACGTGGTGGCGGGAGTGGCGCATTTGTTGTGGCCGCGCGGGTTCCAGCGGGTGGTGCCGCCGTCGTTGCCGCGGCCGCGATTGGTGGTGTACGTGTCCGGGGTCGCGGAACTCGTGCTGGGTGCTGGGGTGTTGGTTCGGCGGACGCGACGGGTGTCGGCGTGGGGACTGGTGGCGTTACTGGTGGCGGTGTTTCCAGCGAACGTCCACGTGGCACGCAGCGACGTGTTCCGGGATGCAGTGCCGTCGCGGTTCTCGTGGCTGGTGGACGTGGCGGCGTGGGCGCGGTTGCCCGTGCAGGCTGTGTTGGTCTTGTGGGCGTGGTGGTACACGCGTCCGGACGATTAGAGCGCGCTCGCGCCGTCGCGGACGGCGGCGAGCACGGCGTCGATGTGGTCGTCGCGTGCGCTCGAATTGAACAGCTCGTGGCCGTCGGAGAACGCGACGCGGTTCGATTCGGGGGTATGGTCTTCGATGGTCGGGCCGCTGACGATGGGGTCGCTGGGGTTGTAGAAGACGGCGTCCCGGTCGTCGAACGGCGGGAGGCTGTTCTGCGCGCGTTTGGCTTCCCGGAGGAACGTGGGGGCGGCGTAGTCGGGTGCGTCGGCGACCCAGGCGTCGCTCGCGAGGCTTCCGAGTTCCGCCCGGGTCGTCTCGGCGGGAAGGATCGGCGTGGAGACGGGGAGTTTCGCGGCGAGGGAGACGAGCGGGTTCTGGAGGTCGGCGTGGAACCCCCACCAGGGACTGAGGTACGTGCGGGTCTGGAGGGAGCTGTCGGTGTCGAGGTGGCGGGCGACGAGGCCGCCCGTGCTGTGACTGAGGAGGCGGTAGTCGTCGAGGCCGTCCACGAACGACTGGACTGGCGCGAGGTACTCGCGCTCGAAGTCCGTGATGGTTCGCGGGAGCTCGAACGCGCTCACGCGATAGCCGGCGTCCGTGAGTCGGTCGATGAGCCACTGAACGCCGTCGTGTTCGGGGCGGTTCCCCCAGCCGAGGACGAACACGATGCGGTCGTCGCCGCCGCCGTAGTCGACGCGTCGCATACCGGCCGTCGGGCGGGCGCGCCCAAAGCGTTTGCCGTGCGTACTTTTATCACGGGCTGTCGTGCACGCCACGGTATGCCGTCCATCGAGAGCGAGCACGTGCGAATCGACGTCGAGGCCACCCGCGCGGATGTCGTCATCACGCGTCCGGAGAAACGCAACGCGCTCACCGGCGCGGCGGTTCGCGACCTCACTGAAGCGGTTCGCGCCGTGGACGCGGACGACGGGGTTCGCGCGGTGGCGCTCCGCGGAGCGGGCCACGTGTTCTGTGCGGGCTTCGACCTGGAGATGATGGCGGACAACGACGTGCGCGAACACGACGCGCTCCACCGGGACTTCCGCGCGCTCCTCGACACGCTCGACGGGATGACGACGCCGACCGTCGCCGCAGTGCAGGGCGCGGGCATCGCGGGCGGGTTCGAACTCACGCTCCCCTGCGACTTCCGCGTGCTCGGCGCGGACGCGAAGTACGGCGTCATCGAGGTCGACCTCGGCATCTTCCCCCATCAGGGGTCGACCCAGCGCCTCCCGCGGCTCGTCGGCCTCGCGAAGGCGAAGGAACTGGTGTTGACGGGCGAGCTCGTCGACCCCGCGGAGGCAGACCGCATCAATCTCGTCACGGAAGTCGTCCCCGACGACGAGGTGGACGACCGGGCGCGCGACCTCGCGGACTCGCTCACGGAGAAAGCCCCGCGCGGCGTCGAGAACGCGCTCCGGGCGTTCTCCCACACGTTCGACGTGCCGCTCGAGGAGGGCCTCGACTACGAACACGCGCTCGCGATGGAGGTGTACGGCACCGACGACCGCCGCGAGGGATTCGAAGCCCAGCTCGAGGGGCGCGAGCCCGACTTCTCCGGGCGCTAACCACGTCCGGATGGAAACTCCTATTGTTTCGAACCGAAATAGTCGGAGGTAGTGCGTTTTCCGAACCCCGTCCGCTTGCTGATACTCTGTGTCGGCGCCCTCCTCGCCCGCGTCGGCCTCGTCGACCGTCAGCACGTGCGCTCGACAACCGACCTCTCGTGGCCGCGCGTGGTCACGGGACTCGCACGGATGTCGAAGAACGCCGCCGACGTGGCGATGGTCGGCGTCATCCTCGGGGAAGCCGCCATCGGCGGCGTCGGCCTCGCCTCCCCCTTCTGGGGGCTCGCCTTTTCCATCGGCGGTGGGATGGCCGCCGGCACCATCGCGCTCGTCTCTCAGGGCCACGGCGCGGAGGACTACGACCAGTTCGGGCAGGCGATTCGGTCCAGCGTGCTCGTCGTGCTCGCACTCACGCTTCCGCTCGCCGCCGTCCTGTTCTTCTTTCCCACCGACCTCCTCGGACTCCTCGCCGCCGACCCCGCGACCGTCACGTACGGCGCGGACTACCTCCGCATCCTCGCGTTCGGCGTGCCGTTCGCCGGCCTGAACCTCGTCGGGAGCCGCATCTACATCGGCGCGGACGACGCCTACACGCCGATGCTGGTACGCGGCGGCGGCGCGGTGTCCAACATCGCCCTGAACGCCCTCTTCATCTTCGCTCTCGGTATGGGTGTCACCGGTGCCGCGCTCGGCACCGTGCTCGCGAACGTCCTCGGCACCACCGCGTTCGCCGTCGGACTCGCCCGCGGCCGCCTCCCCTTCTGTGATCCGCTTCCCGCTGCCGTCTCCCTCCGCGGGCGCTACTTCGACCGCGAGACCGCTACCGACATCGTCCGCATCGGCACGCCCGTCGTCGGCCGGAACGGCGTCTGGACCGTCGCTCGCATCCCGCTGCTCGCCATCGTCGCCAGCTTCGGCACCACCGTCCTCGCCGCCTACACCGTCGCCCGCCGCATCTACGCCCTGATGAACACGCCGGGCTGGGGGTTCGGACTGGCGTCCAGCAGCCTCGTCGGCCAGAACCTCGGTCGAGGCGACGAGGCCGGCGCGGAAGCCGTCGCCAAGGACGTCATCCTGTTCTCCATCGGCACGTACCTCGTCGCGTCCGCTATCGTCGCGGCGTTCGCCCACCCCATCGCCGACCTGTTCATCGGCCCCGACGCCACGCCCGGAACCGTCCCCACCACCACCGCGTTCGTCTACGTCTGCTGTATCGCGGTGCTCGCGCAGGCCGTGAAGGGCGCGGCCGCCGGCCCGCTCGACGCCGCCGGCGACACCCGCGTCCCCTTCTACAGCCAGCTCGTCGGGATGTTCGGGTTCGCGCTCCCGCTCGCCGCGCTCGGCGCGTACACCGACCTCGGCCTCGCCGGCCTCTACCTCTCCCTCGTCGCCGAAACCTTCGTCCCCGCCGCAATCAACTACTGGTGGTTCTCCACCGGTATCTGGAAGGAACGCAGCCGCGAGTTCCGGCCGGGAACCCCCGCCAACGACTAACTGGTATGACACTAACTATCGCGGAAGGGTTATCAGTGAGGAGCCACTCAATAGACTCGTAATGGCAACTGGTACGGTTGATTTCTTCAACGACACTGGCGGTTACGGTTTCATCGAGACTGAGGATGCGGACGAGGACGTTTTCTTCCACATGGAGGACGTTGGCGGTCCGGACCTCGAAGAAGGTCAGGAGGTCGAATTCGAGATCGAGGACGCCCCCAAGGGCCCCCGCGCGAAGAACCTCAAGCGCCTCGAATAAGACGTAACCCCGCGGTAACGGTAGCAAAACAGATTTTCCACGTATTCACGCCGCGTAGCGACGGCTTCGCTCTCACCTGTCCGTCAGTCGAACCGCCACTGCTCGCTCAGCTCCGACACCGCGCCGCGCGGGTCGTCACCGCGCGCTAACCGCCGCAGTTCCTCGCCGTCGAACGCGTACTCGCGGTTCGCGTTCCGCGTCACCAGCCGCCGACTCCGCAGCGCGTCGAGCAGGCTCTGCGCGTCCCCGATCGGTAGGGACGCGGCCTCGCAGAGGTCGTGCGCGGTGCGCTCGCCGTCGAGTTCGTCCAGCAGCCGTCGCGCGCGCTCCTCGTTGCACTGCGACTCCCGAATCGCCGCTTCCACCCGCACCCGCACCGACGGCGACTCCAACAGCGCGTCCACTCGTTCAGCGCTCCCGCTGTTGTCCGCCTCGCCGGCCCCGGAGGACGTCTCGACGGTCTCGCCGCCAGCGAGTTCTTCGCCGCGCTGCTTGAACTTCTCCTGTATCTCCTCGATGTCGTAGGACTCGGGCTCCTCCTCGTTCAGCGCGTCCTCCAGTCGCTCGACCTTCGCGCGCAAGGCCTCCACGTCTGCGTCCGCGTCCGTCGGAAGCGTCGTCTGCCCGCCCTCCGCCGTCAGCACGTTCGCCATCTGGCGCGCCGCCATCGAGACGTTCCGCGCCGACCGGAGTTCCTCCTCCAGTTCGTTGATGCGCTCGCGCTTCGACGCGAGTTCCTCCTCTAGCTCCGCGATGCGGTCTTCCTCGCGCTCCTCGCGCTCCGAAATCGACGCCAGGTCGTCCATCAACCCCTCGCTCACCGACTTTAACTCCGGACGCTCGAAGTCGTCGAGCCCCGGGGTCGCGCCCGCGTCGAACGTCCGCTTGCGCTTGAACTGGATGCGCGAGACCGCGTCGTCCGTCCAGTCCGCCTGCACGAACGCCTCTCCCGCGTCCAACTCCGAAACCTGCTCGCCGTACTCGGAGCCGACGATGCGCCCGACGACCTTCGTGTCGTTCTCCCACGTGAGCCGATGCCAGACCAGCCAGTTCGCCTGCGTGATGAAGTCCTTCTTCACGTCCGCCGGCCGCTGACTGATACCCATCACGCCCAATCCGTGCTTGCGCCCGCGCTTCCCGACCTTGATCAGCATCCGCCCCGTCTCGCCCATCCCCGCACCCTCCGGGATGTACTCGTGGACTTCCTCCACGACGAGCAGGAACGGCTTCTTCAGTTTCTTCTCCTTCACGAACAACTGCCGTGCCGTCTCCCGCACTAACTCGTCCGACGCGTCCTCGTCCAGGAACCCCGACACGTCGAGAATGACCGGGACGTTCTGTTCGAGCGCGAGACTCGCGAGCTTCTCCGCGTGCTCCGGGCCGACCTGGATATCGCACTCCTCGTCAGCGCCCGCGTGCAGCAGCTCGAACTCCTCCTTCAATCCGTAGTACTCGCCCTCGCAGTCCACGATGAGGACGGGGAAGCCCGCGTCGAGCAGTTCCTCGATGACGACGCTCGCGGTGTTCGACTTCCCGCTCCCGGACTTCCCCGTGAGGAACGCGCGCCCCGTGAGGATGTCGACGGTCGGCAACTCCACGGACGTGCCGTCCGCCGTCTCCCCGACGTGAATGTGCTCCTCGTCGGTGCTCGTCGGCTCCATCAGTCGTCGGAGAATGAGCGCCCGCCGGAATGAACGTTACTCCTGGCGCGCCGGATGACTCTCGTGCAGCCGGCTGCGGCCGAACGTCCGCTCCCGCAGCGTCCCCGACGACGACTCCTCCGGTAGCAGGTCGCGCTCGCGGAGCTCCGGAACCACGAGGTCGACGAAGTCCCGGAGCGTGTCCGGCCGCACGACTTCCTTCACGTTGAAGCCGTTCACGCCGACCTCGTCGTGCCAGCGCTCGAACTCGTCCGCGACCTGCTCGGGCGTCCCGACGACGACGGGCGACGTGGTGCCGAGGCCCGCGAACTCCGCGACCTCCCGCACCGTCCACTCGCGGTCGTCGTTCGTCGTGAACGCGTTCACGACCCCCTGAATGGCCTCCGTCTCTATGTGTTCGAGCTTCTGGTCGGGATCGAGTTCGGAGAGGTCCATGTCCACGAAGCCGGACAGGAGCGTGAGCACGCCCTCCACGTCGATAGCGTCGACGTAACTCTCGTGTTTCGCCTCCGCGATGGCGTCGGTCTCCCCGACGATTGGGACGATTCCCGGGAAGAATTCGAGCGCGTCGGGGTCGCGGCCGTACGATTCGGCGCGCTCCCGCACGTCCGCCATGTAGTCCGTGACCGCCTGCTCGTTCGGCTGACTGACGAACACCGCCTCCGCGTTCCGCGCCGCGAACTCGCGGCCCCTGTCGGACGACCCGGCCTGGTAGAGGACGGGCGTGCGCTGCGGGCTCGGCTCGCAGCCGTGCGGCCCCGGAATCTGGAAGTACTCGCCGTCGAAGTCGATGTCGTGCACCTTCTCGGGGTCTGTGAAGGTACCTGATTCGCGGTCGCGGACGACCGCATCGTCCTCCCAGGAGTCCTCCCAGAGCCGGTAACAGACTTCCATGAACTCGTCCGCGCGGTCGTAGCGTTCGTCGTGCTCGACGCGGTCGTCGAGCCCGAGGTTCGCCGCCGCGCTCTCCAGGTAGGAGGTGACGATGTTGAACGCGATGCGGCCGTCCGTCACGTGGTCGAGCGTCGAGAGCTCGCGGGCGAGCTGGTAGGGATGGTTGTACGACGTGGACTTCGTCACCGCGAACCCGAGGTCGTCCGTCACCTCGGCCATCGCGGGCACGACGTACGCGGGGTCGTTCGATGGCGTCTGTACTGCCCTCTCGATCGCGGGCTCGACGGAGTCGTCGTACACGTCGTAGACGCCGCGGACGTCCGCGAAGAACACGGCGTCGAACCCGCCGCGTTCGGCCGTTCGCGCGACGTCCGTCCAGTACTCGCGGTTCGTGTAGCGATGCGACTGGTCGCCGGGGTACCGCCACGACCCGACCGTCACGTGCTCCACGGAGTTCATCGTGAAGAGGTTCAGATGCAGGTAACCGTCGCTCATTAGCTACGGCGACGGCCGCGACCGCCTAATAGCGACGGACACCGGCGAGTTTGCGTGGCGTCTCCCCCCGTCCGTCACCGACACCGGCAAGAATGGCTTTCGGGCGACACCGCAGACGCGCGAGGCTCGTCACCGCCTCCGAACCCGACCCCGCGCGGCGACTCGTCAGGACATACCCGCCGCTGGCCGCGCCCTCGTATTTGAACTCTCCCGTGAGGCAGCAAAACGAATGCGGAGGCAGGAGTCGTAGCGTGTCAGAGACGTATTCGCGCCGTGAAGCGGCGCGATTCGCGGCTCGCCTCCGGCGAGCGGCCTTTTTAGTGGAGGTTTTTGCGGTGAGCGGGTCGCCGGAGGCGATCCCGAACCGCAAAAAGTCCGTTAGCAGGCGCAGTAGTAGTCCTGCATGCCGAGGGCGTTGCGGAGGACTTCGTAGGCTGGCTCGGGGTCGTCCGGGCGGTAGACGCCCGCGGTGAGGTCGTCTCGGGACGCGAAGTCGCCGGACAGGAAGCTCGTCCAGTCGCTCGGCTGGAGGACGTCGACGAGGGACTGGTCGGTGGCGAGGAGTTCGAGATAGTCCGGGAGGAACACCCACGTGGCGTCGTTAAGGCCGTCCGATTCGTAGGCGGCGTCGGTGGCGTCCGCGTACGCGGCGAGCGGGAGGTTCGCGCCGGCCTGGACGGGGAGGCCGATCCACTTCCACGGCCGGGTGTTGATGTCGAGCAGAACGTACTCCTCGCGGTTCTCGTCGTACACGAACTCGCTCTCGCTGATGCCGTAGTAGTCCGTCTCGTCGAGCACGTCGAGCGCGCGCTCGCGGAGCGCGTCGTTCTCCGTGCGTCGGACGACGCAGGACGTGCCGTACCCGAGCGGTTTTCGCACTCGTGCGTTCCCCACGATGCCGAGCGCGTCGTCCGTTTCCGCCGGCGGGACGTAGGACGCGAGGCTCGCGTCCTCGCCCGTCGCCGTCTCCACCTTCTCCTGCGCCAGAACCTCGATACCTTCCTCGTCCGCGCGTTCCACGACGTCCCGGAACTCCTCCTCCGTCGCGACCTCGACGACGTTCGTCCCGACGGCCTCCTCGAACTCCCGCTTGAGCGCGGGCTTCACCACGAGCGGGAGGCCGAGGTCGTCGACAGCGTCCGCGGCGCTCGTCTCGTCCAACCACCGCGTCTCGGGGTAGGGGACGCCGAGGTCGTCCGCGATGCGGTAGAGCGAACTCTTATCGAGTACGGCGTCCACGCGCTCCGCGGCGAACGGCAGGCGGACGCCCTCGGGGTTCGCGTCCGCGAACGCGTGCACCCACTCGTCCATACAGCCGAACGCCACGAGGTCGGTTCCCGCGGCGTCAGCGATGGCTTCCACGTCCGCCCGGAACCCGTCGAGGTCGTCCAGCGGATAGGTGACGCGCCCCGCGAAGTCCACGGCGTCCGACGTGGGCGCGGCGCCGTCACCGACGCGGTCGACGGCGATGACGGGCACGTCGTCGGCGGAGAGCGCGCGCGCCACGCCCAGTCCGGTGATGTGTGCGTTCGCGACGATAGCGGGCGGTCGGTCGAAGTCGGCGTCCGCCACCGCGTCTACGAGTTCGCCGTGCGTGCGGAATTCGGCCATGTCCCAGCCTCCCGCGCCGCGGGGTAAAACGAACCGATACGGGGAATCCTGGCCGGTACTCCGGTCGCCGCAAAAGGATGGGTTTATGGGCGCGCTGACCGAACACGCCTGTAGTAACCATGGCTGACAATCCGGCTTCCATGTACCGGACCATCGATAAGCCCTCGTACACGCGTCGCGACTACGTCACGGGCATTCCGGGTTCGAAGATCGCACAGTTCAAGATGGGAGACCTCCAGTCCGACCCGGAGGACTACCCCATCCAGATTAGCCTCGAAACCGAGGAGGAGTGCCAGATCCGTCACGGTTCGATGGAGGCGGCGCGCCTCTCCGCGAACCGCCACCTCATCAAGGAACTCGGCGAGGGCAACTACAAGATGATCCTCCGCAAGTTCCCGCACCAGATCCTCCGCGAGAACAAGCAGGCGACGGGCGCGGGCGCAGACCGCGTTTCTGACGGTATGCGCCAGGCGTTCGGCGTGCCCGTCGGCACGGCCGCCCGCATCTACCCCGGCGACCGCATCTTCACCGCCTGGTGTCAGCCCGAGGAAGCCCCCGTCGTCAAGGAGGCCTTCCGCCGCGCGTACAACAAAATCACGCCGCCGTGCAAGATTTCGGTGGAGCGCGGCGAAGAGCTCATTACGCAGCTCGACTAGTGCTCTCCCTCGCGGTCGCGACCGACGCGGAGACCCTCGACCGGATTCGAGGCCCGCTCGCCGACCGCGGTATCTCAGCCTCCTACGTCAACTATCGAAAGCGAACGCTCTTGCTCCCCGACTCTCCATTCTCGCCCGGTGACTTCGACGTGGGTCTCGTCTATCCCGGCCGCCTGATGGAGGGTGGCGTGCTCGACGCGTTTATCGACGTTCCGTGGGTGAACGACCGGGACGCAGTGTTGCGATCACGGAACAAGGCGGGCGTGCTCGCGCGCCTCGAAACCGCGGGCGTCTCGGTTCCGGAGACGGTGTTCGTCTCGAACCCCACCGACGACGACGCCGTGCTCGACGCGCTCGCCGGCTTCGACTATCCCGTGGTCGTCAAACCGAACTCCGCGACCCGGGGGGTCGGCGTCACCAAACTCGGCGACGCGGACTCCGCGCTGGGCGTGACGGACTACCTCGACCTGATTCACGAGTTCCCCGCGACCGACGACACGTCCTATCTCGTCCAGGAGTACGTCTCGGACGCGACGGACTACCGCGTGATGGTGCTCGACGGCGAGTACGTCGGTGCGGTCGAACGCCGCGGAACCGGCTGGAAGCACAACGTCCACCGCGGCGCGGACGCCACCGGAACCGACCCGCCCGACCGCGTCAAAACCGCGGCCGAGAACGCTGCTGCCGTGCTCGACATCCCGCTTCTCGGCGTGGACGTGCTCGACACTGGCGCGCGGACGGTGGTGAACGAAACGAACGCGCGACCGACGATAGACGCAGAAACGAAGTACGAAGACGGCTTCTACGACCGCCTCGCCGAACTCGTGCGGGTTACTCGACGCTGATGTCCGCGGAGTCCTCCAGGCGGTCGAACGAAACTTCGAGCACGCCGTTGTTGTAGGTCGCGCTCGCCGAGTGCTCGTCCACGCGCGCGGGAAGTTCGATGCGTTCGTCGTACTCGCGGGCGTCCGTCGCCGCGCTGATGGTGAGGACTTCGCCGTCGCACTTCAGGTCGATGTCCTCCTTCTCGACGCCGGGGAGGTCGGCGACCACGCGCACCTCGTCGTCCTCCTCGTAGACGGTGACGTGCGTGTCGGTTCCGAACCCGGACTCGTCCATCCCGCCGCGCATGTCGTTCATCATCCGCTCTATCTCGTCGAAGAAGTCGTCGAACGGGTCGTCGCGGTCGTCGCGGCGCATACAGAACGCTAGCGCCGGCCCGGGGATAAGGTTTCGGGGGTCTCTAGATGCCGAGCGCGTTGTTCGTCGTCTCGATGCTCTCCGCGGCGTCCATCGAATCGGTGACTGCGCGGATGGCGTCCACGTTCTCCGGCACCACGTCGGACTCCTGGTGGATGGCCTGGAACAGGTAGAGGTCGGTTCCTTCCATCGTCACGGACTCGCTCCAGAGGCCGTTCTCCCACACGTCGCCACGCGGCCGACCCAAGTCTTTCGCGTACTCCTTGAGTTTGCCCGTGCCGTCGATGCCGAACTCGGGCGGGATGCAGAAGATTCGGGACTCGCCTTCGAGGAGATCGCGCACGTCGTCCGCGCTCGGTTCGGCGTCGAGCGTGACGTTCACCGAGTGCATGTGCATCAGGGTCGCCGGCACCTTCAGGCCGAGCGTGTCGATGTCGAGATCCGGGAAGATGGTGTTCACGTCCGGGCCGTGGTGGGAGGGGAGCGTGATGGGGTTCGGGAGGATGTCGTCGATGGGGCCGCGGCTCGTCTGCCCGGGGTCGCCGCCGCGGCGGACGAGCGTGACGCGCGCCTTCTCGACGCCGTACTCTTCCCGGAGCGGCGCGAGCAATCGACTGAGGCCGGTGGTGTTGCAGGAGACGACGCGCACGTGGTCTGCGTTCCGGGCGTCCTCGAAGTTCCCGCGGGCGTTGAAGCTCACGTCCGCCACGCCGGCGTCCTCGCCGCCCTGGTAGAGCGCGGGCGTCTCGTACTCCTCGTAGAGTTCCTTGTTCTCCGCGCCGATACCCGACGGCGTCGCGTCCACGACCACGTCGCTCGCCGCGACGAGTTCGTCCACCAGACCGGCGGTCTCGATGCCGGCGTCCGCGAACCGGCTCGCGCGGCCCTCGATGGCCGCGTAGAGGTCGTAGCCGCGCGCCACCGCGCGCTCCGCCTCGAAGTTCGGTCGCGTCTTCGCCACGCCGACGACCTCCATGTCCGGCTGGTCGCGGACCGCGTCCGCCACCCGTTTCCCGATGGTTCCGTAGCCGTTGATACCGACGCGAATCATACTGCTCACTCCCCACGGACGCCGGATAACCGTTTCGAGAGAAGACAACGCATAACGTCCTCCCGGCGAAATCCCCGGTATGAGCACGCTCGAAGAAGCCGCGGAGACGGCGGTCGTCCAGTGTCTCGGCGTCGAACCCGGAGAGACGTGCGTCGTCGTCACCGACGACACGCGCGAACGCATCGGGGACGCCCTGTACGCCGCCGCCCGCGAGGTCACCGACGCCGCGACGATTCTCCGCTTCCCGCCGGGCGACCAGCACGGCGCGGAACCGCCCGCGCCCGTCGCGGCGGCGATGCGGGAGAGCGACGTGTTCCTCGCGCCCACCACGAAGTCGCTCTCGCACACCCGCGCGCGCTCCCGGGCGAACGAGGCGGGCGCTCGCGGCGCGACCCTCCCCGGCATCACGGAGGACGTGTTCACCACGGGACTGGACGCGGACTACACGCTGATTCGCCGGCACTGCGCGGACGTGCTCAGTCAGGTCGCGGACGCCGACGAGGTCCGCGTCACCACGCCCGCCGGAACCGACATCACGTTCGAACCCGGCGACCGCGAGTGGCTGCAGGACACGGGTATCGTCCACGAGGACGGCGAGTTCTCGAACCTCCCCGCAGGCGAGGTGTTCGTCAGCCCCGAAACCGCGAACGGCACGTACGTCGTGGACGGCACGATGATGCCCCACGGCCGCCTCGAAGAAACGCAAGAGCTGACGTTCGAGGTCGCGGACGGCTACGTCACCCACATCTCGGACGACGACGTGCGCGAACAGGTCGCGGCGGGCGAGGACGAAGTCGGGCGGGACGCGCGCAACCTCGCCGAACTCGGCATCGGAACGAACGTCGCCGTCACCGACCTCGTCGGAAGCGTCCTCCTCGACGAGAAGGCCGCCGGCACGGTTCACATCGCCATCGGCGACGACGCAGGCATCGGCGGAGACATCGACGCCCCCCTCCACCTCGACGGTATCATTCAGAACCCCACCGTCTACGCGGACGGGGACGCGGTCACGCTTCCGAACGGCGAGCGGTGAACACCGCGAGCGGGGACGCGGTCACGCTTCCGAACGGCGAGCGGTGAACACCGCGAGCGGGGACGCGGTCACGCTTCCGAACGCGGACGACTAACTCCGCGGATTTTTACGGCTCCGCGCCCTCGTAGCCGGTATGAGCCAACAGCAGCGCGTCGGACTGACGTGTCCGTCGTGTTCGCCGAACCTCGAAACCGAACACGAGGTTCTCACGACGGGCGGCGGGACGGCGACGGTGAAGTGCACGGACTGCGGGCACGTCCACAAGGAACCCCTGGAGTCCGAGCGAACCGTCGAGCGGGACGTCGTCGTCTCCCAGGGCGGCGAGTCGTTCACCGCGACAGTGGAAGTGCCGGCGGACGAGACCGTTGAGACGGGCGAGGAGTTCATCGTCGAGACCGACGAAGCCATCATGCAAGTCCGTATCACTGACCTCCAGACGGGCGACGAGACGCGCGAGGTTCGCGCTGACGCCGAGGACGTGGAGACGTTCTGGACGCGCGCCGTGGACAACGTCGAGGTCGACGTAACGCTCCATCCGCGGGACGGCGCGCACGACCAGACGCGGAGCATCACGCTTCACGTTCCCGGCGACTACGAGTTCACGGTCGGCGAGACTCACGAGTTCGGGGAGGAGGCGTTCTCCATCACGGGCATCCACGTCCGGAAGGACGCGCTCGAACGCTACGACTTCCAGAAGATCGGTCACGACGGCGACGTCGCGATGGCGAAGGACATCAAGCGCGTGTACGGCTACGACGAGACCTCCACCGCCTGGTCTGCCTGGTAAGAGAATGAACGACGCGGCCGCCCGCGACAACCTCGCGGACCGCCTCGCACGCAGACACGACTTTTCCGAGCGCGTCCTCGACGCTATCCGCGAGGTTCCGCGGCACGAGTTCGTTCCCGACGCGCAGCGCGAGGACGCGTACGCGGATCGCCCGCTTCCAATCGGGGACGGCCAGACCGTCAGCGCGCCCCACATGGTCGCCGCGATGTGCGACCGCCTCACCCTCCGCGACGGCGAGCAGACCCTGGAAATCGGCACCGGCTGCGGCTACCACGCGGCCGTCACTGCCGAACTCGTCGGGCCCGAGAACGTCTACAGCGTCGAGTACCTGAAATCGCTCGCCGAAACCGCACGCGAGAACCTCGACCGCACGGGCTACGGCGCCATCTCCGTGCGCCAGGGCGACGGACACGACGGCTGGAGCGACCACGCGCCCTACGACGCCGCTTACCTCACCTGTGCGACGCCGTCACTCCCGGCCGCGGTAATCGACCAACTCCGGGACGGCGGGCGCGTACTCGCGCCCGTCGGCGACGTGAGTCAGACGCTCGTCTACGGCGAAAAACACGACGACACGCTCGACCGCGAGTTCCTCACCGGCGTCCGGTTCGTCCGGATGCAGGGCGGCGAGTGATTTTATTCCCTGCCCCGACGACGCTCCGGTATGGACTACCGGGAACTCCTGTTCCTCCGCGCCATCCGCGAAACGGGCGTCCTCGACGCCGTCGTCACCGACGCCGACACCGTCGCCGCCGTCGCCGACGAGACCGGCGTCACCGAGCGCGCCGCCCGCATCGGCGTCGAGGCGCTCTGCGACCTCGACTTCCTCCACCGCACCGATGAGGGATTCGAACCGACGAACCGGATGCTCGGGTTCCTCTCGAAGACCGACCTCCGCTCCATCGGATCGCTCCCCCACCAACTCGACACGCTCGACGACTGGATAGCGCTCCCCGAGACGATGCAGACCGGCGACCGTCCCGTCCCGAACCCGGACGCCACCCGGAACCGCCTCGGCGCGATGGCCGCGCTCGACGAGGGCGACGTGCGCGCCGCCGTCACCGCCGCCGTCCACGAACACCCGGACGCCGACACCGTCCTCGACGCGTACGGCGGCGCCGGCACGTTCTCCCGAGAGTTCGCGCGCCGCGGATACGACGTAACGCTCGCCGACACCAAGGAGGTCGTGGACGTGGACGAACCCCTCCTCGAGCACGAACCCGTTACCCTCCGCGCGACCACCCCCCTCGACGGCGTCGAGGGCACGTACGACCTCGTGTTCTGCGCGAACACCGCCCGAACCCTCTCTCCCGCGGACAACGAACACCTCCTCGGCGCGCTCTACGACGCCGTCGCGCCCGGCGGCACCATCGTGTACGTCGACCGCCTCCGCGACCACGCCGACACCCCCGGGTTGCTCGCCGTGGAGCTGTTCGCACGCACTGACGGCGGCGACGCATACGCCGAGGCCGACTTCGGCGAGTGGTTCGCCGCCGCCGGCTTCGAACGGCCGCGGGTCTCCGACGTGCCCGGCACGCGCTCGCAGGCGGTCGCCGCCGACCGCCCCGCGAACGATTGAAGGTCGCTCGCACCAACCCAGTCGTATGGAGTACGCGGCGGTCCGGGACGACATGGTGACGAGCCTCGAACACGACACGAAGGACGTCGTCCACGACCCCGCGGTAGCGGACGCGATGCGGACCGTTCCGCGGCACGAGTTCGTCGACGAGGACGCCGGACATCGGGCCTACGCGGATCGCGAGTTCGAACATCGCGGAACGCGCGTGCTCGCGCCGTCGACCGCCGCCCGCCTCGTCGAAGCACTTCGTCCCGAACCCGGGAACGACGTGCTCGTCGTCGGCGCGGGCGTCGGATACACGGTCGCGTTGCTCGCGGAGATAGCGGGCGCCAAGCACGTCCACGCGGTCGACATCGACCGCTCCCTCGTCTACGACGCCCGGCGGACGCTCGCCGACGCGGGCTACGGCGACGTGCTCGTCGACTGCGCCGACGGCGCGGACGGCCTGCCCGCGTACGCGCCCTACGACCGGATTCTCGTCGAAGCGGCCGTCGTCCGTCCGCCCCGGGCGATCCGCGCCCAGCTCGCCGAGGGCGGACGCCTCGTCTACCCCGAGGGCACGCAGCGCCAGCGCCTCGTCGTCCTCGCGGAGGACGAACGACGCGATTGTGGCGGGATCGAGTTCGCGCCGCTGCTCGTCGACGGCGAACAGGCGAGCGCGCCCGTCCGTAACCGAACTGTCCGCGAAGACCGCGAGCGCGCCGCCAAGAGCAACGAGCGCCGCCACGGCTGGGAGCAGGACTGGATCGACTGGGACGCCCGCTAGCCCTCGTACCCCCTGACGACGAGGATTCGCGTGTTCCCGCGGCGGTCGACGTACTCGCCGCTAGCGGGCGGTTTCACCGACACGACGAGCGTGCCGTCCGCCTGGTTCGCGCCGAGCCTGGGTGCGACGTCCACTACTGCCACCCCGGATTCGTTCGTGCGGGCGACCACCGTCCCGTCCACCCGCGCCGTTCCCGACTTCACGAGCACCGTCGCGCCCGCCACGCCGTTCCCCGACGCGTCCACCACTGACAGCGTCAGCGATTGTTCCCCCGGCGCCACAACATCCGGAGCCGGTTTCACGTTGAGTTCGGTCGTCGCGAGCGTCCCGACTCCGGACACCGTCTGGAGGAGCACGCCGAGCGTCGCCACACCGACGACGAACGCGATGAGCAACCGCACCGGAAGCCCCTCTATCGCCCGCTCGTCCCGCCGCAGTTCGTGGAACATACCCCTCGTGGCCGCGCCCTCGTATTTGAACACTCGCCCGAGCGTTGATACCGGAAGCCGCGACCAACTGGACGTGATGTACGTACTCGGTCGCTCCGACGAGACCGCCGACCCAGTCCTCCCGTTCGGCCGATTCCGTGCGCCCGACGGCAGCCACGGTTCCCCTGTCGGCGTGGACGCGAACGGCCCGCACGCCGCGCTCGTCGTCGGGAAACGAGGGAGCGGGAAGACGTACACGCTCGGCGTACTCGCCGAAGCGCTCGCCCGCACCGACGGCGTCACCGCTGTCGTCCTCGACCCGATGCGGGCGTTCGACACGCTCCCCGACGCCGTCCCCGCGACCGTCGTTCGTCCGCGGGTTCCTGCGAGTGCGCTTCCGCCGCGCACGTGGTGCGACGTGCTCTCCCTCCCGCCGCACACGCCGCCCGGCGCGCTCCTCTGGCAGGCCGCCGCCGAGAACGAGACGCTCGACGCGATGGCCGACTCCCTCGCGACCCGCGACACGCCCGCCGGGCGCGCCGCCCGGAACGCCATCGCGCTCGCCGACTCCTGGGAGGTCTTCGACGCGGAGGGATCGGACGTTCTCGACCCCGACCGCGTGACCGTTCTCGCCTGCGCCGGTCTCCCCCGGCCCGCGCTCGCCGCCGTCACCCGCGCCGTCACCGACACCGTTTACGATGCCGCCATCGCGGGCGATACCGACGCCCTTCCCTGGGTTCTCGTAGACGAGGCTCACGCCGTCACCGACACCGCCGCCTGGCCCGGCCTCCGGCGACTCCTCACCCGCGGCCGCAAACCCGGCGTCAGCACCGTCCTCGCAACCCAGCGTCCCGGCGCGCTCCCCCCGGCCGCCGTCTCCCAGGCCGACCTCCTCGTCGCCCACCGCCTCACTGCCCGCGACGACATCGACGCCCTCGAAACCGCCAGCCCAACCTACTTCCAGTCCGCACTCGCCGACGCGCTCCCCCGAGCGCCCGGCGACGCGCTCGTCGTCGACGACACCGGCGAAACCGCCCACGACATCACCGTCCGCGAGCGCGCCGCCCCGCACGGCGGCCGAAGCCGCACCGTCACCTGACCGTCACGCCTATCTGCCCGAACCGCGAATCCACGGGCAATGTCGCTCGCCCTCACGGACACCCTCGCGTGGGTCGTCGTCGCGGCCTTCGCCCTCAGCGCGCTTCTCGGTGCGCGCGACGACGAGCACCCCGCCCGCGTCGCTGCAGCCGCCGCGTGGGCCGTGTTCGCCGTCTTCTGGGCGCTCCTCATCGACCACTTCCTCTTCTCTCAGAACAGCTACATCGAAGGCCTCCTCGCCGCCCTCGCCGTCCCCCTCAGCCTCTACGCCGCCTACCTCGTCCTCACCGACCGCCCCCGACTCGTCCGGCTCTCCCGTGCCATCGCCGTGATGGGCCTCCTCTACCTCCCCTTCCAAACCATCCCCGCACTCACCGAAGCCGCTATCACCATCACTGCAGAGAGCACGTACTTCCTCATCACCCTCGTCGGCTACTCTCCCCAGTTCGTCACCGACCCCTATCCCAGCGCCGTCGTCTTCGTCCACGACGGCGTCCCCATCACGACCAACATCCTCCTCGCCTGCAGCGGCATCGGCAGCATCGCCATCGTCAGCGGCCTCATCGCCGCCACTACCGCCCCGATCCGCCGCCGCCTCACCGCCATTTCCCTCGTCGTCCCTCTCATTTACCTCCTCAACGTCGTCCGCGTCAGCTTCATCGCCATCGCCTTCGGCAACCAGTGGTTCCAGTGGACTCGCCCCCTCGTCACCGCCCTCTACGCTCCACTCCGCAGCGAACCCCGCATCTCCTACCTCTTCGCCGACAAAATCCTCGCCCAGAGCCTCTCCGTCGCCGCCCTCGTCCTCATCACCCTCGGCCTCCTCCGCATCATCCCCGAACTCGCCGCCCTCCTCGACGACGCCCTCTACGTCGCCACCAAAACCGACTACGACCTCGAAAACCGCCTCACCCGATAACCCCCGAAAACTCGAACGCCGACGCCCAATTAATCGACGGATGATCGATATCCGCCTCGAACCGTAACTCCATTTTCTGCGTCGTCGCGTCCGCTATCGGAATCCAATAGAACGTCTCCGTCTCGGGGTACCGGACGAAGAACGCGTCTATCTCCTCCTCGTACGTCGTCTCGTGGTACTCGCCGTCCCGCGTCGTCTGCGAGTGCGTGTTGAATCGAATCGTTCGCGGCTTGTTCTTCCACGCCGTCTTGCACTGCACGCGGTACAGCGTCCCCCCGTCGTCAACCACCAGGTCGTACTTGTCGTTGTCCCCGAACGGTATCGACACCCGATACCCATGGCTGACGAGTTCGTGCAACGCCGCCACCTCCGTCTCGTCGCCGACCGACTTGCTGTTCTGCACAGCCGTCAAACGCACCCCGGAAGAATAATCGTTCGGACAGTACAGTCGATACGAGGTTTGTGTCGAAAGGAAAGCGCCCGAGGCGGGATTTGAACCCGCGTCACAACCGTGACAGGGTTGTATGATGGGCCACTACACCACCCGGGCTCCCTGCACTCTTTCGTAGCCGGGTGTTACTGATAAGGGTTTCCAATCGGGAGCGGCGTGTGAGGGCGTCTCGTCCGGTATCAGGGCTCACGGCGTGTTGTTTTAACAAGGGTTAAGTGGGCTTCGCGTGTACGTGCCTGTAGTATCTCGTGAGAGCCACTTCTCCCCCCAGGCAGGTGTTCCCATGGTAGATGACGTAACTAACCACGAACTCGTACCCGAGCACGAGCTTCTCGAGGAGGACGCGGTCGAAGATCTCCTCGAGGAGTACGATATCGAACGTACCGACCTCCCGAAGATCAAGCGGAAAGACCCGGCGCTCCCGGACGAGGCGAGCGTCGGCGATGTCGTGAAGATCACGCGGGATTCCCGAACGACCGACACCGCGATTGTGTACCGACTGGTGATCGATTGATGGAACTCGACAACAAGCGCACACTCTCGAAGGCGTATTTTTCGAAGGAACGACTCGCAGAACATCACTACCGCTCGTTCAACGCCTTCCTGAAGCGCGGGATGCAGGAGGTTGTTGACGAGAAGGAGACCATCGACACGGACATCGGCGACAAGGAAGAGGAGGAGCCGGTGTGGGTGGAACTCGGCGACGTTCGAATCCTGACACCGCGTGTGCGTGAGGCGGACGGATCCGAGGAGCTCCTGTATCCGCAGGAGGCGCGGTTGCGGAACATCACGTACTCGGCGCCCGTGTTCATGGAGATGTCCATCAAGCGCGGCGGCGAGGAGGAGCCCGAGGAGCTTCTGGACACGACGGAGACGAAGGTGGGTCGGATGCCCATCATGGTCGGTTCGGATAAGTGCAACATCTCGGACTTCAGCGAGGAGGAACTCATCGACATCGGCGAGGATCCCGCCGACCCCGGTGGATACTTCATCGTGAACGGCAGCGAGCGCGTGCTGATGACGAGCGAGGATCTCGCGCCGAACAAGATTCTCGCGGAGTACGATTCGAAGTACGGCGACGAGATTCAGGTCGCGAAGACGTTCAGTCAGCGACGCGGGTATCGAGCGCTCGTGCTGTGTGAACGCAACCGCTCCGGTCTTCTCGAAGTCTCCTTCCCCTCCGTCTCCGGTTCTATCGATTTCGTCACGCTCGTTCGCGCGCTCGGCCTCGAATCCGACGAGGAGATCGTTCACCGCGTCAGCGACGACCCCGAGATCGTGAAGTTCATGCTCGAAAACCTGGAGGAGGCCGACGTTCAGACCCAGGAGGAAGCCATCGAGACGCTCGGGAAACGCGTCGCGTCCGGTCAGGGCAAGAACTACCAGCTGAAGCGCGCGAACTACGTCATCGACCGCTACCTGCTCCCGCACCTCCACGAGGAGGGCGTCGAGGAGGAGGAGACGCGGATGAACAAGGCGTTCTACCTCTGCCGGATGGCGGAGGCGTGCTTCGAACTCGCGCTCGACCGCCGCGAGTCCGACGACAAAGACCACTACGCGAACAAGCGCTTGAAGGTCAGCGGCGACCTGATGCGCGACCTGTTCCGCACCGCGCTGAACAAGCTGTCGCGGGACGTGAAGTACCAGCTCGAACGCGCGAACATGCGGAACCGTCAGCTCACCGTGAACACGGTCGTTCGCTCCGACGTGCTCACGGAACGCCTCGAACACCCCATCGCGACGGGGAACTGGGTTGGTGGCCGTTCGGGCGTGAGCCAGCTCGTGGATCGCACCGACCACATGGGCGTGCTCAGCCACCTGCGGCGCCTCCGCAGTCCGCTCTCGCGCTCGCAGCCGCACTTCGAGGCGCGCGACCTGCACGCGACCCAGTGGGGTCGCATCTGTCCCTCCGAAACGCCGGAGGGGCCGAACTGTGGGTTGGTGAAGAACTTCGCGCAGGCGATGGAGCTCTCACAGAACGTCGACGACGAACAGGACTTGAAACGGGAACTCTCCTCGATGGGGGTCGAGGGCGTGCCCGGTCTCACCACCGAACCCACCTCCGCAGACGACTAACATGAGTCAGTCACAGGAAGCCAAAGTCTACGTGAACGGCAGCCTCGTCGGGACGCACGACGACCCGCACGAGCTCGCCGAGAGCATCCGGGAAGCGCGACGCCGGGGCGACATCAGCGACATGGTGAACGTCTCGGTGAAAGAACGCACGGGCGAAGTCATCGTGAACGCGGACGCGGGCCGCGCGCGCCGCCCGCTCCTCGTCGTCGAGGACGGTGAGCCGCTCGTTACCGAGTCCGACATCGACGCCCTCGAGAACGGCGAGGTCGAGTTCGAGACGCTCGTCGACGAGGGGAAGGTCGAGTTCATCGACGCCGAGGAGGAAGAGGACATTCTCGTCGCCGTCGAGGAGGACGACCTCACCGACGACCACACGCACCTCGAAATCGACCCGCAGCTCATCTTCGGTATCGGCGCGGGGATGATTCCGTACCCCGAGCACAACGCCAGCCCGCGGATTACGATGGGTGCGGGGATGATGAAGCAGAGTCTGGGCCTGCCGGCGGCGAACTATCGGATCCGCCCGGACACCCGCCAGCACCTGATGCACTACCCGCAGAAGGCGATGGTGAACACCCAGACGACGAAGCAGATCGGGTACGACGACCGGCCCGCCGGCCAGAACTTCACGGTCGCCGTCATGAGCTACGAGGGGTTCAACATCGAGGACGCGCTCGTCATGAACAAGGGCTCCGTGGAGCGCGCGCTCGCCCGCTCGCACTTCTTCCGCACGTACGAGGGCGAGGAGCGGCGCTACCCCGGCGGCCAGGAGGACCGCTTCGAGATCCCGGACGACGACGTTCGCGGCGCGCGCGGCGAGGACGCGTACAAGCACCTCGACGAGGACGGCCTCGTCAACCCCGAGACGCGCGTGGACGAGAACAGCGTCCTGCTCGGGAAGACCAGTCCGCCGCGATTCCTCGAGGAACCGGACGAGATGGGTGGACTGAGCCCGCAGAAGCGCCGCGAGACCTCGGTGACGATGCGCTCGGGCGAGGACGGCGTCGTCGACACGGTGACGTTGATGGAGGGCGAGGACGGCTCGAAGCTCGCGAAGGTGAGCGTTCGGGACGAACGCATCCCCGAACTCGGGGACAAGTTCGCGAGCCGGCACGGACAGAAGGGCGTCGTCGGCCACCTCGCGCCTCAGGAGGACATGCCGTTCACGCAGGAGGGCGTCGTGCCCGACCTCGTGTTGAACCCGCACGCGCTCCCGTCCCGGATGACGGTCGGCCACGTGCTGGAGATGCTCGGCGGGAAGTCCGGCGCGCTCGAAGGCCGGACGGTCGACGGCACCGCGTTCACGGGCGAGGACGAGGAGGAACTCCGATCCTCGCTCCAGGAGCGCGGATTCAAGTCGAGCGGGAAGGAAGTGCTCTACTCGGGCGTCTCCGGCGAGAAGATCGAGGCCGAGATCTTCGTCGGGAACATCTTCTACCACAAGCTCTACCACATGGTGTCGAACAAGATGCACGCCCGGTCGAAGGGGCCGGTGCAGGTCTTGACCCGGCAGCCGACCGAGGGACGCGCCCGCGAGGGCGGTCTCCGACTCGGGGAGATGGAGCGCGACACCGTCATCGCCCACGGCGCGGCGATGGTGCTCAAGGAACGCCTCCTCGAATCCTCCGACCAGGAGTACGTGGACATCTGTGGGAACTGCGGGATGACCGCGGTGGAGAACAGAGAACAGCGCCGCGTCTACTGTCCGAACTGCGGCGAGGAGACGGACGTGCACAGCATCGAGATGAGTTACGCGTTCAAACTCCTCCTCGACGAGATGAAGGCGCTCGGCATCGCGCCGCGACTCGAACTGGAGGACGCAGTCTAACATGAGTGCAGGACAATCACCCAAGGAGATAGGCGAAATCAGCTTCGGGCTGATGGACCCCGAGGAGTACCGGGATATGAGTGCGACGAAGGTCATCACGGCCGACACCTATGACGACGACGGCTTCCCCATCGACATGGGGCTGATGGATCCCCGTCTCGGTGTCATCGACCCCGGCCTGGAGTGCAAGACCTGCGGCGGCCGCTCGGGTTCGTGTAACGGCCACTTCGGCCACATCGAACTCGCTGCGCCCGTCATCCACGTCGGGTTCTCGAAGCTCATCCGCCGCCTCCTCCGCGGGACCTGTCGCGAGTGCAGTCACCTCCTGCTCACGGAGGACGAACAGGAGCAGTTCCTCGACGACGTCGAGCGCACTCGAAGCCTCCGCGAGGACGTCTCCGACGTCACGAAGGACGCCATCCGGGAGGCCCGGAAGAAGTCGCACTGCCCGCACTGTGGGGAAGTCCAGTACGACGTCAAGCACGAGAAACCGACGACGTACTACGAGGTTCAGCAAGTGCTGGCTTCCGATTACCCCGAGCGCATCGCGTCCGCGATGCAGCCCGACGAGGAGGACGAAGACGCGGACGCCATCAGTCCCCAGGAGCTCGCGGACGAGTCCGGCGTCGACCTCTCCCGAATCAACGACATTCTTAGCGGGGAGTTCCGCCCGCGCCGCGAGGACCGCGAAGCATTGGAGAAGGCGCTCGGCACCGACCTCACGACCGAGGACATGAACAAGCTCATGCCGAGCGACATCCGGGACTGGTTCGAGGACATCCCGAACGAGGATCTCGAAGTGCTCGGCGTCGACGCCGAGCACAGCCGTCCCGAGTGGATGATTCTCACCGTCCTCCCCGTGCCGCCCGTCACGGCGCGCCCCTCGATCACGCTGGACAACGGCCAGCGCAGCGAGGACGACCTGACGCACAAGCTCGTGGACATCATCCGCATCAACCAGCGGTTCATGGAGAACCGGGAAGCGGGCGCTCCCCAGCTCATCATCGAGGACCTCTGGGAACTCCTCCAGTACCACGTCACGACGTTCATGGACAACGAGATCTCGGGGACGCCGCCCGCCCGCCACCGCTCCGGCCGCCCGCTCAAGACGCTCAGTCAGCGTCTCAAGGGCAAGGAGGGGCGGTTCCGCGGGAGCCTGTCCGGGAAGCGCGTGAACTTCAGCGCGCGTACCGTCATCAGCCCCGACCCGACCCTCAGCCTGAACGAGGTCGGTGTTCCCGACCAGGTCGCGACGGAGATGACGCAGACGATGGTCGTGAACGACCAGAACATCGAACGCGCCCGCCGCTACGTCCGGAACGGCCCCGAGACGCACCCGGGCGCGAACTACGTGAAGCGGCCGGACGGCCGCCGCGTCCGCGTCACCGAGAAGGTGTGCGAGGAACTCGCGGAGCGCGTCGAGCAGGGCTGGGAGGTTCAGCGCCACCTCATCGACGGCGACATCATCATCTTCAACCGCCAGCCGTCGCTCCACCGGATGTCCATTATGGCGCACGAAGTCGTCGTGATGCCGTACAAGACGTTCCGCCTCAACACGGTCGTCTGCCCGCCGTACAACGCCGACTTCGACGGCGACGAGATGAACATGCACGCCCTCCAGAACGAGGAGGCCCGCGCGGAAGCCCGCGTCCTCATGCGCGTGCAGGAGCAGATTCTCAGCCCGCGGTTCGGCGAGAACATCATCGGCGCGATTCAGGACCACATCAGCGGGATGTACCTCCTGACGAACGACAACCCGTCGTTCAACGAGACGCAGGCGCTCGACCTCCTGCGGGAGACCCGAATCACCGAACTCCCCGATTCCGCCGGCGAGGAGGCGGACGGCACGCCCTACTGGACTGGCCGCCAGCTGTTCAGCGAACTCCTCCCCGACGACCTCAACCTCGAATTCACCGGTACCACCGGCGACCAGGTCGTCATCGAGGACGGCCAGCTCGTCGAGGGAACTATCGCCGAGGACGAGGTCGGCGAGTTCGGGAGCGAGATCGTCGACACCATCACCAAGGTGTACGGGAACACGCGCGCTCGCATCTTCGTCAACGAGATCGCGGCGCTCGCGATGCGCGCCATCATGCACTTCGGGTTCAGTATCGGCATCGACGACGAGACGATTAGCTCGGAGGCCCGGGATCGTATCGACGAGTCCGTCGAGAACGCGTACGACCGCGTGCAGGAACTCATCGAGACCTACGAGAACGGCGACCTCGAAAGCCTGCCCGGCCGAACCGTCGACGAGACGCTGGAGATGAAGATCATGCAGACGCTCTCGAAGGCCCGTGACTCCGCTGGCGACATCGCGGAGGACGACTTCGCCGACGACAATCCCGCCGTCGTCATGGCCGAATCCGGCGCGCGTGGTGGCATGCTGAACCTCACGCAGATGGCCGGCATGGTCGGCCAGCAGGCGGTTCGCGGCGAACGCATCAACCGCGGGTACGAGAACCGCACGCTCAGCCACTACCCCGAGAACGAGCTCTCCGCGGAAGCCCACGGGTTCGTGGAGAACTCGTACGCGGACGGCCTGACGCCGACCGAGTTCTTCTTCCACGCGATGGGCGGACGGGAGGGCCTCGTCGACACGGCAGTCCGGACGTCGAAGTCCGGCTACCTCCAGCGCCGCCTCATCAACGCCCTCTCCGAACTCGAAACCCAGTACGACGGCACGGTTCGGGACACCTCGGACACCATCGTCCAGTTCGAGTTCGGCGAGGACGGCACCAGTCCCGTCCGCGTGTCCTCCAGCGAGGACACCGACATCGACGTGGAGAACGTCGCAGACCGCATCCTCGAAACCGAGTTCGAGACCGACGAAGACCTCGAAGAGTTCCTCGGCGAGAAGGAACCGCCGACGAACCTCTCCGAACACGGCGAGTCCTGGCTCGCGGAGGGTGACGACTAATGACCGAAATCACCGACGACATCGAAGCCGCCGTGGAAGACCGCAGCCTCCCGCGACGGCTCAAAGAAGAGGTCTACGACGCCATCGAATCCCGCGACGGCGTCACGACCAAGCAGGCAGAACAGATCGCGAAGGCCGTCGAGTCCCAGTACATGGACACGCGCGTCGACCCCCTTGACCCCGTCGGGACGGTGAGCGCGCAGTCCATCGGGGAGCCGGGAACGCAGATGACGATGAACACCTTCCACTACGCGGGCGTCGCGGAGATGGACGTGACGCAGGGCCTCCCGCGGCTTATCGAGCTCGTGGACGCCCGGAAGAACCCGGACACGCCCGTGATGACCGTCCACCTGGACGAGGAACACCGGGACGACCGCGAGAAGGCGCACGAGGTCGTGTGGAATATCGAGTCCACGCGAATCCTCTCGCTCGGCGACATCTCGACGAACGTCGCCGACATGATCGTCAGCATCGACCTGAACGAGGACACGCTTCAGGAGCGCTGGCCGACCATGGACTCGACGAACGAGATCGCGGGCGACATCGCGGACATCATCGAGGACTCCCTCGGCGTGAAAGTCACCCAGCAGGGCACTGTCCTCGAGTTCGGCCCCGAGGAGCCGAGCTACCGCGACCTCCTCCAGCTCGTCGAACAGCTCCGCGACGTGGTGTTCAAGGGAATCGAGGACGTCACGCGCGTCGTCGTCCGGAAGGAGGACACGGAGGAGGGCGAGGAGTTCGTCCTGTACACGGAGGGGTCGGCGCTCAAGAAGGTGCTGCGCATCGACGGCGTCGACGAAACTCGAACCTCGTGTAACAACATCCACGAGATCCACAAGACCCTCGGTATCGAGGCCGCGCGCGAAGCCATCATCAACGAGACGATGGACACGCTCGAAGAACAGGGCCTCGGCGACGTGAACATCCGCCACTTGATGCTCGTCGCGGACATCATGACGAACGACGGCACTATCCAGTCCATCGGCCGCCACGGCATCAGCGGGAACAAGGATTCCGTGCTCGCCCGCGCGGCGTTCGAGGTCACGGTCAACCACCTCCTCGACGCCGCCATCTACGGCGAGGCGGACGACCTCGACGGCGTCATCGAGAACGTCATCGTCGGGAAGCCGGTCAAACTCGGCACCGGCGACGTCGACCTCCGGATGGGGTCTAAGTCGGACTGATGACCGTCACGCTCTCCGACGACGCCCGCCAGTGCATCGTCGTGTTCGAGGAGGTCACGGACGCTACCGCTGTCGACTGCCTCGTCGACGACGAGCACGACCGCGTCGTCTTCGTCGTGAAAGCGGGCGAAATCGGGAGCGCGATCGGCCCCGGCGGGCGGAACGTCGAACGCGTCGAGGACGAACTCGGTCGGGACGTCAAACTCGTGGAGGACGCCCCGACGCCCGAGGGCTTCGTCGCGAACGCTCTCAGCCCGGCCGCCGTCTACAACGTCACCATCAGCGAGAACCGCGACACGGTCGCGTACGCCGAAGTCGCGCACGAAGACCGCGGCGTCGCCATCGGCGAAGCCGGTCACAACATCGAGCTCGCGAAGACGCTCGCGAAGCGACACTACGACATCGACGACATCCAGCTGACCTGACGCCCGTCGACTGTCAGCGTGTGTTCACGCGTACCACGAGCGTGAACGCGAAAGGCCGAATTTAAGTATTTGCCTCCGTAATCATCCCCTATGGCTAACGGCAAGTATGCCGCCCGTAAGCTGAAGAAAGACCGCCAGAGTCAGCGGTGGTCTGATTCGGATTACGCGCGGCGAGAGCGCGGACTCAAGTCCAAGTCCGACCCGCTCGAGGGCGCGCCGCAGGGTCGCGGCATCGTCCTGGAGAAGGTTGGTATCGAAGCGAAGCAGCCGAACTCCGCGATCCGGAAGTGTGTTCGGGTGCAGCTCATCAAGAACGGGAAGCAGGTCACCGCGTTCTGTCCCGGTGACGGCGCTATCTCGTTCATCGACGAGCACGACGAAGTCACTATCGCCGGTATCGGCGGTGCGAAGGGCCGTGCGATGGGCGACCTCTCCGGCGTGAACTACAAGGTCGAGAAGGTGAACGGTGTCTCGCTGATCGAGCTCGTTCGCGGGAACGCGGAGAAGCCGGTACGATGAGCAGCGACGCACCCGAGCCCGAGACGCCGGCCGGTAGCGAGGAGGCGGAGGCGAACGCCGCGCTCTTCGGCAAGTGGGAGGTCACGGACATCCAGTACCGCGACCCGAGCACGCGGCGCTACATCACGGTCACGCCCATCGCGCACACGATGGGGCGTCACGCGAACAAGCAGTTCAAGAAGAGCGAAATCTCCATCGTGGAGCGCCTCACGAACCGCCTGATGCAGACCGAGGACAACACGGGCAAGAAGCAGAAGGCGCTCCAGATCGTGCGCGAGGCGTTCGACACGATTCACGAGCGCACGGAGGAGAACCCCGTGCAGGTGCTCGTGCGCGCGGTCGAGAACGCCGCGCCCCGGGAGGAGACGGTTCGCCTGAAGTACGGCGGTATCTCGGTTCCGAAGGCGGTCGACGTCGCGCCGCAGCGTCGCGTCGATCAGGCCCTGAAGTTCCTCGCGGACGGCATGCACTCCGCGTCCTTCAAGACCTCGACGAGCGCGGCGGACGCGCTCGCGGAGCAGCTCCTCGGCGCGGCTGATTACGACGTACAGACGTACGCCGTCAGTCAGAAGGAAGAGAAGGAACGCGTCGCCGCGGCGGCACGCTAACACGGGTTTTCTCCGTTTCTCTCGCCCGATAGCAACAGGTTTGTTACAAAAATCCGTTTCAGCGAACTGTTTTCCCGCTCTCTCGTGACTCGCCCGTATGGGTGTCGTCCGCCGCTACTACCTCCATCGGGCCACGCTCTCCGTCGGATTCATCACGCCCGTCTTCACGCTGTTCCTCCTGCGCACGCTCTCGTTTCCACAGGTGGGTGCGTTGAGCGCGCTGTCGGCGACGCTGGTCGTCGCGTTCGAAGTCCCGACCGGGTACGCCGCGGATCGCGTCGGGGAGCGCGCGAGCCTCGCGCTCGGCCTCGCGTGCAGCGTCTGCTCGCTTGCGGGGTTCGTCGTCGCGACGACGTTTCCCGCGTTCGTCGTTCTCTACGTGCTTTGGGCGCTCGGTCTCGCCTTCCAGTCCGGGAGCGGTGACGCGTGGCTGTACGAGGTGCTCGACAGCCGCGGGGAAGCGGGATTGTTCACTCGCGTCCGGGGACGCGGCGGTGCCGTCACCCGCTATGTGTCCGTGCTCGGGATGGTCGCGGGCGGCGCGCTCTACGGGGTTGACCCGGCCTATCCGTTCGTTCTCGCGCTCACGTTGAACGCGCTCGGCGTTTTCGTGCTTGCGACGCTCCCCGCGGCGCCGGCGGCCGGGAACACCATCACAGTCTCCGAGGCGCTCTCCGTTGTTCGTGGGGAGTTCTCCCGTCCGCCGCTCCGGGCGTTCCTCGTCGTCGTCGCCGCGTTCCTCGCGATAACGGGCGTCGCGAACACGTACGTCCAGCCGACCGTCGTGGACGCGCTCGGTGCGACGGGATTCGCCGACCCGGGGGCGGTGGCGCTCGCGGGAGTTCCGCTCGCACCCGGACTCGCGCTCGGACTGCTGTACGCAGCGTTCACGGTCGCATCGGCGGTTACCGGCCAGCACGCAGGACGTGTCCGGGACGTTGCTGGTCCGTGGGGTGCAGTCGTCGGGGTCGGCGTACTCGCCGCAGTTCTCCTCGTCGTTCCCGTCGTCGTCGCACGGGTCGCACTTCCCGCGTTCGTCGTGATGCGGGCGGGTCGCGCGGTCGTCCGGCCGGTCGCGAACGGATACATCAACGACCACGTCCCCTCGGCGGGCCGAGCGACATCGCTGTCCGCCGCGTCGATGGCGTACAGCGTCGTTCGGTCGCCACTCGCGCTCGCGGCCGGCGTGTTCGCCGGCGCTGTCGGGCCGACAGTCACTGTCGCCGCGCTCGGCACGCTCTTCCTCGTGGTCGGCGCGGCAGTGGTCTCGCGGCGTTAATCGGACGCGGGGCCGCTCGTGCTGGGCTGGCTGTCGGCGTACGCGCGGACGAGGTCGACGAGTTCGCGGCGGTACGTGGACTGGTCGGGGTCGTCCGCGAAGGACGCGAAGCGTTCGCGGAACTCGTCGACGCTCACGTGCGGGGTGTCCTGGTCGGCGGCGTGCGCGAGGTCGTAGAGCCGGCTGGTCGGGCTGATGGCGTCGTGGCGTTCGAGGAGCGCGAGCGCGAAGGCGGCGTTCACGGCGGTCATTCCGGGGTCGGCGCCGGCGGTGATCCGGTGGCCGTCCCGGTTGGGTGCGGGGTGGTCGCTGACGGCGGCGGCGAGTTCGGACTCGAGGAACGCCGCGAGCTTGTCGGTCGGCCCGACGGTGAGCGTGATGTCGTCGGCGTAGATGTCTTTCGCGTGGTTCGCGAGCTGGTAGCACTGCGTGAGCACGCGACGCTCGACCTGGCGGCCGGGGAGCGCGAGGAAGAGCACTTCGTCCATCGAGAGCGTGTGCGAGGGGTGTCCTTCCTCGTGGCGGCGCATATGTGCGTACTCGTGGAGCGCGAGTTGGCGCGCCATCGCGGACGTGGCGGCTTTTCGGGAGATGTTGAGGACGTGGTGGTCGTCGTGGTGGCCCGCCCACGTGCGCTCGTCCGGGTTCTCGCGCACGTGGACGTGCACGGGCTTCGTGAGGTCGTGGTCTATCTCGAAGACGTCGCGGGCGCCGAGAAAGGGTGCGGTCGGCCCCGCACCTTGCACGAGAACATCCATGTAAGACGTTAGCACGGCGTGCTCGAATAAGGCTCTTGCGCCGCCCGCGGGTTCTGCTGTGATACCCGATACCGTACGGAGACGCCTTTCTCGCGGAGAAACACTACCCTTTTGAACCCGCTACCGGTATAATCCTCCATAATGGGCCGACGCAAGAAGATCGTCGAACAGTGTGAGCGGCTGATGGACGAACCGGAGAACATCCGGAACATCGCCATCGCCGCCCACGTCGACCACGGGAAGACGACCCTCACCGACAACCTCCTCGCCGGCGCGGGGATGATCTCCGACGAGACCGCGGGCGAGCAGCTCGCGATGGACACGGAGGAGGACGAACAGGAGCGCGGTATCACCATCGACGCCGCGAACGTCTCCATGACGCACGAGTACGAGGGCACGAACCACCTCGTGAACCTCATCGACACGCCCGGTCACGTCGACTTCGGTGGCGACGTGACGCGTGCGATGCGTGCGGTCGACGGCGCGCTCGTCGTCGTGGACGCCGTCGAGGGCGCGATGCCGCAGACGGAAACCGTCGTTCGGCAGGCGCTCCGCGAGGGCGTGAAGCCGACGCTGTTCATCAACAAGGTCGACCGCCTCATCAGCGAGCTCCAGGAGGGCCCCCAGGAGATGCAGGAGCGCCTCCTCGACGTCATCAACGACGTGAACGAGCTCATCCGCGGGATGACCGAAGACCGCGACGACATCGACGACTGGACGGTCAGCGTCGAGGACGGCACGGTCGCCTTCGGATCCGCGCTCTACAAGTGGGGCGTCTCGATGCCCTCGATGCAGCGCACCGGCATCGACTTCGGCGACATCATCGAACTCGAACGCAACGACAAGCGCCAGGAACTCCACGACCGCACGCCGCTCGCGGACGTCGTTCTGGACATGGTCGCGGAGCACTTCCCGAACCCAGTCGAGGCCCAGCCCCGCCGTATCCCCACGGTCTGGCGTGGCGACGCGGACTCCGACCTCGCGCACGACATGCGTGACGTGAACCCCGACGGCGAGGTCGTCCTGATGGTGACTGACATCGGTGTCGACCCGCACGCGGGCGAAATCGCCGCCGGTCGCGTCTTCTCCGGGACGCTGGAGAAGGGCCAGGATCTCCACGTCTCCGGTACCGCGGGCACGAACCGCGTGCAGTCCGTCGGTATCTACATGGGTGGCGAGCGCGAGGAAGTCGACCGCGTTCCCGCCGGAAACATCGCCGCCGTCACCGGCCTGAAGGACGCCATCGCGGGCTCGACCGTCTCCTCGGTGGAGATGACGCCGTTCGAGTCCATCGAACACATCAGCGAGCCCGTCATCACGAAGTCCATCGAGGCGAAGAACATGGACGACCTGCCGAAGCTCATCGAGACGCTCCAGCAGGTCGCGAAGGAAGACCCCACCATCCAGATCGAGATCAACGAGGACACCGGCGAACACCTCGTCAGCGGGCAGGGCGAACTCCACCTCGAAGTCATCACGCAGCGCATCGAGCGCAACCAGGGTATTCCGGTCATCACGGGCGAACCCATCGTCGTCTACCGTGAAGCCCCGACCCAGGAGTCCCGTGAAGTCGAGGGGCGTTCCCCGAACAACCACAACCGGTTCTACATCACCGTCGAACCGCTCGGTCAGGACATCGTCGACGCCATCCAGCTCGGCGAGGTCTCCATGGAAATGCCCGAGCAGGAACGCCGCGAAGCGCTCCAGGAGGCCGGCATGGACAAGGATACCTCGCAGGAAGTCGAGGACATCCACAAGACGAACATCTTCATCGACGACACGAAGGGTATCCAGCACCTGAACGAGACGATGGAGCTCGTCCTCGAAGGCCTGCAGGACGCCCTCGACAACGGCCCGCTCGCGAACGAGCCCGTGCAGGGCGCGCTGTTCCGCCTGCACGACGCCCGTCTCCACGAGGACGCCATCCACCGCGGTCCCGCACAGGTCATTCCCGCAGTGCGTGACGCCGTGCACCGCGCCCTCATCGACGCGCAGGTTCGACTCCTCGAACCCATCCAGGACGTTCGCATCGACGTTCCGTCCGAACACATGGGCGCGGCGTCCGGCGAGATTCAGGGCCGCCGCGGCCGCGTCGACGACATGTACCAGGAAGGCGACCTGATGGTCGTCGAGGGTATCGCGCCCGTCGAGGAGATGATCGGGTTCTCCAGTGACATCCGCAGCGCCACCGAGGGCCGCGCGTCCTGGAACACGGAGAACGCCGGGTTCCGCGTGCTCTCCGACAACCTCCAGCCCGAGAAGATCACGGAGATCCGAGAGCGCAAGGGCATGAAGACCGAGCTTCCCGAGAGCATCGACTACTTCTAACCCACGTTTCGCGCCTCGGGTCGGCTCCGCCGACCGCTCGGCGTGAAACCCGGACTACCCCTCGCTCGCTCCGCGAGCGACGGAATCGCGCGAAGGTCCGGGTTCTCCGAACTGCTCGTTCGCGCGAGTGCGCTCGTGCTGTGTCACTGCCCGGCCCCGTCGTCTCTCTCTTCTCCAGTCCCGCCGATAGCGTGCTCTGACAATCTCGCGTCCCGGTCTCTGCGTTCTTGGGGGCGGGCAGGGTCGTCCTTCCGCCTCACTGTCCGGCAATTTCGACCCCTGCCGAAGGCTTATACCGGACAGGGCTGTGAGGGGTGAGTATGCACGCAGGCAGGGTTGCTGCGAGCCGTATCGACGCGGAGCCACCGGTAGCGGGCTTCGTGTCGACAATTACAGGTATCCTGACTGCACGGGGTGGTGGGCGTGAGTGAGGACGCGGTACGGCAGGCTCACACGGTTCGCCTCGAACTCGTTGACGAACCGGGCGAACTCCTCGGGGCGCTTCAGCCCATCGCGGAGAACGGCGGGAACCTCTTGAGCGTGTTCCACGAGCGCGGGCACGTCACACCGCGCGGCCACATCCCGGTCGAGGTCGATCTGGAGTGTACGGCGGGGCAGTTCGACGACATCGTCGCGGCGCTCCGGGACAACGGCGTGAACGTCACGCAGGCGGGAACGGAGGAGTACGGCGAGGAGGTGACTGTCATCGTCGCCGGCCACCTCATCGACACCGACCTCTCGGATACGCTCTCCCGGCTCGAATCCGAGGCGAAGGCGAGCGTGACGGACTTCTCGCTCACGTCTGAGGAGGGGACGAGCGAGCGCTCCAGCGCGCGCGTTCGTCTCGCCGTCGAATCCGGGTCGGTCGAGCGCACGCTTGACGCGGTGCGGGACATCGCGGACGAGAAGGGATTGCGCGTGGTCGCGCCGTTCGCGGGGGTGGCCTGAATGCGGCTCTGCATCCTCGGGGCGGGCGCGGTCGGCGCGTCCACGGCGCGACTGGCGGGCGAGTACGGGCATACGGTGACGGCGTTCGCGGACTCGACGGGCTCGGTCGCCGACGCCGACGGTATCGACGTCGAGGGCGCGCTCGCGCACAAGGAGCGAGTCGGGTCGGTCGGCGAGGCGGATCCGGCTGACGCGCTCGCTGCGGAGTACGACGTGCTCGTCGAGGTGACGCCGACGACGCTCGGAGACGCCCATCCCGGATTCGAGCACGTCGAAGCGGCGTTCGAGCGGGACAAACACGTCGTACTCGCGAACAAGGGGCCGGTCGCCGAGCGCTACGACGACGTGGTCGCGCTCGCCGAGTCGAGCGCGGGCGACCTCCGGTTCGAGGCGACCGTCGCCGGCACGATCCCCGTCCTTTCGACCATCGAGGGCGTCGGTGCGGAGCGCGTGAACGCCGTGCGCGGCGTTCTCAACGGCACTGCGAACTTCGTGCTCTCTCGGATGAGCGCGGACGGACTGGGCTACGAGCACGTGCTCGCGGAGGCGCAGGATCTCGGAGTCGCGGAGGCCGACCCCTCGTTCGACGTGGACGGGACGGATGCCGCGCTCAAGGGTGCGATTCTCGCGAACGTGATCCACGGCGGTGGCTACTCCCTCGAGGACGTTGACGTGGAGGGTATCGAGGACTTCCCGGGGAGCGCGTTGGAGGTCGCTGCGGAGGACGGCCGGACGGTTCGCCTCATTGGCGAGGTCACGGCCAGCGGCGGCATTCGCGTCGGTCCGCGCCTCGTCCCGGAGAACGACCCGCTCGCCGTCACCGGCACGGACAACATCGTTCAGCTCGACACGGAACACGCCGGTCGTTTGAACCTCAGCGGGGCGGGTGCGGGCGGCCCCGAGACGGCGACGGCGGTTCTGGCGGACATCACGCGACTCGACTGAGTGCGAGTAGTTGCCACGCCACTCGTTTCCAGTAATCGGCAGGCGGCGTGGTGATGCGGCTAAGGGGATTCCGAAATGGTTTTAACCGAATCAGGCGAATAAAACGCACAGAGCGCACTTACGCGCGAATCCTGACCATGAGCGACAAACCGCACCAGAACCTGGCCGTCATCGGCCACGTTGACCACGGAAAGAGCACGATGGTCGGGCGACTCCTCTACGAGACGGGGAGTGTGCCCGAGCACGTCATCGAACAGCACAAGGAAGAAGCCGAGGAGAAGGGCAAGGGCGGATTCGAGTTCGCCTACGTCATGGACAACCTCGCTGAGGAGCGCGAGCGCGGTGTCACCATCGACATCGCCCACCAGGAGTTCGACACCGACGATTACTACTTCACCATCGTCGACTGTCCGGGCCACCGCGACTTCGTCAAGAACATGATCACGGGCGCATCCCAGGCGGACAACGCCGTGCTCGTCGTCGCCGCCGACGACGGTGTCGCGCCCCAGACCCGCGAGCACGTCTTCCTCGCACGCACCCTCGGTATCGACGAGCTCATCGTCGCCGTCAACAAGATGGACATCGTCGACTACAAGGAAGACACCTACAAGCAGGTCGTCTCCGACGTGCAGGACCTCCTCAAGCAGGTCCAGTTCAACACGGAAGACGCATCCTTCATCCCGACGTCCGCCTTCGAGGGCGACAACGTCGCGGAAGCCTCCGAGAACACGCCGTGGTACGACGGCGAGACCCTCCTCGAGGCACTCAACAACCTGCCGGAGCCGCAGCCGCCGACGGACGCGCCGCTGCGCCTCCCGATCCAGGACGTCTACACCATCTCCGGCATCGGTACCGTCCCCGTCGGACGTATCGAGACCGGGATGATGAACACGGGCGACAACGTCAGCTTCCAGCCGTCTGACGTCGGTGGCGAGGTCAAGACCATCGAAATGCACCACGAGGAAGTCCCGAGCGCCGAGCCCGGTGACAACGTCGGATTCAACGTCCGCGGTATCGGCAAGGACGACATCCGCCGCGGTGACGTCTGTGGTCCCGCCGACGAACCGCCGACGGTCGCGGAGACGTTCACGGCGCAGGTCGTCGTGATGCAGCACCCGTCCGTCATCACGGCCGGCTACACGCCCGTCTTCCACGCGCACACGGCGCAGGTCGCGTGTACCATCGAATCCATCGACAAGAAGATGGATCCCGCGAGCGGCGAGGTCGCCGAGGAGAACCCGGACTTCATTCAGTCCGGCGACGCCGCGGTCGTCACCGTCCGCCCGCAGAAGCCCCTCAGCATCGAGCCGTCCTCCGAGATTCCGGAACTCGGCTCCTTCGCGGTCCGCGACATGGGTCAGACCATCGCGGCCGGCAAGGTCCTCGACGTCAACGAGGCCTAACTAACGCATGCAACAGGCACGCGTTCGCCTCGCCGGTGTCAGTCCCGACGACCTCGACGACATCTGCGCTGATGTCAGCGAGATCGCGGAGAAAACCGGCGTTAACATCAGCGGGCCGGTTCCGCTCCCCACGAAAACTCTCGAAGTCCCGTCGCGAAAGTCCCCGGACGGTGAGGGGACGGCAACGTGGGAACACTGGGAGATGCGCGTCCACAAGCGTCTCATCGACATCGACGCGGACGAACGCGCGCTCCGACAGCTCATGCGAATCCAGGTCCCGAACGACGTCAGTATCGAAATCGTTCTGGAAGACTAAGTCAGCCGTTTCTGGCTGACTGACCTAGCGAGCGGGCATCGCCCGCGAGCCGAGAAGCGCCTCGCGCTTCTCACTGCGCGGCTCTCACGTGACTCTCCTCTCTCCCGTTTTCCACACTCGAGAGTGACCGCGCACGCCTCTCTCCAGTCACCCGAAAACGCAAGGTACAAATTCGCGCCGCCACTCCAATCAAACACGCGGGCTCGTAGATCAGTGGTAGATCGCTTCCTTCGCAAGGAAGAGGCCCTGGGTTCAAATCCCAGCGAGTCCACTACCCCGGTTCTTCCCGTCGAACTATCCCGGAGAGCCACGCCTCCGCCCTTCTCTCCACAACCTTCGTTCTACCCGCAGCCGTAACGAACACCGCTCAGAACCGAGTGGATTCCCGGTACAAATCCGGGTCGACGCCCGCCCGTGATTCACTCGACGGAAACCCGGGGTGGTCAGCGTGAGTATTCAGACGACCCCTCGGCGTGGGCGCGTCCAGCGTGCGTTCGAGTTGTGGACGGAGGCGGGCCGCGACGAGGCGGCGATTCGGAACGCGCGGTGCGGTACCGGCGTGGTGCGACGGCGTTCTGGCAGCTGCTCCGAGCCTGCCGGCCCGCTAACGGAGTGACAACACTATTCTGTGGTCTGTATATCCGGGTGTGCGCTCGGTTTCCCGGGTGTTTGGGGCGCGCTGGGTCGCATCGGTCGAGCACGCGTCCGAGCGCGTGAACCCCCGCAGTCACGGCACGCCAATCCTCGAACCCACTTCAGCAACAGTCGCGTTCGCCGGGCTGCCACTCGCACGCATCGCCCTCGGTGAGATTGTTCTCCTCGATGTGCGCCGAGAGACAGGCGTAGTTACAGAAGTAGCTCGGAGAGCCACAGTTCGCCTCACAATCACGGACGCAAATCGGGTCGTGGTCGAAGATGCGCGACCCACAGTACGCACACGGCTCCTCGGACGCGGGCGTCTCGATAGTCGCGGACACACCTCTACTGAGCGTATCGCCACGGAAAACGCTTCAGGAGGCAGCTACCGAAACGCGGTTTTTCCGACGAAAAACCGTGGCGGCCAGAAAACCCGCCAGGAACCGGCTCTTGTATACGTATATGTGCGCGCCGGGAGGTGGTGTCTGACTGACCGAGTCTACCCGTCGCCGTGTGCTGGTTACTCGACGGCGACGGTCGAACCGGACTCGGTGTCGATACTCTGGACGGCGACCGTGCCCGCGGACGCAATCGACTCGGGTGCTGTCTCTGTGAGCGTGATCTGATCCCCGGCGTCTCGGTGGCGCTGGCGTTCGTCGGCGCGGCGGGATACGAGGCACCCCGTCCGTGGACGGCGCGGGCGGTCGAGTGGGGTCGCCGAGACCTCGGCTGTGCGCGCGAGTTCGTGCTCTACTTCGACGTAACCACGGAAGGCGTATCAGTATTCGATATCGTCCACGTCAGCGACCTCGATACCGCGGTTGTTGACGGCGTTCGGGTCGAGGCCGACCTCCTCGAGGAACTGCTTGTACTCGCGTTCCGCCTGCTCGCCGTCCTTCTGCTTGTCGCTCGCGTGGTCGCAGAGCTCGATGAGCGTCTCCGGCACGTCGTTCTGGTAGACGATCCAGTGGTTCACGAGGTCGCTCATCCGCCGAATCGGGCTCGTGAAGTGGCCGTAAATCTCGAAGTTCAGCGCGTGGTGGCCGCCGAACGGGTCGTTCATGTACTTCGCGCGCGGCATCACCTTCATCACCGCCCACTGAATCTGCCCGAGCTGGCGGTCGGGCGCCTGCTCGAGCGTCGCGTTCACGGCCTTCCGCGGGTCGTCCCAGGAGTCGCCGGGGACGGAGACGCCGTCGAGTTCCTGGATCTCGCGGAGCGCGTCGCTCCACTCGTCCGGACTCGGCTGGGGGTGGACGCGGTAGACGGCCTCCACGCCGCGGTTCCACATCAGTTCGTGGGTGACGGCCTTGTTCGCCTTCAGCATGCTCTCCTCGATGATGGTGTGCGCGCGGTCACGCCGCGGATTCAGCACCAGCGAGCCGTCCTCCTTGCGCTGTTCGTGCATCTGATCCGCGAGGTCGAACACGAGCGAGATCTCGTCGTGCAGCGGGCTGTCGGGGTCGTCGAGGCGGTCTTCGGCCTGCGTGTACGTGAGGCGTTCGTCCGAGTGGATGACGGACTTGTAGATGTCGATGGTGTCGTACCCCAGCGTCTCCTTGTCGAGATGCATTTCCACGGTGTGCGCGAGCCGGTCTTCGTTCGGGACGAGCGAACACACCGTCTCCGCGAGCACCGGCGGGAGCATGTGCACCGTGTACCCGGGGAGGTAGACGGTGTTCGCGCGCGTCACCGCGGACTCCCACATCTCCGTGTCCGGCGTGACGTAGTGCGTCACGTCCGCGATGTGCACCCAGAGCACGTACTCCTCTTCGCGCTCCTCGACGCTGATGGCGTCGTCGAAGTCCTGGGCGTCCACCGGATCCGTCGTCCACGTCGTCAGCTCCCGGAGATCCTCGCGCTCGCCGAGTTCGTCCTGGATCTCTTGCTGGACGCCCTCGGTGCGGGCCTCCGCTTCTTCGACGACCTCGGGCGGAAACGCGTCCTCGATGCCGAACTTCTCGAAGAGATCCTCGCGCTTCGATTCGAGTCGATCCGCGAGATCCTGAGGGACGCGCACGGGCCCCTGTCCGTCCGGGGTACCCGCCGCGGCCTGCTCGTCTGACATACTCCGGGATAGGTGAGTCCCGTAGTTAGTGGTGTCGCCCTCCCCGCGCAGGACGCGACGTCGCGAGACGGACGTTTTAAGCGGTGAGCCGACACAGGAGACCGTATGGAGATCTCCTCGCGCCACCACCTGCGGAGCGACGAAGTGTCGCGGCTGAACGACAACCTCGAAGCTACCCTCGGCGTGTCGTTCGACGCGGACACCTACGAACTCGTGGAGCTCGCGGACTCCGCGTTCGACCTCATTCTCGTGGACGGCGAGCCGCTCGCGTGCTACATCGACGACGAACCGTTCGTCACCGTGCGCGGCGCGAACGAAGCCGACCCCGAGACGGGAACCGTGACGGTAGACGCGGGCGCTATCTCGTTCGTGAGCGGCGGCGCGGACGTGATGCGGCCCGGAATCGTCGCCGCTGACGATTCCATCAGCGAGGGCGACCTCGTCGTCGTCGTAGAGGAGACGCACGGGAAGGCCCTCGCGGTCGGCCGCGCGCTCGTCTCCGGAAGCGAGATGACCGGGGACTCCGGGAAGGTCGTCACGTCCATCCACTACGTCGGCGACGACCTCTACGAGTTCGTTCCCTGAGTAATTCGGAGAAAATTATATGCGGACGGTCGATCTACACTCGGGCGACGCACGATGTCTCGGGGCCCGCAACGCCACGACGAACCCTGCCCGGTCTGCGACGCCACGACCACCCACTTGGTCACCATCGAACTCCGCCAGGAAGGCCCGGACGGCGAGAACTGCGCGTACTCCCGCGAACCCTACCGCGTCACCGAATGCACCGTCTGCGGCCGCTCGCGCGCCAGTCGCGTCCGCAGCGCCTGACTACGCCTCGCCGTCCTCGCTCGCGCTCTCCACGCTCGCTGTCTCCTCTGCGTTCTCCGCCTCCTCCGCGTACTTCTCGAGCGCCGTCTCTTGTCCCTCGCTCGCGAGCCGGAACGTCTCCCGGAGCTCCTGCACGGGATCCGTACTCGCGTCCACGCGCAGGTCGTCGTAGTACGGGTCGAACTCGCGGTCCTCCGTCGTCGCCACCGTCACGGCCGCGGACTGCACCTCGAGGTCGTCGCGCTTGTCCCCGCCCTCCGCCTGCCCCGCCCCGAGCGCGTCGATGAGTCGCTTCGCCAGCGGCTCCTCTCGGTCGCCGCCCTCGTACGCCGCCGCCGTCTCCTCGATGACGGACTCGCCGGTGAGGAGGTTCCCCGCGACGGTGTAGTTCTCCCCCACGAGGTCGCCGAACCACTCCCCGCACTCCTCGCCCGAGAACGCGAACTCGCCCTCCGCGTCCACGCCGTGTAACTGGCGTTCGGGCTTCCCGTCGTCCGCGTTCAACAGCGCGTCCAGCGCGTCCGCCACGGCGAGCCCGTCGTCGAGATACTCGACTCCCTTCCGCCCGAGTTCGACGTTCACGAGGCTCTGCGTCGCCACCGCCCCGTTCTCGGAGACGAACGGACACAGCGTCCCGACGCCGGGGAGCCGCGTCGTCACCGCCACCCCGAACCGGTGCTGGGTGTCGCCGTCGTCGTCCTCGTACTCCTCGCGCACACAGATACTGAACGTCATACCCGATGGGAGTCGACCGACCCGCGTAAAACTCCGTGAACCGGCAGCCCCGTTCTCCGTAAACTCTATTGAGACGCCTCGGGAGGACTACGGTATGGGATTCATGGATAAGATTCTCGGCGCGGGCGGGAGCTCGACCGAGGACTACGTCGAACTCGACGTCGGCGACTTCGAAACTAGCGCCGGAAACGCACGCAAGAGCGTCCACATCGCCGAAATCGACGGTCAAGAGGACGTCATCGCCATCAAGGACGCGGTCTACGACGGCGACGTCGTCATCGCCGACATCACCCGCCTCCGCACCGAAGACAAGATGGTCGACCACGTCATCGACGAACTCCGCCAGGTCGCCCAGGAGGTCGGCGGCGACATCGTCCAGAAGGGCGACGACCAGCTCATCGTCACGCCGTCCGGCATCTCCGTCAGCCGCGAAAAACTCAACCGATAAGGTTACGAGACGCCGTCCGGCTTGTCGGCGTCATCCTCGACCGAGCGCTTCATCGAGTCGCGGCGGGACTTCGCGTCCCGGCCCGTCACTTCCTTCAAGAAGTCGTTCTTCGCGCTCACGGCGTCCTGCGCGGCGTCCGCGTTCCCCTCCGCGATGACGTCCGCGGCGTCGCGCTCGACGAAGTCGACGCCGAGTTTGTCCTTCTTCCCCGAGTACTCGACCGCGCCGGCGACGACGCGCTCGAACACGGGATTGTCCGGGTCTTCGACGACGTAGAGGTCGCTGCCTTTGTACTCCTCCGTCGCGGAGATCTCGCCGAAGTACTCCTCGACTTTCCCCTTCAGGTCGGGAACTCGGTCTTCGAGGTGCTCTCCCCGCCGCATCTTGTACTCCTTCATGGACGGGAGAAGCCGCGGCGGAACTATAACCCCTTCGTGTCCTACTGCTCCGCGAGATAGCCCTTCCGGCACTCGGGACAGATGTCGCCCGCGCGCAGCGACGACCCGCTCACTGCCGTCCGGTGGCCGCACTGCGGACAGACGAGTTCGGTTCCGTCCGCGTCGGTCGCGTGCTCGGGGTCGAGGCTGCCCGTGGACTCGAACCCGGCTTCGACGTACTCCACGTCCTCGTCCTCGCTCGCGTGTTCGGCCTGCGCCGCGGCCTGCCCGCTCTCGTCGAACTCGACACCGCCGCCAGCCCCCGGTTTCGCGTCGAACCCCTCGTCGTCGCCGTCGACGTCCGGCCACGGACTGTGCTCGCTTTCGGAGGTGTCTCCCTCGCTCGGTTCGCTCTCGGCGTCCGCGTCGATGACTTCCGCGCCGCCGTCCGCGTCGCCCGCGGCCTCGTCCGGCACGGCGCTCGGGTTCGCCGCTGTTCCGGCGCGCTCGTCCTGCCGGGTGTCGCCCGCGTCCGGCCACTGGCCGGGCTCGCGGTCAGCCGGCACCTCCGCCTCGTCCGATTCGTCGTCGTCGGAGAGGATGACGCCGTCGTCCTCCTCAGCGGACACGTCCCCGAACTCGCCCGACACGCCCGCGTCCCCGGACGACGCGTCCCCCGGGTCGTCCTCGGAGACGCGCGTGACAGCGGCTTCCAGGTCGGGCGCGTGCGACGACGGCGACGCCGTCTCCGCGTCCGGTTCCACGTGCGCGGATCCGTTCTCGGCCCGGGGGTCGGGCTTGATCGAGCGGACTTCGGTGTTCTCGCTCACGACCGACTCCGACCCGCACCGTTCGCAGACTTTGACCTCTCGAACGGTTTCGACGACTTCGTTCCCGCGTTCTTCGCGCTCGCGTTCGACCTCGGGCTCCCCGAAGTCGTGGCCGAGCAGCGAACACCTGAGTCCCATTGGCGAACGCGTATCCGAGCCAGCGACAAAAGACTACCGCTCGCCGGGGAACACGGCTAAGGGCCGGCGACGCGTACGTCTCGCCATGCAGGCAGCGCGCGAACACCGCGACCGAGAGCACCCCCAGACGGAGATACTCGACGCGCTCGTCGGCCGCGACGAGGGGATGACGGTGTTCGAACTCCGCTCACACGTCGACGCGGACATCGACACCCTCGAAGACGCGCTCTCCGCCCTCAAGTCCGACTCCCTCATCACCGCGGAGACGGAGAACGGTCGCACCGTCATCACCGCCACCGCGAAAGCCGAGCCAGACCGCGAGGACGCCGAGGAAACGTGGTTCGACCGCGTGCTCGACCGCCTCCCGTTCTGACGTCGTGCACGCTCGTGACGCCGGGTTGCAGGGTCGAGAGCCGCCATCGACTGCACGTCCCGCGGAGCACGATTCCACGGATACGCCCCTCACTCCTCGGTTTTCCACTCACCGGGTTCTTCCCCGTGAAACTCTCCTTTTGCCTCTCGTGAGGTCGGCCACAGCGCCAGCAGGAGCGCCCCGAGGTACACCGCGGTGACGATACCGACAACAACGGCTCCGGGGATGCCGGGGATCGCCGCCGTCTCAAGCGGGTTTTCACCGGATACGAAGACCGTAATCCGGAACAACCACGCGAGCAGTAACACGGTGAGAAGGGGGAGGTAGACGCGTCTCAGACGCCGAGACAGCGCCTCCAACCTCGAGACCTTCAACGTCGGTTTCCGCAAGTCATCACCGAGCTCTCCACGCCAGTTTCGGTGGATGGTTCCCGACGGATCGAACGCGTTGGCGAAGACGTTCTCCTCTATTAACCGGACGCGTGACCGGGTCGCGTCGTACGTCCGATAGCGCCGAACGTCGAACAACAGGAACATTATCAACGCGAGCATTCCGAGCAGAATGAAGTACGGCGGGCTGTCGACGCTCCCGAACGAGAGCGCGAGGACAGCCGTGAGCAGGGCAATCGCCCAGTCGGTGGTCAGGTCGAGGCGGCTCAGATGCGTCGACATCTGCCCCACTTCGCCACGGTAGTAATGCGGTAACAGCGACAGAAACTCCTCGTGATCCTGTCCCGCTTCCGCAGCGACCTCCCGCGCGTTCTGGTCTTCCGGGTCGAACGAACCGTCCCGAGTCATGGTGTAGGCTTCGCGACACCCGCTAAAACGTCCTTCGCAAAACCCGCTCCAGCACCGCTCGATACACGCACAGCGTTCCACGGGCCGTATTTCCCGTCTGTTCCAGTACAGCCAGGCCACCCAACGCAGTTGCCCGAACCCCCGGACAGACCGGAAGTTAACACATATATCCGGCAATCGCGTATTCGAACGCTATATGCACTTCTGTGACGAGTGTGGTTCGATGATGCACACGGCGGGCGACACGTGGGTGTGTCGTTCCTGTGACCACGAGGAGCCGCGGGACTCACAGGCAGAAGCGGCGATGACGACGCAGGATGGACAGCAGGACGACGGGGCGCCCGAGGTGGCCGACGCGACCCGGGACGACTCCGAGACGATACAGGAGTCCTGTCCGGCGAGCGACTGCGACAGCGACCGGGCGTACTACGAGATCATGCCGAAACCGGGCGGCTCCTACGAGGTTCGGCTGTTCACGTGCGTCGAGTGCGGCACCAAGTGGCGCGAGTCCTGACGGCGTCTCCTAGAACGCTCGATTCCGCGCGCCACCACCGGATTAGCAGCGAGTGCGGTTCAACAGGGGGTGTCTTCCAGCAGCGCGGGTTTCTGTGCCTTTAACCGCCCGCGGCCCGCTCGTTTACGTATGACTGTGTTGCGGGAGTTCCACGAGGACTACGGGGCGTCGTTCGCTGAAGTCGGCGACCGCGACCTCCCCGCGGACTACGGTCGGCCCGAGCGCACGCAGCGCGCCGTCCGGAACGCCGCGGGCGCGACCGAGATGGCGTACGGCGTGCTCGTCGTCACGGGCGACGACCGCGTCGACTTCGTCGACAACGCCGTCTCGAACCGCGTCCCCGCGAGCGACGGCGAGGGATGTTACGCGCTCCTGCTCGACCCGCAGGCGCGCGTCCGCACCGACATGTACGTCTACAACGCCGACGACAAACTCCTCGTGTTCACGCCCCCGGAGACGGCGGGCGACATCGCCGAGGAGTGGCGGGAGAACGTCTTCATCGAGGACGTGGAGATTCGGGAGGCCACCGAGGAGTTCGCGGTGTTCGGCGTGCACGGCCCGAAATCCACGGAGAAGGTGGCGAGCGTACTGCACGGCGGTACGCCGCCCGACGAACAGTTGACGTTCGACCGCGGCCGCATCAACGAAGCGGGCGTCACCGTCGTGCGCACGGACGCGCCCACCGGCGAGGAGGGCTACGACGTGGTGTGCGCCGCCGCGGACGCCGAGACCGTCTTCGACACGCTGCTCACCCGCGGCCTGAACGCCGCGCCGTTCGGCCGCACCGTCTGGGAGTCCCTCACCCTCGAAGCCGGCACGCCGCTCTTCGAGTACGAACTCAAGGACAGAATCCCGAACGTCGCCGGCGTCCGGAACGCCCTCGACTTCGAGAAGGGCTGTTACGTCGGCCAGGAGATCGTGTCGAAGGTCGAGAACCGCGGCCGCCCGAGCAAGCGACTGGTCGGCGTCCGCCTCGACGACACGACCGCGGACGGCGCCGACGTCCACCACGACGGCGACGCAGTGGGCGAACTCACGCGCGTCCGGTACAGCCGCAGCCTCGACGCGCCCCTCGCGCTCGCGTACGTCGACTTCGACACGCCCGCGGACGCCACCGTCTCCGTGGGCGACAGCCGCGGCGAACTCGAAACGCTCCCCTTCGTCGAGGGGAGCGACCGCTCGGCTCGCCTCCCCACGTACTAGCGCAGCATCGACCGCACCTGCTCCGCGGAGAACAGACTGGTCGGGCGATCCATGTGCACGCCGATTTCGCCCTCGAACAGCCGTATCCCGAGCTTCTGAACGGCCGCGGGCGCGTCGTATCCCGCTCGGATGAGCTTCCCCAGTCTGATCTCGCGTTCCAGGTCGTTCCGCCACGCGCGCTCGTAGTCCGCGAGCGTCCGCGGATTCGCGGGATCGATAGTGGCCGCGGCGTGGTCGGCCGCGGTCATCCCGTAGAGGATGCCGCCGCCCGTGAACGGCTTCGTCATCCCGGCCGCGTCACCGACGAGAAAACCGCGAGTGCCCGTCACCGAGTCGGGCGGCCCGACCGGAATCAGGCCCGAACACCGGTGTTCGATGCGCTCTGCGACCCCGTAGTCCGCGACCAGGTCGTCGAACCGCGCGGACACGTCCCCGTCCGCGGACGGCGCGGCCGCCAGCCCGTACTCCACGCCGCCCGGCCCCCGGGGGATTCGCCACGCGAAGAACCCGGGGACGGTGAGGTGCACGTCCACGAAGTCTTGCCTGTCCGGCTCGGGGTCGAACGCGAGCACGCCGTGCAGGAACTCCTCCGGCTCCGGCAGTCCGAGTTCGTCCCGGACGCGCGAACGCGGCCCGTCGCAGCCGGCGACCATCCGCGCCTCCGTCTCGAACGCGCCGTCCGGCCCGCTCACCGAGAGTTCCACGTGGCCCGCGCGCTCCGTGACGCCCGTCACGGTGTGGTGCTCGCGCACGTCCGCGCCCGCGTCCGCAGCCGCACCGGCGAGCGCCTTGTCCAACTCGACGCGGTCGACCGCGTTCGAAATCGGCGTCTCCGTGTAGAACTCGTGGCTCTCGGAGTCCGCGCCGCCCGTGTGGAAGCGCGCGCCGTAGATGTCGTTCTGGAACAACTCCTCGCGCGCCTCCGCGGGCACGTACTCCCAGACATCGAGGCTGACGTGGCCCGAGCACGCGAGCGGCTTCCCGAGTTCGCCGCGTTCGAACGCGACGACGTCGTAGCCTTCCTCGGCGGCCCGCCGCGCGAACCGCGCGCCCGGCGGTCCGACGCCCACGACGGCGAAATCGTACATCACCCCGTCGTAGGCCCCGTATCGAGATAGGTCTTGGGAGACCTCACGCGGCGAGCGCGACGTTCAACAGCGCGCCGCACAGCGCTACTCCGGCGGCGACGACGAGCGCGAGCACCGCGCCCGCGGGAACCGCGAACGCCGCCGGGTCGCGCCGAAGCGCGTCGTAGCCCGCGCCGACGACCATCGCGCCGCCGCTGACTGCGACGACCGCGGTCAGCGCGGCGTTATCGCCCGTTACCGCGGTCTGTACTATCACGGATAGCCCGATGAGTGCGAGCGCACCGTCGTACAGGTACAGCCGCTCCATACCCGTCGTTTCACGCCGCCGCACTAAGCCGTTCGGCCGAACGTATTTGTCGACAGACATCCAGGTTCCGGTATGTCGGTCTTCGACGCGGACGGCCCGGCGCGAATCGAACAGCTGTTCGCCGCTCAGCTGGACGCTGGACTCCACCACGGCGCGCAGCTCGCGGTGTACGACGGCGAGGATCGCGTCCTCTCGCTCGCGGGCGGCGAGACGGGGCCGGACGGCGACCCCGTGACGCCCGACCGAAAGTTCGTCCTCTTCTCCTGCACGAAACCCTACACGGCCGCGTGCGTCCACCATCTCGTCGACGAGGGCGCTCTCGCCTACGACGACCCACTCACCGACCACTGGCCCGAGTACGCCGACGCGGGAACGGAGAAGGCGGAGACGACGGTCGCGGACGTGCTCACGCACCGCGCCGGCCTCGCGCTCACCGACCTCGACCGCCAGCCCGACGCGTGGACGGACTGGGACGCGTCCGTCAGCATCCTCGAAGACGCCGCCCCGCGAAACCTCGGTACGCCCGCGTACCACCCCGTGAGTTTCGGGTTCCTCGCCGGCGAACTCGTCCGCCGCGTCAGCGGGCGCTCCGTCGGCGCGTACGCCAGCGACCACGTCTTCGAGCCCATCGAGATGGAACACACTCACATCGGATTGCCCGAGAGCGAACCCGACGACATCGCGACGCTCACCGGGTTCGCCGACCCCGACCGCTGTCGCACCCCCGACAGCGGCCTCGGCCCCGACCGGAGCGACTCCGCCGCGACCTTCAACCGCGAGGCCATCCACCGCGCCGAAATCCCCGCCGCCGGCGGCGTCGGCACCGCCGCGGACATGGCGCGCTTCTACGCCTGCCTCGCCAACGGCGGCCGCATCGGCGACGACCGCATCCTCGCCACCGACACCGTCGCCACCCTCACCCGCGTCCACGCCCAGACCGAACGCGACCCGACGCTCTCCGTCCCCCGCCGCTACGGATTGGGCGTCGTCCGCGCCGGCACCGCCCACGACAAGTACGGCACCGTCGCCCCCGACCGCGTCTTCGGCCACGGCGGCCTCGGCAGCAGCGTCGCCTGGGCCGACCCCGGAACCGGGATCGCCTTCGCCTACGTCACCAACGGCATCCGCGACTCCCTCGAGCACCGAGCACGCGTCAACGAACTCGCGGACGCCGTGCGAACGGTGTACGCCTAACGCGACCGCGACGGTAGCTGTCGCTCTCCGTCTCGCGTCGCGAGAGAAAAACACGGGAGTTTAGTAGCCGAGCGTCTCCTCGACGAGGACGACCGTCGTGCGGCCCTCGACGGTCTCCTGGCGGAAGACGAGTTCCTTCGAGGGGTAGCTCTCGACGCCGTAGGCCTCCTGCGCGCGCTCGTTCTCGAACGCGTACGCGTACTCCTGGAGGCGCTCGCGCGCGGCGTCCTCGTCGGCGACGATCTTGTTCACGCCGGCGACGGCGACGACGTGCCCGGCGGCGAACGGGTACGCGCCGATTCGGCTGCCGGAGAGGTCGGCGGCGACGAGCGTCCCGTCCTCGCGGCCGATGGCGTTCACGCTCCCGAGGAAGTAGTCCGCGGTCTGGGCCTCGCGTCGGGCCTTCGCGCGCGCCTCGTCGTCGTCGATGCTGAACACTTCCGCGTGGAGGTTCTCCCAGTCGTGCTGGCCCTCGTTGAGGTACTCCGTGAACCCGATCTCTTCGAGCGTCGTGGAGTGCCCGTTCATCACGGACGCGTCCGCGGGAATTTCTCCGGTGACGAAGTCGAGCGCGGCCTCGGCGTCCGGGACGACCTCGACCTCGAACCCGCTCGCTTCGAGGCTCTCCACGGCCTCCTCGAGCTCGCTCTCGCTCGGGTGGTCGTCCCACTCCTCGTCCACGCGCACGTCGTCGATGTAGTCGGCTTTCGTCTGCTCGGACATACCCAGAGGGTGGGCCGGAACCCGGAAGAACGCCGGGATTGCGGCGGCGACTGCCCGAGCGAGTAACCCCCGTGTCACCCGATTACGCCGAGTTCATCGACACCGACTCCCACGCCAGTCAGTCCTGTGCGGGCGCCGGCGCGTCGGGCTTCTCGCGGCCGTCGCGCGGCCCCTCCGCGTCCACCGCGGGGAGTTTGTCGCGGAGGTAGCGGCCGGTGTGGCTGTCGTCCTCGCGCGCGACCTCCTCTGGCGTCCCGGTCGCGACGACTTCGCCGCCACGCTCGCCGCCCTCGGGCCCCAGGTCGACGACGTGGTCGGCGTTCTTCACGAGGTCGAGTTCGTGCTCGATGACCGCGATGGTGTTCCCGCGGTCGGTGAGCCGCTGCAGCACCTGAATCAGCTTCCGTTCGTCCTCCGAGTGGAGGCCCGTCGTCGGCTCGTCGAGCAGATAGAGCGTGTCCCCCGTCGCTTTCTTCCCGAGTTCTTCCGCGAGCTTCACGCGCTGGGCCTCTCCGCCCGACAGGGTCGTCGAGGGCTGGCCGAGCCGCATGTAGTCCAGTCCCACGTCCTCCAGCAACTGGAGCCGGCGGCCGAGCCGGCTGTCCGCCTCGAAGAACTCCCGGGCTTCCTCGACGCTCATGTCGAGCACGTCCGCGATGGTCTTCCCCTTGAACGTCACGTCCAGCGTCTCGTCGTTGTACCGCGCGCCCCCGCACTCCTCGCAGGGCACCTGCACGTCCGAGAGGAAGTTCATCTCGATGGTCACCGTCCCCTGCCCGCCGCACTCCTCGCAGCGCCCGCCCTTCACGTTGAAACTGAAGCGGCCCTTGTCGTAGCCGCGCTGCTGGGCGAGCTTCGTCTGCGCGAACTTCTCCCGGACGTAGTCGAACACGCCCGTGTACGTCGCCGGGTTCGACCGGGGCGTCCGCCCGATGGGCGACTGGTCGATCAGGCGCACCTTCTCGATGTTCTCGGTGCCCTCGATGCCGTCGTGCTCGCCGGGGTCGACGCTCGTGTTCCCGTTCATCCCGCGTGCGAGCCCTTTGTAGAGCACGTCGTGCATCAGCGTGGACTTCCCGCTCCCGGAGACGCCCGTGATGGCCGTGAACGCGCCGACCGGGATGTCAACGTCCACGTCGGTGAGGTTGTGCTGGCGCGCCCCGCGAACCGTCAGTGTGTCCGACCACTCGCGGCGCTCCTCCGGCACCGGAATCTGCTTGCGGCCCGCGAGGTAGTCGCCCGTGATGGAGTCCTCGGACGCGACGATGTCGTCGAAGTCGCCCTGCGCGACCACCTCGCCGCCGTGCCGGCCGGGACCGGGCCCCATGTCGACGATGGTGTCCGCGCGCCGCATCGTCTCCTCGTCGTGCTCCACTACGATGAGCGTGTTCCCGAGGTCGCGGAGCTCCTCCAAGGTGTTCAGGAGGCGGTCGTTGTCCCGCTGGTGCAGGCCGATCGAGGGTTCGTCCAGCACGTAGAGGACGCCCACCAGCCCCGACCCGATCTGGGTGGCGAGCCGGATCCGCTGGGACTCGCCGCCGGAGAGCGTCGACGCCTCCCGGTCGAGCGTCAAGTACTCGAGCCCGACTTCCTCCATGAACCCGAGGCGCGCTCGAATCTCCTTCAGGATCTCTTCCGCGATCTTGCGGTCGCGTTCGGACATCCCGGCTTCGAGGCCCTCGAAGTGCTCGCGGGCGTCCCCGATGCTCATCCGGTTCACCTCCGTAATCGACGTGTCCTTCACGAGCACCGCCCGCGACTCGGGTTTCAGGCGCGTGCCGTCGCACGCCGGACACGCCGTCGTGCTCATGAAGTCCTCGATGTGCTCGCGCACCCGCTCCGAATCCGTCTCCCCGTACCTCCGTTCGAGGTTCGGAATCACGCCCTCGAACGGTTCTTCCTTCCGCCGCACGCCGTTCTTCGTCTCCCGCCGGAACACCACGTCCTCCGTGGTTCCCCACAGGAACGCCTCCTGCACGTCCGCGTCCAGCTCCTCGAACGGCGTGGAGAGGTCGACGTCGAAGTGCCGGGCGACGTTGTCGAGGAGGTTCCGGTAGTACGACCGGTTGTAACTCCACGGCTCGAACACGTGCTTCACGGGCTTCGACGCGTCCTGCACCACGAGGTCTTCGGATACCTCCTTCGACTGCCCGAGCCCCTCGCACTCCGGACACGCGCCGTGCGGGCTGTTGAAGGAGAAGCTGCGGGTCTCGATCTCGCTGATGTCGATGCCGCAGTGCGTGCACGCGAGGTCCTCGCTGAACTCCACCACCAGCCGGTCGTCCGCGTCGTCGTCCGCGAGGTCGCCGGTCGCGCGCGCGACCGACCCGCCGAGTTCCACGCCCTCCGGGGGGTCGGGGACGACGACCTTCAGCACGCCCTCGGCCTCGTCGAGCGCGGTCTCCACGGAGTCCGTGATTCGCGAGCGCGCGTCCTCGCTGACCGTCACGCGATCCACCACCACGTCCACGGTGTGGTCGTAGTTCTCGTCCAGCTCCGGGGACTCGACCGCGAGGTCGTACGACTCGCCGTCCACCTCGACCCGCGAGTACCCCTCGGCCATGAGCTCCTCGAACAGGTCTTCGAACGCGCCCTTCTGGTCGCGCACCACCGGCGCGGCTATCTTCGCGCGCGTCCCCTCCGGGAGTTCCATCACGCGCCGCACCATCTGCTGGGCGGACTGCTCGCCCACCTCGCGCCCGCACTCCGGACAGTGCGGGACGCCGACGCGCGCGTACAGCAGGCGCAGGTAGTCGTGGAGTTCGGTGACGGTGCCGACCGTCGACCGCGGGTTGTTCGCCGCGTTCTTCTGGTCGATGCTGATAGCCGGCGACAACCCCTCCACGGCCTCCACCTGCGGCTTGTCCATCTGCCCGAGGAAGTTCCGCGCGTACGCCGACAGGCTCTCGATGTACCGCCGCTGGCCCTCCGCGTAGATGGTCTCGAACGCCAGCGACGATTTCCCCGACCCCGACAGCCCCGTCACGACCGTGAACTCCTCGCGCGGAATCCGCACGTCGAGGTCCTTCAGGTTGTGCTCCTCCGCCCCGCGGACCTCGATGTAGTCCTCACTCATTAGTTATCGTTGTTACGCGCGGACGAACGAAAGTTCGTCGGTCGCCCCGGTCCTCGCCGGACGGGCCCCTGTCCAGAGACCGGCGGTCGCCGTTGTTTTTCACTCTCCCTCCCGGTACGGGGGCGTATGGACGACCCGCTCACCGTAATCGGCGTCGCGCTCGTGCTCTCCGGCCTCTCCGCGCTCTTCGCCGGCCCACTCGGACCACTCGTCGTCGGCCTGCTCGCACTCGCGGTTTCCGTCACTCGGGGAGGCGGAGACGACGCCGTGAACCGCGTGAACTGCCCGAACTGTGGTGCGCCGAACGACGCGGACGCGGACACCTGCGAGTACTGCGACCACGCGATCTCCGGGGCGTAGCGACGCGCCACCGGGATTTTTCACCGGCGGCGGCGACGTACGTGTATGAGCGACTACGACATCTCCACCGTCGACCTCACCGGCGACCGCTACGAGGTCACACAGTCCCTCGTCCGCAACAAGTACGCCGTCCGTGACGACGCCGGGAACGTCGTCCTCCGCGGGAAGCAGAAGATGTTCAAACTCAAGGAGGAGTTCCCGTTCGTCACCGGCGACGGCGAGGACGCCTTCACCGTCAAGGCCGGCGGCATCATGGACGTCGCCGGGAACTACACCATCACGGACGCCGGAACCGGCGAGGCGGTCGTCGTGTTGGACGAGGACTGGTCGCTGTTCGCCGAGAACTGGACGGTTCGCGACCCCGACACCGGCGAGGCGCTCGCCACCATCTCCTCGAAGAACAAAGTGCTCGAAGTCCTCCGCCACTTCGTCAACGTCGCGAACCTCGTCCCGAACAAGTACGAGATACGCGACCCGCAGGGCGACCACGTCGGCGACATCGACGGCCAGTTCTCCCTCAAGGACACCTACACCGTCACCATCGACGACGCGAGCGACGTGCCGAAGGAAGCCGTCGTCGCCGCGGCCTGCGTGCTCGACGCTCTCGAAGACAACGCCTAATCCTCCGCCACGTCCGCGACCGCCGCGTCCGACAGTTCCGCGAGGTCTGTGGGGTCGCTCGGCCACACGGCGTCCGGCGTTCCCGCGGCCGCCCACACCCGGTCGTGGTCGAGCAGCGTCTCGTCGAACAGCACGCGCGGACTCCCGTCGTGACAGAGTGGGGGAACGCCGCCGATGCTGTACCCCGTCGCCGCTTTCACCTCGTCGGCGTCAGCCATCTGCGCCCCGGACGCGCCAACCCGGTCTGCGACCTTCTCAGTGTCCACGCGGTTCGCGCCGCTCGTCACCACGACCACCGCGTCGCCGTCCGCGACGAGGACGATGCTCGACGCTATCTGCGCCACGTCACAGCCGAGCGCGTCGGCCGCGTCCGCCGCCGTCTTCGTCCCCTCGGGGAACTCCTCCACCTCGGGCCGAAACCCGTACTCGGCCTCCACCCGCGCCGCGAACTCCGCTGCTCGCTCGTGCATACCCGCTTGTCCCCGCCATTCCCCAAAAACGTTCGCGCTCGCGCAAACCCTCGAACCGTTTCCGGCCGCACGTGCGTTCGGCCGCAACATCTCCGCCGAACCCCGCCTATACGTCTTCGGGCAGCCAGCCGCCGTCGATTTCTATGTTCTCCCCGCTGATGTAGTCGGAGGATTCGTCGCAGAAGAAGAGGAGCGCCTGCGTCACGTCCGCGTAGTCGGCGGGGCGGCCCCTGGGGAGGTCGTCCGGGAACTCGTCGCTGTTCTCCACGACGTACGGCGAGACGGCGTTCGCGGTGATTCCATCAGATTGGGTGTCGGCGGCGAGCATGCGCGTGAACATCAGGACGCCCGTTTTCGCGGCGAAGTACGGGAAGTTCTTCGGACTGACGAGCCCCTTCTCGCCCGAGGCGTACCCGACGTTCACGACGCGCCCCCACTCCTGCTCGCGCATTCCGGCGAGCGCGCGCTTCGACGTGAGGTAGGTCGCGGTGAGGTTCGTGTGGAGGACGTTCACCCACTCGTCGTAGTCGATGTCCGTCCAGTGCTTCGGCGCGAAGTTCCCGACGTTGTTCACGAGCACGTCCACCGACCCGAGTTCGGCCTCGATTTCGGTGAAGATGCCGTCCACCGACTCGGGCTGCGTCACGTCGCCCTGCACGGCGACCGCGTCCCCGCGTCCCGCCTCCCGGGCTTCTTCGGCGGTCGCGTGCGCGGCGGCGTCGCTCGAATGGTAGTGGACGGCCACGTCCGCGTCGTTGCGCGCGAGCGCGAGCGCGAACGCCCGCCCGAGGCCCGCCGCGCTTCCGGTCACGAGCGCCGTCCGACCACCGAGGTCTGGAGAGAGCATACCGGCCCCTCGACCGCCAGCGCCGAGAGGCTTCCGGCGGACGCCACGCTTTTCTCCGCGTCCGGCGAACTCGCGGTATGGAGTGCTCCCGGCGCGCCGCGCTCACGGCCGGTGGCGCGGCGCTCGCCCTGCCGCTCGTCGGTCGCGCGAGCGCGCACCCGGAACCGTACGAACCCCGGGACAGCGTCGCCGTCGCGGGCGCGACGGAGGCCGTCGTTGGGCCGGACGGAACCACGGTGTTCGTCGCCGCGACCACCGGGTTCGCGGTCGTGGACGCGAGCGACCCCGCAGACCTCACGGTGCTCGCGGAGCGCCGCGGCATCCTCGCCGACCGCGAGAACGGCCCGCTCACCGGGATTCACGACGTGACTGTTCGGGGGTCGCGGCTCGCAGTCGTCGGCCCCGCGAACGCCGGCAGCCCGAGCGCGCTCCTCCTCTACGACGTGTCCGACCCCGCGAACCCCGTCCGGGAGGCCGTCTACGAGACCGAGTACCCGATACACAACTGCTTCCTCACGGACTCGCACGCCTACCTCACCGCGAACCACAGTGACCGCCGCGAACTCGCCATCGTCGACGTTTCCGGAACGCCGCGGGAGGTCGCGCGCTGGGGGGCGGCGGACGAGAACCCGGCCTGGCTCGACGTCCCCGGCTTCCTCTGGTCGTGTCACGACGTGTACGTCCGGAACGAGGTCGCGTACGTCGCGCACTGGGACGCCGGCACGTGGCTGCTCGACGTGTCCGACCCCGCAGACCCCGCCGTGATTTCGCACATCGCGCCCCACGACCCGGTCGACCTCGCGGACGCGCCGACGCGCCAGGGATACGAACTCCCCGGGAACCACCACTACGCCGCGCCGAACGACGACGCCAGCGTCCTCGCGGTCAACAGCGAGGCCTGGGAGACGACCCCGGAGGACGACCGAACCGGCGGCCCGGGCGGCATCACGCTCTACGACATCACCGACCCCGCGACCCCCCGCGAACTCGCTCACATCCCCGCGCCCGAGACCGCCGACCCCGGACTCCGCGGGACGTGGACGACCAGCCACAACTTCGAACTCACCGACGGCCGCCTCTACACGTCGTGGTACCAGGGCGGCGTGAAGCTGTTCGACGTGCGCGACCCCGCGGAGCCGTTCGAACTCGCGTGGTGGCGTCAGCCCGCGGAGGCCGCGTTCTGGACGGCGCGCGCGGCTGAGGGCTGCTTCGTCGCGAGCAGTTACGCGGGCGTCCCCGACGGCGCGCGCGGCGCGCTCTACGCGTTCCCCGACCACGCGGGCTACCAGCCGGACGCGCCGTCGCTCACCGCCACGACCACGAACGCGACTACCACCGCGAGGAACACGACGACCACGAGACCGGCAGGTACGACGGCCGACACGACGGAATCGGCGTCGTCCGGGAGTACACCGGGATTCGGCGTGCTCGCGGGCCTCGCGGGCCTCGCGGGCCTCGCGGGCGCGGCGGGCGTGGCGCGGTGGCTGGGGGACGAACCGAACAGTTAGGAGTCTCGACCCCGATATTGGATACAATGAGTGACGCCGCGACCGACGCCAGCCTGCACGACGAGGTGGAGACCTGGCTCACGGCCCAGATGCCCATCATCAAGATGCACGGCGGGACGAGCGCCGTCCGGACGGCCGACCCCGAGACCGGGGAGGTCGTCGTCGAACTCGGCGGCACCTGCAGCGGCTGCGGAATCAGCCCGCGGACCGCCCAGCGAATCAAGACCGAACTCGCGACGGAGTTCCCCGACGTCACGGACGTGACCGTCCGGTTCGCGAGCGACGGCTCAGACAACTGGGGAACCGAGCAGGCGGAGTCCGTCATGGGGATCGACCGGAACGAGGGCGGGCGCGGCGGCCGCGGCGAGGGCGGGCCGGGCGACGCGAACCACCAGAGCCACTTCTAGATGGCGAGCGACCGCCACGCTCGCCTCGTCCGGTTCGTGACCGCCGAGGCGGGCGAGTACTTCCGCACGGGCGTCCGCTACACGTCGTTCGGCTGGGAGGTGCTCTATCGGCGCGACGACCTCCCGGATCAGCGGCTCAAGGAGCGAAACCAGGCGATCGTCGACCGCGTCCGCGACTACGAACCCCTCCGTGAGGAGGGCAGCCCGTTTGGCGACGCGCGCGCGAGCATCGAACTCTACGAAGACGGCGTTCTCATCCACCTTCGGGAGGCCGAGCAGAGCGGCGTCGTGCTCGCGTTCGAGGTGGACATCGCGCAGAACCTCGCCGGGTTCGTCGTGAAGTGCCGGCAAACCCTCCAGTCTAGCTGAACGCGTTCTCGATGCGGTCGGCCACGTCGGTCGCTGTCTCCGCTACGTCCTCCGTCACGAGACCGTCCTCGACGCACTCCTGGAGCTCGTCCGCGTCCACCTGTTCGACGGTGCCGTCCGCGTGTTTCACCACGTCGAGGTGGAGGTCGACGTACCGGACACTCGATGGAAAGAGTTCGAGCGGCGTGTTCACGTTGATGTACGTCCCCCGACGGGTGCCGTCTTCGCCCCGGTACACCGTGGGGTACCACCACCGCCCCTCCTGGAAGCGCGTGACCGCCACGTCGCCGGCTTGGCGCTCGACGTCGAGCGCGTCGTACGTCCCGCCCGCGGTCATCTCGCGCTCGACGGTGATACGGGCCGCGTCGCGGTCACAGTCCGTCACGTCTCCGCGGCCGAGCGTGATGAGGCGGCCGTCCGGCTTCCCGTGCTCGATGGCGACTCGGTCGCCCGCCGCGGGCCCGAACTGCTCGCTCACCGCCGCGAACGGGAACTCGTCGGGGAGCGAGCCGAGCGCCTCCGCGAAGTCCACGGCCGTGCTCGCCGCTGAACTCCCCGCCTTGATGCGGTGATGGCCGGCGATGGTCTCGGTCACGTTCCGGCGCACGTCGTCCAGCGCGCGCCGCGCGTCCCCGCCGAACCACACCCACGTCGTCGCGTCCGGCGCGGCGATTCGCGCGGGCACGTCGTCGACGTCCACGCCGCCGCCGAGCGCGCCCTCCAGCGATTCCGCCGCCTCGACGGCGGCCGCGAGCGCGTCACCGAGTGCGTCCATCGACAGGTCGGCCGCCGCGTCCTCCCACGCGACCGCCCAGTCCGCGGGTACGTCCGGGGGGAGGATCTCGGTCGTGCGCGCGAGTTCAGGCGCGCCGTTCGGGGTGTCCGCGACGAGCGCGTCTCGTCCCCGGACGAGGGTCGCCGCGTCCCCGAACGCCCGGATGTCGGTCGAGAGCCGCGGCCGCCGCGACACCCACGGCGGCTTCGGGGCGACTACCTGCACGCGCACCGTGTCGCCCTCCTCGACGTATTCCTGGGACTCCTCGAACGGCAGATAGCCGTCGGTCTCGCCGAGGTCGACGACCGCGCCGCCACTTCTGGTCTCCTCGACGCGCCCCTCGAACACCGCGCCGCGGGGCGCGCGGTCTCGATAGCGGAAGGTGTCCGCGCCGACCTCGCGGAGTCGTTCGACGACCGAACCGACTGTGTCGGGGTCGCCGGTGACGCCGACGCCCTGTCGGTCGCTCGTCGTGGAGACGTGCGCCGCCGCGGGCCCCGTCGAGAAGTCGCGGTCGAAGCGCTCCCGGATCGGGGCGGAGGCGTTCGTGACGCCGACCTCCGCGAGCAGTTCCGTGAGCGCCGTGGCGTAGATGCCGCGCACCGAGACGGTCATTCGAGCCTCGCGCGGTCGGGCGCGAAGCGCACCCGATCGTGGACGGTCTGTCCGAGTTCGAGTTCCACGAACGTCGCCTCTCCGTCCTCGGCGTCGAGGACGCGCGCGTTCTCGACGTACGCGCCCCACGTGTCGAACCGCAGGAACCCGCGCACGTCCTCGCTGTGCGTGAACAGGTCGGCGTACTCGACGGCGTGCTCGGGGTGCTCGCTCGAACTGTGCGTTAACTCCATGTCCGAGTAGACGGCGTCGTGGGCGTCGAAGAAGTCCTCGACGCGCTCCGCCGTCTCCCGGGCGTCCGCCGCCACCCGTTCTTCTATCTCGCGGAGGGTCGCCGGGTCTACGCCCGCGTCGTGGAGTTCCGTGCGCACCCGCTGGTCGAACAGCATACGACTACCTCGATACCGCACTCCCTAAAATCAGTCGTCGGCGGGCGCCGGCGTCGCGCCCTCGCTCTCGGTCGTCGGTGTTCGTCGCTCTTCCTCCGCGTTCGGCGGCTCGGTGTACAGGAGTCCGCGGCTCTCACTGAATGCCATGACAGATTGTCACACGACCACTGTAGATAAGCCGTGTCCTTTAGGCATATTATGACGTACTGATTTTTCGGCGGGAACGGTTTTGTATGCCGCGTCAGTACCCGTTCCGCATGTCGGAGAAACGCGACCCAGTACAGCGCGCCGCCACCGGCGACCGCGACCTCTACGACGTCACGGACTGGGAAGTCCGCACCGCCCTCGACCGGGCAGCGGTCGCCGTCTACGACGGCCTCGTCACCAGCAGTCGGTACGCGGTCGTCCTCCTCGCGCTGCTCGTCGTGTTCACGCTGTTCGCCGCCAGCCTCGGGTTCGTCTTCCTCGAACGCCCGTACGTCGCCGCGTACGTCGTCCTCTCCGTTCTTCCCGCGCTCGGCCTCGTCGCGTACGTCTGGCACACTGACGTCACCACCGGGGAACCCCTCCCGCTGCTCGCCGCGACCTTCTCCCTCGGCTTCCTCTTCGCCGGGTTCGCCGCCGTCCTCAACACGCTCCTCCAGGGCGCGTTCGCGCTCGCCGGCATCACCTGGATGGTCGTCGTGTTTTACCTCGTCGTCGGCCCCGTCGAGGAGACGGTGAAACTCCTCGCCGTCCGCCTCTACGCCTACCGCAGCGACCGCTTCGACGCCGTCGTCGACGGCGCGGTGTACGGCGCCGTCGCCGGCCTCGGGTTCGCCACCATCGAGAACGCCATCTACATCGGCCGCGACGTCCTCCAGACTCTCCAGGCGACCGGCGTGAACGCGGACGTCGCCGTGCTCCAGATCGCCGCCGTCCGCACGTTCGCCGGGCCCGGCCACGTCATCTACTCCGCTTTCGCCGGCTACTACCTCGGCCTCGCGAAGTTCAATCCCGACAACAAGGGCCCAATCGTCGTGAAAGGACTGCTCGTCGCGGCGCTCATCCACGCCACCTACAACACCGCCGTCAGCAACCTCCACCTCGTCTACGAACCGCTCGCCCTCGCGGAAGGCCCCGTGTTCCTCGCGTTCGTCGTCCTCTACGACGGCGTCTTTTTCTTCCTCCTCGTCCGGAAACTCAAGCGATACGGGGCCGCGTACGAGGAGTCGGGCGCCGCGCGCTACGACAGAGGCGACACCGACCTGAAGAGCGCGGTTCGCAGACTCGACTAGTAGGCGTCGAGGCGCTCGACGTACTTCGCCACCACGTCCACCTCGACGTGCACCGGACTCCCCGCTGATTTCTCCGCGAGCGTCGTCAACTCGTACGTCGTCGGAATCACCGCCACCGAGAAGGTTCCGGCGTCGTCGTCCACGTCCGCGACGGTGAGGCTGATGCCGTCGAGCGCCACCGACCCCTTCTGTGCGACGTACTGCTCGTAGCCGTCGGGGAGCGCGAACGTGAACGTCCAGTCCTCCCCGACCTGCTCGATCCCCACGACCTCCGTGACGGTGTCGACGTGTCCCTGCACGATGTGGCCGTCCAGCCGCCCGTCCGCCGGGAGCGCGCGCTCGAGGTTCACCGCGTCGCCCGCGTCCAGTTCTCCGAGGTACGTCTTCTCCAGGGTCTCAGACGCCGTGAACGCCGAAAACCAGTTTTCCCCGTACGCTTCGACCGTGAGGCAGACGCCGCTCACGCTGATGGACTGACCGTGCTCGAACCCGCTCAACTCCGCCGTCTCGATTCGGAGTCGGCGGCCGTCGTCCGTCGATTCGACCGACGCGACCGTGCCGGTGTCCTCGACGATACCCGTGAACATACGTCCAGTACTGGGATGCGACTCAAGTGTGTTGCGAACGCGGGGTTTAGGGCGCTCGAACGCCCCTCTTACAGCAATGGGTATCATCGGACTCGTGAAATTCGCCGCGACGTTCGCGTTCGCACTCCCCGTCGCCCTCTACGGCGTGAACCGCGTCGTCGCCGGTCACACCACCGGCTGGGCGTTCGTCGCCATCGCCGTCCTGATGCTCGCCGCGGAACGCTACATCACGACGCCGTTCGACCTTCCCGAGCGCGCCGCCGAAGAAGCAGCCGGCGCCGTCACCGACGACGACGAGGACTAAGCCCGCGGCGTGAACGCTCGCGGGTACTCGCGGAGGTACTCGAACCCCCCGTCGGTGACGACCACGAGATCGCCGAGGCGCACACCGCCCTCGCTCGGGTCGTAGACGCCCGGTTCCACCGCGAGCACCGTCCCGGGTTCGAGTGGCGTGTCGCTCGGCACCGCGGGAGCCTCCCGACTGCTCACGCCGACGCCGTACCCCGTGCCGTGGGTGAACCCGGTGTCGCCGTAGCCCGCGGGGAAGCCGTACGCGCCGATTTCGGCCGCCGTCTCCTCGTGCACGAGGCTCGCGTCCGCCCCGCCCGAGAGTTCGTCCAATCCCGCCGCCTGGGCGGACTCGACCGCGAGGAACGCGCGGCGCTCCCAGCCGCCCTCGGAGTCCACGACGAACGTCCGGGTCAGCGCGCCGTGATAGCCGTGCGGGCCGCGCGGCGACACGTCCACCACGACGGTCTCGCCCGGCCGAACGGGCACGTCCCCGCGGAAGTGGCGGTCGGTGCACGCGCCGCCCGCCGCGACCACGGTGTTCTCCCGGGGGGTCGCGCCCTCGCGGACGAGCGCCGCGTCCACCTCGCGGCGCAACCGCGTCGTCGTCAACCGCCCGCCATCGAACCGGAGCGCGTCGTCCGCGGCCCCTGCGTCCGCGGCGGCGAGCACGGTCTCCGCGCGACGCATCCCCGCGGCCGCCGCGGCCTGCGCCTTCCGCAGCGCCTCGATCTCTTCTGGCTCTTTCACGACGCGCTCGCGCGCCACCGCGTCGGTGGACGCGAGGTCGAACCCGGCGCGTTCGAGGCGGACTGCCGCGTCGTGCGGCACGTCCTGCGGGACGAGCACGGTTCCGTCCGCGTCGTACGCCTCCAGCACCTCGACCGCGCGCCCGCCCGGCGTGTCCGCGCGCAGGTCGCCGGGCGTGTACACGTAGTCGCCCGCGAACTCCCGCCTGGCCTGCCGCTCGAACCCGTCGGGCGCGCAGAGCACCGCGTCCCCGCCGACGAACACGAACGCGTACCGCTCCGCGGGGCCGGAAAACCGCGTGAGATACCTGAGCGCGTCATCGAACCGACCGCCGACGTGCACGAACCCGGTCGCGTCCCGGGCTTCGAGTTCGTCGTAGAGGAACGCGAACGTCGTCTCCGGCGCGACCATCAGTTCAACTGGATGGGGGCCTCGGCGTCACCGAGCGACTCCGCGAGCGGGTCGCCCGACGGCTCCCCGTACAACAGCACGTCGATGGAGAGCGTCGGCGCGCCGTTGATGACGTTCTGCATCAACACGAGCCGCTCGCGGGCGCGACTCATCCCGACGTAGAACACGCGGCGCTCGTTGTCCGTCAGGAGGGGAACCGGATCCGTCTGCCGCGTGAACTCCTCCACGCCCGCCGGAATCTCCGAGTCGTCCACGGTCGCCGCCATCTGCTCGACGACCTTCTCGGTCAGATCGGTCCCGAGGAACACGTGGTCGGCCTCCCGCCCCTTCGCAGAGTGAATCGTCCCCACGCGAACACGGGAGGGATCCATGCCGCGGTAGTCGCCCGCGAAGTACGCGTCCACGGACTTGCGCTGATAGCGCGTGACCTTCCGCAGCATGTCCGCGGCCGCGCCCGGCGACGGCATGAACGGCGCGTACTCCCGAATCGCGTCCGCGCCGATTTCGATTTCGGTCGCGTCCTCGGTGTCCGCGGCCTCCTCGCGGGCTTCGATTTCGTCCCGGAGGTCGCTGCGCTCGTTCGTGCTGAACGCCGAGTCCTGCAGCATGTCCGCGACCCGCCGCGCTTCGAGCGCCGTCACGGGGTCGCCAGCGTCGATTTTCTCCACCGCGTGCACGTAGTCCGCGAGGCGATCCGTCCACAGCCGCTGGTCGGTGAGCGCCTTGAACGGGATGCCGTTCCCGATGAACTCGTCCACGAACTCGAACAACTGGTAGCGCGCCCGGAACAGCACCATCACCGTGTCGTCCTCCGTCGCGGCGATGGTCTGTTTCACGTTCCGCGCCACGTCCAGCATCGACGGGCTCTCCACCGCCTCCACCGTCCCGCCCTCTTTGCGCGGCTTCAGGTCTTTCTCCTGGCGGTTCTCGATGTGCTCGACCTCCTGCTGTACCACCTTCAGAACCTCTGAGGGGAGACGGTAGGAGTTCGGGAGGATCACGTCGTCCGTCACCTCGGTTTCGAGGAGGAGGTCGGGGTCCGCGCCCTGCCACGCGTACACGACCTGGTCGTCGTCGCCCGCGATGAGAACCGCCTCCATGTGGGGCTTCCACTCCTCGTACACGTCGTACTGGAGCGTCGTGATGTCCTGGAACTCGTCGATGACGAGGTAGTCCACGCTCGGGACGAGCGAGCGCTGCTCGACGCGTTCGAGCATGTCCGCGAACCCGACGAGGCCCTCCTCGCCCTTGTACGTCCGCCACGCGCGAATCGCCTCGGGGATGTCGAAGCGGTCGTCGTCCGACGGCCACGTCGGCGTGTACTTGTTCCCGGTCTGTGCGTTCTCGTCGATGTCCGGCGGCAGCCGAACCTCCTCGTCGTTCCACCGGAAGGGGACGTCGTACCAGTCCGCAACGTCTCGACTGGTGCGCTGGAGCCACTGGCTCGTCGCGATCACCTTGTTCCCGAGCGTCGTCGACCGCGCCGTCCGTCGACTCCCCGACGAGTACTCGTCCTCGTACGGCAGGCCGTAGTCCTCGCAGAAGTCCTCCTTGTCGGACTCCCCCACCACGTCGCTCCGCGAGAGGTCGAGGAGCTCGTACGCCTTCGCGTGCATCGTGCAGACGTTCCCCTGCAGCGAACGCGGGTTCACGTCCAACCGCTCTGCGAGCCGCTCCCGAACCTCGGCGGCCGCGGCGCGCGTGTACGACACGACGAGGATGTCGCGAACGTCCACCTCGTCGTCCTCGAGGATTTCCTCGACGTGGTCGAGCAGTGCGGTCGTCTTCCCGCTACCCGGCCCACCGAACAATCTGGTGACCGCCGGCTCCGTCTCCGTCATTGGACAACATCAGGAACCGATACCGTATAAATAGCGTGGCTTCGCGGTTACGTTCGCCGCGTCGAGCGCGCCTCTCTCACTTCCGCACCGTCCCGAATCTTGTCCTCGCAGTTCGGACAGACTCGCGGCTCCGTCTCACCGTCCGGGGTGAACACTCGCGCGTACGCGTCCGTCACGAACGACTCGCAGTTCTGGCACTCCGGCATAGCTGTGCTCTCTCTTTTCTGTTCACGTATATTAATCTCGTCGGCCGACGGGGGAAGGGAAAGGTGCATTACGCCCTCTGCCGTCCGCCCGGGTATGCGCCTCAGCGAGGCCGCGTGGCCCGACGTGACCGACCTCGACCCGGACGCCGTCCTCATCCCAGTCGGTTCCACCGAACAGCACGGCCCGCACGTCCCGTTCGGCACCGACCACTTCACGGCGGAAACCGTTGCCCTCTCCGCCGACGACGCCTACGACGGCACGCTCGCCGTCGCGCCCACCATCACCGTCGGCGTCAGCGAGGAACACCGCCAGTTCCCCGGGACGATGTACGTCTCTCCCGACACCTTCCGCGGCTACGTCCGCGACGCCGCGACCTCCGTCCTCGACCACGACTGGCGCACCATCGTCTTCGTGAACGGCCACGGCGGTAACACCGACGCCCTCCGCGAAGTCGCCGCGGACATCACCCGCCACGAGAACGCCTACGCCGCCGCCTACACGTGGTTCGACGCCGTCGGCGACCACAGCGCCGACATGGGGCACGCCGGCCCCCTCGAGACCGCGTTCCTCCGCCACACCCACCCCGGCCTCGTGCGCGAAGACCGCGTCGAGGACGCCCGAGACGGAGCGAGCGACGGCTGGGGCGACTGGACGAGCTACACGAACCTCGCCTACGACTCGGCGGAGTTCTCCGAGAACGGCGTCGTCGGCGACCCCACCGAAGGCACGAGAGAACGCGGCGAGGCACTCCTCTCGCTCGCCACCGACGCGCTCTGCCGGCTCGTCGCGGAACTCGGCAATCGAGACACCGCCCGGCCGCCCCACAAGTAGCTCGCCGAAACTGGTTTCGCCGGTCCGCGGGACACTCGCGCATGAAACCAGCCGAATTCGGGGACGCCGTCGTCACCTCGCTCCGCGACCAGGTCGGCGACCACCTCCGCTCCGTCGTCGGCTACACCGCCGACACCTACGTGTTTCACTACGTCCGCGACGACGTGCGCGAACGCTACACCGGGGACGAACTCGACGACGCCGTCGACGAACTGCGCCTCGAAACCCTGGAGAAGCACTACCTCAACAGCGTCTTCCAGCGCCGCCACGGCGACCACTACAGCCGCGTCGTCGTGTTCTCCGAGGCGACCGAACTGAACTTCGTCGTCGCCGACGGCGAGGGCCTCGCGGTCGCCGTCGACACGGCCTACTTCGAGCCCGAGGAGAACGTCGTGAAAACCGTCCTCGGTACCATCGAAGAGTACACGGACTGAGACCTCACCGACACGTAACTACTCCTCGTCGTCCTCGTGGAGGCTCTCTAGTTCCCCGCGGAGTTCGGGGACGGCGGACGCGAGGTCGCCGACGGTGTCGGAGACGTCCTCGAGGTCGTCGAGCACGGCCTCGATGGTTTCGATTTCCCCGCGTAAGTCCTCGGCGTCCTCGAAGGCGTCCGCGCGCTCGCCGATGGTGAACCACTTCTTCGCGTCCCGGAGGTGCCCCTCGACTTCCTCGGCGGCGAGCGCGGAGCGCAGGCCGTTGAGCACGCCGAGCGTGTTGTCCGCCTCCACCGTCCAGACGTCGTCCGCGCCCGGCAGCGCTTCCCGCGCCGCTTCGAGGTGTTCTTCTACGTCGCCGCGGATCTCGTCCGCCGCCTCGCCGAACAGCTCCTCGTCCTCCATGTCACTCATACCCGGAGATTCGACCGAGAGGGGTTTAAAACTACGCCGCGTTCTCCACCGAATCCAGACGCATCAGCGGGTAGCCGTCCGCCATCTCCATCGACGCCACCACCTCCGCGCCCTCGTACGCGACGGCGAGTTCGACTTCCATGTACTCACCCGTCAACTCCGTGTAGCCGTGACTGGTGTCCAAGCGGTCTTCGAGGATGGTGACGGAGACACGCTCGCAGTACGGCTGGTTCTCGATGGACTCCTCGATAGCGCGCTCCAGTGACGGCGCGCTCTCGGGGCTCACCGGCGTTCCCGCGAACTGGTGGTAGAGCGCGCCGAACTTGATTCCCGCCTCGAAACACGCCTCCTCGGGAGTGCTCGCCATACCCGTCGTGGAACCTCCGCGGTGTAAGCCGTGTCGCCTCCGCGGCGAACCGCACCATTGATTTCCCCGCTCGCCGACTGTCTACTCGAATGGACGACCCGGTACTGCTCACGGGCGCGTCGGGGCGCGTCGGTCAAGCCGTCCTCGGCGGCAACGCGGACGACTACGAGTGGCGGCTCCTCGACCGGGAACCTCCCGCTGACGCGGGCGACCACGAGGTCGTCGTCGCCGACATCACCGACGAGGACGCCGTCCGCGACGCCATGGATGGCGTCGGCGCGGTCATCCACCTCGCTGGCGACCCCCGGCCGGACGCTCCCTGGGAGTCGGTCCTCCAGAACAACATCGACGGCACCCAGACCGTCTACGAGGCCGCCGTCGACGCCGGAGTCGAGAAATTCGCGTTCGCGTCCTCAAACCACGCCGTCGGCCACTACGAGACCGACCGCAAGCCCGACCTCTACCGCGAAGGCGACGACTTCCGCCTCGACGGCACCGAACTCCCCCGACCCAGCAACCTCTACGGCGTCTCCAAGGCCGCGGGCGAAACCCTCGGGCGATACTACCACGACGAACACGACCTCTCCGTCGTCTGCGTCCGCATCGGCAACCTCACCAAGGGCCACCCCCCCATCGACTACGAGCGCGGGCAGGCTATGTGGCTCTCTTACCGCGACTGCGCGCACCTCTTCGCACGCTGCCTGGAAGCCGACTACGACTACGAAATCGTCTACGGCATCAGCGACAACGACCGCAAGTATTACTCCATCGAGCGCGCGAAGACCGTTCTCGGCTACGAACCACGAGACAACAGCGCTGAACACGACGCCTGACCGCCGCCTTTATCGCTTCTGACGGTCAAGACAGACTATGAGACACTTCGGGCTGAAGGTCCGGATGGCCGTCGTCGGCGCCATCCTGTTCGCGTTCTACTCGGTCGCGGTCGCCGCCGCGTGGTTCTTCTTCGGCCAGAGCACAACGATTCTCGGCATCGCCATCGTCGGCAGCGTCCTGCTCGTCGGCGTCCAGTACAAGGTCGGGAAGTGGGCGGCGCTCCGATCCGTCGGCGCGGAAGACATGCCAGAAGACCAGTACCAGGAGATTCACTGGATGGTCGAGGATCTCTCCGAGGAGATGAACGTGAAGAAGCCGCGGCTGATGGTCGCGAACATGGGCGTGCCGAACGCGTTCGCTGTCGGCCGGAAGGGCGCGGGCACGGTCGTCGTCTCCCGCGAACTCATGCAGCTACTGGAGACGGACGAACTCGAAGGCGTGCTCGCGCACGAGATAGCGCACATCGCGAACCGCGACGTGGTCACGATGCAGCTCGGACAGGGCATCGCGTCCGTCGTCGCCATCGTCGCGCAGTACGTCGTGCTGTTCACGGGCGACAACGACCTCGCCGACTTCTTCCTCGCCATCGTCGTCGGCCAGATCGTCCAGTTCATCGTGATGATATTCGTGCTCGCAATCAGCCGGTACCGCGAGTACGTCGCGGACGCGGACGCGAAGCGCGCAATCGGGAACGGCGACCCGCTCGCCCGCGCGCTCGAAAAAATCAGTCAGGGTAACAAGCAGGCCGCAGAAGCCTCCCGGAGCGCGCAGCGCACGCGCGGTCGCGGCCGCAGCCGACAGAACCGCCAGCGCGACTCCGCGGTCGACCAGCAAGTGAGCGCGCTCTGCATCTCCAGCCCCGAACGCGGGTTCCTCGAGAAGGTGTTCTCGACGCACCCGCCGATGGAGAAGCGCATCCAGCGCCTCCGCGAGTAACGCAGGGGTTTTGACTCCTCTCGCTGTTCTCTCAGGTATGGCTGGCCTCCGTGAACTTCTCGCCGTCGTCCTCGGCGTCGCGCTCGGCGTCCTCCTCCTCGCGTATCCACGGGCGTTCATTCGCATTCAGACGCTCGGCCGCGTCCCCCGCGACCGACACGGCCACTACGGCAGCGACGACCCGTCGAGCACGTGGGTGCGAGTCGTCCAACTCCTCGGCGCCGCCTGCCTTCTCGCCGCCGGCTACGTCGGCGTCCAACTCCTCTAGAACAAGCCTTCGACGTCCCGCTCGCGCCGACGACGTTCGGCCGCGTGCTCTCCGAGTCGCTGCGCGATTATCGCGCGCTTGTCCGCGTCCGTCACGAAGTCGATCGCCAGCCGCACGAACATGCTGTCCGTCTCCCCCGACTCGAAATCCTCTCGCGCATACGCCACACCCTGAACCACCGCCTCCTCACCGCGCTCCTCGGCGAGCGCCGGAGCCGCCCACAACGCCGCTTCCGGCCCCAAATCCCCCAATCCGAGTATTCCGCCGCCTATCGTGATACCCTGCGGCGGCCCGCGCTCTACCCGCTCGGGATCCGCCTCTAACGCCCGTAAGTACTCACGGATAGCGTCGACGTTCACCCCGCGTGCGTCCGCCGCCCCGAGGTACTCGCGCGCGCTCCCCGATAGGCTCACACAGCCCTCCCAGTTCCGTTCTCGCGCGTGATGCACCGCCCCCGCGTACTGAATCAGCCCCTGCAGGAGGTCGTCGCGGTCTTCCAACCACGCCGCCTCCCACACGTCGTGCGCCGCGTAATAGTACCCCGAATCGAACACCGCCACCCCCGCACGCAACGCCTCCATCATACCCCACCCAGGAGTCACCGAGTGAAACGACTCCCGATTACCGAACCCAGGCTTCGAAACCACGCTGTAACTCTGCACGTACGTCGAACACCGCGTGTCCGACTACGCGTACATTTTCTCTGGAAAAACACGCCGTATTCAGAAGCGCGTCGCGCTTCTGGACTCGCGCCAGATGCAAAGCGTCTGGCTGAGCGTGTTTTCCTCTGGAAAAACACGCCGCCGCCAGGGCTCGAACCTGGGACAACCTGGGTAACAACCAGGTGCTCTACCAACTGAGCTACGGCGGCTCGCACCAGTCAGTAGTCGCGTGCTTTTGAAAGGGCTTTCGTTTCTCCGCGGTGGTGTGCCGGTATTCTTTCCCGGAGGGCGGTCGAATCCACGGGCATGAGTGAGTTCGAGGACGTGGTGGCGCGGGTCCGGGAGCGCGTGGATCCGACGCCGAGCGAGCGCGCGGAGTTGCGGGAGGCGGCGGGGCGGCTCGTGGCGCGGACGGAGGACGCGCTCGCCGACCTCGGCGTCGAGGCGGACGTGATGCAGGTCGGGAGTACGGCCCGGGGGACGTGGGTACGGGGCGACCGCGACATCGACGTGTTCGTGCGGTTCGACCCGGATCTGTCCCGGGAAGCGTTGGAAGACCTCGGTCTGGCGGTCGGAAATCAGGTGTTGCCGGACGGCCACGAGGAGTACGCGGAGCATCCGTACGTGAAGGGAACGTTCGAGGGATACGAGGTCGACCTCGTGCCGTGTTATCGCGTCGGGGCCGCGACGGAGATTCAGTCCGCGGTCGACCGCACGCCGTTTCACAACGTCTACCTCCGCGAGCGCCTGACGGACGCCCTCGAAGCCGACGTACGATTGTTGAAGCAGTTCCTCAAGGGCGTCGGCGCGTACGGGAGCGACCTCCGAACGCAGGGGTTTTCGGGCTACCTCACGGAGCTTCTCGTCCTCGAATACGGCGGGTTCCGAGAGGTCTTGGAAGCGGCGCGGGACTGGCAGCCGCCCGTGAAACACGATCCCGAGGCGCACGCGGCGGCGACGTTCGACGACCCCCTCGTCGTCATCGATCCGACCGACCCCGAGCGGAACGTCGCGGCCGTCGTCTCCCGCGAACAGGTCGCGCGCCTCCAGCACTACGCTCGTGTCTTCCTCGCCGACCCCTCGGAGGCCGTGTTCTTCCCCGACTCCCGTCTCGCGCTCGATCCCGGAGACGTGGAGTCACACCTGGCGCGCCGCGGGACGAACGCGCTCGCCGTGCGCTTCGACGCCCCCGACCTCGTGGAAGACCAGCTCTACCCGCAGCTCCGCCGCTCCCGGAACGGCCTCGTCCGCGGCCTCGAACACGCCGGGTTCGAGGTTCTGCGGTCGGCGGCGTGGGCGGACGAGACGGCGGTGCTGTTCGTGGAGCTCGCCACCGCGACCCTGCCGGCGGTCGAGCGCCACGAGGGCCCGCCCGTGCACGTCGGTGAGCACGCGACCGGATTCTTCGAGAAGTACGAGAACGAGGACGTGTACGGGCCGTTCCTCGACGGCCATCGGTACGTCGTGGAGCGCGAGCGCGACGTTCGCACCGCCGCCGGCTTCGCGACCGAACGACTGGGAGAGGTGGCGCTCGGCACGCACGTCGCGGCCGTCGTCGACGCGGGCGATTACGAGGTTCTCGCGGATGCCGAGGTCGCGGCGCTCGCCGAGGAGTTCGGCTGCGAGCTCGCCGCTTACTTCGACCCGACGCCCTGACGCGCGTCGAGCACGTCGTCGATCACCGCGCGCGCGTCCTCCGAGACGTCTTCTTCCGGGGTGACGGGCGTCATCCCGTCGAACACCTCGTGCACCATTCCGACGCCCTCGGAGAGCGTGTCGAGGCTGTACCCGCCTTCGAGCACGAACCCGAGACCGGCGTTCGCGGTCTCCGAAACGCTCCGCATTCGTTCCGTGAGCACGCCGTAGCCGTCCGTGGAGACGTGCATTCGCGAGATGGGGTCGTGGCGGTGCGCGTCGAATCCCGCGCTCACCAACACGAGGTCGGGGTCGAACGCCTCGAACGCCGGAATCACGAGCTCGTCGAACGCCGCGACGTACTCCGCGTCCCCCGCGCCCGCGTCGAACGGAACGTTCAGCGTCGCGCCCTCGCCGTCTCCCTCCCCGGTCTCGTCGATGTCGCCCGTACCCGGGTAAATGCCGTCTTCGTGGACTGACGCGTAGAAGACGTCCCCGCGGTCGTAGAAGATATCCTGCGTGCCGTTCCCGTGGTGGACGTCCCAGTCCAGAATCGCGACGCGCTCCGCTTCCGTCGTCGCGAGCGCGTGCTCCGCCGCGATGGCGACGTTGTTCAGGAAGCAGAACCCCATCGCGTTGTCCGCGACGGCGTGATGGCCCGGCGGCCGACCGATAGCGAACGGCGTTTCCCGCCCCGAATCACCCGCGACCGCGCGGCGCGCCGCCCACATCGACTGGCCCGCGGACGCCAACGCCGCCGGCCACGTCTCCTCCACCGCGGTCGTGTCCGGATCCCAGCTTCCGCCGCCCGACTCGCAGAACTCCACGAGGCGGTCTACGTACCCCGGTTCGTGTGCGCGCTCTACCTCCTCGCGCTCCGCGCTCCGCGCCGCGACGTACTCGACGCCGTGCCGCTTCGACAACTCCTGGCGAATCGCGCGGAGGCGGTCCGGGCTCTCCGGATGGCGCGGTCCCGGGTCGTGGTCGAGACACGCGTCGTCGTACCCGAACCTCATCCCACGATCTCGAAGTACGTCTCGACGTCTTCTGCCTGCACAGTGCGTCTCCCCGCGTGCTCGGCCAGTACCGCCGCTCCCGAAGCCGCGTCTGCCGCGTACTCCTCCAGGCGCGCGGCGAGCGCGAGTCGCGCGGCCTCCGACACCCGGTACTCGTCGGGGATGTCGAGTCGCGCGATGCGGTCGACGGGCGCGACCGGGAGCGCGAGCGACTCCCGGTCGGCCACGTTTTGGACGTCGAAATCCGCCGCCATCAGCGTCTTCCGACCGTCCTCGTCGGCGCGCTCGGCGGCCGTCGCGGCCACCGCCGCGCCGTGGTTCTGGATGCGTCGCGCGAGTTCCTCTGCCGCGTCGGCGCTCACCCGCAAGTCGCCCGCGTGTCGCCGGATGATGTCGTCCACCGGCGCGAACGGGAGTTCGACGCTCATACACAACTACGGGGCAGTCTCTCTCTTAACACTTATCGTGTGGGCGCGTCCCGCACCCGGATCCGTCCACCACCCATACCTCGCGAGCGCCGGAACACACGCGTACGGCGACGCATCCTACTGGCCGAACGCCGAGGACGTCGCCGATCAGGAAGTGGACGCGAACTAACCGGCCGAGGAAGCGGTCGAGGAACGCCGCGCCGCTGACGAGCCATACCAGGAAGCACGGCTCCGAGACGGACTCGAACACGAGAACGAGCCCCGTCACGAGCGCGCGACGGAGGAGTGACACCCGAATCTTCCGAGACGGCGAGCGCGTCGACGACTAACGCACGTCTTCGGCCTCGAGCGTGCCGTCGCGGAGCGTTCCGCGCACCGTCAGTTCTTGTCCGAGCGTCACGTCGGTCTCGGTCTCGACGCTCATCGTCTCCTCGCCGTCGTCCAGAATCACGGGCGACCCCGCCTGCACGACGACGCCCGTGAACTCCACGTCCTCGCCGCCGGACGGTTCGTCACTCCCGTCGCCCGACGACGTGTCCGGTCTCGTGCCGTCCTCGAACGACGAGAGATCCGCGCCTGCGGACTCGGATTCGGACTCGGTCGCCGTGCCATCGCCGACCGAGATGACCGTGGACTGCCAGCCTGCGGACGCCTCGAGGTCGTCCTGCCAACCGTCCTGCACGCCCACGTCCGTGAACAGGAGTTCGTCACCCGGTCCGATGTCGAGGTCGGCCTTCTCCCCCCAGAGCGCCACCCGGATGTCGCCCGACTGATCCTGCAGGCGAATGTTCCGAACCTGGCCCTCACTTCCGTCGTCGCGGTCGAACGTCCGCTTCTCGTCCATCGACCGCACCACGCCCGCGATGTCCGCGGTCTCGTCCAGTTCGAGGTCGTCGATGGGTTTCGCGTCCGGAACGAACGACACGTCCTCCTCGACGGTCTCGACGCGCCCGCGGTTCCCGACGTGGAGTTCGAGCGACCCCTCGCGCTCGCGCACGTACCCGTCCGTCACCTCGACCACGTCGCCCGCCCCGAACTCCTCGGCGAGGTCGGCCTGCTCGTCCCAGAGCGTCACCCGAACCCGCCCAGTTTCGTCGCCTACGAGGAGGTTCGACACCTTTCCCTCCGAGCCGTCGTCGCGGCTGAACGTCCGCACGTCGTCCGTCGACAGCACCTCGCCCACGAGATCCACGTCCGACGCCCCCATCGTCAAATCCTCCACGCGGTACGTGTCCACGACCTGCACGTCTACCTCCTCGTCCTCGTCCACCTCGACCTGTGAGACGTTCACCTCCACACCGTTGTAGCCGTCCTTCGGACGACCCTTGATACGCAAGACCTGGCCCGGCTCGAGTTCGTCCTCGGCCGCCGCGGCCTGCTCGTCCCAGAACGACGCCCGAACCGACCCCGACTCGTCGGCCACGTCCACGTTCAACACTCGTCCATCCTCGTCCTCCTCGTCGCGCTCGAACGTCCGCAGCTCCCCCACGCTCGTCACCTTCGCGAGGAACTTCGCCTCCTCCATCTCCGGCTCGATATCCGCGATACCGTTCACCTCCCCGTCGTCTAGCTCGTGCGCCAAGAGCATCGCCGCCGTCTCCTCGTCGGCCAACCCCCCCATCTGCTCCACCTTCGCCTCCACCGCCTCCCGAAACTCCTCCAGGGAAACGTCCGTGTCGAGGTCGTCGTACGTCTCCTCAATAGCGCCCATAATCGTGAATCAAGCCACGGGAGTCCCGCGCATAAACATTGTCCTCTCCACCCTCTGCCCCTGCCATCCCCGAATTATCGCCCACTCACACATACCCCCGATTCGCCCCGCCATCCCACAAGAACCCTCGCCCGAACCAACACCCGAATCGTAACCGCTTTACATACCACCGCGCTACAGGTAGATGAGTCCGGGTAGGGTAGTGGACTATCCTCTTGGCTTGCGGAGCCAGGGACCGGAGTTCAAATCTCCGTCCGGACGTTTCTACCGACACCACAACCGCGAGCGAAGCGAGCGGTCTGTGCCGTCGAAACCCCACGCGGAGATCCGAGTACGCGAGACGAACACAGTGCGTCTCGTTCAATCCAAATCTCCGTCCGGACGTTCCTCCGTTTCACTACGCGACGGGCGTTCCGGTCGTCGCTCTGCTCCACTCAGTCACGTCCGGCCTGCCCCCGCTCGCCGCTGGCTCGCGGGGACTCCGTCCGGGCGTGTTCGGCCGTCGCGTCCCGGTAGTCTAAAGTCGGGGACTCGGCTACGTAGAGGCGAGGGCCCTTAGCTTAGTCCGGTTAAAGCGCCCGGCTCATAACCGGGTGAGCGGTGGTTCAAATCCGCCAGGGCCCATCCGATTCACGCCCGGTACCTGGCCGAAGCGAAAACGCTCAGTAGCGGTGAGTATACCGCTCGAAAACACTCGTTTAGCACCCTCAAAAACCGTCTTTCTCAGAGGAAAGAGAACGAGGAACTCGTTGGGGTCGGCGCTGTCCGGCGAAACTCGTGATCGAAAATGTGGGTCGAACGACACGAGCGGTCTTCCCGGCAGTCGCTCGCCGAGCGATAGCGGGGGAGTGGCTGTTAGCGCCCATCGAGACACCAGGCGAGGCGGGCTTCGCGCTCCCCGACACGGACGCCGCGCTGGGTTCGGTGGACTGGTACTGCTGGGAGTCGTCGGTTTCCAACGCGTTCGCGAAAGAAGGGCGGCGTCAGTCAGCTATTCGACTCGGACTGTCGGGGTCGAAACCGTCGAGCCGGATTCCGTGTCGATAATCTGGACGGTGAGCGTCTCGCCCGAACTCACGTTACCGGTCTGTTCCGTGAGCGTGAGCTGGTCGCCTGCATCGAAGGAATCGTCTCCGAGCGGGCCGCTCGAGATGTTTAGGTTGCTATCTCCCCCGGTTTCCCAGTGTTCGCCCGTGGCGTTCCACGTGATGTCCGCTATCTGTGCGCCACTTTCGTTGCTCACCGTGATACGGAGGTTGGACTGCGCGATCGAATCGCCCTGCTGGTGGTTAAGGTACAGAACGGCCTGATTCGATGTGCCGTTCAGTTGAACACCCGCGTCGGTAGCCCCGATGGATGCGGTGGGTGCGGTGTTCTGGATGTCTTGGCCGAGGTTGAGGACGAACGCGCCGATGACGGCCGCCAGAATAACCGTGATAGCGACCATGAGAATGACCCCGATAACGGGGCTAACGCCGCGTTCGTCGGCGTCGATGGATGGAATACTCAGTTTCATTGTGGTTGACACCGAGAGCACCACAACACCCATAGTGACGTAGTCCGGAAACTCGGGTGGAGATCAGGTGGTGTCGTGGTTCTCCCGCGTGCGTACCGAATAGTACCATCTAGTGGCACTTAAAGGCAGTCGCTATACGTGTGTAAACGCGGGTGAAAGCGTCTGACGCACGACTGCCACTGTTCGTGGGTCGCGAACGCGGCGGGCGCCACGCTCTTGCTGACCGAGTTGTAACGACCAATTCCGGAGCGACGTATCTTCCGGACGGATGGGTTCTGGGCTTCGCGTTGGCGGTTGCTGGAGCGCGCCGCACCGTCCGGCTGTTGTCTCTGGCCGTCTGTGCACTGTTTTGAGCGCCGCAGTCGCCGTTGAGGCCGTCTCCACGTGCCGCCGTGCTGGCGTAGACGGGGTCGCTGCCGTCGGGGCGTGGGCCGGAGTCGGGTAGCCAGGCGGGTGTTCCCGCGTCGCTGAACTCTCGTAGCGCCGCCTGGGGTGGTTTCGTGTCCCGGTACGCTTTACCGGTCGGTCGTGTATACTGTGGGTATGAGTCAGTTCGACCGGGCCGCGCGCGAGGACGAGGCGGGCGCGGACGGCACGGAAGAGGCCAGCGGGAACGGTGGGGTGGCGACGCCGCGGACGGAGGAGCGCATCCCGCCCGCGGACGTGTTCTCGGTGCTGGGGAACGACACGCGCGTGGACATCCTGCAGGCGTTGCTGGAACTCGGCGCGGACGAGGAGCCCGTGAGTTTCACCGACCTGTTCGATCGCGTGGACATCGACGACAGCGCGAACTTCAACTACCACCTCCGGAAGCTCACCGGGCACTTCGTGAAGCAGGCGGAGGACGGCTACGCGTTCCGCTATCCGGGTAGGAAGGTCGTGAGCGCCATCTTCACGGGGACGCTGACGGAGCGCGCACAACTCGGATTCTTCCCGGTCACGGGGTCGTGTTACGACTGCGACGCGAGCCTGCACGGCTGGTACGTGGACGACACGCTCACCGTCGGGTGCACTGAGTGCGGCACCATCCAGGTGAGTTATCCGTTCCCCTCCGGCGGACTTGACGACCGGACGACGGACGACCTGATGCAGGCGTTCCACCACTACGTTCGCCACCACTACTGCCTCGCCGCGGACGGCGTCTGCCCCGAGTGCACGGGCAGCGTCGACACCAGCCTCGTCCGCGACCCCGACCGCGACGCCCTCGACGTCGCCGTCCGCCACGGCTGCTCGCGCTGCGGCTACCAGCTCCAATCCACCGTCGGCGTCACCCTCCTCGACGACGCGAACGTCCTCGTCTTCCACTCCGAGCGCGGCGTCGACCTCAACACCGAGCCATTCTGGCACTTCGACTGGTGCGTGAGCGACCGGCACACCGAAGTCGTCTCCGAAGACCCCCTCGAGGTCGAACTCACGCTCGAATGCGGCGGCGACGAACTCCGCGTGCTCGTGGACGACGAGGTCACGGTCACCGACACCGCCGTCGTCGAACACCTCTCCAACTGACTGCTGTACGCGTCTGCAGAAAGCGCTCTTCTCCCGCCCGGCCCACTGTTCGAGCATGACGTATCAGCGTCGTCACGCACGCACCGCTCTCGAACAGGCCGCGCTCGGAGGTGGGGCGTGATGGTGGACGCGGACGCCTTCCGCACCGTCCTCGGGAACTTCGCGACGGGCGTCACCGTCGTCACCCTCCCCGGCGAGGAGCCACACGGCATCACCGTCAACGCCTTCGCCAGCCTCAGCCTCGATCCGCCCGTCGTCCTCGTCTCCCTCGACCACGGCACCGAAGCCCACCGCATCCTCCAGAAGACCGACACCGACAGCTACGCCGTCAACATCCTCACCACCGACCAGCGCGGCCTCGCCGAACACTTCGCGGGCATGAGCGAGGGCGGCGACCCCTTCACCGAGGAGGAGACGACCACCGAGGCCACCGGCGCACCCGTCTTCGAGGACGCGCTCGCCGCCGTGGACTGCACGCTTCACGACACGTTCACCGTCGGCGACCACACCATCTACGCCGGCCGCGCGGAACACGCCGCCGTCCGCGACGAGAACGCTGCCCCGCTCACGTTCCATCGGGGCGACTGGGGAACCATCACTGGCGAGCCGTTCGACGACTAACCCACCGCTCAGCTCCTTCTACGCGTCCGCGTTGCTATTCGGGACGTCGAGACGGGTGGAACCCGGCTGGGGTTCCGAAAAGGTGCCAACCGTGGGCCGACTGTCACCGCGGGCGGACTGGCGTCCGTTTATTCGAAGCGCTCGACTGCGTCCGCGAACCGGCTCGCGGGCTCCTCCCAGTCGACGACGTCGAAGAAGTTACTGATGAAGTCGCCGCGGTCAGGGCCATAATCGTAGTAGTAGGAGTGCTCCCAGACGTCGAGCGCGAGGATGGGATGCGCGCCCCAGAGCGCGCCCTGGTCGTGCTTGTCCACCACCAGGTTACGCAGCTGGTTGGAGTGGCTGTCGTAGACGAGGAGTGCCCAGCCGCCGGCGGCGGACGCCGCGGCCTCGAACTCGCCCTTCCACGCCTCGTAGGAGCCGAAGTCCTCCTCGATGCGGTCTCGGAGGTCGCCCTCGGGCTCGTCGCCGCCCTCGGGGCTCATCGACTCCCAGAACAGCGTGTGGAGCACGTGCCCGCTCCCGTTGTGGGTGACGTTGCGGATGGCGGCCGCGGAGCTGGAGAAGTCGCCGTCCTCGCGGTTTGCTTCGAGCGTTTCTTCGGCGCTGTTCCAGCCGTTCACGTAGCCCTGGTGGTGGGTGTCGTGATGCCACGTGAGCACTTGCTCGCTGATGTGCGGTTCGAGCGCGTCGTACTCGTACGGCAGCGCGGGAAGTTCGTAGTCGCTCATAATGCGTCCCATTCTACCGTCGCCACGAGTATCAACGTTCTCTGTAGCGCGTTCAAGTACGAAAACCAACAATTCTCAAACCGTGCTGCAGCGGCTCCTCAGAACCTAATACGTGATGACTGGAAACAATGGTTCTGTAGACATCACTTTTTAGCTTCCGGCTACGTGATGCTTATCAGTATTGGGTGGGTTCGTTTCGGTATGTCTACTGACGACCCCGAGCGACGGCCCGAACCGGTCGCCGGACACACCGTCCAGCACGGAACGGGCGTGAACTCGAACCGCGCGTTCCCGACGAACAACTACCCGCACAACCTCGACCCCTTCGTGCTGTTCGAGCGGTTCTACATCGACCCGGACAAGGGGTTTCCGATGCACCCGCACAAGGGGTTCGAAATCGTCTCCTACATGATAGACGGCGGGATGGAACACGAGGACTCCCTCGGCGTCAGCCACACCGCCTACGAGAACGAAGCGATGCGCATCACCACCGGCGGCGGCATCGAACACTCCGAGTTCCCCGCCGACGGCGGCGCCTGTAACGGCCTCCAACTCTGGGTGAACCTCCCGCGCGAGAAGAAGGACATCGACGCCGACTACGAGGACGCAGATCAGAGCGACCTCCCCACCGACGAACGCGAGGGCGCGACCGTCACGACCGTCGTCGGCGACGGCTCCCCGCTCAGCCTCCACACCGACATGGAGTACCTCGACGTGCGCGTCACGGACGAGTGGACGTGGAGCGTGCCCGACGACTGGGCCGGCTTCCTCTACGGCGTCGACGGCGACGGAACTGTCGACGGCGACGACTTCGCGGACGGCGACGCGTTCCCCACTACGACCGGCGGCGACTACCACGTCGAAACCGACGACGGCCTCCGACTCGTCGCTGTCTCCGGCGAATCCCACCGCCAGCCCATCCGCCAGCAGGGCCCGTTCGTCTTCTAACCGATCCGACCCTACATTCTATACTCGCGCCGCCCAATACTCGCGTCGTGAACGAGGTCGAGTGGTACGCCGTCACGCCGCCCTGCAGTCACGACGAACTCCTCGCCGCCGTCCGCGTGTACGCCCGCGACCTCGTCTCCCACCACGACCTCTCCGTCGACGTCTCCGACCTGCAGTGGTCGGTGAGCACGCGCGCGAAGCGCCGCGCCGGCCTCCTCCGCTACCGCGACGACACACCCCTGGAAGTACGGCTCGCGTGGCGGCTCTTCGAGAGCCAGGGCTGGCACGCCGTCGCCAGCACCGTCCGAATCGCACCGGACGCGCCGAACGCGCGGCCGAGGTGGCGACCCCACTCCATCGCGGTGACGCGCTCCGCCGCGCTCCCGTCGAGCGACGTGAGGTACGGCGACGCGTCCCGGCGTACTCGTCCGTCAGACATACGTTATTCCCTCTTTCGCGCCCCGTCTTATTGGTTTTCCGGCCGGGTTACACAATCCTTATGCGTCGTTTCGACTAGTTACATGTAATGTTAGACTTCGTTGGTCTGGAGGAAGACCTCTCAGCAGAGGAGCGGATGATCAGGGACACCGCCCGCGACTTCGTCGAATCCGAGATCAAGCCGGACATCGGCGAGCACTTCATCGAGGGTACGTTCCCCACGGATATCATCCCGAAGATGGGCGAGATGGGCTTTTTCGCCCCGAACCTCGACGGCTACGGGCTCCCCGGCGTCTCCGAGACCGCGTACGGCCTCCTCATGCAGGAGCTCGAAGCCGGTGACTCCGGGCTTCGCTCGATGGCGAGCGTGCAGGGCGCCCTCGTCATGTACCCGATTCACGCCTACGGCAGCGACGAGCAGAAAGAAGAGTGGCTGCCCGCGATGGGGCGCGGCGAAGCCGTCGGCTGCTTCGGCCTCACCGAACCCCAGCACGGCTCGAACCCGTCCGGGATGGAGACGCACGCGGAGAAGCGCGGCGACGAGTACGTGCTGAACGGCGCGAAGACCTGGATCACGAACTCGCCGATCGCCGACGTTGCCGTCGTGTGGGCGAAAGACCGCTCGGACGACGACACCGTCCGCGGGTTCCTCGTCGAGACCGACCGCGAGGGCGTGACGACGAACAAGCTCGACGAGAAGCTCAGCCTTCGCGCGTCCATCACGGGCGAAATCGGCCTGAACGACGTGGTCGTCCCCGAGGAGAACGTCCTCCCCGGCGTCGAAGGCATGAAGGGCCCGCTCTCGTGTCTCACGCAGGCGCGCTACGGCATCGCCTGGGGCGTCATCGGCGCGGCGCGCGACGCCTTCGAGGAGGCCCGCGAGTACGCGAAGGGCCGCGAGCAGTTCGGCAAACCCATCGCGGGCTTCCAGCTCCAGCAGCAGAAGCTCGCCGAACAGGCGACCCAGATCACCACGGCACAGCTGCTCGCGCACCGGCTCGCCGACCTGAAGGAGCGCGGCGACCTCGAACCCGCACACGTCTCGATGGCGAAGCGGAACAACGTCCGGATGGCGCGCGACATGAGCCGCGTCGCCCGCGAGATGCTCGGCGGGAACGGCATCAGCGCCGACTACTCGCCGATGCGGCACATGGCGAACATGGAAACCGTCTACACGTACGAGGGCACGCACGACATCCACACGCTCGTGCTCGGCCAGGAACTCACCGGGATTCAGGCGTTCCAGTAGACGCACGGAAGCCTTTTTGACCGCGTACGGGGTAGCCAGACGCACATGCACGATTTCTCCGAGTCTGGTTCCCGATGACCGACAGCGTCACCGACCGCCTGAACGGCGACCTCCCCATGCGGGACGCCGACTCGGTCGCCGCCGACATCGACGCCGACGCGACCGTGCTCACGAGCGGGTTCGGGAGCGTCGGCTACCCGAAACTGGTGCCGCTCGCGCTCGCGGACTCCGACCGCGACCTCGCCCTCACGCTCGTCTCCAGCGGGAACGTCGGCGACGAGATCGACGTCGATCTCGTCGAATCGGGCGCTATCGCTCGCCGGTTCACCTACCAGTCATCGGCGGTCGCGCGCGCCGCGACGAACCGCCGCGACATCGCGTTCAGCGACCGGAACGCGTCCTCCATGGGCGACGACGTGCAGTACCGCGGCATCGCCGATCCCGACATCTGCGTCGTCGAGGCCGTCGCGGTCGGCTCGGACTGGTTCGTTCCGTCCACGTCCCTCGGCCAGGTGCCGGCGTTCGTCGAGGCCGCTGACGAACTCGTCGTCGAAGTCAACTCGGCGCAGCCGCTCGAACTGCAGGCGCTCCACGACGTCTACCGGCCGGACGCGCCACCGAACCGCGACCCCGTTCCGCTCACCGACCCCGGGGAGCGCATCGGAACCACGCGCGTCGCGTTCGACCCCGAGAAACTCAGCGCCGTCGTGGAGTCCGACCGCCCCGACGACACCTACACGTTCCGCGACCCCACGGAGGACGACCTCGCCATCGCCGAGAACCTCGGCGACTTCCTCACCCGGGAGATGGAGCGCTCGCCCGTCTTCGAGGAGTCCATCCACCTCCAGTTCGGCGTCGGCAGCCTCGGGAACGCCCTCATGGGCGAACTGAAGGAGCTCGACTTCGGCGGCCGCGACGTGGTGTACTTCGGCGAACTCATCCAGGACGGCCTGTTCGATATGCTTGACGAGGGCCGCCTCGAAGCCGCGAGCGCCACTTCGCTCGCGCTCACCACCGAGGGCCAGCAACGCCTCTTCGACGACGTGGAACGCTACGCCGCGGACATCGTCCTCCGGCCCGCGGACATCTCCAACCACCCCGGTCTCATCGACCAGTTCGGCGTCGTCGGCGTGAACAGCGCCATCGAGTTCGACATCTACGGGAACGTGAACTCCACGCACGTCGACGGCAGCCGCATGATAAACGGCGTCGGCGGGAGCGCGGACTTCAACCGGAACAGCCTCGTCTCTGTCTGCGCGCTCCCCTCCACGATCAAGGACGGCGAGATCTCGCGCGTGGTGCCGATGGCGTTCCACGTCGACCACACCGAACACGACATCGACGTGTTCGTCACCGAACAGGGCGTCGCCGACGTGCGCGGCCTCGCGCCCGTCGAACGCGCTGAACGCATCATCGAGAACTGCGCGCACCCCGCGTTCGTCGACGACCTCCGCGACTACCTCGAGGACGTGAAGACGCAGGACGCTCACATCCCGATGGACGTGGAGCGCGCCGCGAACTGGCAGTAAGGAGAAACGGCGTTTTTTAGCCGAGGTAGAGGACGAGCCACCAGACGTAGCCGATGGCGAGTCCGAGACCGAGCACGAGCTCCAGCACGCTCGTATAGGCGTTCCCCCAGGTCTTCCGGAACTCCTGAATCCGCTGAATCGGCATCCAGAACGGTTTCAGGGGTTCGGGGAGAACCTCACCGAGGCCGCCCACGTCGGTCGTGTCGACCTGGTCTTCGGGGTCTTCGCGGCGTTCACTCATTGTGCATCACCCATCGTGGGCTTCTCCATGTCCCCGTACAGCATCTTCTCACCGAAGAACACCGCCGCGAACACGGCGATGCCGGCGAGCTTCACGATGTCGTTCGGGTACACCATCACGACGACGCCGAGGACGGACAGTCCGACCCGGGCGAGTATGGTCTGCCAGAACCCGAGCGTGAACGGGTAGTTCAGGCCGTAGATGATGGCGATTGCGCCGAGCAGCACGAGCAGGCCGACCCAGACGGTCGTCAGCCCGAGCGAGAACGACACGAGCGAGGGGTTGAACGCGAACGCGACTGGCAGGACGAACAGCGGCGCGGAGATCTTGATGGCCGAGCCGCACGTCCGCCAGAAGTTCGCCTCCGCGATACCGGCCGCGACGACGGCCGCGGTCGCGACCGGTGGCGTGATTCCCGCGAGGATGGCCGCGTAGAACACCGTGTAGTGCGAGGCGATCTGGGGGATGTCGAAGTTGTTCGTCAGCGCCGGTGCGATGAGCACGGAGACGATGACGTACGCCGCCGCGGTGGGCATGCCGACGCCCATCAGGATGCTCACGGCCATCGCGAGCAGGACGGCGAAGAGCAGCACGCCGCCCGAGATGCCCATGATCATGATCGCCATCTTGCTCGGGACGCCGGTCACCTGGAGGATGCCGACGACGCCGCTGACGGCGACGAGGATGATGGCGATCGGAGCGAGGATCACCGCGCCGCGACGGAAGCCGTGCACGGTGTTCCAGAACTGATTCGCGAACTCCTTTCCGGGCGAGTCCCCGGTAATCGCGGAGCGCACGACCGGGAGGAAGACGCCGAACCCGACCATCGAGAAGATTGTCCACATCGCGGACGTCGTCACCGTGTACTGGAGGACGCCGAGCAGGCCGATGAGGACGAGGAACGGCACGCCGAACCGAACGGTCTCGATGACCTTGTCAGTCGTCGTGAGCGCGTCGTCGAAGAAGTTCTCGAAGTCCATGTTCTGGGTGCTCTGGTCGCTGATCGCCGTGTAGTGGACGGCGATGCTGATACACGCGACCAGGATGGCGGCCGGGACGAGGCCGGCGACGACGATGTTGATGTAGCCGGTCTGGAGCGTCGACGCCATGATGAACGCGGACGCGCCCATGACCGGCGGCAGCACCTGGCCGGACGTGGACGCGACCGCTTCGATAGCGGCGGCGCGGTGACCGGCCATTCCGGACTCCTTCATCGTCGGGATGCTGAACGACCCGGTCATCGCGGCGTTCGCGGTGTACGAGCCGTTGATCGAACCGATGATTGCGGACGCGAGCACGGCGGTCTGCGCGACGCCGGACTCGATGTACTGCGCCGACTGGATCGCCACGCGAAGGATGAGGTCGAACGCGCCGTACGCGAACAGGAGGCCCGCGTACAGGAGGAACGGCGCGATCCAGGACGCGGTGAGCTGCGTCAGGCTCCCGTAGAACCCGCCGAGGTCGGTCACGAGGGTCTGCAGGAGCGTGAGCTGATCCATGCCGCCGTGGCTGATGATGAGGCTGTCCGCGATGTAGTTGCCGTACAGCCCGTACAGTATCATCCCGCCGACGAGCCCGAGGAAGAGGTTCCCGAACTCGCGCCACGTGAGGTAGAGGATTGAGAGGATGATAAGGCGCGCGAGCATGTACTGGTGCTCGGTCGCGTAGCCCTGCTGCTGGAGGTAGACGAGCTCGAAGTTCGTGGCGAAGAAGACGGCGGCGCTGATGAGGATGATCGAGGACGGAAGGAGGACGATGCCGTCTATCCAGTCCCGTTCCTCGACCGCTTCCTTCGTCTCGTTCAACGCGTAGACCGTCATGATCCCGCCGACGAAGACGACGCCGTACTGAACCGTGGACGGAAGAAAGCCTTCCGTGTACGACCGGTACAGGACGATCGCCCAGAACAACAGCGCGCTTACTGTGACTGAAACGTCGAGCCCGCGGTTGACGATTGTGGTAGGTGAGGTTTGACTCGATTGCGTACTCATGTGTAGTGTTGGTAGTCTCGTGAATGCGGCTGAATCGCGAAAATGCGCGGTCGGCCCGCGCGTCGGTTAGGGATTCAGTCCCGCGAGGCGACTTCGAGGTCGTCGTTCCACGCGTCGTTGTCCTTGAAGTACTGTGCCGCGCCCGGGTGAACCGGGATTTGTGCACGTGCGGAGGTGAGCATGTCGCTCGTCGTCTGGAAGTTGTTGAACTGCGGCTCCGTCTCGTTGATGCTCTGGTTGAACTCCTCGACGATCCGGCAGAGTTCGTAGACGGCGTCGTCGCTCGCTGTCGGGTTGAACGTGTAGTTCACTTCGAGGTCCCACGTGAACACTTCGTTCGTGCCGATGTCCGCGTTGCCCATCGTCCAGTTCTCGTAGGAGATGGTGGACGTACCCGCACCGCCGTAGTTCTCCGCGGATTGCTTGAGGGCGTCCGTCGGCTCGACGTAGTGGACGTCGATTCGGGAGGCGATCTGGGTGACCCAGCCCGTGTAGCCCGCGCCGGGCGTCCCGTACGCGATACACGCGTCGATTTCGCCTTCCTCCATCGCGCCGGGGGCGTCCTCGACGCTGAGGTCGACGATGCTCATCTCGTTGAAGACGTCCTCGGTCGGCGGCTGCGACCAGACGTCGAGCGTCGTCGCGCGCGTCGAGTACCCGGGCTCTGCGGGGTAGACGTTCTTGCCGGCGAGGTCGTCGAACGTCTCGATGTTCGTGCCGTCACGCGCGATGATGTAGATGCTGTACGGGAAGGCGTAGAAGCCGTACCACGGGATGCTGTCCACCGGCTGCTCGGAGAACGTGCCGCGGCCTTCGAGCGCCTTGAGGAGCGAGTTGTTGTCCGTGATACCGGAGTTGAACTGGCCCTGATCCATCCGGCGGATGGTGCCGATGTAGCCGGGGCTTTCGATCGTCGCGTAGTCGAGGCTGTCACTGTGGTTCGACGCGGCCTGCTCGACCGCGAGGCCGACGTTCTTCGTACCGCCGGCAGACGTGCCGACGCGAAGCGTCATATCCCCGCTGCCGTCGCCCCCGCTCGTACACCCGGCAAGTCCGAGTGCGCCCATCGCTGCTGTCCCATACAGAAACTCCCGCCGTTTCATGCCATCATTCGACATAGTCGTCCGTAACACTCACAACCATATATAATAATCTGTTCCTTTCAGACTATTAGTGACGCGTACAGGGCCTAATAGGGTGATAATTAGTTATGTTTAAATAGTATCTATTCGCTCGTTATGACCGTCACCGGACGGTCAACGGAGAGCATCGTCGCCTGCGTCGTACTCCCGAACAGGAGCTTCCCGGTAGGGCTGCGCTTACGGGCGCTCATCACGATATTATCCACGTCCAACTCCTCCGCGACGGCTGGTACGACCTCCGCCGCCTCGCCCTCCTCGCGGCGCTTGGACACCTCGACACCGGCGTCCTCTAGATGGTCTACGGCGGCGTCGACGCTCGACGGGAAGCTCTCCCCGTGGGCGTCCGATATCTCGCCCTCGAACGCGCTGTCCGAGGAGACGTGACCCGCCTCGCCCGACACCTCGAAGTCCTCGAACACGTTCAGCACAACAACCGAAATCTCCTCGGCCGCGCTCGGGAAGTCGGTCACGACGTCCGCCGCCTGTTTCGCGCGCGCTTCGCTCTCACCGACCGGCAGCAACACTTCGTACATACGGAGAGCACTCGCCCCACTCGGTATAAAGATTCGGTGGCTCCGCGGCTCAGACGGCAACCCTTGCCGTGATACGCGTCTCTTTGTCCGGGTGGAGTCCGGTCGACGTATGCAGATAACCGAAGTGGAATCCTTCCCGATACAGATTCCACTGGAAACCCCGGTATCGTTCTCTAACCGAACCCTCACCTACCGCGACCACGCCATCACGTACGTCCGGACGGACGAGGGCCACGAGGGCGTCGGGTACTCCCTCGGCTACGACGGCGCGGGCCTCATCGCCGACGCCGTCAACGACCTCCTCGAACCCCTGCTCGTCGGCGAGGATCCCCGCGACACCGAGCGCCTCTGGCACGAGATGTACGACGGGAACGTCCAGATCGGCCGCCACGGCCTCTTCCTCCGCGCCATCTCCACCGTCGACATCGCGCTCTGGGACGTGAAGGCCAAAGCGGCCGGCGAACCCCTCTACAAGCTCCTCGGCGGACACGCGGACGCCGTCCCCTCGTACGGGAGCGGCGGCTACTACCGCGACGAGAAGGGCCACGAGGGCCTGCGCGCCGAGATGCGGCGGTACCTCGACAAGGGCCACGACGTGGTGAAGATGAAAGTCGGCCGGAAGTCCGTGCAGGAGGAGGAAGCCCGCGTCGCCGCCGTTCGCGACGAAATCGGCGACGACGTGACGCTGCTCCTCGACGGGAACGGCGTCTACCCGAACACCACGGAAGCCGTGCGCGCGTGCCGCGCGTTCGAACCCTACGACCCCTACTTCATCGAGGAACCGGTGATGATTGACCGCGTGGACACGATGGCCGAGGTGAACGACGCGCTCTCCTACCCGGTCGCCACCGGCGAACTCGAGGGCACCCGCCACCAGTTCGCGAACCTCGTCGACTCCGGCGCGGCGACCATCCTCCAGCCCGACGTGACCGTCTGCGGCGGCATCACGGAGTGGCTGAAGATAGCGCACTACGCGTCCGCCTACGACGTCCCCATCGCCCCCCACTACAACTGGAACATCCACGCCAGCCTCCTCGGCGCGATCGAGAACGGCCTCTGGATCGAGTACTTCTATCGGGACATGGACGTGAAGGTGTTCGACGACGTGGTCGAGGAACCGCTCGCGCCAGACGACGACGGCATGATTCCGCTCCCCGACCAGCCCGGCCACGGCGTGCCGCTCGACAAGGACGCCCTCGCGGAGTACCGCCTATGAGGGACTACTCCCTCCGGACCACGCGGCCTGCCGTCCGTGACGTGGAAATCACGGACATCACGACCGCGGTCGTCGAGGGGAACTTCGAGTGGAACCTCGTCAAAATCGAGACCGACGCCGGCGTCACCGGCATCGGGGAGTCCTACCGGGGCGGCGGCGTCCCCGAGATAATCGAGTACACGAAGCGCTTCCTCGTCGGCGAGAACCCGCTCGACGTGGAACGCCTCACCCGCTACATCTTCCAGGAGATGAGCGGCCACGGCGGCACCACGGGCAAGGTCGTCACCGCCGCCTCCGGTATCGAGGTAGCGCTCTGGGACGCGGCCGGGAAACTCCTCGACCTCCCGGTCTACCAGCTCCTCGGCTCGAAGTACCGCGACGAAATCCGGATGTACTGCGACTGTCACGCCGGCGAGGCGTACGCCGTGGAGGACGGCGCGACCGCGTACGCCGAGGCCGACGCGTACTCCCCGGAGGCGTACGCCGCCGAAGCCCGCCGCGTCGTGGACATGGGATTCAGCGCGCTGAAGTTCGACCTCGACCTCCCCCGGGACAACGAACCGGATCCCTACAACGGCCGCCTCTCCAACACGGCGATTCGAGAGAAGCGCGACATCGTCGCCGCAGTCCGCGACGAGATCGGATACGACGTCGACCTCGCGTTCGACTGCCACTGGGACTACTCCGTGGAGAGCGCGAAGCGCCTCGCGTACGAACTGGAGGCGTTCGACCTGATGTGGCTCGAAGATCTCGTCCCCCCGGAGAACATGGACGCGCAGACCGAGGTGACGAAAGCCACCCGCACGCCGGTCGCCACCGGCGAGAACCGCTTCCGGGTGTTCGAGCTCACCGACCTCATCTACGACCACGGCGTCGACGTGCTCACGCCCGACCCGACCACGGTCGGCGGCCTCGCGGAGACCCTGCGGGTCGCCGACCGCGCGGAGGAGAACTACATGCCGGTCTCGCCGCACAACGTCTGCAGTCCCGTCGGCACGATGGCGTGCGTCCACCTCGCCGCCGCGATGCCGAACTTCGACGTGCTCGAGTTCCACGCGCTCGAAGTCGACTGGTGGGACGACCTCCACACCGGCGGCGACCTCATCGAGGACGGCTACATCGAGGTACCGGAAGAACCAGGGCTCGGCATCGAACTGGACGAGTCCGTGGTCGAAGCACACGCCCTCGACGGCACGACCGCGTTCTAAACCACGTCTCTATTCGAGCGATTTCAGCATTCCCTTGAGGTAGCCGACGGTGTAGGAGCGCCCGAGCGTGCTCCCGAACTCCCAGTCGGACTCACCCTCCATCAGGGGGACGTGGTCGGGCGTCATCACGCCGCCGAACCCGACGCGGTCGAGCGCCTCGACGACCTCGTACTCGTCGAAGTTCCCCGCGGGGTCGTCCACGAACGTCTCGTGGAACCGCGGAACCGTGCCGACGACGTCCCGGAAGTGCGCGTACACGATCTGGTCGCCGCCGAAGTGCTCGACGACGTCCACGAGGTCTTCGCCCATCTCGGACCAGCACCCCATCCCGAGTTTGAGGCCGTGGTTGTCGCTGGGATGGATGTCGAGCGCGCGCTCGAAGTTCTCGCGGTTCCGGAAGAGGAGGGGAATCCCGAACAGGCGTTCGACCGGGGGGTCGCTGGGGTGGACGCCGAGCGTCACGCCCGCGTCCTCCGCGATCGGCACGACCTCGTGCAGGAACGCCTCGTAGCGCTCCCACATCAGGTCCTCCGAGACGTCGCGTTCGACGTCGTCGTCCCGGTCGAGCTCGTGGAGGTCGTCCACGTCGTAGGCGGACGCGAGCGCGCCGCCCCGCACGGGGTGTTCGCGCGTGGTGCGCACCGCGCCGTCGGGCGGGTGGCCGCTGTACCCGAGGACGGGCACGCCGGCCGCGCCCATGTTCGTGATGGTCTCGGTGATGATGCCCGTGAGTTCGGCGCGCTCGTCGGCGTCGTCCGTCAGGAGTATCTCGTAGAGCGGGACGGGCATCTTCTCGACGGCGTACAGCCGGAGGTCGGCGCCGTTCGCGCGCGACTTCAGTTCCGCGAGGGCGTCCTCGCTCCACGCCTCGCCGAGCGGGAGCGCGGACTCGAAGCCGGGGTGGCGGTGGGGCGTGAGGAGGATGTCGTCGACGCCGAGCTGGGCGGCGAACCGCAGGAAGTCGTCGGTCGCGGGTTTGTACGTGCCGATGGCGACCCGCATCTCGTCCGGGAACTCCGATGTCATTGTCACCCCCAACCACGGGTCGTTACTTAACCCTAGAGTTTCTCCTCGACCAGCCCCGCGATGTGGTCGCCGAACGGGAGCGAGGACGTGAGACCCGGGGAGACGGCGTTCAGGATGTGTACGGCGTCCTGTGTCTCCACGAACAGCGGGTCCTTCACGAGGTCGCCGTCGTCGCTCACGAGCTGGGCGCGGATGCCGGCGTAGCTCTTGTTCAGGTCGCGCTCCCGAATCTCGGGCACGAGCTTCTGGGAGGCCGCCGCGAACTTCTCCTTCCGGTAGGACTTGTTGAGTTCGTCCCACGCCACCCCGAGCATCATCGGGTCGGCGATGAGCTTCCAGAACCCGTCGTAGGTCAGCGTCTCCTTCAGGTCGGCGAGGTCGAAGTCCGTGTTCTCGTAGGCCTCGCGGCCGAACGCGAGCACGGCGTTCGGCCCGACGATGACCTTCCCGTCCGAGCGCCGCGTGTAGTGCACGCCGAGAAAGGGGAGGTCGGGGTCGGGCGTCGGGTAGATCATCGACTGACACAGCTCCGCGCGGTCGGGCGTGACCTCGTAGTACTCGCCGCGGAACGGCACGACCTGGTACTGTTCGCCGACGCCGAGCTGGTGGGCGAGCGTGTCCGCGTGCAGGCCCGCGGCGTTCACGAGCACGTCCGCGTCGATGTCGCTGTTCGACGTGGCGAGCCGGTAGCCCTCGCTCGTCTCGCGGACGCCCGTAACCTCGTGGCCGAGGTAGAGCGTCACGCCCTCACGCTGGACTTCGCGGCCGAGCGTGTACACGTACTGCTGGGAGTCGACGGACGCCGCTTCTGGCGCGCGGAGCGCGGCCTGCCCGACCGCGTGCGGCTCGTACTCCCGAATCTCCTCCTGGGAGTCGAGCAGCTCGTACTCGACGCCGTTCGCCTCCGCCTGCGCCGCGAGGTCGTCGAGCCTGGCTTCCTCGCTGTCGTCCGTCGCGACGACGAGCACGCCGAGTTCCTCGCAGGGGACGTCGTGCTCCGCGCAGTACTCCTTCATCCGCCGCGTGCCCTCGGTCGCGAACCGCGCCTTCTCGGACTCCGGCGGATAGTTGAATCCGGGGTGGAGGACGCCCGAGTTCCGGCCGGACTGGTGTTCCGCGAGGTGGTACTCCTTCTCCAGGACGGCGACGTCGAGGTCGGTGCGCTCCGCGAGGTGCTTCGCGACCGACAGCCCGACACAGCCGCCGCCGACGATTGCCACGTCGTGCGTCGTCATCACGTAGGCCTTCTCCGCCCCGGGTTTTGGTGTATCGTTTTCCGGCAGGGAGAGCGCGACTCCTCAATACCTAAGTCCCGGGAGGCTATCCTGTGCGTATGAACCTCGACATCGAGGGGAACGCGGCGCTCGTAACGGCATCCAGCAGCGGCCTCGGCCAGGCCTCCGCGAAGGCGCTCGCCCGCGAGGGCGCGAACGTCGTCGTGAACGGCCGCAGCGACGAATCCGTCGCGGACGGCGTCGAGGCCGTCGAGGAGGTCGCGACCGGCGACGTCGTCGGCGTGAAGGCCGACCTCACCGAGAAGGCGGACATCGAGAACCTCGTGCAGACGACGGTGGACGAGTTCGGCGGGCTGGATCACCTCGTCACGTCCGCCGGCGGCCCGCCGTCCGGCCCCTTCCTCGACACCACCGACGAGGACTGGTACGACGCCTACGACCTCCTCGTCATGAGCGTCGTCCGCACCGTCCGCGAAGCCGCAGACCACCTTCAGGCCGGCGACGGCGGCACAATCGTCAACATCACGTCCCGGAGCGTGAAGGAAGCCATCCCCTCACTCGTCCTCTCGAACTCCGTCCGCATGAGCGTCATCGGCCTCGAGAAGACGCTCTCCACGGAACTCGCGCCAGACGTTCGCGCGAACGCCGTCCTCCCGGGCCCCCACGAGACCTCGCGCATCCAGGAGCTCATCGAGCAGGGCGTCGAGCGCGGCGAGTACGACTCCTACGAACACGGCCTCGAAGAGCGCGGGAAGGCCAACCCGCTCGGCCGCATCGGCGACCCGATGGAACTCGGCGACACCGTCGCCTTCCTCTCCTCGCCGAAGTCCGGCTACATCAACGGCACCGCGGTTCCGATCGACGGCGGCGCGGGCAGTTCGAACCTCTAGGTTACGGGTTCCGTCATCTACTTATCGCAGCCCCGGGTTCGGTCTCGCATGGAGCCAGTCGACTTCGACGACGCGGAGACGTACGAGCCCGACGAGGGCTGGGGGCGGAAAGCGCTCGCCGGCAGCGACACGTTCAGCTTCGAGTGGTTCGAGAAGCCCGCGGGCCACAGTTCGCCGATGCACGACCACGAGAACGAACAGGTCTGCGTCTGCCTCGAAGGCGAACTCACCATCTACACCGAGGACGACTCCGTCACCCTCGACGAGTACGACTCCGTCCACCTCGACTCCTGGGAAGAACACCGCGTGGAGAACACGGGCGACGAGCGCGCCGTCGGCCTCGACGTGTTCGCGCCGGGCCGCAGTTTCGACTTCTGGACGGACCGCCAATGAAGTACCTCGCTCGCGCCGCGGACGGCACGCCCCTGCTCGGCGACGACGACGGCTTCGTCCCCCTGAACGCGACCGATCCCGCGCTCGAAACCGTCGCTGACGCGCTCGCGCAGGCGCCCGACGGCCTCCCGGATCCCGCGGACGCAACCGCCGAGCGTGTCGACGCGGACGACCTCGCGTTCGGCTTCCCGCTCGCCCAGCCCGGGAAACTCTGGGGTATCGGCCTGAACTACGCCGACCACGCCGACGACCTCGACGAGGTGCGCCCCGAGGAGCCCGCGAGCTTCATCAAGCCGCCGTCGGTCGCCGCCGGTCCCGACACGCCGATCCGCCTCCCGCCCGCCGACGTTACCGACCGCGTCACCGCCGAAGCCGAACTCGGCGTCGTGCTCGGCCGCACGTGCTCGAACGTCCCCGAAGACGCCTTCGAGCGCGTCGTCGCCGGGTTCGTTCCCGTCATCGACATGACCTCCGAGGACATCCTCGAACGCAACCCGCGCTTCCTCACGCGCGCCAAGTCCTTCGACACCTTCCTCGTCGCCGGCCCCTACGTCGCGGTTCCCGAGGACGTCTCCGAGCTCTTCGATCAGGTCGCCGTCCGCACCGTCGTGAACGACGAGGTCGTCTCGGAGAACACGCTCGACGGGATGCTGTTCACGCCGCCCGAACTCCTCACCTACCTCTCGCAGTCCACCACGTTCCAGCCCGGCGACGTCATCAGCACGGGCACCCCGGGTGCGGGCGTCATCGAGGACGGCGACACCGCGCGCGCCGAGGTCGACCCCATCGCCCACCTCGAAACCGACGTCGTCCGCCAGTAATCCACACCTTCTTCGTTCCGTCCCTCCTTCCCCCGCGTATGACTGGCGAAGCAGAACACGCGAGCGGCGAGAACGGCCCGCTGGACGGCGTGACCGTGCTCGACGCGTCCCGCGTGCTCGTCGGACCGTTCTGCACGATGCAACTCGGCGACCTCGGCGCTGACGTCGTGAAGATAGAGCGCCCGGGGACGGGCGACCAGACCCGGGGCTGGCACCCGCCGCGGTACGGCGACGCGGAGGAGTCCGCGTACTACATGAGCGTGAACCGGAACAAGCGCTCCGTCACGCTCGACCTCCAGAGCGAGGCGGGCCGCGAGGTGTTCCGCGACCTCGCCGCCGAGGCGGACGTGGTGGTGGAGAACTTCCGCGTCGGCGCGATGGAGGACTGGGAGCTCGGCTACGAGGATCTCCGCGAGGACAACCCCGAACTCGTCTACTGCGGGCTGTCCGGGTACGGCGAGTGGGGGCCGCAGAAAGACCGGCCCGCCTACGACATCATGATGCAGGCGGAGGGCGGGATGATGTCCATCACGGGCGAGGAGGGCGGCGCGCCCGTCCGGGTCGGCGTCGCCATCGCGGACATCGGCGCGGGAATGTACGCCGCGCAGGCCATCCTCGCGGCGCTCCTGGAGCGCGAACTCGGGGACGGAACCGGGCAGAAGATAGACGTGAGCCTGCTCGACGGGCAGGTCGCGTGGATGTCCTACATGGCGTCGAACTACTTCGCGACCGGCGAGTCCCCCGGCCGCATGGGCTCCAAGCACCCGACCATCGCGCCGTACCAGGCGTTCGAGACCGCGGACGGCTACGTGGTCGTCGCGTGCGCGAGCGAACACATCTGGCCGCGCTTCTGCGACGCCATCGGGCGCTCCGACCTCGCGGACGACCCCCGGTTCGCGGAGAACGCCGACCGCGTCGAGAACCGCGAGGAACTCGACGCAATCCTCGACGAGGAGTTCGCGGCGCTCGAAACCGCGGACGCCCTCGAAACCCTCCGCGAGCACGACGTGCCCGCGAGCGACGTGAAGGACATGGAAGCCGTCTTCGAGAACCCTCAGGTCGAGGCCCGCGGGATGCATCAGTCGGTGCCGCACCCGACCGCGGGCGAGGTCGAGATGCCGGGCAGCCCGATGCACTTCTCCCGCACGCCCACGAGCATCCGCCAGTACCCGCCCCGCCTCGGCGAACACACCGACGACGTGCTCGCGGAGTACGGGTTCACTGAGGCCGAACTCGCGGAACTCCGGGACGCCGGCGCGTTCGACTGACCGCCTGCCGCGACCGTCCGGCTTTACACCCCCCGGCGTGCAATGATGGCGTATGGCAATCGACCCCGCCGCCGACTCCCGGGCGGCGTACGACTACGCGAGCGAGGACGTGGAGCGCCCCGACCTCGTGGACGCGCTCTCCCGCGTCGTCGACGGCGACGTGCGCTTCGACACCTACACTCGCCAGCTGTACGCGACCGACGCGAGCGCGTACGAAGTCACTCCCATCGGCGTCGTCTTCCCCCAGCGCACGGCGGACGTGGAGGCGACCGTCTCCTACTGCGCCGACCACGACGTGCCCGTCCTCCCCCGCGGCGGCGGCACCAGCCTCGCCGGTCAGACCGTGAACGAGGCCGTCGTCCTCGACTTCTCGCGGTACATGGACTCCGCGCGGTCGGTCTCGCCCGACGACCGCCTGGTGACCGCACAGCCCGGAATCAAACTCGGCGACCTCAACGCCCGGCTCGCCGAGCACGGCCTGAAGTTCGCGCCCGACCCCGCGTGGGGCGATAAGTCCGCGCTCGGCGGCGCCATCGGGAACAACTCCTCGGGGTCGCACTCGCTCGTCTACGGGAAGACGGACGCGTACGTCGAGTCTCTGGAGGTCGTGCTCGCGGACGGCACGCGAACCACGTTCGGCCAGGTGTCCGTGGAGGAACTCCGCGAGCGCGCCGACCCCGACGGCGACCGCGAAGCCCAAATCTACGCCGAACTCGAGCGCATCCTCGACGAGGACAGCGAGGAAATCGACGCCCGGTACCCGGATATGAAGCGGAACGTCTCCGGGTACAACCTCGACTACGCGTTCCGGGACGCCGACCCGGACGGCGGCGTCGTGAACGTCGCCGCCCTCCTGGCGGGCAGCGAGGGAACCCTGGGCGTCATCACGGAGGCGACCGTCTCGCTCGAACCCGTGCCGGAGACGAAGGCCGTCGCGCTGTTCGCGTACGACGACCTCGTGGACGCCGTCTCGGACGTCGCGCCGATGCTCGAACACGACCCCGCTGCCGTCGAACTCGTCGACGACGTGCTGCTCGACCTCGCCGCCGACACCGAGGAGTTCGCGGACGTGGTCGGGATGCTCCCCGAAGGCACGGGCTCCGCGTTGCTCGTGGAGTTCTACGCCGACAGCGACGACCACGGAAAACAGCAGGTCGCCGACGTCGTCGCCGACCGCGCGCCCGGCACCGACACCGAGTTCGACGCGAGCGACGACCGCGCGACCGCCGACGCGCCCGTGTTCGCGACGCGCGCGATGGAAGCCCACGACGAGGAACAGCGAAGCCGGTTCTGGAAGATGCGGAAGGCCGGGATGCCGATTCTGCTTTCCCGCACTTCGGACGAGAAACACATCTCGTTCATCGAGGACTGCGCCGTTCCGCCCGAGCGCCTCCCCGAGTACGTCCAGGACTTCCAGGACGTGCTCGAAGCGCACGACACGTTCGCGTCCTTCTACGCGCACGCCGGCCCCGGCGTCCTGCACGTCCGCCCGCTCGTCAACACGAAAGCCATCGACGGCGCGGAGACGATGCAGTCCATCTCGGACGCCGTCACCGACCTCGTCGTCGAGTACGGCGGCAGCGTCTCCGGCGAGCACGGCGACGGCCGCGCGCGCACCCAGTGGAACAAGAAACTGTACGGCGACCGCCTCTGGCGCGCGTTCCGCGACCTCAAGTCCGCGTTCGACCCCGACTGGCTGCTCAACCCCGGCCAGGTATGTGGGTTCGACGACCCCGCGAGCGCCGAGTCAGCCGGTCTCCCCGAGCGCGCGACCGCCGTGTCGATGACGGAGAACCTCCGGTACGGCGCGGACTACGAGTTCGACGCGGGCTTCGAGCCGACGCTCTCCTGGGCGAACGAGAACGGCTTCCAGGGGATGGCGGATCTCTGCCACGGCTGCGGCGGCTGTCGCGGCAGCCAGGACACCACCGGCGGCGTGATGTGCCCGACGTACCGCGCCGCCGACGAGGAGATACAGGCGACCCGGGGGCGCGCGAACCTCCTCCGGCAGGCGATGAGCGGCGACCTCCCCGAGGACGAACAGTTCTCAGAGGAGTTCGTCACGGAAGTCCTCGACCTCTGCATCGGCTGCAAGGGCTGCTCGCGCGACTGCCCGAGCGAGGTGGACATGGCGAAGATGAAGGCCGAACTCACGCACGAACACCACCAGCGCGAGGGGGCGAGCGTCCGCTCGAAACTGTTCGCGGACATCGACGCGCTCTGCAAGCTCGGGAGCGCGACCGCGCCCGTCTCGAACCTCGCGACGAAACTCCCGGGCGCGCGCGAACTCGGCGAACGCGTCCTCGGCATCTCCAAATCGCGCACGCTCCCCTCCTTCACGCGGGAGACCTTCCGGGACTGGTTCGACGCGCGCGGCGGCAGTCGAGTCCCCGAAACCGACGCCGACCACGCGGTCGTCCTGGTGGCGGACACGTACTCGAACTACTGCACGCCCGCCCCCGCGAAAGCCGCCGTCCGCGTCCTCGAAGCGGCGGGCGTCCACGTCTCCGTCGCCGACCGCACCGACGTGGGACGGCCCGCCTTCTCGAAGGGCTTCCTTGACCGCTCCCGGGAGCGCGCCGAAGCCACCGTCGCGGAACTCGCGCCCGCCGTCGACGACGGGAAGGACGTCGTGCTCGTCGAACCGTCGGACGCCGTCATGCTCCAGTCCGACTACCGCGATCTCCTTGACGGCCCCGCGATGGAGCGCGTGAGCGACCACGCCTACGGCGTCCTCGAATACCTCGACCGCCACCGACTCGACGAGGAACTCGACCTCGCGGGCGACGGCAGCCTCGCCTACCACGGTCACTGCCACCAGAAATCCACGAAGAAAGACCACCACGCCGTCGGCGTGCTCCGCCGCGCCGGCTACCGCGTGAACGCCCTCGACTCCGGCTGCTGCGGGATGGCCGGCAGCTTCGGCTACGAGGCCGAACACCACTCGATGAGCATGGCCATCGGCGAACTCCTCGAAGACCAAGTGTCCGCGACCGACGTGGACGAGGTCGTCGCGCCCGGCGCGTCCTGCCGCACCCAACTCCACGACCTCCCCGACGCCCCCGACGACCCCCGGACGCCCGTCGAGGCGCTCGCGGACGCGCTCGGCCCCGACGCTTAATCTCCCCGCGCACCCAGCCACACGTATGAGCGCGGAGTCCGCGGTCGGCGACACGCCGCTCGTCGCCCTCGACCTCGACGTCACGCCCACCGTGTACGGGAAGGCCGAGTGGCTGAACTTCCACGACCAGCCCTACGGCGGCGGGAGCGTGAAGTCCCGCATCGCCGTGTCGATGCTCGACGCCGCCGAGTCCCGGGGCGAAATCGGCGACCGGACGATTCTCGAACCATCTAGTGGAAACACCGGCCTCGCGCTCGCCCGCGTCGGCGGCAACCGGGGGTACGACGTGGAAATCGTGAGCTACGAGGGGACGAGCCGAACCAAACTCGACGCCATCCGGGAGGCGGGCGGCACCGTCCACCTCGCGGACACCTACGAGGGGATGCTCGACGAGGCTGACCGGCTGCTCGACGCTGATGGCTACTATCGACCCGACCAGTACGCGAACCCCGCGAACCCCCGCGCGCACGAGACCGGCACCGGCCCCGAACTCCGCGCGCAGACCGACGGCGAGGTGACGCACTTCGTCGCCGGCGTCGGGTCGGGTGGCACCGTCACCGGCGTCGGCCGCGCGCTCGCGCCCGACGGCGTCGAAATCATCGGGTACGAACCCCGGAAACCCTACCACGCTATCGACGGCCTGAAATACGTGCGCGGACGCCGGTTCGAGACGCCCGCCGTCTACGACGAGTCCGTGCTCGACGACCGACTCGACGTCTCCACGCGCGCGGCGTACGCGCACGCCCACCGCCTCCGCGGCCGCTACGCCGACCAATCCCTCGACATCCGCGACACCGGCCAGTACGACGACTCCCTGGTGCGCGAGCGCCTCCGCGTGGACGGCGACTTCCTCGTCGGCGCGTCCGCCGGCGGAGCCGTCGCCGCCGTCCACGAACTCGACCGCCGCGGGCGCTTCACGCCGGCCGACACCGTCGTCGTCCCCCTCCCCGACCGCGGCGACCGCTACCGGACGCTTCCGCCCTGGGGGCGGCTCTGCCACCGATAGTCGTTAGGTCATTCGTCAACAAACCCGGGTATGAGCGCCCTCGATCTCGACCCGACCCAACTCGACCGGTACTCACGCCACATCATCATGGACGACGTGGGTCCCGAGGGACAGCAACAGCTCCTCGACGCGAACGTCCTCGTGGTCGGCGCGGGCGGCCTGGGCGCGCCCGTGATCCAGTACCTCGCCGCCGCCGGCGTCGGCCACCTCGCCATCGCGGACGACGACGCCGTCGAGCGCTCGAACCTCCAGCGCCAAGTGATTCACGCGGACAGCGACATCGGCACGCCGAAGGTCGAGAGCGCCCGCGACTACGTCGCCTCACTGAACCCCGACATCTCGGTCGAAACCCATCACACGCGGCTCGACACGGAGAACGCTCACGACCTCGTCGCCGACAGGGATTTCGTGGTCGACTGCTCGGACAACTTCGCTACCAGATACCTCGTGAACGACGCCTGCAAACTCGAAGGCGTCCCGTTCAGCCACGGCGCTATCTACCGCTTCGAGGGGCAGATCGTCACGTTCGGCACGACCGAGCACTCACCCTGCTATCGCTGTCTGTTCCCCGAAGCTCCACCCGAGGGAATGATACCGGACTGCGCGACCGCGGGCGTCCTGGGCGTTCTCCCCGGAACCGTCGGGTGCATTCAGGCCACGGAAGCCGTCAAGAGCCTGCTCGACCACGGCGATCTCCTCGACGGCCGTCTCCTCTTCTACGACGCCGCCGACACCACCTTCGATGAGCTCGAGTTCGAGAAAGACCCCGACTGTCCCGTCTGCGGCGACGACCCCGAAATCGAGAGCGTGCGCGAAGTCGAGTACGCCGACGGCTGCAGGGTTTAAGTAGGGAGCCGCGGCCAGCGGCCGGTGTGCCCTGACTCGGGCCGTGCGCGGGCTACTTCGGAACGGCGGCGCGCCGCGCACGGACGCGGACGCGTCGCCTGAACGCCCCAGAGCGCCTACAGCTGTGACTTCGCGTCCCGGAACAGCCCGTCCAGAATTTCGGGCGTCGTCGGGTGGTACGCGCGATCGGGGAGGTCGCGCACGTCACTCTCGTTCTCCACGACGACCTGGAGCGTCTTCGCCATCACGTCCGCGTGGTGGTGGAGGCCGTGATAGCCGAGCACGGTTCCATCCGCGGCGACGACGAGCTTCGCCCACCCCCACGGCACCTGTTTCGACGTGAAGATGCCGTCGCTGCTCGCCTCCCGCGAGACGGTCACCACGTCCTCGTGTCCCCGGGATTCGGCCTCCTCGACGGTGTATCCGACGGACGCGTACGGGTAGACGCCCGCGCCCGCGAACATCACGTAGTGCGGAATCGGGTCGTACGACGCAAGCGGCTCGCCCGCGTGATGCCGCAAAACGTTCTCGCCGGCGAGGCGCCCCTCTTCTTTCGCCATATGGAGTATCATGCGCTCGCCGAGCACGTCCCCGGCCGCGAACACCCACGGCGCGTCCCGCGACTGCATCGTGTCCGCCACCCACTCGCCCGTCGCATCGACGTTCACGCTCTCCAGGCCGACGCCGTCCACCGCGGGTTCACGGCCCGTGAAGCAGAACAACTGGTCGGCGTCTACGTGACTGCCGTCGTCGAGAAACAACCGCACGCCGTGGTCGCGCTCCTCAACCGCGGTCTCCATCACGCCCGTCTCCACCGTCACGTCGAACTCTTCTCTGTACATCTTGAGGAGTTCGTCGCCGATTCGGTCGTCCGCGCGGTCGAGCGGTCGCACGTCGTGCTCGATGACCGTGATGTCCATTCCCGCGACCTCGGTGAGATAGGGGACGAGTTCGATACCGACGTACCCGAACCCCATCACCACTCCGGAGTCCGGGAACGCGGTCGCGTCGAGCACGTCCCGGCTCCCCATCCAGTCCACGTCCTCGATACCGGGGACGGCGGGGACGTTCAGGTTCGAACCGGTGGCGACGACGACGTAGTCCGCCTCGACTGTGTCGCCGCCGACTTCGACCTCGTGCTCGCCGACGATTCGCGCGGTGTCGTGGACGAACGTGACGTTCTCGCGCTCAGCGAGGTCGTGCACGGCGTTCCGGCGGTGCTCCGCGAACCCGAGCACGCGGTCGTTCTTCGTCTCGACGGTGTCCGCGAGATCGACCGAGAGCGCGTCCGCGCCCTCGATGCGGTGGTCGTGGCGCGCCTGATGCGCGTGCTCCGCGGCGGAGAGCAGTTCCTTCGACGGCATACACCCGCGGAGGATGCAGAGGCCGCCGCCGGGGTCGCCGTCGTCGACCAGTGTCACCTCGAAGCCGGAGTCCGCGAGCGTCTCCGCCGCCGCGACGCCGGCGCTCCCGTACGCACCGATGACGACTACGTGGGGCATACCGGAGGGATGACGGCCGCGAAGTTAGGCGTTCGGCCCGCAGCGGTTCTCACGCATCCCGGAGGTCGGCGTACGCCGGCCAGAACGGGTCCGCCTCGGGCTCGGGAAGCGGACTGCTGTCCGCGTGGACGCCCGACTCGGTCACGCGCCCCACGTCGGCTGCGGGGATTCCCTCGTCGGCGAGCGCATCCACGACGGGAGCGCTGTCGCGTGCCGCGAGCACGACCGTGCCTGAACTCGACGCCGTCCACGGTTCGATACCCAGGAACTCGCAGACCTCGCGCACACCTGGCGAGGTCGGGACGTTCGCGCGTTCGATGTCGACGCCGACACCGCTCGCGGCCGCGAGTTCGTGCAGACCGTTTGCGAGGCCGCGCTCCGTCGCGTCGTGCATCGCCGTCACCTCGCCCGTCGCCGCCGCCGTCAGCGCGTCCCGAACGGGCGAGGCGTCCCGGAGTCGGTCGCGTGCAGCGTCGACGGTCTCGGCCGGGAGGTCGAGTTTGTCCCCGAACACGCTCGCGATGACGCCGACAGTCTCGACAGCGGGCCCCTTGGTGACGACGACGCGGTCGCCGGGGGTCGCGCCCGTCGGGCGGACGAGGCTGTCGCGGTCGCCGAGCGCGAGCGCCGTCGCGCCGCCGACCGTCGGAAACGAACAGCCCTCGTACGCGCCGGTGTGACCGGTGACGATGCTCGTTCCGAGGTCGCGGGCCTCCGCGTCGAACACGGAGAACACCTCGCCGACGAAACCGGGGTCGGCGTCCACTGGAAGGTTCCAGTCGAGCGCGAGGTGAGTGGGCGGGAGGCCGGAGAGTGCCACGTCGGAGACGGCGATGTGGAACGCGAACCACGCCGCGTCCCGCACGCCGAGGTCGGAGAGCACGAACAGGGGGTCGCTCGCGAGCGCGAGCACGCGGTCACCGAGGTCGACGACGCCGAAGTCGGCGCCGTGCGTCGGGCCGAGTAGCACGTCGTCGCGGTCCGCGCCGAGGTTCGGCGCGACGTGCGCGTCGAAGAACTCGCGGCTCGCCTTCCCGTGGTTCATACCGATTCGAGCGCGCCCGGGGTTAAGAACCCTCAGTAGACGCGGTCGAGGAAGTCGCCGAGCGCGGCGTTCACCGCGTCGGGGTGCTCGCAGTTCGAGGAATGCCCAGCTTCAGGGATGGGTTCGAACGTCAGGTCGGGGATTCCCCGATAGGACTCGCGGGCGTCCTCGATGTCGAGGGTGGCGTCCTCCTCGCCGTGCACCGCGAGCACGGGGACATCGATGTCGCTGACGCGTTCGCGGAGGTCGTCGCGGCCGAGCCACGAGTACACTTCGCCCGTGACGGCGTCCCCGGGGTACGTCGTCCAGCGCGCCACCCAGTCGTCCACGAGGCCGGTGCGTTCCTCGCGCGTCGTCTCCCCGAACAGTTCGTGCGTGACGGGGCGCGCGGCTTCCGCCGGAACCGTGGAGAGTCCTTCGAGCGCGTCCACGGTCTGACGGTGGCGTTCGCGGTCTTCGGGCGGGTGCGGTTTCGCCATCGAGTCGATGAGAACGAGCCCGTCGAGGCGGTCGGGGTGTTCGAGCGCGAATTTCAACCCCATGAACCCGCCCATGGACATGCCGGCGAGGACGCAGGAGCCGATATCCTTCGCGTCCAGGAAGCGTTCGGTGTCGGCGACGAGGTCGTCGAGGTCGTAGTCGTCCGCGTACCGGTCGGTTCGCGCGCGGAGGTCGAACGCGACAGTCCGGTAGTCGCCCGCGAACGCGTCCAGTTGGGGTGCGAACATCGTGCGGTCCATCAGGGTTCCATGCGCGAACACGACGGCGTCCCCGGTTCCGCGGTCGGTCGAGACGGTTTCCGCCCGATGCGTGTACAGTGGTGCGCCATCACGTGACATACCAATTCCTTAATGAGTATGATGTATATAGGTGGGTGGTCGGTCGAACAGCGTAAGAGCGCGCCACCCGAACGCGTGGCTATGACCGACGCGGCGTTCCTCGCCGACCCGACGCCCGCAGCGGCCGCCGACGCCCTCCGGGACGCGGACGACCGCGCCGTCGCGCTGTACGGCGCGTGCGAACTCGCCTACGACGGCCGCGCCACGAGCACGCTCCCGACCGGCCGCCGGCACGTCCTCCGCAAGCCGGACGGCACCCTGCTCGCGCACGCCGCCACCGGCCATCAGCCCGTGAACTGGCTCGCGCCCGGCGCGGCCCTCTCCGTCTCCGTCGAAAACGACGAACTCCACCTGCGCGGCGAGCGCGACGGCGAAACGCTCGACTGCAGATTCACCCACGTTTCTCACGTCTCGCTCCTCCCGCTGGACGACGCGGACGCCGAAGTCTCCGGCACCGAGGACGACCTCCGCGAACGCGTGCTCGCCGACCCCGACCTGATTTCCGAGGGCTTCCGCCCGCTCGCGACCGAACGCGACACCGCCGCCGGCTCCGTCGACGTCTACGGCGAAGACGCGGACGGCACTCGCGTGGTCGTGGAACTGAAGCGCCGCCGGGTCGGCCCCGACGCCGCCAGCCAACTCGACCGGTACGTCGACGCACTCCGCAGCGACCTCCACGCCGACGCGGACGTCCGCGGCGTGCTCGTCGCGCCCTCCGTCACCGACCGCGCCCGCAACCTCCTCGCGGAGGCCGGTCACGACTTCGTTCCGCTCACCCCCTAGAGCCGCTGCTTGAGTTCCTGCAGGACGGTCATCGCTTCGAGCGGCGTCGTCTGCGCCAAGTCCACGTCCCGGAGCGCGTCCTCGATGTCGCTCGGCGCGCTCCCGCCGTCGGCCTCCTGCGCGCCCTCGACCGCGTTCCGCTCGCGTTCGCGCTCGACGAGTTCGCGCGCCCGCCGCACCACGTCCTCGGGGACGCCCGCGGCCTTCGCCACCTCGATGCCGTAGGAGGCGGTCGCCGCGCCGTACGCCACGTCGTGTCGGAACGCCACATCTTCGCCCTCCTGCGTCGCGGGGAAGTGGAGGTTCACCGCCTCCCCGAGGTCGTCCGCGAGGTCGGTGAGTTCGTGGTGGTGGGTCGCGAACAGCGTCTTCGCGTCGGTCTCGTCGTGCACGTACTCGGTGATGGCGCGCGCGATGGCGAGGCCGTCAGCCGTGCTCGTCCCCCGCCCGACTTCGTCGAGGAGGACGAGCGACCCGTCGTCGGCGTCCCGGAGGATGTCCGCGAGCTCCGTCATCTCCACCATGAACGTCGAGCGGCCGCCCGCGATGTCGTCGCTCGCGCCCACCCGCGTGAAGATCCGGTTCAGCACGCCGAGCTCCGCGGACTCCGCGGGAACGAAACTCCCGACCTGCGCGAGCACGCAGATTAGGGCGACCTGCCGCATGTACGTGGACTTCCCGCTCATGTTCGGGCCGGTGATAACGGCGATGCGCTCGTCGCCGCCGAGGTGGACGCCGTTCGGCACGAACCCGTCCTCGGTGCGCTCCACGACCGGGTGCCGGCCGCCCTCGATGTCGACGGGCGCGCCCGCCGCCCGCATCTCGGGGCGCGAGTAGTCGTACTCCGCCGCGACGGTCGCGAGCGAACAGAGCGCGTCGAGTTCCGCGACCGCCGCCGCCACGTCCTGCACGCGCTCCGCCTCGGCCGCGACGGACTCCCGGACTTCGACGAACAGTTCGTACTCGCGGTCGTCCGCCCGTCCCTCGGCGCGCACGATCTCGTCCTCTCGCTGCTTGAGTTCGGGCGTCACGTACCGCTCGGAGTTCTTCAGGGTCTGGCGGCGCTCGTAGTTCTTCGGGACGTGCTCGGTGTTCGCCTTCGTCACCTCGATGTAGTAGCCGTGCACGTTATTGTGCCCGACCTTCAGCGACTCCACGCCCGTCCGCTCTTTCTCCGCGGCTTCGAGGTCTCGAATCCACTGCTTGCCCTCGCGCTCCGTCTCACGGAGGCCGTCCAGCGTCTCGTCGTAGCCGTCCCGGATGACGCCGCCCTCCGTGAGTTCCTGGGGCGGGTCGTCCACGACGGCGCTCCCGATTTCCTCGCGCACGTCCGAGAGGTCTTGGAGGCGCGCGCGGAGGTCGCGGAGCTTCCCGGAGTCGGCGTCCGCGAGCAACTCGCGGAGATCCGGAATCACGTCGAGCGTCGTCTTCAGCGAGCGGAGGTCGCGGGCGTTCGCGCGCCCCCGTGACACCCGCGAAATCAGGCGTTCGATGTCGTACACGTCCCGCAGGGCCTCCGCGAGTTCCTCGCGCGTCCGGAGGTCGCCGCGGAGCTCCGCCACGCCGTCCAACCGGGCGTCGATTCTGTCCGTATCGACGAGCGGGCGGCGGAGCCAGTCAGTGAGTTTCCGCCGGCCGAGCGCACAGGAGGTCTCGTCCAGCACGTCCACCAGCGTCGTGCCCTCGCGGCCGTGCACGCTCCGCGGTTCGAACAGTTCGAGGCTCCGCAGCGCGACCGCGTCCAAGACCATGTAGTCGCGGGGGTCGTAGCGCGTCAGGTGGTTCAGGTACTCCAGGGTGTCCTGTTGGCCGGCGCGCGTGTACTCCGCGTACGCGAGGAGCGCGCCGCACGCCCGAATCTCGCTGTCGCCCGCGAGCCGTCGCTCGGGCGCGCCGAAGTACGTATCGAGCTTCTCGCGCGCGCGGTCGGCGTCGAACGCGTCCTCGCGGAACCGCGTCACCATGCAGTCCGCGCCGAACAACTCGGCGTCCACGCCCGGCTCCACCACGGCCTCCGCGGGCGCAAACCGCCCGAGTTCGTCCCGGATCTGCTGGCGGGACTCAGCGCTCGTCGCGACGAAGTCGCCCGTGGACACGTCGAGGAAGGCGAGCCCGTAGGATTCCCCTCCGGTGAGCGCGGCGACGAAGTTGTTCTCGTCCCCGCCGAGGAGTTCGTCCTCGGTGACGGTTCCGGGGGTGACGATGCGGGTGACGGCGCGGTCGACCAGGCTGTTCGTCGCGTCCGCGTCCTCCACCTGGTCGGCGACCGCCACGCGATAGCCGGACTCCAGGAGTGTCTCGATGTAGGGTTCCGCGTTGTCGATGGGGATGCCCGCCATCGGATAGGTGCCCGTGGAGTCCTCGCGGGCGGTGAGCGTGATTTCGAGGACGCGAGCGGCCTCCTCCGCGGCCTCGCAGAACGTCTCGTAGAAGTCCCCGACCTGGAAGAGGACGAGCGCGTCGTCGTAGCGCTCGCAGAGGTCGAGGTACTGAGAGAGCATCGGCGTCAGTTCCTCGCGGCGCTCCGCCATCTTCTCGGGAGCGCCGAGCGCCTCAGTCATACCCCAGATTCAGGGGGTTCTGCCGGAAATAGTCGTCGCACTCCCCCGATTCCACCCCAGACTTACGGGCCGCCCCGCCCAGCATGCCGGTATGGATTACGCGCGAGTCGAAGCCCGCATCCACGAGTTCCTCCGCGAGCGACTGGACGCCGCGGACGCGGACGGCTACGTGCTCGGCGTCAGCGGCGGCCTTGACTCCGCGCTCGGCGCGCGGGTCGCCGCGGACGCCGTCGGCCCCGAGAACGTCCTCGGCCTCGTTCTGCCGGGTGCGCCGAGTTCCGAGGCGAACATGCGTGACGCCCGCGAGCTCTGCGAGTCGCGCTCCATTCCATACGCGGAGGACGACATCCGGCCGGCGGTCGCGTCCATCCGCGAGGGCCTCCCCGGCGACTTCGACGAGACGACGGTCGGGAACGTCCGCGCCCGCGTCCGCATGACGTACTGCTACGAGGCCGCGAACGCCCACGACTATCTCGTGCTCGGCGCGGACAACCGCTCCGAGTACGAACTCGGGTACGTCACGAAGTACGGCGACGGCGCGGTCGACGTGGCTCCCTTCGGCGACCTCTACAAGACCGAACTGTACGAGTTCGCCGAGTTCCTCGACCTCCCCGAGAAATTCGTGGACAAACAGCCGACCGCGGAGCTCTGGGAGGGCCAGACCGACGAAGGGGAACTCGGCGCGTCCTACGAGACCATCGACGCCGTGCTCCGCCGATATCTCGACCACGGACTCACTGTGTCGGAAATCGTCGCCGACACGGGTATCGACCGCGGTCTCGTGGAGCGCTTCGTCTCCCTCCACGAGTCCACCGAACACAAGCGCCGGCGGCCGCCGACGCCCGGCCTCTAGAGGTCGAAGCCGTTCGGCTCGCGTCCCGCATCCGACCGAGTGGACGAACGTCTCGAAGCGGGTCGTGGTACCTTGACCCTCGGAAGTGTTATCCCGGGGGCGGCCCTGTATTTGATTGTAATGGCAAACGGTACCGTTGAATTCTTCAACGACACAGGCGGCTACGGTTTCATCTCGACTGACGACGGCGACCTCGACGACGACGAAGACGTGTTCTTCCACATGGAAGACGTCGGCGGCGAAGACCTCACGGAAGGGACGGATGTCGAATTCGACATCGAGTCCTCCCCCAAGGGCCCGCGCGCGGCGAACGTCGTTCGGCAGTAACACTTCCCGTCGCGTACAGCGACAGACACTAACTTCGATTTTCCGTATTTTTCAGCCGCCAGCGGACGCGCTCCCCACACGTCACACTCCTCTCGAACGGAGTGGCCGTGCGTTCCGACGCCGGTGCGGGGTTCCGCGGGCGCGTCGCCTAAGCCCGTCCGCGCCCAAGTCGTAGTATGAGTCTCACCGAGAAACCTCGCCAACTGGACACACGCGACGACCTCGACGCCCTCACCGAGTCCGACGATGTGGTGCTCGTGGACTTCTACACGAAGGGCTGTACGCTCTGTCAGTCCATCGAGCCAATCGTCGGGAACGTCGCGCGCGCCACCACCGCGACCGTCGCGATGTGCAACCCCCAGACCGACCTCGACCTCGTCGACGAGTACGATATTCGGAGCGTCCCGACGCTCCTCCTCTTCGAAAACGGTGAGGTAGTCGGGCGGTTGGCCGAGGGGTTTCAGGGGACCCAAGCGGTCGTGGAGTTCGTCACCGAGAACAGTTCCGCGGAGCGCGTCGAGTAATCCTAGCGGCCGCTGACGAGGCGCTCGAGCTGCTCGGGGGGGACGGAGCCGCGGGCGGCGTGCTCGCCGTAGACGAACGTGGGGATGCCGGTGATGCCGACGTCGGTCGCGTCCTCGAACCGGTCTTCGAGTTCGGCTTCGAGCGTTTCGTCGGTGATGGCGTCCCGGATTTCGTCGCCGTCCACGCCGACGGACGCCGCCACGTCAGCGAGCACGTCGGGGTCGTCGATGGGGCGGCCGTCCACCCAGTGCGTGTCGAAGAGCGCGTTGTAGAACTCCTGGAAGGTCTCGTCGTCGTACGATTGCTTCACGTAGAGCGCGGCCTGCTGGGCGTCCCAGGAGTCCACGTCCGGGACGTCGTCGAGGCCGAGCATCTCGTCGGCGCCGTACTCCTCTTTGAGGCGTTCGACGTTGTCCTTCACGTTCGCGAAGTAGTCCTCGTCCTTCCCGTCCTCGACGCTGTCGTCGATGTCGCCGTCGGGCCCGCGCTTGTACCCGCGGAGATCGAAGAAGCGCCAGTCGACCGCGGGCGGGTCGTCGGATCGGTCGAGGTACGCCTGGAGGCTCGCGCGGCCGAGGTAGCAGAACGGGCAGACGAAGTCGGAGTACACCGCGAGGGTGTCCTCGGGAACGATGTCGCTCATACCCAGCGTACTCTCCGGTGGCCGAAAAGGAACGCGGTGGCGGCACGCGACTCTGGAACCTCCATCACCACAAAACGTTTAAGCGAAACGAGTTGCAAGCGTGAGGACACGAATGGAGCGCATCGAGACCGCGCTCGCGTCCGCCGTTCGCGGGACGTTCCTCGCGGAGTACGTCGCGCCCGAGCGAGCGGTTCGGATCGCGGAGTTCGGCGGGGTGGGCGCGACCGGCGCGCTCGTCAACCTCCTCGTCCTCCTCGCGCTCGCCGACGGCGACGGCATCCTCGTGCCCGCGCTCGCGGCGTTCGTCGCGGGCGTCCTCTGGACGTACGGCCTGAACCGCCTCGTGACGTTCGACTTCGACGGCGGCGCGCTCGAACGCGCCCCGCACTACGTCGGCGTTTACGCCGTCGGATACACGATTTACGCCGTCTTCCTCACGATCGGACTGGCGCTCGCGCTCCCCGCCTGGCTCTCCGGCCTCGCCGCGACGGGCGTCGGCGGCGTCTGGAACTACTGGGGGAGCGAGCGCATCGCGTGAGAAACACCTAACCGGACTTCCCGTCTCTCCCCGGTATGCGACTGGAGGACTACTGGGGCGTCGGCCCGAAGACCGCCGCGCTCCTCGACGACTCGCTCGGCACCGAGGCCGCCGTCGAGGCCATCGAATCCGCGGACAGTCGGACGCTCGTGGACGCCGGTCTCTCCCGGGGCCGCGCGACCCGCATCCTCCGGCGCGCGAACGGCGGCGACGGCATGGACGTGCTCGCGACCGACGACGCCCGCACCGTCTACAAAGACCTCGTCTCGCTCGCGGAATCCTACGCCGTCACCGACCACGCCGCCGACCGCGTCCGCGTCCTCACGCCGCTCCTCGACCGGCGCGCGGTCGAGGACCGACTCGACCGCGTGACCGCCGCCGTCGACTCGTGGCGCGCGCTCGACGACGCCACGCGAACCGACGTGCTGGACGCGTTCGAGCGGTACGACGCCGCGGGCGGCACCGACCGCGCCGCCGTGGACGCCGCGCTCGTCCTCCGGGAGACCGGCCTGCACGACGGCGTGTTCGCGCCGCTCGCGGACTGCGACCCCGACGCGCTCGCGGACGCCGCGGACGCCCTCCAGTACCTCGACGGCGAGCGCGTCACCGCCGGCGCTGACGCCCGCCTCGACGAACTCCGGGACGCCCACGCGGACGCCGAACGCCTCGAACGCGACACGTTCGACGTGCTGGAGGAGATTCGGGGGTCGGGCGTGCGCGGCACCGAGGAGTTCCGGGAGGCGTTCGTCGCGTACGTCCGCGAGCAGACCGCCATCGATCCGTCCCGCGCCCGGGAGGCGATGGGCGACGGCGCGGCCGACGCCGCGGACTTCCTCGCCGCCACCGCCCGCGCCCTCGAAACCGACCTCGCCACGGCGGTCGACGCCCGCGAGGACACGGTGCGCGCGAACCTCCGCGAGCGCGTCGACGCGGCGCGCGAGGACGTTGACGCCGCCGTCGACGCCGTCTCCGACATCGCGTTCTACCTCTCGCTCGCCCGGTTCGCCGACGCGTTCGCCCTCACGCGACCCGACATCGTCGACACCGACACGCTCGCCGTCGTCGGCGCGCGCAACCTCTCCCTCCGCCGGAACGGCGCGGACGTCCAACCGGTCACGTACGGCGTCGGCGACCACTCCACCGGGGACGCGCCGAGCGGCGACCGCGTCACCGTGCTCACGGGCGCGAACTCCGGCGGGAAGACCACGCTCCTCGAAACGCTCTGCCAGGTCGCCTTGCTCGCGCAGATGGGCCTCCCGGTTCCCGCGGACGCCGCCGAAGTCGGCCTGGTGGACGCGCTCGTCTTCCACCGCCGGCACGCCAGTTTCAACGCCGGCGTCCTCGAATCCACGCTGCGGTCCGTCGTCCCGCCGCTCTCCGGCGACCGCCGCACGCTCATGCTCGTCGACGAGTTCGAAGCAATCACCGAACCCGGGAGCGCCGCCGACCTCCTCCACGGCCTCGTCACGCTCACCGGCAGGCAGAACGCGCTCGGCGTCTACGTCACCCACCTCGCGGACGACCTCGCACCCCTCCCCGAGAACGCCCGCATCGACGGCATCTTCGCCGAAGGCCTCACCCCCGACCTCGACCTCGCCGTCGACTACCAGCCCCGCTTCGACACCGTCGGAAAGTCCACGCCCGAGTTCATCGTCTCCCGCCTCGTCGCCGAGACGAACGACCGGGACGAACAGGCCGCGTTCCGCACGCTCGCGGACGCGGTCGGCCACGACGCCGTTCAGCGCACGCTCGCGGACGCCGATCGGACGCCGTAACTTACAGTCCCACCCCACTCACGCGTCCGTATGGACTGGACACTCCTCCCGATAGTCGGCGGCGTCGCCGTGTTGCTCGCCGTGAGCGCGTTCTTCTCCAGCGCCGAAATCGCACTGTTCTCGCTTCCAATCGAGCGCGTCCGCGAACTCGCGGACACGCCCGCCGGTCGACAGCTCGCGGAGACCCGCGAGGACTCCCACCGCCTCCTCGTCACCCTCCTCGTCGGGAACAACGTCGTCAACATCGCGCTCTCCAGCATCGTCACCGTCGTCCTCGTCACCTACCTCCCGCCGAGCTACGCCGCCGCCGCCGCCACCCTCACGGCCACCACGTTAGTCCTCGTGTTCGGCGAAATCCTCCCGAAAACCTGGGGGCTCGCGAACGCCGAAGCCTGGTCGCTGCGCGTCGTCGGTCCGATGCGCGTCATCGAGGTCGTCCTCTACCCGCTCGTCGTCTTCTTCGACGCGCTCACCGGCGCGCTCGCACGGCTCGCCGGCGGCGAAACCGAAATCGAACGCGAATACGTAGACGAAAAGTAGGTTACTGTCCGGAGTTCACGCTCGGACGCGTGCGCTCCGTTCCCTTCCCCTTCTTCGAGAGGCCGCGCCCGCGCGTGCCGGCGGCGGTGAGGCCGCGGTGCGCGCGGCCTTCCTGCGAATCGTCACAGATCCAGTTCAGGTCGTCGTCGTTCTGGATGGCGGGATGCTCGGGGTCGAGGAAGATGACCTCGAACCACTTCTGACTGCCGTCCTCACCCACCCAGTACGAGTTCAGAACGCGGAGGTTCCGGTACTTCCGGGTCGCGCGCTCCTCAGCGATGCGCTGGAGGTTCTTCGAGCGACCGATCCGGTTCACGCCCTGGCGCTTCGTCCGCCGCCCGGCCTTGAACCGCTTCTTGCGTGCCGTCCCCTTGCGCACCGAAACGCGGGCGACGACGACGCCCTGCTTCGCCTTGTAACCCAGGTCGCGGGCCTTGTCGAGGCGAGTCGGGTTGTCCACGCGGACGATGGCGCCCTGGTCGCGCCACTCCTGCTTTCGCTGCCACTGCAGTTCGCCGAGTTTCCCCTCATCGGGCTGCTTCCACGCGTCCCGGATGTGGGAGTAGAAACTTCGTGCCATGGTTGTTCAGTCGGGCGCTTGCGATTCAGACGTGTCGCGGCGTACGCCGCTCGATCGGGACGCGAGGCGTCCCGTCAGTCCACATTTCGTCCCGTCGAAACGGGTGCCCGCTGGAGCCCGTGGCCAGCGAGTTATCGGGACTTCGGGGAGCGCGAGTAAAAGGACTACGGAACGCGTCAGCGATTTCAACGCACGAGCAGACTGATGTTAAGCGCGGTGAGGAGGACGCCGACGGCGGTGAGCGCGACTGGCGGCATGAGGTAGACGAAGCGGTCTTTCCAGGCGTGCATCGCGTACACGCTCAAACCGAGGCAGGCGAAGAACGCTGCGAGCTTCACGCCGACCAGTCCGAGGAGGCCGAGGCGTTCGAGCGCGAGCGCGACGAGGGGATTTCCCTCGCGGACCGCGGGCGCGTAGAACACGAGCGCGACCGTGGTGACGATGTCGCCGACGCCGTACCCCGTGGTCGCGAGTATCCACAGCCAGTAGAACTCCTGTTCGTTCCCCACGTCCCCGTCGACGGTCAGCCACCTCATCGGCCGAACGCTCGCGCCCGACCTACAAAAACGTCCCCGTCAGTCCTGCTCGGGGAGGTCTGGCGGCGCGCCGTCCGACCCGAGTTGGCGGTGCGCGTCGTAGTAGGTGTCCACCGCCGCGGACACCGCGAACAGCGCGACGATGACGGCCGCCCACGTCACGTCCGCGAGCAGGTCGAACGGGAACACGTCCACCCACGCGACGGCGAGCAACGCGGCCGCGAACGCGCTCAGCCCGAGGTAGTACTCGCTGCGCGGGATCTCCTTCTCGGGGACGACGTCGAGGTAGACCTCGACGTCCTCGAACTCCTCGGCGGGCTCGACGTGCCCGCGGTTCGGGTCGTAGTCGACGACGTTCGCGTCGTCCATCTTCGGCAGATGCGTCTGCCGGAGTGCCGTGTACACGGTCTTGCGGTCGCTGTGCGTGATTTCGTCCGTGGACACGCCGTTCTCCCACGCGGAGAGCTGGCGGGAGAGCTCGCGGAGGTCGACCAGGCGCTCGTCCCCGCCGAGAACGTCGTCGGCGTCGTCCAGTTCCACATCCCCTACTTCGGCTACCTCGTCCAGTTCGTCAACACCGCCAACGGAACGCTGCTGTTCGTCGTCGTCCCCGCCGTCCTCCTCGTCGTGAACGAACTCTGGAACTTCCGCACCGCGCTCACCGACGACGGAGACTCCGACACCGCGACCGAGAACGACTAACCACCCGCGTCCCCACGACTGCTCTCTTTCTATATCCTGACTACCGGTTTATGGCTGGTACTCGCTGCGCTCCCGTGACACGCGAGCAGCCCGGGAAAACAGCTACCTCAGTAGTTCTCGATGCGTTCGAACGAGTCGTCCGCGACCGCGTCGGCGACCGCGTCGACGTCCGGTTCGGAGACGGCGTTCGGGTACTTTCGCTGGAAGTAGCTGACGATGTTCTGAACGTCGCGGCCCAGCAACTCGCGGGCGTTCTCGTGCTCCGTGGGCACGGACTGCGGCCAGTCGAACAGCGTGATGCCGGACTCGTGGACGAACACGTTGTACTCTGAGATGTCCGCGTGCACGAACCCCCTCGTGTACGCGAGCGCCATCTCCTGCAGGACGAGGTCGAGCACGCCCTCCGCCTGGTCGGTGTCGAGCTTCGCGCGGTTCAACTCCACCCCGTCGATCTTCTCCATCACGATCGCGTGGCGGTTCTGGTCGACGGGCCGCGGCACCCGCACGTCAGGATACAGGGTTTCGAGCGCTTCGTACTCGCGCTCTGCGGCCTTCCGAGCGGTGTAGAACCACGAGACGTGTTCCTTCTCGCTCGTGTAGTCGCGCTCCTTGTTCACCTCGCGGAAGTTCGTGTACCCCTCGCGGTGGAACTTCAACGCCATCGGCTTGTACGACTGCACCTCGAACACGTCCGACTCCTTCCCGACGCCCAGGGGCGCGCCGAATCCCTCGACGGTGTCGCGCTCCGCGAACGACTTCAGCGCGAGCACGTCGTACCCCTCGAAGGTCAATCGGAATCCCTCGTACTGGATTGTCTGGCGCTCCACCAGTCCCCGATCCTCGACGCGGTTCAGTCGGTAGTCGACCTCCTCCTCGGTGAGTCGCGCGAACTCCGGGAGCTTCTCGCGCGCCACCCACTCCGAGAAGCGCATCCCGTGTTCCACGCCCGAAAGGAGGTTGAAGTCCTCTTGCTCCAGTTCCGCGACCTCCTGGGCGACGTTCTGAACCATCTACCCGGAATTCGGACGCGTCGGGTAAAAACACCCCGGAGCCATGAATAAATCCTATATCGCGATACAGAAACTGTTCGGCCGATGCCGGTCACACCAGTGCTACCGGACTTCGGAGATTAGCCGACACCCCCTATATTCAGAACTGAACCGCGAGCAAGGTCGCGAACGCCCGTGCATCGGAGAACCCGCGAGCACGTAGCGACCCGAACCGTTTTCTCCCACTCTCCCGTTCGCCCCCGTATGTCACCGCTCGACACGGAGGTGCACGTCGGCACCATCGAATCCGCCGCGGCGTTCCCCGAGACGCGGAAACCCGAGATGGTGAAACTCACCGTCGACCTCGGCGACGACACCGTGCAGTCCGCCGCCCAGCTCGGCTACCACCACGACCCCGACGCGCTCCCCGGCACCCAAGTCCTGTGCGCGCTCGGTCTCGGAACCGTGAACATCGCGGGCTACGAGTCGGAAGCGCTCACGCTCGGCGTTCCCGGCGACGACGGCAACCCCGTGCTCGTCCGGCCCGCCCACGACGTGCCGCCCGGCGGCGAACTCTACTGATTAAGTCCCGCGGGCCGAACACCCTTCGTATGGATCTCGCGAACCGGGAGTGGCGGCTCATCACGGAGGAGACCTGGCGCGGCCCGACGAACATGGCGCTCGACGAGGTCGCCGCACGCACCGCCGCCGTCGACGGACTGCGGACGGCACGCGTCTACCGCTGGGGGCCGAGCACGCTCTCTCTCGGCTACAACCAGGCCCCGGAGAGCGTGAACTGGGAGTTCTGCGAAGACGACGGAATCACCGTCACCCGCCGCCCGACCGGCGGCGGCGGCATCTACCACGACTACACCGGCGACATCTCCTACACCGTGGTCGCGCCCGCGGACGAACTCCCCGGCGACCTCATGGACGCCTACCACGCCCTCTGCCGGCCGATTCTCGACGCGCTCTCCCGCATGGGAATCGACGCCGACTACGTCGCCGAGTCGATGCCGGAGATTCACCGGCCCGCCTGCTACCTCCGCGAACTCCACCCCGCTCACGACATCGTCGCCGACGGGAAGAAGATCAGCGGGAACGCCCAGTACCGCCAGCGCGATGCCGTCATCCAGCACGGCTCGCTCTCCTACTCGCTCGCCACCGACCGCCACCTCGGCGCCTTCAGCGACCCGCCCGCGCCCGAGACGTTCGAGAACCGAGTCACGTCCATCCGCGAGCTCGCGGGGATTACGCGCGACGAAGCCGTCTCAGCCGTCGAGGACGCGCTCGCGGACTGGGCGGACGCCGACCCCGGTGCGTGGACGGACACGGAACTCGTCGACGCCCGCGACCTCGCCGCCGAGAAGTACGCGACTGACGCGTGGACGCGCGGGAAAACTACGTGAACCCGAACGACTCCTCTTCCGTCGGCCCGAGCACGTCTTCGATCGCCGCCTGAATCTCGTCCAGCGGCGGCAGATCTCGGGTCGGATCGAGCGCGTGCTCACCCACCCAGCGATACCGGACGACGCCGTCCTGGTCGACGAAGAACACGGAGCGTTTCGCGCGCGCCGCGACCTTGAACGCCCGGTACTTCACGCCGTACGCTTCCGCGATGCTGAGATCGCGGTCGGAGTACAGCGGGAACCCGAGGTCGAGGTAGTCGATGAACTTCCTGTGCGTGTACGTTCGCGACCGACTCACGCCCACGACCTGCACGCGCTCCCCGCTCGCGAACCAGTCGTAGTCTCGGAACGAACACCACTCGTCCACGCAGTCGGGACTGAAGTCGTTCGTGTAGAACGCCAACAGCACCGGTTTCTCCTCCAGCAACTCCCCCAGCGCCGTCTCCTCCACCTCTCCGTCCGGAGTGACGAGCGGCGCACTGAACGCGGGTGCGTCCGCGCCCACCGCGAGCGGCGACTTCGGCATACCTGCATGGAGGGGAGGGCCAGTCTAAAGCGTTCGTGCTCTCGGGTTCCGAAGCGCTTTCGACAGCTCGACACGCACTCCCCGTATGCTCAGAGTAGGCGCACACGTCTCTATCGCCGGCGGGATCGACAACGCCGTCGAACGCGAAACCGGCGTCGGCGGGAACTGCGGCCAGATATTCACGCACTCCCCGCAGGTCTGGCAAGACCCCAACATCGGCGACGACGAAGCGGCCGCGTTCCGCGATGAAACCACCGAGGAACTCGACGGCCCCTGGGTGATTCACTCCTCCTACCTCGTGAACCTCTGCACGCCGAAAGACGGCCTCCGAGAGAAGTCCATCGACTCCATGCAGAAGGAAGTCGACGCCGCGGACGAACTCGGCATCGAGTACGTGAACGTCCACCTCGGGGCGCACACCGGCGCGGGCGTCGAGAACGGACTCGAAAACGCCGCGAGCGCGCTCGATGAACTCGATATTCCCGAAGGCGTCACCGTGCTCGTCGAATCGGATGCCGGGTCGGGAACCAAGCTCGGCGGCGACTTCGCCCATCTCGCGGGCGTCCTCGACCGCTCCAGCCAAGACCTCGACGTGTGTCTCGACACCGCGCACGCGTTCGCCGCTGGCTACGACCTCTCCACGCCCGAGGGCGTCGACGACACGCTTCAGGCGTTCGACGACGAAATCGGGCTCGAACACCTCGCGTGCGTCCACCTCAACGACTCGAAACACGAGTGCGGCACGAACAAGGACGAACACGCCCACATCGGCGAGGGGTACATCGGCGAGGACGGCATGACAGCGTTCGTCAACCACGACGCCATCCGCGAGGTACCCCTCGTCCTCGAAACCCCGAACGAGGACGACCGCGGGTTCGCGTGGAACATCGAGAAAGTGCGGGAATTACGGGACGCGTAAGCGTCGCGGGACGACCGAACGCTGAGCGTCAGTGGGGCGAGAGATCACGCGAGTGAGGTCGTCGCACGGAGGCGGTTCGTTTTTCTCACCCGGGGTTCTATCCGGGGATGTGCGACGGTTTTCCGCGGAGTACTTGACGGACACGCGGCGGGGGATGTGGGCTGATCGGGAGGCGCTCGCGCCGCTGTCGCTTCACGACCGCGAGCGCGTGCTGGACGTGGGATGTGGGACTGGTGAGCTGACGCGCGTGCTCGCGGAGGAGTCGCCGGGCGAGGTCGTGGGGGCGGACGCGGATCGCGAACTGCTCGCGCACGTCGAGGCGGCCGGTCGGTTGCAGGCGGACGCGACCCGGCTTCCGGTTCGCGACGGCGCGTTCGACCTCGTGACGTGTCAGGCGTTGCTCATCAATCTCCCCGACCCGGTGGCGGCCGTCCGCGAGTTCGCGCGCGCGTCCTCCGACCTCGTCGCGGCAATCGAACCCGATAACAGCGAGGTGCGGGTCGAATCGACCGTTCCGGACGAGGCGGCGCTCGCGGAGTCCGCGCGCCGGACGTACATCGAGGGCGTCGAGACGGACGTGACGCTCGGCCGGAGCGCCGCCGACGTGTTCGACGCCGCCGGTCTCGTGGACGTACGGACGCGGCGGCACGAACACGTCCGAACGGTCGAACCGCCGTACTCGCCCGCAGAGTTGGAGTCCGCGCAGCGGAAAGCGACGGCGAGCCGGCTCGCCGACCAGCGCCCGACGCTCGAAGCCGGTGGGATGACGAGCAGCGAGTACGACCGCCTGCGCTCGGCGTGGCGCGAGATGGGGCGGTCGGCGGTCACTCAGATGCAGGACGACTCCTACCATCGCCGCGCAGTCATTCCCTTCTACGTCACGGTCGGCCGCGTTCCGAACTCCGCGGAGGACTGACGACGCGCGTCCCGTGAGGGCTTTTGTACCCTCGCCGAAACCGAACGCGTATGGACTCTCGCGTCGAGCGACACGCCGAACTCATCGTCGAGCACTGCGTAGATATCCAGGAGACCGACGACGTGTACGTCTCGGCTCCCGCGGCCGCGAACGACCTCGTCGTCGCCCTGCACGCCGAACTCGGGAAGCGCGGCGCGAACCCGCTGCTGTCGTGGCGGAACAGCGCCGCCTCGCGCGCCTACCACCGCGAGATGGACGCGGAGGAGTACGCGCTCAGCGAGCACTCGCTCGCCGTGATGGAGGAAGCGGACGCGCTCATCGCTATCCGGGGCGACGAGAACACGGCGGAGACGAGCGACGTGCCGCCCGAGAACCTCTCCGCCGCCCAGCGCGCGAACCAAGCGGTGCAGGAGGCGCGACCCGACCGCTGGGTCGGCACGCAGTATCCGACCGCCGGCAACGCCCAGAAGGCCGAGATGAGCACAGAAGCCTACGAGGAGTTCGTCTGGACTGCTGTCAACAAGGACTGGGACGAGCAGTACGACCACCAGGAACAGCTGGTCGAACTCCTCGACCCGGCCAAGGAGGTGCGCATCCGCTCGGGCGACACTACCGACCTCACGATGAGCGTCGCCGGGATGCGGGCGGTGAACGACGACGGCCGGAAGAACCTCCCCGGCGGCGAGGTGTTCACCGCGCCCGTCCCGGACTCTGTCGAGGGTCACGTGACGTTCGACAAGCCTGTGCTCTACATGGGCCGCGAGATACAGAACGCCTCCCTCGAATTCGAGGACGGCGAGGTCGTCGACTACGCCGCCGACCAGAACGAGGACGCGCTCGGCGCGGTACTCGACACGGACGAGGGCGCGCGACGACTCGGCGAGCTGGGCATCGGGATGAACCGCGACATCGACCGATTCACGTACAACATGCTGTTCGACGAGAAGATGGGCGACACCGTCCACCTCGCCGTCGGCCGCGCCATCGACGAGTGCGTCCCCGACGACGCCGACATCGAGGGCAATCAGTCCGCGACGCACGTGGACATGATCGTAGACATGAGTGAGGACTCAGTCCTCGAAGTGGACGGCGATGTCGTCCAACGCGACGGCACGTTCCGCTTCGAGGACGGCTTCTAGGGGCTGACAGGCGGCGAATCAGTCCGGTCGGGGTGTGCCGCGCTCCCGCCTCGTCCCCCGACCGGTTGTGGTTACGTCACGCCGCCCGCTGGCCGCGTCATCGTACTTGAACTATCGGGGCGTTTCGGTGCCCCACTTGTCGAGGGCGGTGCGGAGTTCGGGGTGGGCGTCGGCGTACTCCTCGATGTCGGCGCCGGCGACGGCGGCGTCGATGGACTGGCGGAGGGCTTTCGCGCCGGCGTGGGTGCCGTCGGGGTGGCCGTGGACGCCGCCGCCGGCCTGGATGCCGATGTTGGTTCCGATGCGGTCGACGAGTTCGGGGACGAGTCCGGGGTGGAGGCCGCCCGACGCCATCGGGAGCACGTCGTTCAGGCCGTGGAGGTCGCTCGCTAGCCACTCGTTGATGCCGGCGGTGTCCTCGTTTTCGAGTTTTCCGAGGTCGGCGGTGCCGGTGTGGATGTGGTCGACCCCGCAGAGCCGCGCGACCTGCGCGAGCGCGCGCATCGACACGCCGTGGTCGGGGACGCGGTCGAACGCCGCGTGCATCGCGCGGTGCGCGTGAATCGCCAGCCCCTCCTCCTCGGTTAGTTCGCGTACTTGCTGGACGGCGGCCCAGCCCGCGGTGACGACGTCCACCATCACGAACTCGCAGCCGGCGTCCGCGGCCATCTGCACGCGCTCCAGCATCTCGTCCCCCGACGCGGTGACGTTCACGAGGTAGCTCTTCCGCTCGCCCGTCTCCTCCTCGGCCTCGTCGCGGCGTTCGAGTGACTGGTAGAGCCGGTCTTCGTACCGGTTGAACGACTGGTCGGTGAGGTTCTCGTCGTCCTTGAGGAGGTCGATGCCGCCCGTCCACGCCTCGTACCCGATCTGGGCGTGCTGGTCGGTGCTGAGGCCGACCTTCGGTTTCGGGACGGTGGCGGTGATGGGGCGGTCGGCGGCGTCCAGCAGTTCCGCGCGCACGCTCGTCCCGTACTGGGGGCCGGGAAACGATGTGGTGAGGGGTTCCGGCCAGTCGCAGTCGAGCAACCGGATGCGTTCGACTGCTTTCATCCCGAGGATGTTGCCCGCGATGCAGGAGAGCACCTGGGGCATGTTCCCGTGCTCGAAGAGCGCGTCCGGGTACGCGACCCTGATGCGGTCGCCCTGGATGTCGAAGCAGGTTGCGCTCAAGTCAGTGATCCCTCCCTCGACCTGGAGTTCGGCCCACGTGCCGTTCGAACTCTCGGACGCGACCCTGCTGCCCGCGGACTCCATGTCCATGTCGCTCGCGGGCGTGACGCGGAAGTCACAGACGAGCTCGTCGTCCGCCGGTTCGTAGTCGAGGTCGATGAAGTCCTCGTACGTGATTCCCGTCATAGACCTGAAACTGCATCCCGCAGCATCAAAACACTGCCGCCGCAGCTAGATTTGATATCTCGGCATGTGATTTATCGGGGTGCGAAACGGTGAAACGCGCGCCCCCGCAATCGGGGGCATGGACTGCACCAAGTGCGACCGCGAGGCGGTGATGCACGCCGCGTATTCGGGGACGCATCTCTGCGACACGCACTTCTTCGAGTCCGTGGAACGCCGGGTGCGCCGCCGCGTCCGCGAGGACGACCTGCTTCCGCGGGACGCCACCCCCGAGAATCCCCAGACGTGGGTCGTCGGGCTCTCCGGCGGAAAGGACTCAGTCGTCCTCACCAAGATACTCCACGACACGTTCGCCGACGACCCCCGTGTGGAACTCGTCTGCCTCACCATCCACGAAGGCATCGAGGGCTACCGGGACGCCTCCGTGGACGCCTGCGCGGAACTCACCGACGACCTCGACGTGCGCCACGAACTCGTGACCTACCGCGACGAGTTCGACCTGGAGATGGACGATGTCGTCGAGGACGACCCGGAAAACATGGCGCCGTGCGCGTACTGCGGGGTGTTCCGCCGCGACATTTTGGCGCGGTACGCCGACGAGTACGACGCGGACAAACTTCTCACCGGCCACAACCTGGACGACGAGGCCGAGACCGCGCTGATGAACATCTTCGAGGGGAACGTCGAGCAGGTCGCGAAGCACTTCGACGCCTCCCTCGGCGGATTCGACGACCGCGAGACCCGCCCGGAGATGGTGCCGCGCGCGAAACCGCTCCGGGACGTGCCCGAGAAGGAAGTCGCGCTCTACGCCCAACTCCACGACCTCCCCGTGCACATGGCGGAGTGCCCGCATTCGAGCGAGGCGTTCCGCGGCGAAATCCAGGATCTCCTCCTGTCGCTCGAGGAGAACCACCCCGGCACCCGCCACTCGATTATGGCGGGGTACGAGGAGCTCGCGGAGTTGGCTGCCGAAAAATACCGTGGCGATGAGCCCGAGTCCGAGCTGGACTCCTGCGGGGAGTGCGGCGCGCCGACGACGCGCGACGTGTGCCGGAAGTGCGCGCTGGTCGACGCCGTTCAGTCGGTCTGACGCACTCCGATGGCTCCCACGGCACTGGGGAACTGTGCGACGGGCGCGTGACCGGCTGTTCGGTTATCGGATGACGTCCAATCCGTTGTTCTGCTCGACTTCGTCCTCGCCGCCGTCGGAGTGTGCACCCCATTCGGAGCCCGTGCTCCCGGTCTGGGTCTGCGCGTCCACGTCACGAGACGGGTTCGTGTCCACGTCCTGGAGTTCCTGCCGGGACTTGTCCGCCTGCTTCTGGGTGCTCGGACCCAGAACCTGCGCGGACTGCACGCCCGTCATGATGGCCATGACGCGAACCTTGCCCTTGTAGTTCTCCTGGATGCGCGCGCCCCAGATGACGTTCGCGGACGCGTCGAGGCGTTCCGTGATGTGGTCGGCGATGCCCTCAGCCTCTTTGAGCGTGAGGTCGGGGCCGCCCGTGATGTGGACGAGTCCGCCGGACGCGCCGCGGTAGTCCACGTCGAGGAGCGGGTGGTTCATCGCGTCCTTCACCACTTCTTCGGTCTTGTTCTTGTCCTGAGTCTCCCCGACGAGCATGACGGCGACGCCGCCCTGGTTCATGATGGCGGTCATGTCCGCGTAGTCGAGGTTGATGAGGCTCGGCTGCGTGATGGTCTCCGAGATTCCCTTGACGGTCTCGGCGATGATCTGATCCATCACGCTGAACGCCTTGCCGATCGGGAGGTTCGGGACGTAGTCGAGCAGGCGGTTGTTGTCGAGCACGATGATGGAGTCCGCTTCGTCGCGGAGCTTTTCGAGGCCTTCCTCGGCCTTCACCGTGCGTGCGCGCTCGACGTTGAACGGCGTGGAGACCATTCCGACGACGATTGCGCCCTGCTCTTTCGCGATGTTGGAGACGACAGGTGCTGCGCCCGTTCCCGTGCCGCCACCCATGCCGGCGGTGACGAACACGAGATCCGCGTCGCCGAGCACTTCCTTGATCGTTCCCTGCGCCATCTCCGTGGCGCGTTCGCCCATCGAGGGGTCGCCGCCCGCGCCGAGGCCGTTCGTCAGGGACTTCCCGACGAGAATCTTCGTGTCGGCCTCGATCATCTTGAGGTGCTGTTTGTCCGTGTTGATGGCCACGGTGTCAGCGCCCTCGACGCCGATGTTGTAGAGGCGATTGACGGTGTTGTTTCCCGCGCCGCCGCAGCCGACGATGACGATTCGGGGGTCGCCGAACTCGTCGCCGTCGCTGCTGGCGTCGCTCATATCTCGCTGCTCTTTCTCGGCGTTCTCGAGGGCCTCGTTGACTATATCCTGCATTGTTACACCTTGGCCCAGTTTTTCGGGCTGTTCTCTTGCTGTTCGTCGAGCATTTCACGGACGGCCGACCGGATGGCTTCGCTGCGATTGGGGTACTTCCCCCGTTCGACCATCCGCTCGACCTCCTCGATCTGCTGCCGTGGTATTCGTAGAGTCACACGCTCCATAGTTTGTTTCCCCAGTAAGCCGGCGTTTTGTCTTACATTGGTCGCGGGACGCGGCGTACTGCGCCGCAGTCGACCGGTTCCGTGTAAGACGACCGTCTTACGTACACCAACCATCTATGTAATGACGTAAATAGTTAATGGGGGCTGAGAACGAGTCCCTCACCGATCTACGATACCGGCCGACGCGGTTCGTCGGCCGCACTCCGGACAGAACGCCCACTCCGCCCGCAGCTCCCCGCTGCACTCGCAAAACGCACGCTTACCCGCCTTTTCACCGCAGTTCGGGCAGTACACGTGATCCGATTCCACAGACTCGCCACACTGCGGGCACGGCCGCGACGACTCCCCCGCACCGCTCTCACGGGACTCGACAGCGTCGACGCGCTCGTTTGAACGCTTCAAACCCGCGTTTTCGCCGTCTACGCTGACGTTTACGTTAATCCCTCGTGTGCTACCGAGGCATTCAGCGACGAGCTCATCTACGCGCTCGGCCACTAGCGCGTCCAACGACCCGCCGCGGTCGCCGTCGGACGACCGACGTTCCGAACGGCCGGCTCGCTCGTCGAGGTACTCGCGGAGCGCCTCCCGCATCACCTCGCTCTTCGACGCGTCCAGCGACTCCACCGCCCGAACGAGGTCGTCGTCCGCCCGGAACGTTATTTTACTCATCCGCTCACCCAGACCTACCGACGTATCCCACATCAACCTACCGCCGCTGTCGGACGCTGTCACACGCCTCTCCGAATGATAACCCTTTTATCCGAATCAGCGGCTAGAAGTGAGTACGTCCGCCCTTAGCTCAGACTGGTAGAGCAGCCGACTGTAGATCGGCTTGCCCCCCGTTCAAATCGGGGAGGGCGGACTCCTCTTGCCGCCGATTCCGGGCAGAAACTAAAACTCCGTAAATGGACGTTAGGGGCGCTTCTCTCGACTGATTTCTATTCTGGATCAGTCGCGGACGAACGCGGGTTGAACAGGGTTCCCGGCGCGGGGCCGCGCAGTCTCGCGGTTTCCGTAGTCGAACGGGGGTGTTCCCGGTGAGCGCCGAGGTCTCCGCTCGCGGCGTTCTCGAAGTCCGTACCTACGAACGAAGCCAGCAGTCCATCCGCCTCGTCTCCTGTCCGTTCTGCACCCACGACTTCGACCCGCACGAGCCGCGCTGGAAGCACCTCCTCGACGAACACGACCCCGAAGACGCCGGCCTCACGCCCGCGGGCGAAATCGCACCCGGCCATGACGCACCGCTGTTCGAGCGGGGTGGTGGCCTGTGAACGTCGCGGTGTCCCGGCACGCCGAGAAGAAGTACCTCCGGCGGGCCGACGCGCTCCACCTCGCGCCCACCATCGAGGACGCCTGGCGACAAGCCCACGAGATACCGGGCGGCCGGTGGCTCCACGGCGAACGCGCGCGCTACGACCCCACCACCCGCGTCGTGCTCCCTGTTCGTGACGGCGTGATTCGCACGGCGATCTACGCGCCCACCGCGAAGCCAGCGATTCGCGCGGCCGTCGAAAACGCGGGGTGGTTGCCGTGACCCAGGAGTTCGTTCGGGCCTCCCAGCTCCGAACCGACGGCGGCGCTGAAGCACGCCGGCAGGACTACTGGGAGCAGGTCGCCGATGACGCCCCTACCGCCGACGCGTGCGCGATGTGCGACGCGGACGGCCCGGACTGCCGCCGCGTCCGCCTTCCCAACCGGGACGAACGCGTGGCACTCTGTCGACCGTGCCGCGGTCTCTGGGGTGGTTCCGGTGAGTGAGCAGGCGACGCTCGCGACGTTCGCGGGGCCGGCGCTCGACGAACTCACCGAGGCGGAACGCGACGCCTACCAGTCCATCCGCGAGGGCGAGTATGGCGTTCGTGAGTTCGCTCGCGAGACCGACCGCGCACCCGGCACCGTCGGGAATCTCCTCGCGCGGGCTGACGCGAAACTCGGGGGGTCGTGATGGCGCACGTCGAAACCGTCCGTCCCCAACCGCACGAGTTCGACGTGACCTGGCATTTCGGCGCGACACACCGCGACGACCACGGCCTCAGCCTCTACTACGCTGCTGATAGCGTCTACAAAGACCACGGTGAGGACTGGAAAACTGAGGGAAAGCCCACCGAGTCGTTCCGGTTCGACGGCGACGAGTGGGCCGCCTGCTTCGACTACTACACCGGCGGCCTCGACCCCGACACCGCTCCGCCCGAGTTCCAGCTCGAACAGGTGCGCGAATTCCAGTTCTACTTCGTCGCCCAAGACAGCACGTACGACGGCGAGCGCGCCGACAACAGCCAGCGCGTCCGCGGTGGCACGCTTACGCTTCGGCCGCGGTGGCCGGACCTCGATAGCCTCTCCGAGTACGACACGCCGAGCGTCCCTGACCTCGGGGGCCCCTACGTTTCCGTTCGAGCGCAGGCCTCGAACATCGACCCCGAGAAGTACCTGGACCTCGCGCGCACCGTCTTGACGAGTTTCGATATCGACCCGCGGTACACGATGGACCCACACCCGATTAGTCACGTCTCGGACTGCGCGCTCTACGTGCGTCCCGACCGCGCGAAGAGCGGGCCGTTGTACGCCGCGTCCGGCCCGATTAGTCGGTGTCACGACGTGCTGGTGTCCGACCGGTCGGGGTATCGGAAGCACACCGAGGATCACCGCGAACGCCCTGGGGATCACGTCGCCGCCATGGTCACCGACGACCGTGCGAGCGACCTCCTCCGCGGCCACCGCGTCGGCTTCGAGGCGAAACACTACTACATGAGAGACCCACAGTCGTACGATCCTGACGAGTTCGGCTACCACCCGAAGTTCGAGGTCGCCTACCAGTCCAGCCTCACCAACCGCACCGTGCGCTGGGATCATCCCGACGAGTTCGACCTCGAGGACCTCCTGCACGAGCTCGACGAAACCTTGTTCAACATGGTGGAGTGGGCCGGCCTCTCGCTGCGCGGTGGCGAGCAGTGGGTGAGTGATGCGTACTTCGCGGCCGGCGACGAGATCGAGCGCTCGCTCCGCCTCTACGATGACCCGCTGCCCGAGGTCGAAGACGCACAGACCGCGGCCGTCACCCGGCTGTGGGGTGAGATGGAAGACTCGGACCGCGCGGTCGTCGACTATCTGCTCGCCGATGGTGGCGAAGTCTCTCCCGAGCAGGCTGCCGACGAGACCGGCTACTCCTACCGGACGATCCGCCGCGTCGTCGACCGCCTCAAGGATGTCATCACGCATACGTACGGCCAGTTAGAGATCGCGTCGAAACACATCCAGCAGGAACTGCTTTCGCGAGTGCAGGCCGCAGAATCGAACTTCCGCGAGACCGTCGGGAGTGCGGTGATGCAGGTGGCGAACGCGGCCGAGCGCGGCGACACGGCGGACGCGTGGAGTCGATGGCGCCGCGAGTACAACGCCGCCGTCCGCCCCGGCGAGTACGACCACGAAACCAAGGTGGAGATCCACTACCAGCCGACCGACGCGGCGGACGAGCGGTCGATGCTGCGGCAGCTCGCGCTCGCATGGGAACAGACCCACGACGAGCCAGTGCGGCACCTGACGGTCTCGTACACGCGCGCGGATGGCGAGCACCGCACAGTTCGGGACACGTGGAGCGTCGTCGACAGTCTCCAGGTGGCCGCGCAGCGAGCAGAAGACGCGCAGAACGCGACGGCACGCCGAGAGGCAGAGGATGTTGATTGGGAGGCGTGGGCGGCGAAGCAGCGGCGACGAGCGGGCGGTACGGGTGACGTGACACCGGGCTAACGCAGCGACGGCGGAGTGGCAACACTATTCTACGGGTTGTATACGGGGGTGTGCGCGCGGTTTCTCCCGGGGGGACCCCTATGGAGTGGTCGCCTCGGGACGCACACTCCACGGTGTTCCGGTGCGCCCCGAGGCGACACCCGAGAGGGAACCGGCCTCGTCGTGGCCGGTTCCCCCTTGGGCGTGTGCCTAAGGGCAAACCCAAATAATACACCGCACGGCTCTTCTCCGGTCAGCTATATTTTGAAATGAGTAGGGCAGTCTCAGAACAGAATTTAAGCCCTTCCGCGAAAATCTTTTTCCAGTGTCAGATATTCCTGAGCCTGTTCGTAGAGAAGTTCGACAGGAGGCGAATTTTGGATGTGCTATCTGTGGAAACCCTATTATAGAAATCCACCATATTGTTCCTCGAAGTGAGGAAGAGCACAATGATCCTGAGAGAATGATCGCTCTCTGTCGGAATCACCATGCATTGGCGGGGCCGCAAGCTGAAGGGATCACTCCAGATCAACTGTACGAGTACAAAGAGGATCCTCATAATTCTGATCTTGTCGACTATGATTTCTACTTCGAATCTGAAACTCCCTTGATTGAATTTGCAGGCTGTAAATGCCAACTTAGGGATCTGGATAAGATGTCTATTCTAAGTGTGAACGGTGATGATTTAGTGACTATGTCCTACTCGGAGGGGGTTTTACAGTTTAGTGCGAGGCTCTATAATCAAGAAGGGGATCTAGTGGCTGAACTAAACGAAAACGAGTGGACAGCTTATACCGAGGACGTGTGGGATCTGACTTACAACGGAAACCAATTCAAGATCTGGCATGACAAGCGCGATATTGGAATCGAGATCAGGTATGATTCAGATACTGATAGAATATTTATGAGGGGTAATTTCTACAAAGATGGTGCCCTAGTTCGCGCCACTCCTTCGAAGATTGTATTCCCTGGAAATAACCAAGTGATTGGCTGTACCTTCATCGACTGCCGTGGCGCTCTGGCTTTATCGACCAAGTAGACTTAGCCTATCTCTTATTTTGAGTTATCTCTGCTGTCCCTGGATTGATACAGACGGCGATCCTACGAGTGCTAATAATATCAGCGAGTTCTTTTTTCAGCCGTAGTGAGAGACCGGGGTGTTCTAAAGCGTCCTCCACGTTATCGAGAAGTGGACCGACGGAGTCGCAGGCAATGACGACGGCCTCGGTTTTGTTGACCTCGAGGCGATCCGCGGCCGCCTCGATCACTTCCTTCCGATACGCGTAGTCGCCGTCAGTTCGGATCCGCATACCGAGTTCGTGCACACGAACTCTCTTGACCCATTGAATTTGGCTCACTGGAACCCCGATTTCGGGGGTGAACCACCCCGGACGTGTCGAGTAATAGAGCGGTTCGCGGGTGTGTGAGGGCGCGCGAGCGTGTATATGCACACGAGGGTGCGCGGGTTCGTGTGCATAATCGGTCGAGCGTACTCTGCCGCGCGTGAACCCACGCAGTCACGCCACGACACTCCTCGAACCGAGAAAATCGACCGATTTTCGACGAAAAACCGGGGTCGGGTGGGGTCGGGAGGTCAGAAAATCCGCCAGGAGTCGGGCCTTGTATAAATATATGTGCGCGCTGGGGGGTGGTGTCTGACTGACCGAGTGTATCCCGTCGCCGTGTGCTGGTTACTCCGGTTGCTCGGTCACGAGGGTCGAATAGTCCCCATCTCGCCAGTCACTCACCCGATTCGTCACCCAGCCTTTCGAGTACCCCACGATTTCAGCCGCGTCCTTGTATCGCACGCCGTCCTCGTCGTCCCACGGCTTCACCGCGCGGAGCGCCGTCTGAATCGCCTGCTCGCGCTCGCTGAGACCACGCCCGTCCGTGTCGTCCTCCTCGTCGTCGTCGCGGTCGCCGAGTATCTCGAACTCGCTGGCTTCGTGTTCGGCGTAGGTCTCGCGGGTGTCCGTGAGCTTGTCCGTCTCTAAGCCCTCCTCGAATCGGTCTTGCCCGCCCTCGCTTTCGAGGATGCGCGCGAAGTTCGGCTTCGAGCGGTGGGGCTTCTCGATAGCGAACGAACAGAGGTCGCGGAACGGCTTCGCGGTTTTCGTCCGTGTGTGGTTCACCATGAGAACGCTCCCGCGCTTCGCGTAGGGTCCATGTTTCTCCTCTTTCTTCCGGACGAACGTGAGGGAGTCGCTGAACGTCTCTGCGTCCTTGTTCCCGCTTCCGAACCCGGAGAGTTCCTGCGCGGTCTCATCTATCACGGCGAGGACTGCGCCCTCGATTTCCGCCATGGCTTCGAGGAGTTCCTGGTCCGAGTGAACCACGCGGTCGAAGCCCTCCCAGGACGTGTTTCCGATGAGCGCGCCGCCCGTTCGCGCCGCCCATGTGCGTGCTACGTCGAGCGTCATGGCAGTCTTTCCGGCGCCGGGCGGGCCGAGCACGAGGCCGATAGCGCCCTCGTGTTCGAGGCGATCTACGACGGCGCTCATCCAGTCGCCTGCCGTCTCTTTCCGCTGGCCGGTCATGCCGACGAAGCCCTTGAGTTGCGACGTGCGACCTTCTCTAAAGGCGGTGTCCATCGACCGGGTGGCCGCTGAGGAGAGGATGCGCTCGGCGAGCACGGTGTCGAGAAAGTCGCCCGCCTGCGGGTCGTCCTCCCAGAGACTACAGTAGTAGTTCAGGAGATCGAGGGTGTCGGCGTCGTTGACCATGCCGGCGAACTCCCGCACCCAGTCGTTCGGCTTTTCCTCCAGCTCGCCGCGGAGCCATTCGCGGCCTTCGCCGGCCGCGTACACAACGGACTTGTCGCTACTCCCGCTCATCGTTTCCACCTCCGTCGGTCGCGGGTTCGGCGTCGGTGACGCCGGCGACGTTAGCGAGGTCGTGGAGGAGTTCGTCGGCGTCGTCGTCGTGCTCGTCGGTCGTGCTGGCTTCGTTCATCTGCATCCGTTCGGGAAGGAGACTGTCGGGCATCTGGTTTTGAATCACGTCGGTCACGGTGTCGCCGCCACCGACGCTCGGCGTCAAGTGCGGGCTGAGTGCGCGGTTCTGTTCCATGGCGCGGAGGCGGTCGAGCGTCCGCACGACCGATGGCAGGTGTCGCTGAAGCCGCTCGCCATACCGCGCCTGGTCTTCGAGATCGCCGCGCACCTCCTCGATGGCGTTCAGGGCGTCGGTCGCACTTGAGGCGCCGATAGTGTCCGACGCCGCGACACTCCCGCGCCAGGTTCCCTCGATGACGTTCTCTTCGGGATGGTAGGCGCGACACTCGTAGGTCTCGGTCTTACACTCTGGGAGGTGGTTGAGTTGTCCGTTCACCTGGGCGTCGGCGAATTGGTCGGGGGAGAGTTCCCACTCCTCGATGACTTCTGTTTCTTCGTCGTTGATGACGTACAACGTCACACGGGGCGGGTCGGGGAGGAGATCGTCGAGGCGGCCGGTCGCTATCATGACGGCGACGGCGACGAGTACGAGCGCGAGCACGGCGACGCCGAGCCACTCAGGCGCCTGCGGTATTTCGTTGCCGAGTGCGATCCATCCGCCGGCGGCGAGGAGCGCGTACTTCAGGAGGTCTCGCCACATGGTTAGTTCACCCGTTCGGCTTGGAACTCGTCGTCTTCGGCGCGCTGGCGGGTGCGGTAGACGGTCGCGCCGGCGGTGAGGCCGACCGATCCGAGGAGGAGCATTAGGACGGTCTGTCGGGGAACGGGCGCACCCGTGCCGGTCTGGATGGCGCCCGTGGTCCAGGTGACGGAGACGGCGCCGGAGGAGACACTGAATACGGCGACGCCCTGGACGGGCGACACCTGTACGTTCACGACGTTGCGGCCGGCGTCGAGCACGACGCGGCGCGCCGTGGTCCGGGTTTGGGTGGCGCCGTCGCCGGTGACGGCGCGCACGACACCAGACTGGTCCGCGACGGAGAGAACGTGTCCGCCAGTTTCAGCGTGAATAACGACGCGGACACTCCCGCTCTTAGCGTTGTACTCGTAGCTCTGGACGGTGACGCCGCGCGAGAGTTGGGTATTCACGACAGTCGCCCCGTCGTCGGTCGTCGTGCTGTTCGCGGTTGTCGTCGTTGTGCTCGCGTCCTGGGCGGTGACTGCGCCGACGCCACAGCTAGTCGACACGGCGAGCAGGAGCACGGCGAGCACGGTGAGGAATCTTCGCATCTGTATGAGTGAAATAGGAGTATTCGCCTGTTTACCAGGGTGTGACGGCGTTCTGTAGTTGTGCTTCTATCCACGCTTCGAGGCCGGCGAGGGGGTTGAAGCCGGTGAGGATGCAGTACCCGAGGGCGAGCGCGACGACGGCGAGCTTCTCCTCGGTACTCATGGGGTTAGTCCTCCCTCCGGTCAAGCGCGAGGAGCGCGCCGGCGAGCACGAGGAGACCCATGCCGAGTTGGGTGGTGCCGAGGCCGCCCCCTCCACCACCGCCGGCGGTGGGAAGCCGGGATTCGGCGTCCTCGCGGACTTTTTCCAGTTCCCGGAGGTCTTCCACGAAGTCGCTGGCGTTGCTGGTTTGGTAGTTGTAGTCGCGTGTGTCCAACGACGACACGGACCCGGAGTCAGTCACGATCTGCTTGATCGTGAACTCGCCGCCCAGCTTCGTAATCTGGGTGTACTTTCCTGCCGGGGCGAAGAACTCCGTGCCCGGAATCTCTGAGGTCTTATACGTCGTGTTGGTCGTCCATGTGCCGTTCGGCGCGTTCCGCGCGAACAACATCCCGGACTCGGTGACACGCTTCCAGCGCTGCGCGGACTCCGCGGTGATCGTGACGTTCTGTAGGGTCGTGGTCTCGCCGACGTCCACCTCGTCGCTACTCCACGCCGTGCTAAACCCGTCGTAGGTCTCGATAGTGACGGTCGGCGGTTGGTTTCCGAGCTTCGAGGTGTTCACGTCACGCGGAATCGGCACCTGAATTGTTCGCGTGGTGCCGTTCGCCGTAACGATCTGTCCGACCGGTTCGCCGCCCACGCTTACGTTGTACGGGCCGAGTGCGGACGTGTTCCCGGACGCGGAGAGCGTCACGTAACGGATGTCCGTCGGCTTGAGGTAGGACACCGTCAGGTAGGAGGTGTTCTCGAGGTCCGGGCTGTCGAGGCCCATGGTGGCGAGGGTCGCCCATTGGTAGATCGAGGCGCCCGTCTGGTTGTACGCAGTTGCGTACTGCTGGGCGAGCATTTCGGGTGTCACAACGTCGGAGGCGTTGATTCGGCCGTCTCGCCAGCCGCTAATCAGCGTCTGTGCGAAGTCCGTGTTGTAGTTCGCTTTCAGCTGGGCGACGGCAGCCTCAATGTCACTTCGGAGCGATTGGTACTTCGTGAAGTTGAGTACACGCTTCTGGGGTGCACTCAACGATTCGTTCGCACCATGTACCGCGGCAACGTTCGCATACGGGCGCGTAGTGACCTTGAACGCCGAGCCAGATGCGTAGCCAGACGCCTGAGTGTCCTCAAGGGACACCGTGGCCGGCGTTCTAGTGTTCATGGCTTCGTAATCGTTAGTGTATTGAGCGAAAATGCTAACGTTGAGTCCTCGAAGCGGAACGGTCGACCCATTGAGGAGTGTCGTCGTCGTAGTATAAGAGTCGGTGACGGTGACGCTCCCGGTCGTACTCTTCATATACGAATCATAGTTGCTACCACTCCACCCGAAGGACAGCATGCCGTTGGGAATCCCACTATCGTTGTAGGCGGTGTTACCGATGTAGCCGAGTTGAGCGATGTGAGCGTTATATTTGGCGAGGAGGTTACGCTCTCGGACGGCGTAATACTCCTTGATAGCCGCGTGCATGCGGTTGGTGAGCTTGGTAGCGTTGTGGGTGCCGTTGTTCAGGAGCTTCAGGGCCGCGTACTTGGCCTTCTGGGAGGCGATAGTACGAGAGTCGGCGAGGAAGTTCTGTACTGAGGTTCGGTACTGCTGGGCCGACTCGTGGGCACCGAGGGCGAGGGCGTGGAGGTCGAGCTGTTGTTGCTGGTTTTCGAGCGACTTGATTTTCTTGACTTCTTCGCGGGTATAGCCGTTGTCGCCCGTGCCGAGGTACTGGTTGGCGACGATGCCGGCGGCGGCGGTCGCGCCGGTCGCGATCACGATGACGGTACCGACACAGAGGCCGCCACAGGCTTGGGCAGACTGAACAGGCGACACGTCGTCGAGGGTGTCCTGTGCGCCAGGACCGAGCACGCCCGCGCCGACGCCGGTGGTAATGAGACCGAACGCCATGAGAACAGTGGCGAATCCGCGGAGCGTCGGGGTTGGGAGGCGGGTCACGGAACCACCCCGAGGGCGGGGAGTGCGACGCCGGCGAGGGAGGCGGTGGCGCCGGCGGCGAACATCCCGAGGTCGCGGGCGTCGAGGTCGCGACTCACGAAGCGGGAGTCCGCGTCGGTGAGCGCAGGCGATTCTGATTCGGTGGCCATGTTAGTCCTCCCAGACTTCGGCGACGCCGAGCTTCTGCGCGACGAGGGCGACGCCACCCGCGCCGAACGCGAGGGCGGCGAGTTCCATGTTGCCTGTGCCGACTAGATCGGCGATGTAGTTGGTGCCGGTGAGTTCGGTGACGCCGACGTTTGCGGCGCCGAGACCGGAGAGACCATACGTGAGTGCTTCCGTCGTTTCGTACTCGTCAAGCGGATTCTGCATTGATGTGTTGAGTGTTGAAGTGGTGGTTTACGGGCGATACAGGGGTTAGAGCATCCAGCCGATTACGAACTGGCCGGTGGTGACGACGCCGACGTAGACGAGGCCCCAGAGGTCGCTACTGCTGAAGAAGCTGGAAACGTCGCCGACGAACACCCAAGCGACCATGAGGCCGACGGTGGCGAGCACAGCGCCATAGTAGTAGTCGCCGAGGTCTTTCGCGTCCTCTTGGAGCGAGGAGAGTTGTGCGTTCTCGTTGGTGAGGATCGTGCCGGCGAGTGCGAGCGCGCCGATGACGTAGGCGGTGGAGAGGCCGTGGCCGGCGAGGGTGAACGCGACCGCGCCGAAATCCACGTCGAAAAGGTTGAACGAAGCGATACCCGTCACGATGAACGCCGAAATCATCGTGGCGACAGTCAATCCCGCGTCAACGGGGTCAAACTCTTTCTTCATGGGTACTACCCACGAACAACGACCCGAGACCGCGACTTAACCAAATGATTCGGGAGAACTCAGCGCCGCGCCGAACGAATCTTGTTCGGGAACTCGTCGAGCTTGTCCCCGCCCCGCACCCACAGCTGAAGCGTCCCTGGCCCGGTGAACTCCCACGACCCCGAGGCCGTATGAATCGACAGCGTCGCCCGTCGATACCATAGACACAGGAGGGCATAGAGAACCGCGAACGCGCCCGGAATTGCGGTTGCTTCCATCTGTGAAAGCGGGAAGTTCGAAAGCTCGGGGACGATCAGGAACGTCCCGATTGTCACGGCGACGGTGGCGAGAAACATCCAAAAGAGACCGCGCGGAATCCGCGCTTTATCAAACTCAATTGCGTCGAGTCGGTCAAGAGAGATATCCACTGCGGACCCGCTGTTCAGGTAGACGAGACGTTTGGGCGTCAGCGTGACGTTGCCTTTTGAGTCGCCGTACTCCCCCTCGAACGCCGTTGTCGTGAGGAGCTTCGGCTCCTTATCTGGCAGATAGCTGGCTAAATCCATCAAATAAAATCCTGGGATGTTGAGAAATAAAACTACTCTTTGAGGTCGCTCGCGTCCAGTTCACCCGCGAGATACGCGAGGCCCTTGTCCGTAATCCGATAGTACGACCCTTCCTTGAAGGGGGATTCTAAGAGCCCGCGCTCTTCGAGTTTATTCATCCTGCGCGAATATGTGGATAGGGACTTATCGAGCGATTTGAGTTCGTCGGTGAGGTGGCGCTTCACGGCGGTTGGGGGAAGGGCGACGCGCTTCCCTCCAACTTCCCCGAGGTCTGAGTAGAACTCTAGGATAGCGTCGTCTACCTCGTTCATACCGGGCACTCGGGGCCGCATACGTGGGTTGTTGGACAATGCGCGCTTAGTCGCTCCGGTGTCTTCCGTGAATAGTATCTAACTCTCATGTATGCAAGTTCTATTGCAAACGTCTAAGTGTATGTGTCGAGTTGTGGGAGGTGGGCGCGGGCGGCCGTGAGAAACAGTATGGGCATACGGCGGCCGCCGCGCGCTTGAACCACATCATGAAACTGGACGCGTCCGTACTTAACCAAAGGAATCCGGCGGGGCGCTCGCTCCGCTGTGAAATCCCTCGATACGAGAGCTACGCGAACCAGTTTCATTTCCACCCCGGCGTTACTAACGGTCTAAGTGTAACCCGCGAAAAACCACGTTGTTTCCGGCGCAGTCGCGACCGAGCCAGCACGCCTTCACTGAACTGTGGGAGGTTCGGGCGTGCTGTGGGTCGCGGTCTCGCCGAGACACACAGACCGGGAAACCCCCGGTCTGCAAGAAAGACGAGACATGACTACACAAGACGACCAGCGGCAAGAGACTAGCGAACCGAGTGAAAGTAACACGGCTGACGACTCTCGAGGTGGCCGGGATGAGTAGTGCGAATTTGGAAGCACTCGGCCCCGACGAAGCGCGCCAGCTATATCTTGAGGCCCGTCAGGACGAACTCACTGCCGATACTCGCGAGGGCCAGGACTACCGGCTTCGCGCGTTCGTCGCATGGTGCGAAGAAGAGGGCATCGAGAACATGAACGACCTGAATGGCCGCGATCTCTACAAGTACCGCGTCTGGCGGCGTGAGGGCGGCTACACCGGACAGGAACTCCGGAACGTCACGCTCCGCGGCGACCTCGCTACGATTCGAGCGTTCCTCCGGTTCTGTGGCGAGGTGGACGCTGTCGGAGAAGAACTGTTCACGCAAGTTCCGCTTCCACAAGTGAGCCACGGCGAAGACGTGAGCGAGACGACGCTCGACCCCGACCGCGCGAAGGCGATTCTCGACTACCTCGCGCAGTACCACTATGCGAGCCGGAACCACGTCGTCCTACTCGTCCTCTGGAACACCGGCTGTCGAATCGGAGCGCTTCGAGCGCTCGACCTCCGCGACCTCGACCTCGACGGCGACCGGCCGAACGCGGGCGGCCCGGCGGTTCACTTCGTCCATCGGCCCGACACCGGTACGGGATTGAAGAACGACGAGAAGAGCGAGCGCTGGAACGGGATTTCGGAGTACGTCGCCGGTGTGCTTCGGGACTACCTCGCCGGCCCACGTCACGAGGTGGAGGACGACCACGGCCGGGAGCCGTTGGTGACGACGCGTCAGGGACGTATCGCCCGCTCGACGGTTCGAGACGTTCTGTACCGCGTCACTCGTCCGTGCTGGCTCGGTGAGGAGTGTCCGCACGACCGCGATCCGGCGGAGTGCGTGGCGACGGAGACCGGGAAGATGAGTAAGTGTCCGTCGTCGCGGTCGCCGCACGACGCCCGAAGTGGGCGGGTGACGGCGTACCGTCTCGCGGACGTGCCGCGGGTTGTGGTGAGCGACCGGATGGACGCGAGCGAGCGGGTTCTGGACAAGCACTACGACCGCCGGAGCGAGCGACAGCGTGCTGAGCAGCGCCGTGAACACTTGGAGGGGCTGTAACGATGACTGCCGACTTGGCGCCACTCCGAACGCCGCGCCGTCCCGGAAATTCAAGGCGGGGAGGGCGGACTTCTCCTCCCGTCGATTCCACGCAGAAGCCGAAGCTCCGTAAACGGACGGTAGAAACATCTCTATCGCTCTATTCCTCTTACTGGGCGGAGTCCATCGAGACGAGCGCGTGGCGCTCCGCCGAGCGTGTCGCGGTCTCTGGTTCCGGTGAGTGAGCAGGCGACGTTCACGGCGTTCGCCGGATCGCTGTTCGACGAACGCATCGCCGCCGAGCGCGACGCCTCTCAGGCCATCCGCCAGGGCGACGACGGCGTTCGTGAGTGCGCCCGCCGGATCGACCGCGCACTCGGCACCGTCGAAGCGGTCCTCGCGCGGGCCGCGGCGAGGCGGCGATCCGGAACGCGCGAGTGCGGTATCGGCGCGGCGACCCGCGGTGCGATGGCGTTCTGGCGGCTACTCGACCTCGTGAACCAGCGGAAGAACCGAAGGGAGACCTGACCGAGGGTTACTGGACTCGCACGGTGGGGGTCGCGATGGTCGACCCAGACGAAACGTCGATGACCTGGACAGTCAACGTGCCCGCAGTGACGTTTTCATCGTTTTTCTCCACGACTGTAAGCTGGTCTCCAGCGTCGAACGAACCGTCCGCGAGTTCGCCCGAGATGTTCAGTTCGCTGTTACTATCGGCGTCCCAGTTGTCAGCGCTACTGTTCCAGGTGATATCCGCGATTTGGGCGCCACTCTCGTTCGAGACGGTGATGCGGAGGTTGGACTGTTTGATGGAGTCGCCCTGCTGGTGGTTAAGGTACAGAACCGTGTCCGGGTTATTTTCGTTAAGCGGCTCTCCTGCGTCGACGGCGTCAATGCTGGCCTGTGGGGCGGTGTCTTGGATGTCCTGTCCGAGGTTGAGGACGAACGCGCCGATGACGGCCGCCAGAATGACCGTGATAGCGACCATGAGAATGACCCCGATGACGGGGCTGACACCGCGTTCATCGGCGTCGATGGATGGAATACTCAGTTTCATGATTGGATGGGCACCGAGAGCACAACACGCGTACTGAGGTCGTCCGGAAAATCCGGTGGGGGTCAGTCGGTGTCGTGATTTTCCTCGTGTGCGTATCCGCTAGTGAGCACCAGAGGTTCTTAAATGCCGGCGCCACGAATGAATAGACGCGCCGTCGTGTCTGACGCGCCGATGCTGTACTTCACTCGCGGAGCCAGTAGAGTGCGGTTCCGGTGAGGAGGATCAGCGCGCCGAGGATGAACGTCCCGGGGATGGGGAGCGCGAAGACGACGGCGCCGACGAGGAGGAGTTTGGTGTGAGTGTTCACGTGGTATCCGTCGTGCTCTGGTCGGAAGGGCGTGGTGGCGGATTTCCGGGAGGCGTGGTTTTTTCGGCGTGGTCGCGGTCGCTCTCGGTATGTACACGGAGGTCCCCGGGAGCGAGTTCGACCGGCGGTTGGACGCGGTTCGCGACCGTATCGCGGACGCTGGCGTGGACGCCGGCGTGTGGTTCGGCGCGACGAGCATCGAGTACGTCTCGGGGTTCGCGCACATCCAGACGGAGCGCCCGGTCGTGCTCGCGGTGACAATGGACGAGGCGGCGATTACGGTGCCGCGGCTGGAGGTGGAGCGCGTCTCCGAGAATCCCCGTCTCGACGCGGTGTACTCCTACTTCGACTACCCGCAGGGTGCGCCCGTGGAGACAGCGGCGGAGATGCTGGACGACCTCGACGCCGACGCGGTGGCGGCGGACATGGACGGCGCGCCGGGCGTGATGGGCTACGAGGGGCCGGCGCTCTCGGAGTTCGTGGACGTGGAGAGCCAGGACTGGGTGGCGCGGCTGCGGTACGCGAAGTCCGACACTGAAGTCGAGCTGATTCGGGAGTCGGCGCGCTGGGCGAACCTCGCGCACCGCCACCTCGCGGAGCACACGGAGGCGGGCGCGCATCCGGTGACGGTGAGTCAGCGCGCGTCGCTGGAGGGGTCGCGGGCGATGCTGGACGCGCTCGGCGACGAGTACGCGGTGCGGACGCGGGGTGACGGTCCCGTGCACGCGGGCTACATCGCGGGCGAGCAGACGCGGCTTCCGCACGGCCACACGGCGAACGAACGGCTCAGCGAGGGCGACGTGCTGGTGACGGGTGCGACGGCGAACGTCGACGGCTACCACTCGGAACTCGAACGCACGATGTTCGTCGGCGAACCAACGGACGAGCAAGCGGACTACTTCCAACTGATGCTCGAAGCGCAGACCATCGCCATCGACGCGCTCGGCCCGGGCGTCGAACTCGCGTACGTCGACGACCTCGTTTCGGAGTACTTCGCGGAGCAGGGCGTCGCGGAGTACGCCCAGCACCACGTCGGGCACAACATCGGCCTGGGCGCGCACGAACCGCCGTACATCGACGCGGGCGCGGACGGAACCATGGAACCCGGGCACGTCTACACCATCGAACCCGGCATCTACACGGACACGTACGGCTACCGGCACTCCGACACCGTCGCAATCACGGAGGACGGCACCGACCAACTGACGTACTTCCCGCGGGATCTCGAGTCGAACACGCTCTAACCCCCGACTTTATTACTCGCTACCGCTTCGGGAGAACTAATGGTCGAGGTGTTCTCGGTGGCGAGCGGCAAGGGCGGGACGGGGAAGACGACGAGCACGCTCGCGCTCGGCATGGCGCTCGCGGCGCGCTACGACGTCACCGTCGTGGACGCCGACACCGGGATGGCGAACCTGCTCTTCCACGCCGGCCTCGCGGACGCCGACACAACCCTCCACGACCTCCTCCTCGGCGACGCCGACGCCCGTGTCGCCGACGCTACCTACGAGCGCTTCGGGCTGCGCGTCGTCCCCTGCGGCACCGACCTCGGCGACTTCCGCGCCGCCGACCCGACCCGCCTCCGGGACGTGATCGCGACGCTCGCCGCCGATACCGACGTCATTCTTCTCGACTCTCCGGCGACACTGGCCTCCCGCCGCGCCGTCCTCCCGATCGTGCTCGCGGATCGCGTCGTCCTCGTCACTCAGCCGACCGTCCCAGCGTTGAGCGACGCGCTCAAGGTGCAGGAGTACGCCGCGTCCTACGAGACTGACGTGGCGGGCGTCGTCTACAATCGCGTGCGCGACGAGGCGGGCGTCGAGCGCGTCGCCGCGCAGTCCGAACGCTACTTCGAGGGCCCAATCCTCGGGAACGTCCCGGAGGACGCCGCCGCACGGCACGCCCGCCGCGCCGGCGAACCGCTCCTCGCGCACGCGCCGGACAGTCCCGCGGCGGACGCCTACCGCCGCATCGCGGACGAACTCGCCGTCGAACCCGGGAGCGAGGCCGGCGTCGCCGACCGGTTCCGACGCGCCGTCGTCCCCGACGAGGTATGAGCCGCCTCGTCTTCTCTCGCACCGTCCCCGACACCGCCGCACCCCTCGAAACGGCGCTCGACGCCGCCCACACGGGCCGCGCGGTTCTCGAACCCCAGCAGACGCTCCTGCTCGACGCCGCTGACCGCCTCACCCTCTGGTTCGCTGACGGCGTCCCGACGCACGCACGCCACAGCGACGGCCGCGCCGGCGGCGCGGCGCTCGCCGCGTTCGCGAACCCCGGTCCCGTCCGCGTCGAACTCCACGCCGACCCCGCGCCCGCCCCGCCTGCCGACTGCGCGGTCGCGCCCGACGCTCCCGCCACTCACCTCGCGGGCGACGACGCGCTCGCCGCCCGCACCCGCGAGCGCGCGCCCGACACGGCCGACGCGGACGCCGGGTCGCTCGACGCCGTGGAAGCCTTCCTCGCGGACGACGACGCCATCGCGGACATCCGCGAGCGCGCCCGCGAAACGGCCGAACGCCGCGCCGACGAGTGGGGGTTCGAGTAGGCGAACGCGTCCGCGGGCCGAGCGCTTTTCCGACCGCTCTCCGTTTCTCCAGGCATGGCAGGCGAATCAACGCGCGTGCTCGACCGCGGCGACCCGGCACCCGAGTTCTCCCTCCCCGGAACAGACGGCGAGACGTACTCTCCCGACGACTTCCGTGAGTGCGACGCCCTGCTCGTCGTGTTCACGTGCAACCACTGTCCGTACGCGCAGGCGAAACACCCGACCCTGAACGCCATCGCCGCCGACTACGACGACGTGGCGGTGGTCGGCATCAACTCCAACGACGCCGACGCCTACCCCGACGACTCCTTCGCGGCGATGCGCGACGCCGTCCGCGAGGGAACCGTGGCCTACGACGCCTACCTCCGAGACGAATCCCAGACGACCGCAGCGGCCTACGGCGCGGTCTGCACGCCCGACCCCTTCCTCTTCGCGAACCGCGACGGCCTCGAACTCGCCTACCACGGCCGCCTCGACGACGCCCAGTCGCCCGACTCGGAACCGTCCGGCGAACCCGGGTTCGAGATGCGTGACGCCATCGACACCGTCCTCGCCGGCGAGGACGTGACCCGCGAGTTCGCGCCCGCCCGCGGCTGCACCATCAAGTGGAAACCCGGGAACGAACCCGACTACTGGGGCGACCTCTGAGCCACTGACGAGTCAGCGCTCCACCACGAGCGTGAGGGTCGCGGTTCGCCTGTCGGAGACGACGCGCACCGCGACCGCGACCGCAACGAGGTGCGTGCGGCCGCCGCGCTCCTGTACGACAACGCCGCCGTCCGCGCGACACGCGCCGAACTGGCGGTTCGGCCCCGACGGACACTCAGAGGCCGCCCACGAGTCCGCGACTCCGGGCGCGTACGCCACGACGGCCGCCGTTCCGCCGGTCAGGCGCGCGGTTCGGAGCGCGTCCAGTCGCGGCGCGAGCGCGTCCCGAACGACCGCGACCGCTTCCGCGCTGTCCGCCCAGTCGTAGCCGGCGACGACGGGCGCGCGCGCCACCGCCCGGGACAACAACCGCTCGGCGTCAGCGCCCGGCCGCGGTTCCGCGGTCGTCTCCGACCCGGGCGCGTACCCGAGTTGGAGGTAGGCCGCGACGACGGGGACGAGCGCGAGCGCGACCACTGCCGCCGCGACGAGCACGAGCTGGCCGCGGCGGTTCACGCGTACCACACCCAGATAGTCACCGTCCCGTAGGGGGTCGCGTGACGCGCCGTCCCGTACGCCACGCCGTCGGGCCGCGAATACCCGACCGCTCCGTGTTCGGTGCCCACGCGATACATCAGGTTCTCGGGGAGCACGCGGACGATTCGCGCCGCGAGAGCGTCGGCCTCACGGTCGAACCCCTCCCGGGAGCGCGTCACCTCCGCCAGCCGCGTCGCAGCTCCATGTCTGGGCGCGTCGTTCGCCAGCACCGCGCCGAGGTCGGTCGCGTACGCGTCGAGTTGGGCGTTCCCCGCAGGCGCGGGACCGCCGAGCACGAACCCCGTCGTCACCGCGAACACCAGCAGGACGCCGACACCCGCTTCGATAGCGGATAGCGAGAGTTGCGCCCTACGCATCGACGCTCACCCCGAGCACGCCCTTCTCCGTCCGCTCGACCGCGTATTCGACAGTGACGCTCCCCGCCGGCAAACGATCGGTCGCGTCGAACGCGATGCGCGTGGTGCGAAAGCGCGAGACGTCGAGGGCGAACTGGCCCTGGAGGCCCGCCTCGGCCAGGAGAACGATTCGACCGTTGACGCGCACCGCCCGAACCAGGGTTCCCGCGGGCGGGTCGAGTGTCACGGTCACCGAACCCGTGCGCCGCGGGAGCGTCACCCCCGCGCCGCGCTCGACAGCCGGAGTGAGCGTCCTGGTCTCGACGGCGGCGACGAGCACCAGCCGCCGCACCGTCCGCGGATTCGACACGTCGCCCGTCCGGGCCACGACCTCGCCGTCGAGTCGCACGACCGCGTCCCGCTCGCCGACGAGCGACCGCAGTTCGGAGGCATCCAATCCCTCGATTTCGGTGGCGTCGAGCACGTTCTGTCGGGCCGCAAGCGGGCCGTCCGCGGCGACGAGGCGGTCGGCGAGCGCTGTCGCAGCGTGGTCGGCTATCGGGTCGCGCTCCGCGGCGTCGAACGCGCCGTTCGCCATCGCGAGACTCACGCCCGTCGCCGCGGTGAGGAGCAACAGCGCGACGCCGAGCGCCGGGAGGTTCAACTGCCCCCTCATCGCGCCACCAACCGAACCACCGTCTCGCCGTGCTCTCGAATCACCCGTACGGCGGCGGGCGTCGCGCTCGACCAGGCTCCCGAAACGGCGGTTACGGAGTCCGGGAGCGACAGTCGGACTCGCGCGCCCACGTCGGGATCGGGGTGCGTGAGGACGAGCGTTCGCTTCTCGACCGCGACGGTGTAGTGCCGGCCGCGAATTGTGTCCGGGAGCGCGACGTCCGCGCGGACGGTCGCCGTCCGAACCCTTGCGGGTATCGCGGCCTCCACGTCCTCGGCCGCGGCGGCGAGCGCGCGCTCCGCGACGGCGTCCCCGGCGGTCGCCCGGTAGTCGGGGACGACCGAGCCGTACATCGCCGCAGCGACAGCGCCGACGTACAGCAGGACGATACCGGCCTCCAGGGCCTTCCCGACGACCGGCGCGACGCCGCGGTCATCCACGGCGGGACACCTCCACGCGGTGGACGACGACGTACCCCGCGCGCTCGCCGGGAAACCGCGCGACCACGCTCGTCACGCCATCGCCGTCGAAATCCCGGACGGAGATAGCGGCGTTCGCGGCCGCGAAGAACTGCTTCCACGGCCTCGGGCGGGCTGTCTCAACTGCGACACGATAGGCGGCTGTTCCAAGGTCGTGTCGGGCGTGCGTGACGTGAGTGTGGAGGCGCACGCGCTTGCTCTCGCCGCCAGCGACCACTGTGCCGTCGAGCACGGGCAAGCCGACGACGAGCACGTCCTCGTCCGCGGTTATCGGCGGCTCGCGGACGAACCGTCCGCCGCCGTCGCGGCCGAGCGTCACCGCGCCGCCCAGGAGGGTCGTGGTGTACGCGCCCGCTTCGAACACGAGCGCGTTCGCCGGGCGTTCCAGCACTACCCCCGACCGGTCGAGGACGCGTATCGAGCGTTCGACCGTGTCGAGTCGGCCGTCCGTGAACGCGAGCGTTCCCACGCGGACGCCGGTGGTGCGAACCGGCTGCACGGTCGCCGCGAGGTCTGACGCGACCCGGTTCGCGTCCGCCGCGGCCGCGTTCGTCTCGACGAGGTTGCCGACGCTCGCCGTCACCGCGCCGAGCGCGAGTACTGTCAGGCCGAGGAGGATGGCGACGCCGACGACGTTCGACTGCGCGCGGCGGTTCACGCGAACCCTCCGATGCGGAACGCGCAGAACGCGGCGATCGCGAGCAGGCCGGAGTGAAGGAGCGCGGCGTACCGACCTCTGCTCGCCATTCCGGCGAACCAGCCGCAAGAAAGCATCGTCGCCTGCGTCACGAGGTAGAAGTGGTGGCGGTCGCGTTCGGGCTGGACGGCGTCCGGCGCGAGCGACAGACCGGTGGTGGCGGTCGAGACCGTCGAGAGCTGCGCGAAACTGTCGAGAACGTACGCGTTGATCGCGACGACGATCCCCACCACGAGGAGGGCGGTCGTCCAGCCGACCGCGACGTACACCGCGAGCTCCGAGCGGAGAGCCTTCTTCTCGTGGTAGAGCCGTCCGACCTCTGCCTGGAGCGCGTCGAACGCGGTTTCGACCTCGCTGCCGGCGGTGAGCGCGCCCGCGACGAGCCCGATTGCCTGGTCGGCGAGCGGCGTGCCGACGCGCTCCGCGTACGCGGACAGCGCCATACTCCGCCGATCGGCACCCGGGTGCGGGAGGTCGAGGCGCCGTGCCAGGTCGGCGGTGTCGGCGCGCAGCGCGTCCAGCGACCCGTCGCCGACGACGCGGCCGACCGCGTCCGCGAACGGCACGCCGAGGCTGACGTGGCCGGCGATGGCGTGCACGGCGTCCTTCAACTCGCGGTCTTTCGCGTCGTCCGCCCGCGCCCGCCGCGCCGCTACGGCCCCGACGGGGACGGCGACACCCGCGTACGCGAGCACCAGCGCGTCCCAGACGCCGACGCCGAGCGCGGCGAACCCGACCGCGAGGCCGGGCGCGAGCGGGGCGAGGACGACCAGGGCGTCCGCGGGGTTGCGCGGCGCGTTCGCGAGCACGCCGAGCCCGCGCGAGCGCGTCCAGTGGTCGCCGAACCCGCTCGGCCGGATCACGCCGACGAGCGCGGCCGCAACCGCGCCGATGGCGAGCACGAACACGCCGCAGCCGGCGACGAGGAGCGTCCGCGGCGTCGTCACGTGCCCCGCAATCGCGACGGGCGCGCCGAGACCGGGCGCGAGCACGCTCATCACGGTCACGGAGACGACGACGAGCGCGGGCATCACGAGCAGTACGACGAACAGTTCCGCGAGCAGTTCGAGGAAGCCCTCGGCCTCCGTGCGAGCGCGCGCCTGTCGGTTCGCGAGCATTCGGGCTTCGAGGCGGAGGAACTGCTCGACGGCGTCCGGCCCGGTCGCGGCGTGCTCGCGGAACTTCAGGAGGAAGGGCGCGAGCGCGTCCCGGGACGGCGTGTCGCGTGCCACCACGCGGAGCGCTTGCCCGAGACTGCCGGAGAGCGCGGCCTTGTTTCGGACGGTGCCGAACGCGACGGCGGTCTCGCCGTACGCGCGCTCCCGGGCGGCGACGGCGTCGAACAGCGCTCGCTCCCCGGAGCCGGCGGACGCGAGCACGCGCAGGTAGCGCACGGCGCTCGGGAGCGTGCGGTCGATGTCAGCGCGTCGCGCGTGCAACATCCAGCGCAAGTGGAGGCTGCCCGCCAGCAGGACGCCGCGCTTCGCGAGGAACCCTGCGAGCGAGCCGACGAGCGCTGCCGTCACCAACGGCGTGAGGAGTCCGGTGGCGTTCGCGACGGTCGCGACGAGCGGCGTCAGCCACGCGAGGCTGCCGGCGAGCGCGGCGACGAGGGCGAACGCGAGCCAGGACGCGCCGTAGAGCCGCGCGAGGTACACGTCGAACCCCTCGCTGGCGGTGGTGCCGCGGTACCGCCGGCGGTCAGTCGCGTGCCGCCGGCGGTCGGCGTGCCCGCCGAAGAGGGCGTAGAGCGCGCGGTCGAGGACGCCGCTCACGCGTCCCCCGCGGCGCGCTCGACGGTCGCCGCCTCGTCCGTCCGCAGGTCGGCGAGGAACGCGAACAGGTCGTCGCGGTCGCTCAGGTCGTCGCGCACGAAGTACTCGACGTACCGCCGTTTCTGCTCGAACTCGCTGACGACGGCCTCTCGCGGCCGGTCGGTGTGCGCGGCGAGCCGGTCGAAAAAGGCGATTTCGCTCGCGTCCGCGAACGAGAACGCGCCCTCGCGGCGACCCGCGACCCGATGGTAGTGAATCACGGTGTCGTCCTTCTCGATGCGCCCCCGCTCGTCCGCGGGGAGGCGGTCGTACGCCGGTTCGTCCACGAGCTCCAGTATCTCGCCGACGTAGCGTTCGCCCTCGACGTGCCGGGGGAAGACGACGAGGTCGATTTCGCGCAGGAGGTACGCGGGGAGTCCCTGTTCGACCACGCGGTTCACGAGGCGGTCGGCGTCCGCCGCGTGCGTCGTGCCGATGACGCCGTGGCCCGTGTTCAGCACGTCCGCGAACGTCTCGAAGCTCTCGGGCGTGTTGATCTCCGCGATGATCTCCACGTCGGGGTTCAGGTAATTCGATTCGGTCATCAGGTCGGCCATCGTCACGCGCTTGTGCGGGTTCTCGTGGTCGCGCGTCGTCAGGGAGACGCCGGTCTCGTGCGGCAGGCTCACCTCCCGGGAGCCCTCGTCGATGCTGACGGGGCGGTCGCGGTGGGGGATGAATGGCGCGTGGGCGTTCATGAGCGTCGTCTTCCCGACGCCGGTCGGGCCGGAGAACACGACGACGCCGTGGTGTTCGTACGCCATCCAGAGCAGTGCGACCATCTCCGGCGAAACCGAGTCCGTCCGCACGAGGTCGGTCGGCGTGAGCGCGTCCGGGGCCTGTTTCCGAATGGAGACGTGCGGGCCGTCGGCGCTGATGGCGGGGAGCGCGACGGCGCACCGGACGGTCACGTCGTCTCCGACGCCGTCCGGCCGAATGTTGACCTTCGCGCTGGGATTGCTCGCGTTCAGTTCCACGCCGTCCTCGGCGGCGAGCTGGGTGACGAGGTCGACGAACGACCGTTCGTCGTCGAACACGAGGTTCGTCGGGATGCGGCCGTCCTTCCAGAGCGAGTGCCGGGGGACGACCTTGACGCGTTCGCCGACGCGGTTCGCTTCCACGTCCTCGAGGTGGTCGTCGCGGACGGGGACGGTGAGTTCGCCGTGCCCGACGAAGTCGCGGAGGACGTAGTACCGGAGGTCGTCGAGGCGGTCGTCCGCGAACCGGCGGTCGACCGGCGGGAGCGCGAGGTCGTAGGCCGCGAGGGCGTCGCGGGCGCGGTGTTCGAGGGTGTCGAGCCAGCGGCCGGCGTTCCGCGCGGTGAGGCGGCGCGCGAGGTAGCGGTCGGCGTGTTCGGTGACGAACGCGGCGTGGTCGTCGACGAGGTCGCCGACGCGGGCGTCCCAGACGTGGGTTTTGCAGTCGTCGAGGAGTGCGCGGTCGCCGGGGAGGAGGTCGGGTTCGCGGACGGCGTACCGCACGTCGAACGCGTCCGTGCCGAGGACGTGTTCGCGGTAGACGACGACCGGCACGTCGAACTCGCGGAACGGGACGGTGTATGCGTCGAGGCGTTCGGAGAGGAAGCGGTCGAGCGCGTCGGCGTCGGCGGAGACGTCGGTGTGAGCGGGCGCGTACTCGGTCGTGTGGACGACGAGGGTCTCGCCGTCCGCGTCCGCGACCTCGACGCGGTCGTCGAGGGCGAGCGGGGTGAGCGCGCCGAGACACCGCACGTCCCGGAGCGCGTAGTACCACAGGCGACGCTCGCCCGCTGGCGTGGCGTCGGCGAGGCGCGAGACGGCGCGTCGATGTTTGTCGTCCAACCCGGCGGCGTAGCGCTCGCGAGCCCCCTCCCGCGTCCGCGGTTGGTTCGGGTGTCCGCGCTCGAAGTAGTCGCTGACGCGACTGCGAGCGTCACGTTCAGCGGCGGTGAGGATTGGTTCGCGGACGCGGTAGCGGAACGCGCCGTGGTCGCGAGTGATGGTAACGACGACGCCGGGCGTCGGTTCGTACTGGCTGTGAACGTCGCGGGCGTACCAGGCGTCGGCCGCGTCGGGCGGCACCGGCGCGGGCACCTCGGGGGAGACAGTCACGAAATTAGAATCAAGCTAATACGTATTTAAATTTTCAGAATAGTCGGCGATATCCGTCGTGCGATACTACTTTACGAACGATACGATAAATCGATGACGTGAAGCGGAACCGGATCGCGCTCGTCGTCGCCCTCCTCGTCGTCGTCGCGCTCGGCCTCGCCGCCGCGACGCTCGCGAACCCGACCACGACGGCCGGGAACGGTGGCGGCTTCGGTGGCGGAGGCGGCCCGGGAAACATCCCCGAACGCGGGGACGGCGTTCCCGCCAGCACCGGTAACACGTCCAGCCCTGGCGTCTCGCCGTTCGCGAACGCGTTCACAGTCTGCGTGCCATTCCTGCTCACGCCGACGTTCTTCGCGCTCGCCGCCGTGCTCGCCGCCCTCTCGTTCCTCCTCGTTCGCTGGCGGACGAACACGCTGGTCGCGGGCGCGCTCTTCTTCGTCCTCTTCGTCCCCCTGCTCTTCATCCACGCGTTCCTCACGAAGTGCGGAACCTCCCGACAACCCATCCGGCAGACCGTCGACCGGGTGGTGAACCGAACCCTCCCCACGGGAGGCGGCGGCGCGGGCGGCAACGCCGTAGACGCCGTCACCACGCCGCCCGCCCTCCTCCTCGTCGTCGTCGCCGCGCTCGCTGTCCTCGTCTACCTCTTCCTCCGCGGAAGCGGCGACGACGATGCGGAGCCGGCTCCGGAACCGCCCGCCGAGCGCGAGCGGTCGCTCGACGCGGTCGCGACCGCCGCGGGTGTCGCCGCGGATCGCATCGAGGACGACGCAGACGTGGAGAACGCCGTCTACCGGGCGTGGCGTGACATGACGGCGCACCTCGACATCGCGTCCCCGGAGTCGACAACGCCCGCCGAGTTCGCGCGAGCCGCCCGCGACGCCGGTATGAACCCGCGGCACGTCGACACGCTCACCGACGTGTTCCGCGAGGTCAGGTACGGCGACGAACCCGTGACCGGGGAGCGCGAACGCCGCGCGCTCGACGCGCTCCGCGACATCGAGGCCGCCTACGGGGGTGACGAGCAGTGAACACGCGGCGGTTCGCGCTCGCCGCCGGCGTACTCGCGGTGGCGCTCGGCGTCGTCTTCGTCGTCGCGCCCGGGTTCGCGGGCGCGTTCGGCGCGAACCGAACCGGCGTCGTCGCGCTCGGCGTCGTCGCGCTCCTACTCGCGGTTCGCGGACTGAACGCCCGCCGAAAGACTCCCCGCGAGTCGGCGTCTCTCTCCGAGGTCGAGTCGCGCGTGACGTTCGACCGGCCCGGGGCCGCTGTCACCGATCGCGCCCGCGCCGCCGCACGCGGGCGAATGAACCGGGACGCTCGACACGTCCGCGACGCCCTCCGAGACGTCGCCGTCGACGTGCTCACCACGTACGGCGAGTACACGACCGAGGAGGCGGCGGACGCGCTCGACGCGGGAACGTGGACTGACGACCCGCACGCCGCCGCGCTCTTCGCGCGAACCGCACCCGGCCGACCGCTCCGCCTCCAGATACGAGACGTGTTCGCCGGAACGGCGGCGTTCGACCGCCGAGTGACCCGCGCCGCGGAGGAGCTCGCCGCGCTCGTGGAGGAAGCATGACCGAGACGGAGCGCTGGCGCGGCATCGCCGCCGTCACGTTTCTCTCCGCGGCGGTCGCGCTCCTGTTCACCGCGCCCGGCGCACTCCTCGTCGGCGTCGTCGGCGGCGCGTACGCCGGATACGCGCGCTTCGACACCGCGCCGAGCCCTCGCCTCTCGGTCGAGCGCGCGATCTCCGACACCGACCCCGAGCGCGGCGACGAGGTCTCGGTGACGGTCACCGTCCACAACGACGGCGGGTTCCTCCCCGACCTCCGACTCGTCGACGGCGTTCCCGACTCCCTCGAAGTCACCGAGGGGTCGCCGCGGCTCGCGACCGCGCTCCGCGCGGGGAAGGAAGCCAGCTTCTCCTACCGCGTCGAAGCCCGCCGGGGCGATCACGCGTTCGGCGACCTCACCGTCGTCGCGCGGGACGCCGCCGGCTCGGTCGAGGTCGAAACCACGGCCGACGTCGCGGGCGACGACGCCGTCCGGTGCGTGCCCGAACTGGACGCGCTCGACGGATTTCCGCTGCGCGCGCAGGCGACCCGGCAGGTCGGCCGGCTCACCACGAACGAGGGCGGGACGGGCGTCGAGTTCCACGCGACCCGCGAGTACCGCCGCGGCGACCCGCTCTCCCGGCTCGACTGGCAGCGACTCGCACGCACCGGCGACCTTGCCACCGTCGAGTTCCGCGAGGAACGCGCGGGAACCGCCGTGTTGGTCGTCGACACTCGCGAGCAGGCGTACGTCACCGACCCCGACGGCGAATCCGCGGTCGAGCGGAGTGTCGGTGCGGCGGGCGCGGTCGCGGACGCCCTGCTCGACGCCGGCGACCGCGTCGGCGTCGCGAGCTACGGCCCCCGGACTGCGTGGCTCCCGCCCGGACTCGGCCGCGACCACCGACAGCGACTCCGCCGCGCGCTCGCGCTCGACGACGCGTTCGACCCGCTCCCGCCGGACGCCCCGTTCTTCGGCCGAACGACGCTGACCCGGCTCCTCACCCGTCTGCCGTCCGACGCGCAGGTCGTCTGCGTCACTCCGCTCGTCGACGACGGCGTCGCCGCGTTCGCCCGCCGGCTCGACGCGCACGGCCACGCCGTGACAGTCGTGTCCCCCGACCCGACGGGCGGAACCGAGGTCGGTGAGACGCTCGCACGCGTCGAGCGCCGCCTCCGCGTCCGGTCGGTGCGACGCGCCGGCATCCGCGTGCTCGACTGGGAGGCCGGCACGCCGCTCGCCGTCGCGCTCGCGACCGCGGAACGGAGGTGGCGGGCGTGACGGAGTTCGAACCGACGCCGCCCCGGAACACCGCGACCGCCGCCACGGTCGCCCTCACGGTCGCCACGCTCCTCGTCACCAGCGTCTCCACGGGCGTCGCTGCCGTCGCTGCCGTCGGCGTCCTCGCGTTCGCGTACGGCGCGTTCTCCGGGTCGCGCTTTCCCGTCACCGCCGGCGCGGCCGTCGTCTTCCTCGCGGCCTTGCTCGCCGCGATAGCGGTCAGAACCGCGGTGTTCGCGCCGCTCGCCGCCGCCGCTCTCACCGTCGCCGCGTGGGATCTCGCGGAACACGGCATCGGCCTCGGCGAGCACGTCGGCGCGGACGCCCGCACTCGGAACGCCGAACTCGTCCACGCAGCGCTCACCGTCGGCGTCGCCGTGCTCGCCGTCACCGCCGGCTACGCTGTCTACCTCGTCGGCGCCGACGGCCGCCCGGTCGCCGCGGTCGTCCTGCTCGCCGCCGGCGCGCTCGCGCTGTTCGGCGCGCTCCGCTAGTCCACCGTCGGCACCGGAACGCCGTCCAGGACGTTCTCGACCACGTCCTGCTTCGACACGTCCTGCACTGACGCGTCCGGCGTGAGCACGAGTCGGTGCGCGAGCGCCGCGTCCGCCATCCGCTTTACGTCCTCCGGCGTCACGAACTCGCGCCCGCGGACCGCAGCGCGCGCCCGCGCCACCTCGAACAACCGCTGGGTGCCGCGCGGGCTGACGCCGACCTCGACGCGGGGGTCTTCCCGGGTCGACCGCGCGACGGCGGACACGTACTCCAGCACGTCGTCGTTCACTCGCACGTCCTCCGGCACCGCGCGGAGCGACCGAACGCCCTCGATATCGAGCACGGTGTCGACGCTCGGGCTCTGATCGGTGCGGCCCGCGCGCCGCCGCAGGAGTTCCACCTCGCCCGCGTCGTCCGGGTACCCGAGGCTCGACTTCACCACGAACCGGTCGAGCTGCGCCTCCGGCAGCGGGAACGTCCCCTCCTGCTCGACGGGGTTCTGGGTGGCGATCACGAAGAACGGTTCGGGCAAGTCGTGCGTCTCCCCGCCGACCGTCACCTGCCCCTCCTCCATCGCCTCCAGCAGCGCCGCCTGCGTCTTCGGGGGCGCGCGATTGATCTCGTCCGCGAGCACGACGTTCCCGAAAATCGGCCCCTCCTGGAACTCGAACTCGCGGGTCTTCTCGTTGAACACGTGCGTCCCCATCACGTCCGCGGGCAGGAGGTCGGGCGTGAACTGCACGCGGGAGAACTCGAGGCCGAGCGCGGTCGTGACGCTCCGCGCCGTCAGCGTCTTCCCCGTTCCCGGTACGTCCTCGAGCAGCACGTGGCCGCGCGCGAGAAACCCGACGAGCACCGTTTCGAGCACCTCACGATCCACGATAACCGCGTCCGAGACGGCGTCGAGGACGGCCGACGACTCCTCGCTCGCCTGCGTGACGTTCATACAACACGTCCCCGACGGCGCGCCCAAAGGTCTGCCGGTGCCACCGAACCGAAACCTACAAGCGCGAAACCCTACAAGACGAGAGTGAGCCGAGGTAGCCTAGCCTGGCCAAGGCGGTAGATTCGAAATCTACTGTCCTCACGGACTCGGGAGTTCAAATCTCTCCCTCGGCGCTTCTGTCGGAACGAAGTAGCGGCGAAACGCGAACGGCTAGTGCGAGCCAACATCGGAGCGTAGCGGAGTGAGTGCGGTTCGACGCGCTCGGCTGGTGTTTCGCGTTGCTTCTCGATCGAGTGTGCGTGAACCGCGAAACGGCGGGGTTGTTAGTCGGCGCGCGGGAAGTTGTCGATGGTCTCGCTGCGGAAGGCGTTCTCGTCGAAGCCGTAGTCGTCGAGGAAGTCCATGACCTGGCGGGTGTCCCGCATAGCGTTCTTGAGGCAGGTGGAGGCGCCGGGGCTGGGCGTGATGTTGAAGATGATGTCGTTGCCGACGATTTTGGCTTCGCCCATGTCGAGGGATTTCTTCTCGGTGTTGACGATCTGGGGGCGGACGCCGCCGTAGCCCTTCGCGCGTTCGATGTCGTCCAGTTCGGCGGTGGGGACGACTTTCTGGACTTCGGGGAGGAACGCGCGCTTGCCGACCTCGGGCACGTCGTAGACGAGGTTCTTCAGGACGTAGGGGAGGAGGATGCGGTCGGCGAGGATGTTCCCGTAACTGAGGAAGCTGTCGATGTTGAGGCCGAACACGTCGAAGAAATCGCCGACGGTCTTCAGGCGGCCGCGTTCGAGGGCGGGGACGAGCTTCGCGGTCGGGCCGAACCGGGTGATGGAGTCGTCGTACACGTCGGCGTCGCCGTGGACGGCGGCGAACGGGAGTTTCTTCATCTGGAGCGTGTACACCTTCCCGTTCAGGGGGCCGCTGTCCGCGAGGAAGAAGCTTCCCGCGACGGGGAGGAGGCTCATGTTCTTCCCGTACCCCATCTCTTTCGCGATCTGGAGGCTGTGCGATCCGGCTGCGACGACCGCCACGTCACCCTTCAGGCTCCCGCTGGCGGTTTCGACGGTGAACCCGTCGGGGCCCTGCTGGATGTATTCGACTTTCGTGCCGGTGAGCACGTCGACGCCGTCCTCCTCGCGGGCGTCGTCCACGAATGACTTCGCGGTCGCGCCGTAGTCGACGACGTAGCCGTCGGGGGTCTGGAGCGCGCGGAGTTCCTTCGAGGGGTCGCGGCCCTCCACGACCTTCGGTTCGAGCTCTTCGATCTCCTCGCGCCCGATCTGGCGGAGTTTCGGGTAGAGGTCGCCGAAGCCCTCGTCCTCGTAGCGCGCGCGGAGGCTCTCGACTTCCTCGTCGCCGACGCCGAGCACCATCTTCGAGCGCTTCGAGTGGAACTCGCGGTCGGGGTCGGCGTTCTCGAGGTAGCCCGCGAGGAGTTCCGCGCCCTCCTTGACGGACTCGGCTTTTTCGAGCGTGTAGTTCGTCTCGATGTCGCCGAAGTGGAGCGTCTGCGAGTTGTTCGTGTGGTGGGAGTTGATGGCCGCTATCTCCGCTTCTTTCTCCACGAGGGCGACGCGTTCCACGTCGGTGAACTTCGCGGTGGTGTAGAGCAGGGCGGCGCCGCTGATACCGCCGCCGACGATGATAAGGTCGTACTCGGATTCGGTGGTTCCGGCTCCCATCTTAGTAGTACGCACCGCGTTCAGGCACTTAATCCCCTGACAAACCGGGCAGAAATAACGTCATACCTCTAACCACAACCGGTCGCCGACCGACACCTCGCTCGCCGCGCCCGCCGGGAGCTCGTACAGGTCGTCCGCAACTGCCGTCTCGCGCCCCGTCCACGCCGACAGCGTCTCCACCGCCGTCACCTCCTCGTTCTCAGTCCACACCACGTCGATATCGAACGGCACGAACACCATGTGAAGGCCGCGCGGTTTCGCCTCGTCGTGCCGGAACGCGAGCGCGTAGTCGTCCGGGATCGACCGCCGGAACATCAGGCCGAGCCCGCGGCTCACCAGGCCGTCCGCGACCTCCACCTCGGTCGCGAGCGTGCGCGCGCTGTCGTCGGGATTGTGTCGGAGTCGCACACGCGCCCGGAATCGGTCGAGGGCGTTAAGCGTTCTCCCCCGTCCCGACGCGCCTAAACCCCTGGCATTCGACTCGCCCCCATGGAGAAGACCCCGTCCGGCACGAGCGTCGGGGTAGCGGATCCCTACGAGCGCGCCGGGGTCTGCGACCACGTCACCGGCGACGGCAGGTGCCGGTACGCCGTCGAGCACGCCCAGCACGACCCCGAGTTCGCCGCCGAGCGCCGCGCCGACGACTACCGGTGTCCCGTCGCCGCCGACGACTGGGCGTGGCGCGACTGCCCGCACTACCGGGACACGGCCACGAGCGACGAGTGTGCGCGCTGCGGCCTCGACGAACGCCGGAACGCCCACAGCGACGCCCGGCCGTTGCTCGAAGAACACCACTTGTCGTACGCGGACGAGCGAAGCGAGTCCGCGGAACAGGCGAGCGGTGAAACCGCGAACAGCGCGGGTGAGCGAAACGAGTCCGCGGAACAGGCGAGCAGTACGGACGGTGCGGGGGAGCTCGCGCACGAGATTACGGTGACGCTCTGTCGGTGGTGTCACGCGAAGGTGCACGGGTCGTGGGCGGCCATCGACGACGACGCGAGTCCGGACGCGGCGGCGCTCGCGGAGCGCGAGGGGCGGAAGAGCGACGAGCTCGCGGAACTCGGGTTCGAAACCGCGGCGGAGCGCGACGCCGAGTAGCCGAGTCGAATGGGTTTTTATCCGGTCGCGTCCAATCACGGGTAATGACGCACATCGTCGTCGTGGACAACCACGGCCAGTTCACGCACCTCGAGAAGCGCGCGCTGCGCGACCTCGGGGTGGACGTGGATCTGGTGGAGAACACCACCGACCCGGCGGACGTGGATGCCGACGGTATCGTGCTCTCGGGCGGGCCGAGCATCGAGCGCGCGGGCCGGTCGGCGGACTACCTCGACCTCGACGTCCCCGTGCTCGGAATCTGTCTCGGGATGCAGCTCATCGCGGACGAACTCGGCGGCCGCGTCGGCTCCGGCGACTACGGCGGGTACGCGGACGTGACCGTGGACATCGTGGACGAGGACGACCCGCTGGTCGGGTCGCTCGCGCCCGAAACCCGGGTGTGGGCGAGCCACGCCGACGAGGTGAAAGAACTCCCCGAGGGATTCACGCTCACCGCGACGAGCGACGTGTGCGACGTGGAGGCGATGAGCGACACCGACCGCGACCTCTACGGCGTCCAGTGGCACCCCGAGGTCGCGCACACGGAGCGCGGCGAGGAAGTGTTCGAGAACTTCCTCGAGCGCTGCTAAGGGATGACGGAGACGCAGGGCGACCTCGCGAGCCTCTCGCGGTACATCTTCCGCGCGCCGAACTGGTACGTCAGTGTCGCGTTCGCCCTGCTCGTCGCCGCAGTCACGGGCATCGGCGCGTTCGAGACGCCGTCCGTGCTGGAGGACGCCTGGCAGGGCGTCTTCTTCGTCGGCATTCCGACCGTCGTCGCCGCGCTCGCGACGACGCCCGTCGACCGCCGGCTCGGCGGGCAACTCACCTACAACCGCTCGTCGCTGCTCGCGCTCGTCTGCGAACTCGTCGTCGTCGCAATCCTCGCCGTCGCCGGCGTCGTCACCGTGCTCACGCCGCTCGGCCAGCAGTTCGTGTTCGACGCCCTCACCGCCGCGCTCGCGCTCGTGTTCGCGATACGGCTGCTCGTCGTGCTCGCGGTCTCCCGGAACTCCCCGCTCCTCGCCGCCGTCCCTGCGGGCAGCCAGACCGCGACCGCTGCGGTTCTCCTGTTCGTCTACTCGGGCGCGATGAACTACCTCGAACTCGGCGGCCCGCTCGTCGGGGCGTTCCTCTCCCGGCCCGAGCGCGCGCCCACCAAGATCCAGTACATCTTCACGCCCGGAGACTTCGTCGTCCTCGTCGGCATGACCGCGCTCTACGGACTCGTCGCGTACGGTTTCCTCGCCGTCATCGACCGGCCGTGGAAGCAGAGCCTCGGCGTCAGCGTCCTCGATTTCGTCCGGGGGTTCATCGGCCACATCGCCGAAGGAACCCGCGAACTTGAGGACTTCTTCGAGCAACTCGGCGAGGACGCCGTCGTCCCCGTCACCGTTCTCTCCGCACGCACCGGGGACGGCGAGAAGGCGCGGTTCGTTCTCCCGATGATTCACCCCGGGCCGATGGGCGAAATCGGCGGCGGTAACCTCCCTCAGCGGATCGCGGAATCCGCCGAGGGCCTCGCGTTCCCGCCGCACGCGACCGCCGGCCACGACTTCAACCTCGTCACGGAACGCGAGGTGCGTCCGCTCCTCGACGCCGCCGAGCGCGCACACGACCGCATCACCTACACCGACACCGCCACCCGGAGCGCGCGCGTGCAGTCCGGCGAGGCGTCCCTGCTCGGGCAGGTGTTCGGCGACGACCTCCTCCTCACGTCGACGTTCGCGCCCGGGTTCGCGGACGACGTGGCGTACGCCGTCGGTCTCACCGCCAGCACGGAGGCCCGGGTCGCCGGCGTGGACGACGTGCTGCTCGCGGACGCGCACAACTCGAACGACGGCCTCGACGGCGACGACCTCGGGCACGTCGTCCCGGGGAGCCAGCGCTCCTTCGACCTGATACGGGGGGCGGGCGAGGTCGCGGAACGCCTCGTGGACGCCGACCAGCACGACCTCCGGATGGGCGTCGCGTGGGACGAGACGAACTGGACGCCAGCGGAGGGAATCGGCCCGCTCGGCGTCCGCGTCGCCGTCCTCGAAACCGACGGTCAGCGCACGGGCTACGTGCTCGTCGACGGGAACAACATGGATCCCGGCGTCCGCGACCGCCTCGTGGACGCGCTCGAAGCCCTCGAGTTGGATGACGCGGAGGTGATGACGACCGATACGCATATCGTGAACACCGTCCAGTCGGTGAACCAGGTCGGGGGCGCGCTCGACGTGGACGACCTCGAAGCGCTCCTCTGCGACCTCACCAGCGAGGCCGTCGACGACCTCGAACCCGTCGAGGCCGGGATGGCGAGCGAGCACGCGACAGTCACCGTGTTCGGGAACGACAGAACCGAGACGCTCGCCAGTCACGCGAACGCCGCCGTCTCGATGGGCGGCGCGCTCGCGCTCGTCGTCGCGTTCGCCACGATGGTTCTCAGCGCGCTCGTCTTCTTCGCGACCTAACCGTCCGCGAACAGGTCGTCGACGGCCCGCCCTGCGACGAGCGCGGCGTCGTCCGCCACCTGTTCGAGGTCGACATCCGCGTCGGGCGCCGTGATGTAGACTTCAACGTCGAGCACGCCGTCCTCGAACGACACCGTCACGTCGAGGTCGTCCACGTCCGAGGTCGCCAGCTGCGAGAACACGTAGCCTTCGGCTGCCTCGGCCGCGGTCTCCACGACTTCCTCGTCAGTCGGTTCCATTTACGCGCCGCCGGGACCGCCGCCCATGCCGCCGGGCGCCGGGCCGCCAGCGCCACCGCCGCCGAGCATCTCCTGCAGTTCCTGCTGGAGGTCTTCGAACTGCTCCTGCACGCGTTCTTCCTGCTTCTGGAGCGTCTCGACGCGGAGTTCGAGGTTGTCGACTTTCTCCGAGAGGTCGTCCTCGGCCTCGTCGTACTCCGTCTGCACGAGGAGTTCGCCGACCTCGCGGTACATCGTCGTGTCCTCGTCGATGTCGTCGAGTTCGTCGAGCGCGGCCTCGGCCTCGCTCAGCTGGGTCTCGGCCTGCTGTTTCTGCGTCGACACTGTCTGCGCGGTCTCCTGGAGGTCTTGAAGCTCTTCGAGTTTCTCCTGGGCCTCCGGCGGAAGGTTACCCTGCATACGCGAAAAGTCGGGGCCCGAAAGGGAAAAAGACCCTGCATTCGGGCCCGCGCCGGCGAAGGGGAGGTCCGCGGACGCCGGGGAGAGGGGGAGGGGGAAGCGTCCGCGGGGCCGGCATCCGATACTAGCCGCGTCACACTGAAGAGCGCAGTCCCTAACTGGTTAGGTATCCCCGGCGCGCTCCGCGACTTCCAGCAGCGTCACCCACGTGTTCTGGCCGGCGCGGAGCGCGGTCAGGTCGCTCGCCACGACGTCGACCGTCACGGTGTCGCCCTCCCGGGAGAGCGACGCCGTCGTTCGGTCGCCCTCGATAGCGCCGGATTCGGGGCGGACGCTCGCGGCGATTCGCTCTGCGACGGCGGGAGAAGCGTAGGAGAAACGAAGCGTCGTCGCGTGCCTACTGGACGTCAACTTCCTTCACGTCGCGCGCCCGCTCCTTCAGGAGCACGCGGTGCCCGCAGTACGGACAGCGGATGCCGCCGTACTCGTCGAGTTCGACGTCCCGCTTGCAGCGCGAGCACTTGTACGACATTATGCCTCCTGTTCTTCCTCGGAGAGCGCGGTGCGGATGGAGCGCTGCACGGACTCGCCGCCGGGCGTCTCCGGACGGTACGCGCCGCCCGCGAACTTGTAGTCGCACTTGCCGCACTGCCAGATGCCGGTGCCTTTGCGGGAGACCTTCTCCGCGCCGCACTCGGGGCAGGAGTGATCCTTGTTGGTGTCGGACTCGATCTCGGAGACGCGGCGGCGCGCGACGCGACCGTACCGAGCGCCGAATCGGCCGGCGCTCCCGGTCGTGGACTTCTTCTCGGCCATAGTACAAGCACGTAGCCACAGCGTCCACATAAGGGCTTTGAGTCGCCCCCGTCCTGCTTACGCGTCCCGCTTCAGGCCCTCGTCTTCGAGCGCGTCGTTCAGGTCGTCCCGGACGCGCTCGCCGGTCTCGCGATCCATCGCCGTCGTCACCACGCGGTTCTCCTGTACCGACGACCCCTCGCGGATGAGCAGCCGGACGTTCCCGTTCGTGTCCGCGCGCGTCACCTTCGCTCGCACGCCGCCGCGCGTGCTCGCGCCGCCGGCGTCGATGGGGCCGGGCACGATCTTCTTCACGTGGGGGTGGCCGGCGATGGTCTCGATGGCGTGCCAGCCCTCGCGCTCCCCCACGAGCGTCGTGTGCGACCCCCCGATTTTCTCCGCCGCGGATTTCTCCACGATTTCGAGGTCGCGACCGCCCCAGCGCTCCAGAACGCTCTCCACTGGGTCGGCCCCGCTCACCCGGTAGAGTTCGTGGTGGAGGTCGCCCCGCAGCGCCCGCACCACCTCGCGCTCGCCCGTCACGAACACCGTCTCCGGACGCTTCCGCCTGATTTCGTCGGCGATGCGGCCCGCGAAGTTCCGCACCTGCGCCACCGCGCGCTCCGCGTCCGGCTCCGGCGTCGTCGTCACCACCGTTTCCCCGAGCACGGGACTGCGCGGGTCGTCCTCCACGCGCTCCGCGTCCAGAAACGTCAGCGTCGCCCGCGACGCCTCGATGTCGACCACGACGGCGTCGCAGTTCGCGGTGTCGCACAGCAGGCAGTAGTCGCCGGGCTTGTCCAGCGGCGCGCCACACTGCCGACACTCCATTTCCTCACCGTAGGGCGGATGGCCGTAAAACCAGAACGGTCTTCAGACGCCCGCGCCCGTCGGCGCGTCCGGTAGTTCGACCGGCTCCGCGTCCAGTCCGAGCTCGTCGAGCGCTTCCTCTAAGTGTTCGGCTTCCGCGTAGTCCGCGCCGTCCGCCTCCCGAATCTCCTGGGTCTTCGCGAGCACTTCTCCCCGGCGGTCGTCGGGAATCTCGTACTTGTCCGTCGCGAGTTCGATGACCAGCCCGTTGTGGTCGCGGGTGTAGAGCGAGTGGAAGACGCCGCGGTCGAAGACGTTGAAGCCGTGGCCGGCGTCGTCGAGACTCTCCATCACCGTCTCGAACTCGTGGGGGTCGATGGAGACGGAGAGGTGGTGGACGGAGCCGACGCGGTGGCGGTGCGGCTGGGGGTTCGAGTCCCGGTCTTCGTTCACGAAGAACGTGAGGATGCGGCCGTCGCCCGCGTCGAAGAACAGGTGGGTCTGGTTCGGGTCGTCGAGGTTCGGCTGCCGTAAGACGAGCGGCATCCCGAGGAGGTCGCGGTAGAACTCGATGGTGTCCTCCTCGTTCGAGCCGATCATCGTGATGTGGTCGACGCCCGTCGTGTGGAACGGCGCGTCCGGCAGGTCGTCACTGACTGGGTACTCGGACATGCCCGAACGGACGACCCGAACCGGGAAAAGCGTGGGTGTCGGTGCGGCGACTGCCTACAGGTCGAGCGGGCTCGTCTTGAGGTACTCGCGGAGGACGACGGTCGCGTACGAGCCTTTCGGCAGCGCGAACGTGAACGTCAGCGGGTCGCGGGCCACGTCGATGTCGGTCCGGACGAGTATCGCGCGCCGCGTTCCCTCCGAGTGGAACTCGCCGGGGAGGTCGAAGTCGCTCGGCGCGATGTCGAGGTCGGCGAGCACGTCGCGCTCGATGTCGCCCTGCTCGCCGTCGGCGAGGTCGGTCTCCGTCCCGACGAGCGGCGCGGTGACGAACGCCCGCCCGCGCTCCGCGTGCCGGGACAGCACGCTCACGCGCTCGCTGGTCGCGCGCTGGAGGCGGTCGGGGTCGGGAATCGTGAGGTCGCCGGGCGCGTCCGCGTCCGCGAAACACACCACGTCGCCCTCGACCGGCTCCGAAAACGGCAGGCCGCGAGCCATCCGTTCCGAGAGGATGCGGTTGAACGCGTACGACTGCGCCGCGTGCACGAACAGCCGCTGGAGGTTCGACGGGAACGTCTCCAGGGCCGCCCGGAAGTCGGCCTCGCTTTCGCCGCCGTTCTCCGCCAGCCGATTCAGCACGGTGCGCTCGTACCGCAGGTGTCCCGGGAACTCCTCGATGGCCGCACTCCAGTCCCGCGTCTCCTCGACGAACTCGCGCGCCGCACGCGTCTCCGGGGGTTCGTGCTCGCTCGGGTTCCCGACGTACGCCAGCACCGCGCCCTCCCAGTCCCCGCGCACCACCGCCAGCCCGACCTCGTGCGTGACCGGCCGATAGCTCCCGAAGCGCTGCTGGCCGAAGAAGTTGGGGGCCGCGACGGATCGCCCTGCGTCCGCAGTCTCCGCGCTTGCCGCCACCGCGTCCGTCGACTGCCCGCCGAACGCGGCGAGTTCGTCCGTAATACCGTTCGCGTTCTCGGGACGGTCGGGGTCTCGGACGACGATTTCGAACTCGTTGCCCACTAAATCGCCGAACTGGATGTTCCGACCCGCGCGTCCCACCACCTCGACTTCGGCGTTCCGAATATCGGGCACGTCCCCGGGGTCGATGGCGCGCACGGTGAACAGCTGGGTGGTGACGGCGTTCTTGTCCTTCGTGCCCGCCCAGTTCACGCGCTCGCGGCTGATGCCGAGGCGGTTCGAGAGCGCGCGCGCGAACCCGTTCGTGTCCCAGTCGGTGAGCGTCGCGCGCACCACCACGTGCGGGTAGTCGCCCGCGCTCTCGCCCGCGGGCTCGGCGGCGAAGTCCTCGATCTCGCGCACTCGAAAGTCACCGGGCGATTCGCGGAGGCGGCCGCCCGTTCCCGGCGTACTGCTCGCGTAGCGCTCGACGCCGACCGCGCGTTCGAGCGGGTGTGCGTCGATCATCAGAACAGGGAGAGGTCGCCCGTTATCGCGTCGATGTCGGCCTCCGCCGCGGGCCCGATGGCGAGCGCGGTCGGCGTCCCCGGTTCCACCTGCGTGTGTCCGGCGTCCTCGATGACGGCCGAGGGCAGGCCGGCGGCCTTCGCCTCCTCGCTCAGCTCGTAGAGCTCGCGCTCCGAGCCGGCCTTGAGCACGATCTTCTTCTGTCCGCCCTGCTTCCACGCTCGCTGCGCCCGGTCGTCAGCGTACTCGAACGCCCGCAGCGACGCGTGCGACGCCTGCGCGGCGACCTTCCCCGTCCCCATCCCGAGGTCGGCGCGCACGACGATGGCTTGCTTCATACCTCGTGGTCTCGTGGACGCGTCAAAGCCGCTACGACTCACCGACGTCATCTAAAACCTATTAGGCCTCGGGCGTCCAGAAACCGGTATGATACTGTCCGACGCCGACCTCCTCGACCGACTGGAGGCCGGCGACCTCGTCGTCGAACCGCTCGACGACCCGGAGTTGCAGATTCAGCCCGCGAGTATCGACGTCCGGCTCGGCCGCGAGTTCCTGGAGTTCCAGCGCGCGAACATCCCCTGCATCCATCCGAACGACGAGACCGAGGTGGACGACTACGTCACGGAGACCGTCGTCGACGAGGGCGGCGAGTTCATCCTCCACCCCGGCGACTTCGTCCTCGGAACTACCCACGAGCGCGTCGAAGTCCCGTCCGACCTCGTGGCGCAGGTCGAGGGCCGGTCGTCGCTCGGACGGCTCGCCGTCGTTGTCCACGCTACAGCGGGGTTTATTGACCCAGGATTCCGTGGGAAAATAACACTCGAACTCTCCAACCTCGGAACCGCCCCGGTCGCGCTCAGTCCGGGGATGCGCATCAGTCAACTCGTGTTCACGGAGCTCACGAGCAGCGCCGACCGCCCGTACGGGAGCGAGCGCGGGTCGAAGTACCAGGATCAGGGCGGCCCGCAGGCGTCCCGCATCCGCGGCGACCGCGAGTTCGGGGGCGAGCAGTGAAGTTCGTCGAGGAGCTCGTCGTGGAGGAGTTCCTCCCGACGTTCCGGTCGATGCTCGCGGCGGACCTCCGGGAGCGCGGGCTGACCCAGCAGGCGGTCGCGGACGTGCTCGGCGTGAGTCAGTCCGCGGTGTCGAAGTACGCGACGGGCGAGGTGGCGCGCAACGAGGGCGTCGCTGAGGACGACCGGGTGCGCGACCTCGTGGAGCGCGTCGGCGAGGGACTCGCGTCCGGCGACATGAGCACGGTGCAGGCGCTCGTCGAGGCCGAAGTCCTGATTCGGAAGCTGGAGGCGCGCGGGGACGTGCTCGCCCGCCTGCACGAGGACGCCGTCCCCGAACTCGCGGAGTACGAGGGCGACTTCCGCGTGCACGACCCGGACAGCGACCTCCTCGCTCGCGAGCGCGTGCGGTCGAGCGTGCGGCGGGGCGTGCGGACGCTCGAACACGCGAGCGGGTTCGCGACACTCGTGCCGAACGTCGGGTCGAACCTCGTGGAGTGCCTGTCGAACGCGCAGTCCGTGGAGGACGTTGCGGGCGTCCCCGGCCGCGTCTTCGACGTGATGGGGCGCGTCGAGGTTCCCGGTGAGCCGGCGTTCGGCGTCTCCGAGCACGTCGCGTCCGTTCTGCTCGCCGCGCGCGCGAACGGGAGCGACGCGAGCGCCGCGCTCAACGTCCGGTACGACCCCGCGCTCGTCGCCGCGCTCGAGAAAACGGGACGCGTCACCGCGGAGTTCGACGCCGACTACGACGACGTGTCCGTCGCGGTCGCGGACGCGTTCGCGGACCGGCCGGACGCGACCGTGCTCTACCAGTCCGGCGGGTTCGGAATCGAGCCCGTGCTCTACCTGCTCGGCGAGTCCGCGCCCGCGGTCGCCGACGTCGCCCGCGACCTCCTCGAGTAGGGGGTCACGGCCGTCCGCGCGAGACCGCGCGGGGCGTCGGCGGACAGCGAGACGGACAGCCGCCAGTCGCCCGCCGGCGTGCGGTGGGCGTCGGTGACGGCGACCGTTCGATCCGCCCGCGCGAGCGCGACCGTCAGCGGGAGCGTCGGCAGGCGCTCGCCGTCCGCGTCGAACGCGTAGCCGTCGAGGCGGAGGTCGAGGCGGCCGGTCCGCCTGCGGTACGCGTACGCCGACAGCAGCGACCCCGCGCGCAGCGCGTCGAGCGCGTCCGCGACCGTGTTCCCGTTCTCCGAGCGGCGGTCGGTGGCGCTCGCGACGACGGCCTGCTGGCGGGCGGGCGGGAGCGCGTCGTCGAGCACGCCGGCGATGGTGTCGAGGAGCGCGACGCCGAGCGCGTCGGGATCCGTCGTCTCGCTCGCGGCCGCGAGGTAGGTATCGAGAATCGTCCGCTCCACGTCCGTCTCGCCGCAGTCCCCGAGCGCGTCGAACAGCGCGCCCGCGAGCCGGCTACACGCCTCTCGGGGCGGTGCGCCGTCGGTTCCGCGGGCGTGTTCGACGGCGAGGTCGTATATCGGGGCGCGCGGGTCGTACGCGGCGAGTCGGTTCCGGTACTGGGCCGCGAGTTCCGCGGCTTCGCTCGCCGTCTCCCGGTCGGGGTACTGCTGGCCGGTGACCGGATGCGGTCGTTCGCCCGTGTCGAGGCAGGCGACGCGGTAGGGGCCGCCGGTCGCGAGGTCGTCCAGTCGCCGACGGAGACCGTCGAGCGTCACACCACGCATACGATTTAGGCTAGCCTAAAACAACGTAGTTCTATCGGTCGCCCACGCCCTCCCGGATTCGGTGCTCCGCGTCGGCCAGCGCCGCCGTCCGGTCGAACGACTCGACGATGTCGCGGCGCTCCTCGTCGCTCGCGTCCGCGAGGTCGCGCGCGTGCCGTGTGACGTTCGGAACCGCGCGCATGATGTTGTCGATGATGGGGACGGCCGCGCTCCGCGCCGACCGACTCATCGGGTTCAGGTCGACGACTATCTCCGTCTTCCCCATCGCCGCGAGCGCCGCCGCGCGGTCGCCGTCCTCCAGCGGAACGAGCACCACGTCCGCGTCGTAGATACCGTCCGCGTCCACCTTCGCGCGCTCGTGTGACAGCCCCGGGATGCGAGCGTCCGCCGCGAGCCCCTTCACCTCGCTCGCGCCGTGCTCGCGCAAGTGGTCGGCGATGGCGCGCATCCGCTCCTCGGTGCGGTTGAAGAGGTTGACTTCGAGATCCGCGCCAACCGCCTCCGCCAGCTCTACCATCTCACCGGGGACGAGCGCGGCGACGTTCCCGTTCACGGAGAGCACGGGATGGTCGGCGAGCAGGAGGTGGGCGGCCGCGGCGCGCTCGGCCGCCTCCGCGCTCTCCGTCGTCTCCTCGCCGAGGAGGTAGTCGAACGCCTCGCCGCGCCCCTCCGCGATGAGTCCCTGCTTGCTCGTGATCCCCTTCTCGACGCCCTCCTCGATGCGGTGGCGGGTGAGGAGTGACTCGTAGCGCGGGTGGTCTTCCGGCACATCCACGTCGCTCATACCCATTCTCACGCCCGCCCCGGCAAAAAAGAGCCGTTTACTGGAGCGTCGCGCCCGCGGGATGAATCCGGCAGGCCTCGGCGTCGTACCCCGCGTCCGTGAGGCCGTGACCGAGCGCGAACACCGTCCGGCCGAGCATCGCCATCGACGCCCGCCCGCCCGCGTCCAGGACGTCCCCGACGACCTCGTCGATGTCGTCAGTCAGCAGGCCGGCCTCCGCGGCGAACGTCCGGGACGCAGCGACGAACCGGTCGAGCGTCGGCTCGTCCCGCAGGCGGTCGAGCGCGCGTTCGCCCGCGGCCGACAGCGTTTCCGTGTCCCCGGAGAGCACGTCCGCGGTGGAGAGGCCGCCGAACGACGCGTACTCGACGCGCGCCGTCTCCGGCACGCCGTCCAATCGACCGTGCGGGGGCGCGCCTGGTTCCTCCCGAATCGGCGCGCCGCCCCGCGCCTGCGCCACCACGTCCCCCAGTCCGGTGCCGGCGTCCACCTCGGCCGCGTGCGCGAGCCGGACGAGACCGTTCTCCGAGCGCCCGCAGCCGAAGGTCGCGTTCGCCGCGTACGCCGCGCCCAGCGCCGTCGCGCCCGACACGCCGAACCCCGCGCCCACCGGAAGCGGCGTCTCCGCCTCGACGCGCGCCGTCACGCCGAGCGCGTCCAGCACGCCCGCCACCGCCGCCACGTCCGCGCGTTCGCCGTTCAGAAACACCGCGGACTCGTCGGCCGACCGCACCGACACGGTGACGCCGTCCGTCAGCGTCAGTCCCGCGCCCCGCGACCCCGCCCGCGCCGGGTCGTCGTCGCGATGGATGCTGAACAACCCCGTGACGTGCCCGGGGACGAACGCGCGCGCTCCGTCTGTCATCACGACGAACTCGGCGGTCGGCGAGGATAAGCCTTGCAGGTTCAGGACTCGTCCGCGACCCGAACGCCCGCCTTCGGGTGCTGATCGGTGTACTCGGCGAGCACGCCCGCCGACCGCAGCTCCTCGATGCGGTTCTTCGCCCGCTCGCGCTCCCAGTCCCCGAGCACTTCGAGCGCGTCGAGCAGGAACTCCTCCGCGATCCCCTCGCTCGCCCCGCTCTCCGGCGGGTCGCTCACCCGCTCGTTCAGCACGCGAACGACGTCCACGAGGTCGTCCGCCGGCTCGACGGCCTCGTGCCAGGACGCGGGGTATCGACTCACGCGGCCGTTCTCCACCTCGTAGACCGCGTTTACGTCGACCCAGGACTCGGTGTCGGTCAGCTGTTCCTCCAGTTCCGCCCGGATCGTGTCCGCGTCCCGCGCGTCCCCGATTTCGTCGATGTACGCGTCGAGGCGCTCCCGCGACACGCCCGGTTCGTCGGTGGCGTGCCCGCGTTCGACCAGCCGAACTAGTTCCGTGACGAGGAGGTTTTGCCCCCGGCTCCCGGCCTCGACGAGCACGTCGTCGTCCACGAGCGTCATGTCCGGACACACGGCCCGGCGATACAAGAAACGAGTGGCCCCCGTCGGAACCGCTACGCGCGGATGGCCGTCCCGTGCGCGTCTCCGACGCGGACGATTTCCCTCGCGCGGTCGCGCGTCGCAACCCCGAGTAAACGCGTCCGTGTTCAGGCGTCGATGGTCTTCCCGTGCGCGTCCTTCACGCCTTCGACGGTCTGGCGGACGGCGTCACAGCCCTCGTCGTGCAGGAGGTCGCCGACGACGATCACGTCGGAGCGTTCGCCCATCTCGTACGCGCTGTCGTAGTCGCCGATACCGCCGCCGTAGAACAGGGTCGACTCGTCGAGCGCGTCGTGCGCGGCCTCCACGATGTCGGGGTCGCCGTAGGTGCCGGAGTACTCGACGTACACGATGTCCTGGCCGAGCATGCGCTCCGCGACAGTGGCGTACGCCGCCACGTCGTCTGGCGTCTGCGCGCACTGCGCGTCCGTCAACTCAGCGACGCTCGACTCCTCGTTCAGCACGATGTATGCCTCGGTCGTGGTCTTCTCCCAGTTCACGTCGCCGATACGCACCCACTCCTTGTGCGCGCCCGTAATCCAGGAGACGCCGCCCGCGTTCAACACGATGGGGACGAGGTAGCCGTCGAGCGCGTCGTCGTTCACGACGACCGCCGGGTTCGACGGCTCCTGATAGATCGGCACGTCGTGCTTGCGGCAGGCGTCGATGACGCGCTCCATCTTCTCCGACGTCACGTCCAGCGTTCCACCGACCTCGATGGCGTCGGTTCCCGTCCGACACACGTCCTCGAACGTCTCCCCCTCGACGAGCGACTTGTCCGGATCGACCTTCAGGACGTGGTCCCAGTCCCGCCACGCGTTACTCATGCCCCGTGGTTTCTATCACGCGGCAAAAACCCCTTCGATCCGCCTAACACACCCGTAGAGGCGTGAATCTCCCGCCTCACTCTGGTCTTGGTTCCCGTTGCGGACGGTGGCTTCGGTGGCGGGCCCCACGTCGGCGACGCCCTCGAAGCTCCGGGAGTCTCCCCGTGGAGAGAACACGCAACGCGTTTACGCCCCAACCCCCACGTATCGGGCGAATGCCGGTCATCGACTGCGACCCCGACGACGCACGCCAGCGCCTCCAGGCGGCGGGTGCGTCCGTCGGGGACGGAAACACCGAGCACGAGCGCTGGCGCGCGAGCCTCGGGGACGCCACCGCGGTCGCGTACGACGACACGGTCGTCGTGCAGGGCGCGACCCCCACGGACATCACGGCCGTCGTGGAAGACCACGCGGGCCGGGTGCACGTCTACTTCGACGGCGCGAGCCGCGGCAACCCCGGTCCCGCCGCGGTCGGCTGGGTGCTCGTCTCCGGCGACGGCATCGTCGCGGAGGGCGGCGACCGCATCGGCCGCGCGACGAACAACCAGGCCGAGTACGACGCCCTCGTCGCGGGCCTCGAAGCCGCCGACCGCTACGGCTTCGACGAGGTCGAAGTGCGGGGCGACTCCCAGCTCATCGTGAAGCAGGTGACGGGCGCGTGGAACACGAACGACCCCACGCTGAAGGAGAAACGCGTCCGGGTGCGCGAACTCCTCGACCGGTTCGACGACTGGTCGCTCACGCACGTGCCGCGCGAGGTGAACGACCGCGCGGACGACCTCGCGAACGAGGCGCTCGACAATGACTGAGGTGCCGGAGGATGTCGTGGACGAGGCCGAGCGCCTGACCCGGCTCGCGCGCCGCGTCGGCGACGACGAGGAGGCGGCGGCGTATCGAGAGCGCCGCGACGACCTGCTCGCCGAGCACGACTTCGAGGTTCGCGTGCGCGAGGAGGACGACAGCGATACACTCGTCTGCTATCCCGAAGAGTGGCTGGAGGACGGAACGGTTCGGGTCGAACGCATCGAGGACACCGACCGGGCCGCCGAGCGCTCGCTCTCCCGGGGCGGCGAGGCCGAGGAGTGGGAGACGGTCGAGGAACACAACCGCGCCATCGTCGAATCGGTGCGCGAGACGTACGGGGAGTCTGAAGCGGCGAACGCGCGCGCGTTCGCGGACTTCATGGGTAACCACTACTCGCGGCGGATGGAGACCGCGACCCGCGCGGAACTCCGGGAGTTCCGCGCCGAGTACTACCCGCGGAACGTCTGGCCGACCGACGAGCAGGAAGCGGCGCTGGAGCGGTCGCTACGCGCGGTGTTCGAAATAGCGGGAGAACGGTATCCGGCTTAGTTCTCGACGAGGTTGATGACGGTCTCTGCGCGGTCGTCGTCGGTGACGAACTTGCTGAGCGTCCACTCGATGTCGTCGAGGACGGCCGCGAAGCCGTCGTCGGTGAGCGCGTACTCGTTCGTGCGCTTGTCGAGTTCGGACTTCTCCACGAAGCCCTTGTTGACGAGGTCGTCGAGGTTCGGGTAGAGTCGACCGTGGTTGACTTCTTCCCCGTAGTAGTCTTCGAGCTCACGCTTGATGGCGAGACCGTAGCGGGCCTCCTCAGCGAGTACGACAAGGATGTTCTTCTGGAACGCAGTCAGATCGCGGGCGTCCTGACGCACCGCGCGTTGTGCCTCTGACATACTGGAATACATGTCATCCCTCTATTTAAACGCTTCTCACGCCGCCGAGAGTTTTGACGCCCGGGAGCGATGCGAAAGGCCCTTTAACCCGCTCAACACAGTCGAATCCACATGACGAATCTCTGGGAAGACCTCGAAACCGGCCCCGACGCGCCCGACGTCATCTACGCCGTCGTGGAGTGCCTGAAGGGCGAGCGGAACAAGTACGAGTACGACAAGAACATCCCCGGCGTGATGCTCGACCGCGTCCTCCACTCGAACGTCCACTACCCGAGCGACTACGGCTTCATCCCGCAGTCGTACTACGACGACGAGGACCCGTTCGACGTGCTCGTGCTCGTGAAAGACCAGACGTTCCCCGGCTGCGTCATCGAAGCGCGCCCCGTCGGCCTGATGGAGATGGACGACGACGGCGAGAAGGACGACAAGGTCATCGCGGTGCCCGTCGAAGACCCCCGGTACGATCACATCGAGGACATCGAGGACGTCACCGACCAGAAGAAAGAGGAGATCGAGGAGTTCTTCGAGACGTACAAGAACCTCGAAGCGGGCAAGGAAGTCGAAGTGCTCGGGTGGCAGGACAAGCAGGCGGCGAAGGACGCAATCGAGCACGCGCAGGAGCTCTACGAGGAGAACTTCGCGTAACCGCGCAACCCGTATTCTTCTCGCGCATCCGGACGCCCCCGCTGAATGCGTTATGCCCATGGGTAATTTTAGGTGCGTGTCGCCCCTTCACTCACCCATGGCAGCGAAACAGCCCGTGGGTATCCAGCACGTCACCGTCGTCCCGACCAACTACGAGGACGCGGACGAAACGGACGCGAACGACTCCGACGAATAGAGCCGCCCTGGGAAGGTTCTTGGCGCTGCCGCGCGAAGGCCGCGTATGGGATTGCTCGACCGCCTCGGCGGCGGCGCGCCACGGGTAGCGTTCCTGGGCCTCGACGGGGTGCCGGCGAGCCTCGTCGCCCAGCACCCGGACGTCTTCTCGAACCTCACCGCCATCGCGAACGACGGCAGCACCGACACCATCGACTCCATCGCGCCGCCGGACGAACTGGCGTGCTGGCCCGCGCTCACCGCCGGGAAGAACCCCGGGCGGACGGGCGTGTACGGCCTTCAAGACCGCGAGACCGGCGCGTACGAGACGTACGTTCCGATGGGGGGTGACGTGCAGACCGCCCGGGTCTGGGATCACGTCACGGACGCCGACCGGAACGCCACCGTCCTGAACGTCCCGGTCACCGCGCCGCCCCAGCAGGACGTGCAGCGGATGGTTTCGGGATTCCTCTCGCCGAGCGTCGAACAGGCCGCACACCCGCCCGCAGTCGCCGAGTACCTCGACGGCATCGAGTATCGCCTGCAGACGAACGCGAAACTCGGCCACCGCGACGACAAGTCCGACTTCCTCGCGAACGCGCACGAGACGCTGGACGCGCGCTACGAGGCGTTCGATCACTTCGTCGACGCGAACGACTGGGCCCTCTTCTGTGGCGTGTTCACCGCGCCCGACCACGTGAACCACTTCCTCTACCGAGACTACCTCGCTGACGGCGAATACAAGACCGACTTCCTGGAGTTCTACGAGAAACTCGACCGGTACGTCGGCGCCCTCTACGATAGCCTCCCGGACGACGTGGCGTTCGTCGTCGCGTCCGACCACGGGTTCACCGGCCTCGAGCACGAAGTGTACGCGAACGCGTGGCTCGAACGAGAGGGCTGGCTCGACTTCGACGGCCCCGACCCGGAGACGCTCGCGGACATCAGCGACGACGCGCGCGCGTACGCGTTCAGCTCCGGCCGGTTCTACCTGAACCTCGAGGGCCGCGAACCCCGCGGGCGCGTCCCCGAGAGCGAGTACCGGGCAGTCCGCGACGAACTCGCGGACGCCCTCCGCCAGTTCACCGGCCCGGACGGCGCGCCCGTCGTCGACCGCGTCGTGGAGAAGGAAGCCGCGTTCGACGGCCCGCACGACGACATGGCGCCCGACCTCGTCGCCATCCCGAACGACGGCTTCGACCTCAAAGCGGGCTTCCGGAACGACCACGACGTGTTCGAGACCGGCCACCGAACCGGCATGCACACGTTCGACGACGCACTCCTCGTGACGGACGAACCCGGCCTCCGAACCGACGCCGCCAGCCTCTACGACCTCACACCCACGATACTCGACCTCCTCGACATCGACTACGACACCACCGACTTCGACGGCAAAACGTTGCTGTAGCGGTCGCGGTGCGGTCGCGGTTGCGGCGCGGAAGTCGCTCCGCTGTCGTACCGAGCGCGCCGCGGGCGCGCTCGGCCTTTTTGGTGGAGAGTTTTCGAGGAGTGGTTCGCCGGAGGCGAACCCGACGGAGAAAACGGTTCGTTAGAACAGCCCGTCGAGGTCGTCGTTCTGGAAGGCGTCGGCGGGGTCGGGTTCGGGATCGGTTTTGGCGGCTTCGCGGGCGCGGTCGAGGAAGGATTCGACGCGGCTGGAGCGGGAGATACCGGAGAGCAGGACGAGGGCGGCGATCTGGTCGCTGTCGAGGGGGTAGTCGCCGCCGCGAACCTGGGTGCTACCGGTTTCGTCCTCGATCCAGCGGCGGGCGCGTTCGACGCCTTTGCGGGGGATGCGGTCGGGGTGGCCGGCGACGACGACGAGCGCGGCGTCGGATTCGGTGGTTTCGGGGACGCTCATGCCGGTGAGGAGGGATTTCCGGATCGTGCTGGTGACCACGTTGATGTTCTCCTCCGGGTCGGCGCTGGCGTCGGCGCTGGCGTAGCCGATGGCGGCCATGCTGCCGTTGCGGAGGGTGTTGATGATCTCGCTGGAGTCGACGACGGATTCGGCGACGCCGTCAGTGGCTTCACCGGACGCGAGCAGGAGGCCGATTCGGTGGGCGACGGTGTCGTTGATGGCGGCGTAGGCGTCGGTGACGGACTGGCCGCTCGCGTACCAGGCGTCGTTGTCGACGAGGAGAGTGCTGTCGGCTTCCCGGACAACGGTCTTGAGGCTGCGGCCGGCGTTCGCCTGATAGAGCGCGCCTTCGTTGCGTCCGGGGAGGACGCCGAGGCAGTAGACGGGGATGTCGTAGACGCGCTTGAGTTCGCGGACGAGGACGGGCGCGCCGCCGCTGCCGGTGCCGCCGCCGAGGCCGGCGACGACGAACACGGCTTCGGTGCGGCTGGTGATAGTGCCGTCGAGGGCGTTCACGACTTCGGGCGTGTCCTCCTGCATGAGTTCCGCGCCGAGTTCGTTCTCGCCGCCGACGCCGTCGCCGCTGACGACGTCCTGACCGATGAGGAGGGTTGGGATGTCGAGCGGGGCGAGATCCTGGCGCGCGGTGTTGACGGCGAGCGCTCCCTGCACGGCTCCATAGCCGTTCTCGCGGTCGTTTCGGACGAGGGCTTGGGTGAGTTTACCGCCGGCTTGGCCGACGCCGACGAGGGCGGCCTTCATGCACGAATGCTCTCTGTTAGACGCCTTCAAGCTTGCGCCGAGGGTTGAAACGGGAAGCCGCGGCCAGTCGGGTGTATGCCGGATACAACCTCGCTCGCCGACCGCGTCCGCGCGGTCGAACGCGCGCTCACCGACGCCGACGAACTCCCCGACCTCGACACCACAACCCCCGAACGAATCGACGCCCTCGAAACCCGTCTCGACCGCCTGGAGAGCGCGCTCGCCGACCTCGACGCCGACCTTCAGGCCGTCCGCGGACACGTCGGCGAACTCGACCGAACCTCGGAGCCCGCGAACGAGGCGTTCTCGGTACGGCCATCGGCGGCTTCGCGAGACGACGCACGACCCACGCGCGCGGCCGACTTCCCGCATCCCGTGCCCGATGTCGAACCGCGGGTAGACGAGTCCCCTGAACCGCAGTCGCTCCGCGAGCGCGTTCGAGCGTTCCTGTGACCGCGGTTCGCGCGCTCGTCGCGATAGCCGTCGGCGCCGCGCTGGTCGCGGCTGCACTTCCCGCCGTCGAGGACGCCCGCGCCGACCGCGCGCTCGCCGCCGCGACGACCGCCGCCGACCGCGTCTGCGACGCAGCGAACGGTCTCGTCGCCACCTCGAACGCTGCACCACCCGGGACGGCTGCGACCCGCACACTCTCACTCGTGCTCCCAGCCGGAATCAGCCTCTCGGTCGACCGCGGAGTCCGCGTTCACGCTGCCGCCTTCGACCGCCGGGTGTGTCGGCTCCCGGTACCGGTCGCGTCTGAGCGCCGGCTGACCGCGAGCAGGCGGACGACGCTCGTGCTCGCGCTGGTCGCGTGTCCGGCCGGCCCCCGCCTCCGCGCGACGAACCTTCAAGTAGGGAACCGGGACGACTCGGGGGTATGCGACGACTCCGCGCGCTCCTCGGCGACGACACCGACGCCGGGTGTCGCTGCCGACCCGCCTTCGAACGCGACACGCTCGTCCTCGACGCCACCGACTGCGACGGCGACCTCGCCACCGCTCCGGAATGCCGCGAGACCGCCGTCGACGCGCTCGGCGACCGCGACGCTGCCGCCGTCGTCGTCCGCAGTGTCGGACGCGACCACCGATACGACGACGCCACGACCGCGCTCCTCGTCGCCGCCGGCCGGTTCGCCCCCCGCGTCCGCGACCGGGACGCCCGCCTCGCCGCGCTCGCCGGCACCGACCCGCTCGCCGCCGCCCGCGAAGCCACCGGTCGCGCCGGTTCCGTAGCCGATATCGCCGCCGAAACCGGCCTCGACGTGGCCGCTGACGGCGTGGAGAGCTACGACGCCGTCCGCGTGTTCGTCGGCCTCCGCATCGCCCACGCTCGCGTCGACCCCGACCCGCCCGCCGCCGCGGCGCTCGTCGACGCCGTCGACCTCTCCGGCGGCGCAACCGCCCGCCGCTACGACACGCCGAACGGCCGAACCTACCACGTCGAACCGCCCGAAACCGCGTTCGACGAGGCTGCCTATCGGGTGCTCGACCGGGCCCATGACCTCCTCGCGGATGGCGTCGTGACGGGTGATCGTGCCGCGACCCGTGCCGCCGATCGCGCTGCCGGACGCGCCGCCGAGTCACCCCAGCACGTCGCCGCCGTCCTGAAGAAACACGCGCGGGGATACGGCGTGCTCGACGACCTGTTCGCGGACACCCGCATCACCGACGTCTACGCGTCCGCACCCGCTGCCGACACCCGATTACGCGTCGTCCTCGACGGCCGCTTGCTTCCGACGAACGTCCGCCTCACGTCCCGCGGGGTGGACGCGCTCGCGTCCCGTGTCCGCGCCGCGAGCGGCCGGCCGTTCTCGCCCGCGAACCCCACGCTGGACGCCGTTCTCCGTGACGTGGGAGCGGCCGACCGCGTGCGGGTCGCCGCGGTGTCTGAACCGGTCGCGGACGGCGTCGGGTTCGCCTTTCGCGCGCACAGCGATCAGCGATTCACGCTCCCGCGATTGGTCGAAACGGGGACGCTGACGCCGGACGCCGCGGCGCTCCTCTCCGTCGCGGTGGAGCGCGGCGCGGCCGTGCTCGTGGCCGGCGCTCGCGCCGCCGGGAAAACGACGTTCCTCGGCGCGCTCCTCTGGGAACTCCCCCCGGACACTCGAACGGTCGTCATCGAGGACGCCCCCGAACTCCCGATTCCCGGTCTCCAGTCGGCCGGCCGGGACGTGCAGGCGCTCCGCGCGACCGCAGACGGCGACGGCGCTGCCGTGTCGACCGCTGCCGCTCTCCGAACCGCGCTCCGACTGGGCGAGGGCGCGCTCGCCGTCGGCGAGGTCCGAGGCGCGGAGGCCGGCGTGCTGTACGAAGCGATGCGGACCGGCGCGGGTGCGAGCGCAGTCCTCGGAACCATCCACGGCGACGGCGGCGCCTCGGTTCGCGAGCGCGTCGTGTCCGACCTCGGCGTGCCCGCGAACTCGTTCGCTGCAACTGACCTCGTCGTCACCCTCGCGGACACCGCCGACGGCAAGCAAGTGGTCGCGGTCGAGGAGTTCGACGACGGATTTCACGCGCTCTTCGAGCGCACGCCCGACGGCCTCCAGTCGTCGGGCCGGGTCGGCCGCGGCGAATCGTCGCTCGTCGCGTCGCTCGCCGCCCACGACGAGACGTACGCGGACGTGCGCGCCGCCGTCGCCGACCGCACGGAGCGCTTCCGATGACACTCCTCGATCGCGTCGCCGCCCTCGTACCGATCTCCGCGGGCGGCGACCCCGAACTCGACCGCGCGCTGGCGCTCCTCGATCGACCCGAGGACGCCGACACCGTCCGGACCGCGGCGCTTGCGTTCGCCGCGCTCTCCGTCGGGTCGGCGCTCGCGCTTTCCGTCGTCGCGTCCCCCACTCTCGGTCTCGCCGTGCTCGCGCTCGGGTCGCTCGCTGCCGCTGCCCTCCTCGCGCTCCCCACGCTCGCGGCGGACTCCCAGCGGTCGCGCGCGCTCGGCGACGGCCCCGACCTCGTCTGCCGCGCCGTCCTCGCGGGCGCGCTCGAACCGACGCCGGAACACACTGCCGCGTTCGCCGCCGACGCTCCCGGTTCGCTCGCCGACCGTCTCGCCGGCCACGTCCGGTACGCGATCGGCGCACCAACCACCGCGTGGACGCGCTTTCGGCGCGCGTGGCGCGACCACGACCCCGAACTCGCGCGCGCCATCGCGCTCGTCGAAGCCGCCACGAACGCCCCCGACAGCGAACGCGCCCGCCTCCTCGACCGCGCGCTCTCGGTCTCCCTCGACGCCGTCGCCGCCCGCGTCACCGACTACGCGAGCACGCTCTCGACGCTCGTCACGGGCGTCTACGCCGCGGGGGTCGTCCTCCCGCTCGCCCTCGTCGGATTGCTCCCCGTCGCTCCAGTCTCGGGGATCTCGGTTCCGCTCGTCGGTCTGGCCGCCGTCTACGACCTCGCACTCCCGATCGCGCTCACGGCCGCCATCGCCGTCGTGCTCGCGCGCCGCCCCGCCGCCTTCCCCGCCACGCCGATACCTCGCGACCACCCCGCGCTCGCCGGCCGCGCCCGCCCCGGCCTTCTCTGGGCCATCGCGGCGGCCACCGGTGCGCTCGTCGCCTTCGCCGTCTTCGCGCCGTGGGCGCTCCCCTTCGCCCCTGTCGTCGGACTCGGCACGGGCCTCGTGCGGTGGACGCGTCCCGTGCTCGGCGTTCGCGAGGATATCGCGGCGCTCGAACGCGGCCTTCCAGACGCGCTCGTCGTCGTCGGGCAGCACGTCCGCCGCGGCCACCCTCCCGAAGGCGCGCTCGCCGCCGCGGCCGCCGAACTCGACGGAACCGTCTCCACCGTCTTCGCGGACGCGAGCCGCCTCCAGCGCACGCTCACAGCCGACACCCGAACGGCGTTCCTCGGGCCGCACGGCGCGCTCCGCGACCACCCGAGCCCTCGCGCACGCTCGACCGCCGCCGTCCTCGCGGACGCCGCCGCGGCCGGCCCGCCCGGCGGGCGCGTGCTCGTCGCGCTCGCCGACCACCTCGACCGCCTCGTCCGCGTCGAACGCGACACCACCGCCGACCTCGCGTCCGTCACGAACGCGCTCGACACGACCGGGCGCTGGGTCGCGCCCTGCGTCGCCGGCGTTACCGCTGCGCTCGCCCGCACCCTCCGCCCGCTCGGGGACGGCGCGCTCCCGTACGCTCCGGACGCGCTCGCACTCGTCGTCGGCGGGTACGTCGTCGCGCTCGCTGTTCTCCTCCCCGCGTTCGGATCCGTCGTCCGGCACGGCGCCGACCGCGCTCGCGCCGCCAACGCCGCCGGCTCCGCGCTCGCCGTCGCCGGCCTCGTCTATCCGGTCGTCGCCACGGCCGCCGCACTCGTCACGAGCGTTTAAATAAGATATCGGCACAGCCATTGGCGTGTTCGACGCTGCAGACGCGCTCGCGACCTGGATCGGCCTCACGCTCACCGGAGCCACGCTGGTCGCCGCCGCGCTCGCCGTCCCCGCCGCACCGCCGCCCGACGCCACCGCCGCCGCCGCGACCATCGACCGGGTCGCCGTGAGTGACTACGACGCGAGCGCTCACCGCCACCTTGACGCCGACGCCGTCCGCGTCACCCCTCGTAGCGTCGGCCTGCGCGGTTCCGGTGGGACGGCGTCCGCCGCGCTCGTCGCACGCGTCGTTCCAGTTCCACCGGACGGCCCGCTCGCCGCCGTGCTCGCCGGCCGCGACCCCGCGCTCGTCTTCGACACCGGTGTCGAGCTCGTCCGCGCCGTGGCCGCCGCTCGCGCCCGCGCTCCGGTGTGGCGGGCCGCCGAGACGCTCCGCGTTCGCCACCTCGCGTGGCGGGGGATCGATGTCGTTCTCGTCGGGTAGGGCGCAGGCGGAACCGCTCGTCGCGCTCGTCTGCGTCGCCGTTCTCTGCACGGCGCTCGCCGGCTACGCGACCGCGTACGACCACAGCCTCCCGACCGCCGACCGCGACCTCGCCCCGTCCGCCCTTGACGCCGCGACCGACGTTCTCCTCGTCCAGGGCGTCGCCCAACTGGATCGACTCGACGACGCCCGCCCCGACATCTCTCGGCCCGTGAACGTCACGCTCTCCGCGGGCGGCCGAACGTGGAGTGTCGGCCCGCAGCCACCTGCAGAGGCGGACGCCGCGAGCCGTCCCGTCGCCGTTCGCGTCGCTTCCGGGGACGTGCTGTTCGGCCGCCTTCGGGTGGTCGTGTGGTGACCGCGCGCGGCGTCAGTACCGCTGTGGACACCGTGATCGCCGTCTCTCTCATCGCGGCGGCCGTCACCGCGCTGTTCGTTCTGACACCCGCCCCTCAGCCGTCGCCGCCGGACGCCGGCCCCGCCCTCGATGCGCTCGCGGTCACCACTGCCACTGTGAACACCACGACCGGGCCGGTTCGCGCCACCGTCGCCACCCACCTGGCCGCCGCAGCCCCCCGCCCCGACTCGGCCTACTCGCAGGCCGTCGCCGCCCTCGTGGACGACCGCCTCGACGCGCTTCCGGGTCGCGCGAGCGTCGCCGCTCGCGCCGACGGAACCGTTCTCCGTATCGGTACGCCCCCGCCTCGAACCGTGGACACGACCGCCGCGGTGCTCCGCGTCGGAACCACTTCGATAGTGCTCCGACGGTGGTGGCCGTGATGGACGACCGCGGCCGCGTGCCGTTCGCGCTCGTCGGCGTCGTCCTCCTCGTCACCGCCACGGCGGTCGGCGCGACCCTCGCCACACGCGACACACCCGCGGAGACGAACGCCGCCGACCGGGCCGCCGACCGCGCGCTCGCCGGTGCACGCATCGCCCTCGAACGCGCGACCATCGAAGCGAGCGCCGCCGCCGCCGCCAACCCGGTCGTCACTCCCGCGAACACTCCGTATGGACGCGTCCTCCGCGATGACTCCGCCTTCCGGGACGCGCTCGCACTCCGGGTGTACGCCGCCGCCTGCGCGGCGTTCACAGACCTCGACACTCGACACGGGGACGCGACTGCTCGTGTGTCTCTCGACGTGATCGACAGTCCGCGAGACGCCCGCCGCGCGATTCGCGCGGTCACACTCGACGAACTCCGTCCGAACCGAGTGCGGGTAACTGTTCGGAACGCGACGCTCGCCGTCACCGAGCACGGCGAGTCCGTCGGCGTCCGCGAGCGCGCCGTTTCGGTGGTCGTCGACACGCCCGTGCTCGCGCTCCACGACCGAATGGCCTCGTTCGCCGCACGGGTCGACCGCGGCGTCCTCCAGGGGTACGGCCTCGCCCGCGAGGCGACACTGCGGCTCGCACCCTACACCGCGGCTCGCGGCCTCGCGCAGTACGCCGGCGCACCCATCGCGAACGTCCTCGCGAACCGCCACGTCGAGGTCGCCGCGAACGACGGCCTGCTCGCCGTCCAACGCGCAACCTTCGGCCGCGCGTCGACCGCGTCGAACGAGGCCGTGGGGCGGGCGTACGCGCTCACCGGCGTACGCGACATGCTCGCAGTCACTCGCGCGAGCGCTCGGGCGCGTGCGACCCGCATCTTCGGAGCGATGAACGTCACGCCCACGCAGCCACCATCGCACCCGCCCGCCCAGTCGTCGCTCACGCCCGCTGCGGCCGCTGACACAGCGCTCCTCGACGCCCTGAACGCGCTGGATGCGGTGCTCGAGAACGCTTCCCGTCTCGACGCCCGCCGCCTCGTCCGCGTGACGCGAACCGACCACCGACTCGACACCGCTACCCCACCCCAGAACTGGACGCGGGTGGCGACGGACACTACGACCGAGACAGCCGTCACGGCCGCTACGGCCGGAGCTGTCGGCGTGTTCGACGTTCACAACGCGTTCCGCGTCCTTGATGCGTTCGGTCGGCGCGTGACCGTGACCCGGACGACCCGCGCGTCGTGGACGAACGGCTCCGCGGTTCGTACCGTCACCGGCATCGAACGTTCAACGTACCGCGTCTCGGTCGCGCTCACCGCCCGCCCCGCGGCGCTCGACGGCGTTCCGAACCGCCCCGTGGACGCCCTGGGCGAGCGGGCGACCGCCGCGGTTCGCAGCGCGCTCCTCCCGGACGGTGCGGACTCGCTCGCCGCGCGTGCCGTCACCGGCGACGCCGGCACACGCTCCGCGACCGTGCGGGTATCTCAGCCGCCATCGCTCCGGGAGCGCGCGGCGCGATCGCTCGGTCGGATTCGAAACCGGGTGGCGAACACCTCGACGGCGGTTCGCGTGAGCGGCGCGGGCGTCCTCGCGTCGTCGCCGGTTTCGGCGCTCGCACGGACGCTCGCCGCCAATCGGGATCACCTGGTGGCGGCGCCCGCTCGCTACGACTCGATTGCGGAACGTGCGCTCACCGCTGTTCGCGCCCACTACCTCGATGACGCGCTCGCTGTGGTTCGAGAGCGCGCCGGCGACGCGGCCAGCGTCCGCGGCGCGCTTCGGGACACGGTCACCCGACTCGGCGGCTGGGTTCCGACGGGCGTCACGGCGCGCGAGACGCCCGAAACGGTCGTCTCTGAGGTGTCCGTGTCGCCGCGGTACCTCTCGCTGACAGACGCCGAGACGCTCGCCGCGCGGAACCTGAACGTCTTCACGCTCCCCTACGGAGACGCCGCCGACACCGTTACCGACGCGGCCTTCGACGGCGGCGAGCGCGCCGTTCGACTGGCGGTGGCCGCCGACCTCCTCGCCGCTGCGGGCACACGAACGCCCGACCTCGCGGCCGCCGTGCGCGCCGAGACCGCACGCGCCCGCGAGCGCTTCGCGGCCGTTCTCGACGCCCGGACGGGCCTCGATTCCGGCGCGGCGGAGCGCGTCGTTTCGAGCGCGGCGACGCGCTGGAGAACCGATGCGGCGCGGGCGCGAGCGGCGACGAACGGGTCGCTCGCCGCGGCGGTCGTCGCGGACTCGGGGACGCGTGGGGCAAAACGGGTGGCGCTCGCCGCGGCGCTCCGCGCGGAGTCCCGCGCGGTCGCTCGGAGCGACACCGGTGGCGTGGACGAGGACGTGGTGCGCGCGGCCCGACAGGCCACGCGGGCCGAACTCACCGCCGCGCTCGGCCGCGCGTCCACGAGACGCGTCAAGCGGGCGCTCGGCGGCCGCCTCGCCGCGCTCCCCGCTGGCCTTCCGGTCGCCCCTCTGCCCGGATTCTGGTACGCCACGGTGAACGTGTGGGCCGTCTCCGTTCGCGGCGGCTACGAGCGCGTCGCGATTTCGGGCGGCGCGCTCCCGCCCGGGTTCGACGCCGGCGCGTACGAGTACGTCCGGGAGGGCGGCGTTGTCTCCCTCGACGTGGACGGCGACAGCCGTCCGGAACCGCTCGGCCGGAACGCCCGGGTCGAGTTCGCGTTCGATACAGTGGTCGTCGCGGCCGTCCCGCCGGGCCCGCGTGGCGTCGGCGACACCGACGGGAACGCGGACGAGCGCTCGCCCGGCTGGTAACATAAACTCACATACGCGCCGACCGCCTATTCCCAGCTATGTTGACCGATACCATCTCAGAACCCGAGTCCGTCTCGGCGGACGAGGTGTTCGCGGAGTACGAGGCCGCCCTGCTCGCCGTCATCGATGCCGAGGGCGTGGACGCCGTCGCCGACGCCACCGGGCTCTCCCCCGAACGGGTCGCGGACATCGAATCTGGCGACGGCGATCCAGTCACCGTCTCGGAGGCGGCGGACTTGCTCGCGCTCACGGACGACTGGCCGGACGCCGAGACCGTTCGACTCGAACTCCAGGATCACGTGATGCTCCAGATGAGTTCGGCGGTCGTTGACGTGGACGCGCTCGCGGACGGTATCGACGCGGCGCTCGACCCGAAAGAAGTCCAGCAGAAGATCGAGGGCCGTCAGCCGATGACGCTCCGCGAGTACGCAGAGATCCATCACTACCTCGCGGTCGAGAACCCCTGGTGATGCGGGTCGCGATTCTGGGGTGTGGGTACGTCGGGCTCGAACTCGGCCGACAGCTCGCCGCCGCCGGCCACGAACCAGTCGGGGTCCGCCGCTCGGACGACGGTCTGGCGGCTATCGCGGACGCGGGGTTCGACGGCGTGCGCGCGGACGTGACCGACCCCGAAAGCCTCGAAGTCGTGCCGGACGCGGACGCCGTCGTGTTCATCGCGTCCTCGGGCGGCCGCGGCGCGGACGCCGCGCGCGAGGTGTACGTCGACGGCCTCCGCACCGCTATCGACCACTTCGGCGGGCGCGAGAACCCACCAGGCGAATTCGTGTACACGTCGAGCACGGGCGTGTACGGCGACCACGGCGGCGACTGGGTGGACGAGGAGACGCCGCTCGACCCCACCACCGAAAAGACCGAGGTGCTCGCCGAGGCCGAGCGCGTCGCGCGCGAGCGCACCGCCGACCACGGCATCGGCGGGTCGGTCGTCCGGTTCGCCGGCCTCTACGGCCCCGACCGCTACCGCCTGGAGCGCTACCTGGACGGCCCCGTCACGGAGGGCTACCTGAACATGATTCACCGGGACGACGCGGCCGGCGTCGTTCGGTTCGCGCTCACCGAGGACGCGCCCGAGGTGCTGCTGGCGGTGGACGACGAACCCGTCTCGAAGCACGCGTTCGCGGACTGGCTCGCCGACGAGGCCGGTGTCCCCCGGCCGCCGAAACGCACGAAAGAAGACCGCCTGCAGGAGAGCGACCTCTCCGAGGCCGCGGAGCGCCGGATTCTGACGAGCAAGCGCTGCTCGAACGCACGCCTGCATCGGCTCGGCTACGAGTTCGCCTACCCGACGTACCGCGAGGGCTACCGCGCCGCCCTCGACGCGTACTAGATCTGCTGCCAGCGCTTCCCGCAGTCGGGGCAGACGCGGACGCTCCCGACCTCGTCCGGGTCGTTCTCCGTCTTGAGGTTCTCCCCGCACTCCGCGCACACCAGTCGGTCGTAGGTGTCCTTCTCCAGTTCGCCCGCCCGGAGGCCCTTCCTGACTGATTTCATGAGTCGGGATTCTCGCGCCCGCCGTAATAAACCCACGCGCGAACTCCGGAAGGCTTGAACCGCGTTCGGTTCTCTTTCGAACCGTGTCCGAGTCGAATAGCGCGCGTCGCGTCCACGTGTTCGGGTCGCTGTGCGCGCTCGTGTTCTTCGTGAACTTCGGAAGGGTGGCGTTCGCGCCGCTCTACGGCCCGTTCATCGCGGAGTTCGGCGTGAACCGGGCGACCGTCGGCGTCACCGCTTCTCTCGTCTGGCTCGGGAGCGCGCTCCCCCGCATCCCGACTGGCTACCTCCTCACGCGGGTTGCGCGCCACCGGGTCGTCCTCGCCACCGGCGTCTTTCTCACCGGCGCGTCCACATTCACCGCGCTCGCCGCGACCATCGAGATGGTGTTCGTCGGCGGGTTCCTCATCGGCATCTCGTCCGGGGCGTACTTCATCGCCGCCAACCCCCTCATCTCCGAGTTGTTCCCCGAGCGCGTCGGTCGCGTCATCGGCGTGCACGGCACCGCGATGCAGCTCGCCGCCGTCGGCGCGCCCGTCACCGTCAGCGCGCTTCTCGGCGTGACGGACTGGCGAACCGTCTTCTGGCTACTCGCCGCCGTCTCGGGGATCACCACGCTCGCCCTCTTCGTCGCGACGCGGCGCGCGGACCTCCCCGCGGCGGGTGCGGCGGACCGCAACCTCGTCCGCGCGGTTCGCCGACAGTGGCGGCTCGTGTTCACCGGTATCGCCATCCTCGGCGTCACCACGCTCGTCTGGAACGGCTTCTGGAACTTCTACACGCTCTACGCCGTCGAAGCGAAGGGGCTCACCTCGGGAACCGCGAACCTCCTCCTCACCGGGATGTTCGCCGCGGGCGTTCCCGCGTTCTGGTTCGCCGGCCGTCTCGCCGACCGCGTCGCCTACGTGCCGCTCCTCCTCGCCGTGCTCGCCGGGTTCGTCGTCTGCCTGTTCGCGCTCACGTACGCCTCCGGCCTCATCGCGGTCACCGTCGCGACGCTCGCGACCGGCGGGGTCGTCCACTGCCTCTTTCCCACCATCGACACCTTCCTCCTCGACAGCCTCCCGGACGCCGACCGCTCCTCCGCGTACGCCGCGTACAGCGCGGGGATGATGACGATGCAGGCGGCCGGCGGCACCGTCGTCGGCGTGCTCAGCACCGGGATGGGATACGACCTCGTGTTCCGACTGCTCGCGGTCGCGCTCGGCGCGCTCGTGGTCGTCCTCGTCGCCGCGTACCGCGCCGACCTGCTCCCGGAGGGCGCGGCCGAGACGCCAACCTAAATGCCGCCGCGGAGAGACATCGGGATATGGACTACACGCAGGAGCGCGTGGCGACGCTCCACGACTACGGGGACGCCCACCCCGACGCGCCGACCGAGCGCGCGACCGTCGTCGTCCCGATGACGGAACGCGAGTACGGCGGCCTCGCGCCCGAGAGCGTGCTCTCGACGCTCGAAACCCTCGACGTCGACCGCGTCGTCGTTCCGCTCCGCGCCTCGGCAGAGAAGGCGGGCGCGTTCGCGGACTGGCTCGACTCCTTCGACGTTCCGCTGGACGTGCTCTGGTGTAACGGTCCCCGGGTCGCCGACCTGCTCGACGAACACGGCCTGAACGGCGACGCCGGGAAGGGCCGCGACATCTGGCTCGCGCTCGGCACGGCCGCCGACTCCCCCTACGTCGCCGTCCACGACGCCGACACGAAGACGTATTCCGCCAGGGACGTGCCGAAACTCCTCCACCCTCTCGACTCGGGGTTCGACTTCGTGAAGGGGTACTACGCCCGCGTCGAGAACCAGCGGCTCTACGGCCGGCTCTTTCGCCTCTGCTACGAACCGCTCGTCGAGGCGCTCGACGCCCGCTCTGACGAACCGGTTCTGGACTACCTCGGCGCGTTCCGGTACGCGCTCGCCGGCGAGTGCGCGATGACGAGCGGAGTCGCGCACACCATCCGCGTCCCCCGAACGTGGGGCTTGGAAGTCGGAACGCTCGGCGAGGCCTACGACGCTGCCGGGTTCGACGGTACCGCGCAGGTCGATCTGGGGCGGTACGAGCACGACCACCGCGCGGTCTCCGGGCCGTCCGGCCTCTCGGACATGAGCGCGGGCGTCGTCGGCGCGCTCCTCCGCGCCTGCGAGGATCACGGCGTGAACGTGGACTACGACACGCTCCCCGAGCGCTACCGCGAGACGGCGCACCGATACGTTCGGGGGTACGCCGCGGACGCCGCGTTCAACGACCTCGACTACGACCCCGCGGACGAACGCGCGCAGGTCGCGGAGTACGCGGACGCCGTCCGACCACCAACGGACGACGACCGCCTCCCCGCCTGGCGGGACACGGCGCTCTCCCCGGACGCGGTGCGCGAAGCCGCGGCGGCCGATCTAGACGCGGTAGACTCATAACCGAGGAACCGACTCACACGGGTATGGATCGCACGCTCGACGAGCTCGCGGGCGTCGTCGACCTGTTCGGCGCGCTCACCCGCGACGAGCTCGCGGACGCCCTCCACGAACTCGCGTTCAAGCGCGGCGAGGACGTTGACGCGGACGCCGTCGACGCCGCCATCGAGCGCGCAATCGACCGGTACGCGCTCGTCGCCGTCCCCCGCGAGGACACAGACCTCATCGTCCCCGGGCCCGCCGCCTTCCCCACCGTCCCCGACGGCGGCCCCGACCTCCCCCACATTCTCGACGTGGAGCGCCGGGACGTGCCCCGGGACGAGCTCGCGGACGCCCTCCGCGCCCGGTTCGCCGCCGACCTCGCCGACGACCCCGACGACGAGCGCCGGGACTTCCTGCTCGACGTGACGTACGACGCGGAGACGTGGGCGGACATCGACGCGGCGGGCCTCCGGGAGCGACTGGCCGACCGACGGGAGGGTTAATGGCGGACGAGGAAGTACCCTCCTCCATGGACCTGGGTCGGGTCGCCGCGCACGAGCCGGTCACCATCGAGGACGAAGACCGGGACGCCGCGGTGCTCGCGCCCGTCGTCGAACGCCCCGACGGCCCCGCGCTCGTGTTCACGAAGCGCGCCGACCACCTCGGCGAACACCCCGGCCAGATGAGTTTCCCCGGCGGCGGCCGCGAACCGAGCGACCGCGACCTCCGCGCGACCGCGCTCCGCGAGTCGAACGAGGAGGTCGGCCTGCGCTCGGAGGAGGTCGAGTTCGTCGGGCAACTCGACGACATCCGCACCACGTCCTCGTACGCCGTGACGCCGTTCGTCGCGCGCGTCCCCGACCGCAAGTACACGCCCGACGAGCGCGAGGTCGCGGAAGTCGTCTTCCTCCCGATATCGGGACTCACCGACCCCGAGAACTACGAGGTCGAACACCGCACCCACCCCCGGTACGGCGAAGCCGTCGTTCACTTCTTCCACGTCGACGGCTACACCGTCTGGGGCGCGACCGGCCGCATCCTCGTGCAGTTCCTCGACCTCGCGCTCGACTGGGAGCCACCCCGGGAGCCCGACCGGGTCGTCGATACGGAGACGGAGACTACTCGGTGACGACGTAGGTCTTCGCCGGGGTGCGTTCGACGTACACGTCCTCTGCGCCGGCGACGAACGCTTCCATCTGGTTCAGGGGGAGGTCGGACACGTCGACTCGTTCGGATTGCTTCGCGGCCATACACGTGTGTTCTCGCGTTCGGTTATCAAGTCGACCCGTGCGCGGTGAAAGTGAAAGTAACCGAGGGCGGAAGGCACGGACGCTAAGTACTGCGAACGCGCTCTCTCGGATATGACTGAGTCGGTCGCGGTCGTCGGCGGCGGGGCGGTCGGCGTCACCGCCGCGTACGACCTCGCGCGCCGCGGCGCGGACGTGACGCTGTACGAGCGCGACGAGGTGGCGGCGGAGAGCACGGGCCGCGCCGCCGGCCTGCTGTACGACGCGTACGCGGAGGACGTGGACGCCCGCATCGCGGAGCGCGCCATCGAGCGATTCAAGGCGTTCTCGGGCGAGGGCGACTTCGTCTTCGAGCGCGCGCCCTACGTCTGGTTCGCCACCGAACCCGGCGCGGCGGCGGACGCCATCGCGCGGGACGCGGACGAGATGCGCGCCCAGGGCCTCGACGTGGAACGCCTGACGCCCGCCGACCTCGCCGCGGAGTACCCAGCGCTCCGCACCGACGATATCACGGCCGCGGCCGTCGCGCGGAACGCGGGCTACACCACGCCCCGAGCGTACGCCGACCTGCTCGCCGCGAACGCCCGCGAGGCGGGCGCGGAGATTCGGGAGGGAACGCCGGCCGCGGTGGCGCTCGACCCGGCGCGCGTGAACGGAACCCCCTACGATTCGGTGCTCGTCGCGGCGGGCGCGCACACGAAACAGGTGCTCGTGGATGCGGGGATTCGCGTGCCGCTCAAGCCATATCGGGTGCAGGCGCTCGTCGCGTCCGGCCCCGACGTCCCGCTGTTCTGGGACGCGAACCGCGACTACTACGCCCGGCCCCACGCCCGCGGCGTGCTCGCCGGGGACGGCACGCAGCGCCGCGAGTTCGACCCCGACACGTACGACCGAACGGCCGACGACGAGTTCGTTCGGGAGACGCTCGACCGGCTCCGATACCGCCTCCCCGACGCCGACCTCTCGGTCGAGCGCGCGTGGGCCGGCCTCTGCGTCGCCACTCCTGACAGGAACCCGCTGCTCGGCGAACTCCGCGACGGACTGTTCGTCGCCGCCGGCTGGCAGGGCCACGGATTCATGCGCGCACCAGCCACTGGCGAAGCCATCGCGGAACAGGTACTGGGAGAACGCGAGGGAATCGCGCCGTTCGACCCGACGCGGTTCACGGGAGACGAACCGTTCGAGGTTCGCTCGGGGAGCGACCCGGACTAGACTTTCGGGAGGAAGACGCGCAGCGTCCCGTTAGTGAGTTCGGCGCGCGCCGCGTCGGCGTCCACGTCGGCGTCGTCGGGGAGGTCGGCGCGGCCGTCGAGCGCGAGCGCCCGTCCCGGGTACCGCATCTCGAAGCCCGGATGCGGGTCGCGAAAGCGGTCGAGTCGGACCTCGACCGCGCCGTCGACGTACCCGACCTGTACGTCCCCGGGTTCGACGCCCGGCACGTCGAACACGACGAGGTACTCGTCCTCGCCCTCCAGCACGTCGACGGGGAGCGGCGTCTCCTCGCTCACTCTGCTCGCGGCGCGGCCGAGCCGGGAGAGCACGGCGTTCCCGACCGACCGCCCAACCGACTCGAACCTCACGGCGACAACTCCTCCAGGCACTCCGTGCCGCCACAGTACGGACACTGGAAGTCGGCGACGCCGACGTCGTCCGGCATGTCGTACGTGTAGTGCAGTTCGAACATATCCATCTCGCAGTCGTCGCTCGTACACCGCACTTCGAGCGTCGCGGGCATACTGAGAACTACCACCGGCGGCGGCATAAGTCCCGTGGGCGGCCCGCACGGTTTTCTCCGCCCGGCGAGTCCCGCGGCCGGTCACATCTTCGTGTAGCCTTTATTCGCTCGCGCTCTTCGTTCCCCTATGACTGCTGCCGGAGACCTCGACGTCGTGCTCGTGGACGGCTACGTCGACGAGCCCGCGCACTTCGGCGTCCCCCCCTACATCTCGACGTATCCGCGGTACACGGCGGGCGCGCTCGTGGACGCGGGCGTCCCCGCGGAGAACGTCACGTACTACACCATCGACGCGCTGCGCGAGGAGCGCTCGCGCTGGCTCGACGTGGAACAGGCTGATTTGATGATTTACATCGGCGGGATGACCGTTCCCGGGAGCTACGTCGGCGGCACGCCCGCCGAACCGGACGAGGTCAGGGAGCTGGCGTGGACGGCGAACGGCACCAGCCTGATGGGCGGCCCCATCCGGTTCGGCGTCGGCGAGGAGAACGCGGGCGCCTCGGAGATGGAGCGCAAGGATCTCGACTTCGACTTCCTCGCGATGGCCGACATCGAGGCGGCCGCGCACGACCTCGTGGCGAGCGGACTGGAGGGATTCAACAACCGCTACCGGGACAACGAGGAGATAGACCGCTGGGCGGAACAGGGCGCGTTCGTGGTGGAACAGCACCCGAACTATCCCGACTACCTCATCGCGGAGATGGAGACCTCACGCGGCTGCGCGTACCGGTGTTCCTTTTGCACGGAACCGATGTACGGCGACCCCTCGTTCCGGAGTGCGCGCTCCGTCGTCGAGGAGGTGGACGCGCTCAGTGACGCGGGCGTCCGTGACTTCCGGCTCGGCCGGCAGGCCGACATCCTCGCGTTCGGCGGGGACGGCGAAGCCCCGAACCCCGGTGCATTACGCGACCTCTACGGCGGGATTCGGGAGGTCGCGCCCGACCTCCGCACGCTCCACCTCGACAACATGAACCCCGTGACCATCACGGACTACCCCGAGAAGTCGCGGGAGGCCATCGAGGTCATCGCCGAACACAACACGCCCGGGGACACGGCGGCGTTCGGCCTGGAATCCGCCGACCCCGTCGTGCAGGAGCAGAACAACCTCCTCGTCACCGCCGACGAGTGCCTGGAGGCCGTGCGCGTCGTGAACGAGGCGGGTGGCTGGCGGCCCGACCGCGACGACGACGCGCCCCGCCTCCCGAAACTCCTCCCCGGCATCAACCTCCTGCACGGCCTCGCGGGCGAGCGCCCGGAGACCTACGAGCACAACAAGCAGTTCCTCCGCGACGTGTACGACGAGGGCCTGATGCTCCGCCGCATCAACATCCGGCAGGTGATGGCGTTCGAGGGCACCGAGATGGACGAGACCGGCGCGGACGTCGCGCACGCCAACAAGCAACGCTTCAAGAAGTACAAACAGGAGGTTCGGGAGGGGATCGACCAGCCGATGCTCGAACGCGTCGTCCCGCCGGGCGCGATACTGGAGGACGTGCACTTCGAGTACCATCAGGACGGGAAGACGTTCGGCCGGTCGCTCGGCACGTACAGCCTCCTCGTCGCCGTCCCCGGCGAGCGCGAGCTCGGCCGGACGACGGACGTGGTCATCACCGACCACGGGTATCGGTCCGTTACGGGCGTTCCGTACCCGCTCGACGTGAACGCCGCGTCGATGGACGAACTCACCGCGATTCCGGGAATCGGCAGCGGAACCGCGGGCGATATCGTCGTCGCTCGCCCCCACGACACGCTCCCGGAGGCCGACGTCGACCTCTCGCGCTTCCTCTCGGTATAGCTACTGCGTCACTTCTTCGTCGATGATTTCGCCGACCGCGAAGTTCGACTTCACTTCCGTGATTTCGACCTTCACGCGCTCCCCGATGTCCGCGCCGGGGACGATGATGACGTAGCCGCGCTCGACGCGCGCGATGCCGTCGCCCTGCTTGCCGATGTCCTCGACCTCGACGTACCGGATTTCGCCCTCCTCGACGGGCGGCTGGGGTTCGCCCGCCGCCCGCCGGTCGTGTTCGTCGTCCGTTCGGTTCTCCGTCTCGTCGTCCCGCGCGATGAGCGCGACCCGGTACACTTCGCCGGGGTCGATGGAACCGGCTTCGACCTCGCTCTTCGGGACGGTAACGACGTACTCGTCGTCGTTCACGGTGACTTCGCCATTGAACAGACACAGCAGTTTCTCAGAGATTTCCATAGTCAGACACTCATCCAAACGCAGGGAGGGGGTGGTCTTAGTAGTATGGGGGCGCTACCCCTCGTAGGGCGTTCCGTCGGGGCGTTTCGCGCCCTCCGAGTCGTGGACGACCGCGCCCGAGGACGGCCGCGCGGGCTCGTAGTTCTCGCGGACGGCGATAGCCTCCTCCAGCTCCCGTATCGCGCGCGCTCTCAGCGCGCCCGCCAACGACTCGGCGTCCTCGCGGCTGATGTCGCGGCCGAGCCCCTCGCACTCGTGGGCGCGCACCATTCCGGCTTCGTCGACGGCCTCGCCCATCGGCTGGCTCGTCCCGCCGAGCGCGACGCTGAACGGGTACGTCTCGCAGATGAGCGGCCGGTCGTCGTGGACCGTACACGCCCCCCGACCGTCCGATTCGGTGTAGAAGACGCAGTCGCCGCACGCGTCGGTCTGGAGCGCCCACTCGAACGTCTCGCCCTCGCCGCTCTCGTCCAGTCCGTACGGCATCGGGCGCGCCACGTCCCGCCACTCGCCGCCCGTCTCGTCCGTGAGGTCGCGCACCTCGTCCGGGAACACCGTCGCCGTATGGGGATCCTCGTCCTCGGATTTACAACAGTTGCCGCACCGCGTGCACTCGAAGCCGATGGTCTCGATGGCGTCCGCCAGCGCGGACTCGTCGAGTTCGCGGGCGCGTTCGAGTTCGGCTTCGAGCGACTCCATACCGGATGGTCGCGCTCGGCGATGAAAAGCCCCGTGCTACGGGGGTGTCGCGCGGTCCTCGTCGGGATACCAGCGGACGCGGCCCTCGACATCGAGTTTTTCGAGGTGCGCGCGAACCGTCTCGGTCGCGAGGTCGCGCACGTCCGCGACGCTCCGGGCGTACGCGGCGTCCACGATGTCGTCGACCGCTCGCGCGCCCTCGCGGACGGCGCGCTCGACGTTCCGCTCGCGGCGGACGCGGCGCGCGAGCAGCCCGGCAATCCGCTCGTCCGGGTTCGCGATGGCGCGGCCGTGGCCCGGGTGGAGCGCGCCGGCGTCCCCCGCGAGGAGGCGGCGGAGGCTGGCGTAGTACGCTCGCATGTCGCCGTCTCGGGTGCCGACGAAGACGCTGGACTCGGCCATCGCGAGGTCGCCGATGGCGAGTTCGTCGCCGGCGGCGAACGCGACGTGGTCGGGCGCGTGCCCCGGCGTCTCAAGCACGGTGAGCGGCCCGACGGCGTCGCCCTCGCGGAAGGTCCGGTCGGGCGCGACGCCGGTCGCGGCCGCGAACCGTTCCTCGCAGCCGGCGCGCCCCCACACGGTCGCCCCGGTCTCGGCGGCGTAGTGCGCGAGCGCGCCGACGTGGTCTTCGTGAGCGTGCGTGACGGCGATGTGGTCGATGTCGTGGTCGGCGACGCGGCGGTCGAGCGCGTCGCTGCGGGCGGCGGGGTCGAGGAGGACGCCGTCGGCGAGGTAGGCGTTCGTCGCGCCCGTCGGGGCGCGCGTCGCCACGGGGACGGAGATGCGTTCGAACACACCCGGGACGTGGGCGTGCGGGGAGGAAAAGCTACGCGTCGAGGTAGTACACTTGCTTGCGCGCGTCCTCGAAGCTGTACCGGGCGCTGACGAGGCCGGCGTCGTCGAGGCGGTTGAGCGCGTAGCGGACGGTGCGGTCGGGGAGGAGGGTCTCCTCGGCGAGGTCGCCCTGGGAGAGCGGGGAGTCCATCTCGAGAACCTTCGCGACGAGTTTCGCGCTCGGGGGGAGTTCGCGCAGGCGCTCCCTGAATTCCTCGTCGTCCGTAGCTACGTGTTGCTCCGCGGTCGTACTCATGACAATTACTGCCACACAGCTATACGTAAAGGTTGGCTATACTGGTGTCTAATGGATTAATACAATATTATGTAATGGGTCTGGTTGGTTCGCGGGGCGAAGGCAGAACGGGGCCGTCGTCCGCGTCCGTCTCGACCGCGTCGTCACCGCCTCCCCTCCGGCGTTCCAGTACGGTTTTAGGGGCTGGGCGTGGACGTGAAGGTAGCGTGAAGGGACAGGAGTGGTATCAGGCCTCCGACGTCGCGGAGGAGTACGACGAGAAGCGATTCTCCCGCGGCGGACAGCTTATCGACCGGCGCGAGAAACGAGCCGTCCTCGAAGCCATCGGGCCCGTCGAAGACAAACGCGTCCTCGAAATCGCCTGCGGCACCGGCCGATTCACCGTGATGCTCGCCGACCGCGGCGCCGACATCGTCGGCCTCGACATCTCCAGCGCGATGCTTCAGGAGGGCCGCGAGAAGGCGCGCGCCGCCGGCGTGGACGACCACCTCGAGTTCATGCGCGGCGACGCCGCCCGCCTCCCGTTCCCCGACGACCACTTCGACACCGTGTTCGCGATGCGCTTTTTCCACCTCGCGGACACGCCCGCGAAGTTCCTCAGCGAGATGGCGCGCGTCTCCAAGACCCAGGTGTTCTTCGACACCTTCAACGACACCTCGACGCGCTCGCTCTACAACTGGCTCCTCCCGATGGGGTCGCGGCTCTACTCCGACGACGAGGTCCGCGACCTCGTCACGGGCGCGAACCTCCGCCTCGCGGACGCGGAACACGACTTCGTCCTCCCCTACGGCCTCTACCGGAAACTCCCCGACTGGTTCGCGAACACACTGCGATCCGCGGACACCTCACTCGGTCGGACGCGCGTCGGCGACGCGCTCGCGTCCGTCTCCTACTGGGACGCGAGAGTGTAAGGTTCCGGACTTCTCGACGGCGTGCCGGGATGTTTTTGGTCGTACGTCCGAACCCCTCCGTATGGACCTGTCGGTGGTAGTGCCCACGCTCAACGCCCGGGATCGTCTCGCGGCGACCCTCGACTCGCTCGGCGCACACGCGCCGGACGCCGAGGTCGTCGTCGTGAACGGCCCGTCCGCGGACGGGACGAGCGGTCTGGTGCGCGACCACCCGGCGGTCGACGTACTCCTCGAACTCTCCGAGCGCAACGTCAACGCCGCCCGGAACGCCGGTCTCGCCGCAGCGACTGGTGACGCGCTCGCGCTCGTCGGACAGGCGAGCTGCGTCCGCGAAGGCTGGACTGCCGCCGTCCGCGACGGACTCGCGGGCTCGGACGCCGTCACCGGTCCCGTCCACCGCGACGTGGCCGGCGGCCACACCACGGAATCCGTCGAACGCCGTCGTATCCGCGGCCGCGAGGTCACTTACTTCGCCGGCGGGAACGTCGCGCTCACGCGGGACGCAATCGAGGCGCTCGACGGCTTCGACGAGTACCTCGAAACCGGCGCCGCCCGCGACGCCGCCCACCGACTCGCCGAGATGGACAGAACCGTCGCCTGGCAGCCCGGCATGGCGGTCGTCCGCACCGAGGCCGACGACGTGACCCACCGGGTCGCCGCGGACGCGGACGTGCCGCTCTGGGGCGTGAAGTACCGGTCGCTCGCCTACCGTCTCGCCAAGAACTACGGCGTCCACCCGACCGTCCCCTACCGCATCGGCCGCCACGCCCTCACCGACGCGCTCCGGGTCGCCAGGGACGTGCTCACCGGCGACGAACGCCCCTCCGAATGGGCCGCGGACGGCCGCGCCGTCCTCCAGAACACCGTCCGCGGCGCACGCGACGGCCTCGGCGCGCGCCGCGCCGACGACCCGCCGCGCCGCAACCCAAACGGCATCTCCCAGCGCATGAACCGCACCCTCGCCCGCTACGACTAATCCCCCCGACGCACACCCTGCCCGTCACTCGCGGAGGGCGTCAATGACGCGTCCCGGGTTCTGTTCTCCCGGAGTGAGCGTCACTCGCGGAGGGCGTCGATGACGCGTCCCGGGTTCTGTTCTCCCGGAGTGAGCGTCACTCGCGGAGGGCGTCGATGACGCGTCCCGGGTTCTTCGAGAACACACGCCCCATCAAGTCCTCGGGCACGTCCAGCGTCAGTATCTCCATCACGGCCACGTCGGGGTGGACGCTCGGCGTCCCGCTCCCGAACACTACCCGGTCGGGGTGTTCGGTGATGCCGCGTTCGAGGATGTCGCGGTACCGGACGGCGCTCGTGTCGAGGTAGAGGCCGTCGTAGCGGTCGAGGAGGGCGAGCGCGTCCGCCATCGCGTCGCGGTCGAGCGGATGGCCGCCGAAATGCCCGAGAATCACGGGGAACCCGCGGTCGAGGAGGGTGTCCGCGACCGTCTCGGGCGGGAAGTCGCGGCCGGCGTGCACGAGAACCGGGAGGTCGGCGTCGCCGAGCGCGTCCAGCGTCTCCGCGTCGGGGAGGCCGTCGCGGGGCGGGTGGAGGCGGAAGCCGTGGAAGCGGTCGTCGTACGCGTACTGCTCCACGTCGTCGGGGTCGGTGTGGTAGCTCTCGCGGGATACGCGCAGGTTCCGGAGGCGCGAGGCCGCGTCTGTTCCGGGGTCGCGGGGGCCGTCGATGCGGGCGAGCGCGACGAACGGCCGCTCGACGGTCTGCCGGGCGACGGCGTTGTTCGCGCGGAGGTAGCCGCGCTCGTTCGCCTGCTCGCCGGGAAAGACGGCGGCGCGCACCACGCCGGCCTGGTGGAGTTCGCGCTCCAGCCCCTCGGCGTCCACGTCGCGGCCGCGGAGCGGGGGTTCCGGGCCGGCGTGGAGGCGCGCGTGGACGTCCACGATTCGGAACCCGTGTTCGAGTTCCAGCATGCTCCTACGAGGTAGAGCCGTGTATTTCGTCCTACCGGTCGCTCTGCGGCCGACTGCTATCACGTGTCGCGCAACGTATATGTAGACTCGCAATCCTCCCGGACAGCATGGCAGCGAACACGATGAGTCCCGTCTTCATCCTCGGAAACGACGCCCAGCGAACCCGCGGTCGCGACGCGCACTCCTCGAACATCACGGCCGGGAAAGCCGTCGCGGACGCCGTCCGCACCACGCTCGGCCCGAAAGGCATGGACAAGCTGCTCGTGGACGCCACGGGGAACGTCGTCGTCACGAACGACGGCGTCACGATTCTGGAGGAGATGGACATCGAACACCCCGCCGCGAAGATGCTCGTGGACGTGGCGCGAACCCAGGAGGACGAGGTCGGCGACGGCACCACCACGGCCGCCGTGCTCGCCGGGAACCTCCTCGCGCGCGCCGAAGACCTCCTCGACAGCGACGTCCACCCGACGACCGTCGTCGAGGGGTACGCGGCCGCCCGCGACCTCGCGCTCGACGCGCTCGACGACCTCGCCTTGGACGCCGAACTCGACGACGCCTTGCTCGCGCGCGTCGCCGCGACCAGCATGACCGGGAAGGGCACGGGCGACGGCTCCGCCGACCGGCTCGCCGACCTCGTCGTCGCCGCCATCCGCCACGTCGAAGACGACGAGCGCGTGCGCCGCGACGACGTGCGCGTCCACACGCTCGCCGGCCCGTCCGCGGACGCGACCGAGCTCGTCGAGGGCGTCGTCACGGAGAACTCGCCCGTCCGCGATGACATGCCCCGGGACGTGTCCGACGCGACCGTCGCCGTGCTCGACGCGAAGCTCGACACCCGCGAGACCAGCGCGAACGTCGAGTACGCCGTCACGAGCGCCGACCAGCTGAACGCCGCGCTCGACGCCGAGGCCGCCGAACTCCGCGAGTACGCGCGCCTCCTCGCCGACGCCGGCGTCGACGTGGTGTTCTGCACGAAGACGGTGGACTCCCGCGCCGCCGCCGCCCTCGCCGACGGGGGCGTCGCGGTGTTCGCGAACGTGTCGTCCTCCGACGCGGCGGCCATCGCGTCCGCCACCGGCGCGTTCGCGCTCGGCGACGTGCGCGACATCGACCCCGACGACCTCGGGTACGCCGCGTCCGTCCGCGTCGAGACGTACGGCGACGACGACCTGACGTTCGTCGAGGCCGGCCGCAACGCCCGCGCCGTCACGCTCCTCGTGCGCGGCAGCACCGAGCACGTCGCCGCGGAACTCGAACGCGCGCTCGGCGACGCGCTCGACGTGGTCGCGGTCGCGCTCGCCGGCGACGGCGTCGTCCCGGGCGCCGGCTGCACCGAAATCGTGCTCGCCGACGCCATCCGCGAGGGCGCACCGTCGATCGACGGCCGCGCCCAGCTCGCCGCCGAAGCGTTCGCCGACGCGCTCGACGTCCTCCCGCGCACGCTCGCCGAGAACACCGGCATGGATCCCATCGACGCCCTCGTCGACCTCCGGGCCGCGAACGAAACCGGACGCGCGGGCATCGTCACCGACGGCGAGACCGGCGCGCTCGCCGACCCCGTCGACCACGGCGTGCTCGACCCCGCCGCGGTGAAGCGCGACGCGCTCGACGCCGCCACCGAGGCCGCGACGATTGTCGTCCGCATCGACGACATCATCGCGGCGAACTGAGCCCGCGCCCTCGCGTTCGGCCCAAATCCTTTAGTCCGTTTTCTCCGATTGTTCTCGCATGCTTCGCGCGTCGTCGCCTGCCGCGTCGAACCACGCCTGTCCGCTCGTCGCGTCCGCGGGTGGTGAGACGTGACCCTTCGGTACGCGCGCCTCGTCACGTACATCGCGGCGGCCATCACGGTTCTCGGGGCCTGGCTCGCCGCGTCGCCGTTCGTCCTCACGACTCCCGAGAACGCCACCGAAAACGCCCTGTTCGGCCTCGTCGTCGCTGGTCTCGGGGCGTTCTACCTCGTCCAGCTCACCCGCGACCCGGAGGCGAAACTCTCATCGCTCTGGCTCCTCGTCGTCGTCGCCGGCATCGTGCTCACGGGCGCGATGCTCGTCCAGCCGCACGGCACGCTGTTCTTCTGGAGCACGGCCGTCGTCGCCGTCCTCGTCATCGCGCTCGTCGCCGTCGTCGCCGTCTGGGGGTCGCGATTCGGCCCCGACGGTGAAACAGAGACGACGATTTATGGGGGTTCGTGATGAGCGACGAGTTCGGCCTGAAGGAGAGCGTCTCGATGGCGCTCGGCGGCATGATCGGCGGCGGCATCTACGCCGTTCTCGGCGTCGTCGCGAAGATAGCGATGTTCGCCACCTGGTTCGGGTTCATCGCCGCCGGCGTCGTCGCCGTCTGCGCCGGCTACTCGTACAACACGCTCAACGCCCTCGGCGACCAGCGCGGCGGCTCCGTCTCGTTCGTCCAGGAGTTCGTCGGGAACGCCACGCTCGCGGGAATGATCGGGTGGTCGCTGCTGTTCGGCTACATCGGCTCCATGGCGATGTACGCGTTCGCGTTCGCCGAGTTCACCATCGCGTTCAACGCCGTCCCCGACAGTTACGCCGGGTTCCCGCTCCGCCCGGTCATCTCCGTGCTCGCCGTCGCGCTGTTCGTCGTGCTCAACGTCGCGGGCGCACGCATCACCGGCTCGGCCGAGAACGTCCTGGTCGCCGCGAAAGTCGGCATCCTCGTCGCGTTCGGCGTCTGGGGACTCGCCTACCTCGGACCCGTCTCCCCGCAGAGCGTGTCGCTCGGGTTCAGCCACCTCACGGGCGTCACCCCGCTGGTCGCGGCCGCCATCTCGTTCGTCGCGTTCCAGGGCTGGCAGCTCCTCTTCTACGACCAGGAGCGCATCGGCGACCCGGTCGACACCATCCGTCGCGCGGTCTACATCTCGATTCCGGCCGCGGTCGCCATCTACGTCATGGTCGCCGTGGTGACGACGAACCTGGCGCCGCAGGCCATCCAGAGCCATCCGCACGTCGCGCTCGGCGACGCGGCGTCCGCGATGCTCGGCTACTTCGGCCTCGGGTCGCTCGGCATGATCATCATCTCCATCTCCGCGCTGTTCTCCACCGGGAGCGCCATCAACGCCACCCTGTTCTCGAGCGGCCACTTCGCCAAGGGGATGCTGGAGTCCGACCTCCTCCCCGACCAGATCGGGGACACCGACGTCGACGGCGTCCCGGACAAGACGTTCCTCGTGCTCGGCGCTATCACCGCGGCGTTCAGCGCGTGGGGGAGTCTCGGCGCAATCACGTCGTTCGCGTCGCTCGCGTTCATCATCGTCTTCGGCGCGATGAGCGTCCTCGCGTTCCGGGAGCGCGACCACGACGACGTCCATCCCGTTCCGCCCGCGGTCGGCGCGGTCGGCGCGGCCGCGTTCGCGCCCGTGATGTTCTGGAACCTCTACAACCGCGAACCGAACACGTTCTGGATGGTGCTCATCGTCGCCGTCGTCGTCATCGGGGTCGAGCTCCTCTACTTCGAACGCGGCGAACTCGAAGACGCGGTTCCCGTGACGCTCGAACGCGCCGTGGAACGCGTCGAGGACGGAATCGGTGAGGGCTCCGAGTAGTCAAAGCTGTGGGAGCCGCCACTCGCGGTGAACCGCGACGACGCGCAGACCGAACACGACGCCCGCACAGGCGAGCGCGGCCGTCCGCCGCCCGACGCCTGCGTCCACGGCGAGGACGAACACGACGCCACCGATGAGCGCGCAGGACGCGTAGAAGTCCTCCGTGAGGACGAACGGCACGCGGTCGAGCAGCACGTCGCTGATGGTGCCGCCGCCGACGCCCGTCAACGTCGCGAGCACCACCACGCCGAACGAGGAAACGCCCGCCGAAGCGCCGACGAGCGCGCCCATCGCCGCGAACGCCGCCAACCCCACTGCGTCCGGCACCAGCAGTGCGGGACTGTCGAGCAGGCCGCGTTCGTCCACGACGACCGCCAGTGCGAGCGCTAACAACACGCCGACGAACGCCCACATCACGTCCCCGCTCCCGGAGAACGCCGCGGGCGTCCGCCCCACCAGCACGTCCCGGGTGATACCGCCGCCGAGAGCAGTCAGAAACCCAAGTACGGCGATGCCGAGAATGTCGAGATCAGCGTCGCTCGCCTTCAGCGACCCCACGATGGCGAACGCGACCAACCCGACCGCGTTCATCACGTCGAAGACGTTCATGTCTTCGCGTGATGAGCCAGCAAACGCGAAGCGTTTGCGTTCTTCATGACACCGAATGCGTCCATGCAGGTATTCGGTGGCGTGCGCCAGTCAGGCCTTCGGTCTGCCGCTCTTCGTCACGTCGAACACGCTCGGCGCTGTCGAATCCCTATTTTCGGTATCGTTGCCACTGAAACAGCCGTTTGGTGGGGACGCGAAGTACCCACGCCGAAGTACCCACGCACTTGTCGTCCGCACGGCCGGTTCGACGAAACTGTATACCGAGACCGATGAGGGTCTGATCCCAAACAATTTTCCAACAGGGAGTTGTTCGATTTCGTATGGCTACGTCGGGCTCACGTGCGCCCGCCGATGTTCCGAACCGCTACGACGGACTCGCGGGGGTTGTCGCGCTCTCCATCCTCGCGTGGGCGTTCCTGTACGCAATTCAGCCGATATTCGGCCTGTTCCTGACGGTGGCCTTCGGCACAGCGTACGCGGCTGGCCGTCTCGACACCCTCGAACATGCTGTTGTCGTTGCTGGCCTCTGGGGAGTCGTCCTTGCGGCGTTCTGGGTTCTCGGGACGTACCTCGGCGTCGGTGTCGCCGCCGTTCTCGCCGTCCTTGGCTACGGTCGCTGGCACGGCGTGTGGTGAACACGTCGCGTAGTCGATACGCCGACCGTCAGTGAACAATCCGTACTCGCCAACCCCCAAAACTTGTTAGCAGTTGGGCATCTCAACGAGGAAGGGGGCTTAGTGCCTCGATTCAGCTAAAAACGATGTGGTGGGCGTTGTAGCGTTTCCCTGTGGGTAGTGATTGACGGTGAAAACTATCAGCTGGTGAGGGTTTCAACAGGGCCGTCTATCTCCTATCCGGCGTCGGTGTCGCTGACCTGGCGGATGCGTTCGATGCCGTCGATTTCGTCGATGACGCCGGCGACGGGGTCGGGGACGAGTTCGCGCCAGTCCTCGTCGTGAATCATGCGGTTGCGGATTTCGGTTCCCTCCAGCACGTCGCGTTCGAACATCGGGGACTGGCGGACGTCGACGCCGGCCTCGCCGAACAGGCGGATGACGAGGGGGTTGTTGGAGTACGCCACGTCGAACTTCGGGGTCATCGACTGGACGTGGCTCACCCAGACGGCGTTCCGGTTGATGTCCTCGATGGGGACGACGTAGGTGACGACGTCCACGTCGACGAGCGCTTTCGTTATCATCATCACGCGTTCGCCCGCCGTGAACGGGTTGCGCGTGCTGTGGGATTTGTCGCCGCTTCCGACGCCGACGACGAGTTCGTCGACTTCGTCGGAGATGGCTTCGACGACGCGATGGTGGCCCTCGTGGTACGGCTGGAACCGGCCGATGTAGAACCCGCGCGTCATTCGTTAGCGGACAGAGCGGGCGCGCCCGCATAAGCGTGACGAGTCCGCGACACCCTCTGAACAGAGAACGCCGTTCTAGCGGCTCTACGCTGCTGATTACGGCGCTCGCGCGTTCGCCGGAGGGAGAAAGTATATCAGTCGCCCGACCCTCCCTTCGTGTACTGAGTAGACTTCTATGAGCAACGAGCCCCCGACAGACTCACCCCCCGAGAACGAGTACGGCAGTCACGGGAACGAACCCGACGAGCCTGCCGACCCCATCGGGGACCTCGAAGACCTCGGTAGCGAGGTCGACGTCGAGGGTGACGTCGAAATCGACGAGGACGCGGCGGAGGACGACCTCCTCGGCGGCCTCAAGGTCGACGACACCTCGGACATCAAGGTCCCGGATCGCCTGGTCGACCAAGTCATCGGTCAGGAGGACGCCCGCGACATCGTGCTGCGGGCGGCGAAACAGCACCGTCACGTGATGATGATCGGGTCGCCGGGAACGGGGAAGTCCATGCTGGCGAAGGCGATGAGCCAGCTCCTCCCGAAGGAGAACCTCCAGGACATCCTCGTCTACCACAACCCCGACGACTCGAACGAACCGAAGATCCGAACCGTCCCCGCGGGGAAGGGCGAACAGATCGTGGACGCCCACCGCGAGGAGTCCCGCAAGCGCAACCAGATGCGGTCGCTGTTGATGTGGGTCATCATCGCGGTCGTCATCGGGTACGCGTTCCTCATCGCGTTCCAGCCGCTGATGGGGATCCTCGCGGCGGGTATCCTCTACTTCGCGTTCCGGTACACGAACCAGGGCGGTGACGCGATGGTTCCGAAACTCCTCATCAACAACGCCGACCGCCAGACCGCGCCGTTCAAGGACGCGACCGGCGCGCACGCCGGCGCGCTCCTCGGCGACGTGCGTCACGACCCCTTCCAGTCCGGCGGAATGGGGACGCCCGCGCACGAACGCGTGGAGTCCGGCGCCATCCACGAGGCGAACAAGGGCGTGTTGTTCCTCGACGAGATCAACACGCTGGACGTTCGCAGCCAGCAGAAGCTGATGACGGCGATCCAGGAGGGCGAGTTCTCCATCACCGGGCAGTCCGAGCGCAGCTCGGGCGCGATGGTGCAGACCGAACCCGTCCCCTGTGACTTCATCATGGTCGCCGCGGGGAACATGGACGCGATGGAGAACATGCACCCCGCGCTCCGCTCCCGCATCAAGGGGTACGGGTACGAGGTGTACATGGAGGACACCATCGACGACACCCCGGAGATGCGGCGGAAGTACGCGCGGTTCGTCGCCCAGGAGGTCGAGAACGACGGCCGCCTCCCGCACTTCGAACCGAACGCGGTGAGCGAGATCATCCTCGAAGCGAAGCGCCGCGCCGGCCGGAAGGACAGCCTGACGCTCGAACTCCGGAACCTCGGCGGTCTCGTCCGCGTCGCGGGCGACATCGCGAAGTCGAAGGGCCACGAGAAGACCCAGCGCGAGGACGTCCTGGAGGCGAAGAAGCGCTCGCGCAGCATCGAACAGCAGGTCGCGGACGACTACATCGAGCGCCGGAAGGACTACGAACTCCGCGCCACGGAGAAGCAGGCGGTCGGCCGCGTCAACGGTCTCGCCGTCATGGGCGGCGACTCCGGTATCATGATGCCGGTCATGGCGGAAGTCACGCCCCGGCAGGGCGAGGGCGGCGAGATCTTCGCCACCGGTAAACTGCAGGAAATCGCCCAGGAAGCGGTGGAGAACGTCTCCGCCATCATCAAGAAGTACACGGGCGAGTCCATCGCGGACAAGGACATCCACATCCAGTTCGTGCAGTCCTACGAGGGCGTCGAGGGTGACTCCGCCTCGATTACGGTTGCGACCGCCGTCATCAGCGCGCTGGAGGACATCCCCATCGACCAGAGCCTCGCGATGACCGGCAGCCTCAGCGTCCGCGGGGACGTGCTGCCCGTCGGCGGCGTCACGCACAAGATAGAGGCCGCGGCGAAGGCCGGGTGTGACAAGGTCATCATCCCGAAGGCGAACGAACAGGACGTGATGATCGAGGACGAGTACAAGGATCAGATCGAAATCATCCCCGTCAGCCACCTCAGCGAGGTCTTGGACGTGGCGCTCGTCGGCGAACCCGAGAAGGATTCGCTCGTCACGCGCCTGAAGTCCATCACGGGGAAAGCACTCGACAAGCAGGTCGGGCCGAACAGCAGCCCGAGCCCGCAGTAACTCGCTTCCGTCCCGTTTTTCATGCCGTGTCGTGTAGGACTCCCGAATGAGTAGTTCCGCGACTGCGGCGTTCCTCGGCGTGGGCGTCTTCCTCGCGTTCGCGGTGGTCGCTCTGTCGCGCGCGCCGCCGCCGGACGCCACGGACACGGCGGCGTTGTCCGCGGGCGCGCTGTACGCGAACGTCGCGCTCACGCACGGCACGCTCCTCGTCGTCGTCGCCGGGGCGGCGTGGCTGTTCGGGGTTCCGCTCACGCTGCTCGGCGTCGGCACGCGTCCGCTCTCCGAGGCGGTGTTCGTCGGCGTGCTCGCGGGACTCCTGCTCGCGGTCGGGAACGTCGCGGCCGCGCGGGCTGCGGACGCCCTCGGCGTTCCCTACTCGGACGCGCTCACAGACCTCCTCACACCGGACTCCGCGGGGGGCTGGGTGGCGTTGCTCGGCGGCGTGCTACCGCTGGTCGCGCTCGCTGAGGAACTGCTCTTCCGCGCCGCCTTGGTCGGCGCGCTCGCCGGCTTCGACACGCCCGTCGTCGTCGCCGTCGCGTTCTCCAGCGTCCTGTTCGGCCTCGCGCACGGCGCACAGGGCGTCGCCGGCGTCGTCGTCGCCGGGTCGCTCGGCGTCGCGCTCGCCGCCGTCTTCGTCGCCACGAACAGCCTCGCCGCTGTCGTTGTCGCACACGCGGTCGTGAACGCCGTCGAACTCGTCGGCCACGCGACCCGAGGGGATTAAGGAGGCGGCGCGCGCACTACTCGCGTACTCGTGGCTCTGAACCGACGCGGTCTCCTCGCCGCCGCTCTCTCGTTCGTCTACCCCGGCCTCGGCCAGCTCTACCGCCGCGCGTGGCTCCGCGCCCTCGCCTGGGTCGCGCTCGCCGTCGCCCTCGCGTACCTCCTCACGCCCCCCGAACTCCTCACCGCGTTCGAGGAGCAGGGACTCGCGGTGTTCGAGACGGCAACTATCCCGGTGGAGCTCACTCTCGCGCTGCTCGTGATTCGCGTGCTCAGCGCCGCCGACGCCTACTTCCTCACGGCCGCGCAGACCGCAGACCGCGAGACGGCGCTCGCTGACGCCGTCCCCACTCCGGGACGCACGGAGACCGAAACGGACGCCGCGGCGGGCGCGGAGGCCGCCGCGACCTGTCCGAACTGCGGGCGCGAAATCGACGACGACCTCGACTTCTGTCCGTGGTGTACGTACGAGTTCGAGAACGGGGAGTAGGCCTATGGCCGTCGCGACCGTGTTCTCGGTATGCCGATTGTCGTCCCGTTCGACGGATCTGCGTTGTCTCGAGCGGCGCTCCGGCGTGCGAAACTCTTTCAGTCAGTGCTCGACGAACGCCTCGTCGCCGTCACCGTCATCGAACACGACGCCCAGTACGCCCGCGAGCGCGGCTGGCTCGACGACGAGGAGGAGTTCGACTCGGATCGCGTCGTCGCCGCTGTCCACGAGACGGTCACAGAGATAGCGCCCGAGGCCGACTTCCGCCACGAACTTCTCGGGCGTCGCGCGTCCTCGGGCGCGGTCGCCCGCCACGTCCGGAGCATGGCGCGCGAGGAGGACGCGAGCATCGTCTTCGTCGGCAGCGAGAACGCAGGTGACCTCGTCTCGTCCGTGAGCAGCGTCGGAAGCAGCGTCGCCGCCGACGACTACTACGACGTGTTCATCGTCCGCCACACCGAACGCGACGCGGGCGCACAGCCCGCAGAAGAGTACCGCTGACTACTGTTCGATGATTCGCTCCTCGATGGCTTCGCCGAAGTGACGGCCGCCCTCCTCGAGATAGACCTTCACCTCGTCGCCCGCTTCGAGGTCGGTGACGGCCGTCCGGCCCTCGCGGGTGGCGACCTTGATCGTCTCCGCGTTCTGGAGGAGCGTCTCGATCCGGTCGCCCGCCGCGGTCTCGGCTTCGACGCGGAACATCGGACGGCGTTCGATTTTCGCGCGCCCGACGACGCCCTCGCGAGTGTGGCCGTCCGTGTCCACTATCTGCACGTCGTCCCCGCTCCCGAGTTCCGCGAGGTACTTCGTGCCGCCGTCGGCCGTGCGGACGTACGCGTGCACCGCGCCGGCGTTCACGCGGAACGGCCTGCTCGCGACGTACGGCGAGTCAGCGGTCTCGGCGTGCACGAAGAACAGCCCCCTGGACATCGAGCCGACGAGCATCCCCTCGTCGTCGCCCATCAGCGTGCCCGTATCGACGCAGACGCGGTCGGCGCTCCCGGCCTCCTCGACCGCGGTGACGGTCACCCATTCGAGGTCGAGGGTCTCGCGGCGCGCGGCGTCCCGAACCCGAACCGTACGCCGAATCTCGTCCGGGTCGTCCGAGTCGAGGAGGACGGCGTCCGCGCCGATGTCCAGGGTCTCGAACGCCGTCTCGGCCTCCTCGGCGGTGGTGACGCCCGCGACGAGCGTCGTCTCCTCGCCGATGCGCGCGATGAGGTTTTCGAGGGGAATAATAGTCCAGTCCTCGCCGACGACGAGGGTGTACGCGGCGTCCTCGGCCGCGGCCTCAGCGAACGACTCGTACTCCTCTCCGAGGATGCGGACGTACGCACCGCCCACGTCGTCCTTCCGGCGGAGCGCGGAGAGGTCGGCGCTCCCCGAGAAATCGCTGGGCAGGTCGACGGTTCCGTCGCCCTCGCCGTCTTTTCCGACGACGTAACAGTCCGCCTCGGTCTCGGATTCGGCCTCTCCGATCACGTCCACGTCGTCGCGCTCGAACGCGGCGACGTTCACGCTCCCGAGTTCGCGGACGCGCTCCACGTCCGATTCGTCCACGAGCACCCAGTCCACGCCGGCTTCCAGGCCGGCGGTGATGCGTCGTTTCCGCGTCTCCCAGTCCCCAACGGAGTCGTCCGCCTTCAGCCAGACGGCGCGTTCGGTCATACTCGACTCCTCTCGGCCGGCGTGCTTGAACGTGGCGGATACCGGCAGTCCTACAGGCCGGCCGCGTCGAGCGCGTCCGCGGGCGCTGCGTCGTCGTGCACGACCGCGGCGACGGCCTCCGAGATGGCCTTCGGGTCGTCGTGCTGGAACACCGTTCGCCCCATCGAGACGCCCTTCGCGCCGGCGTCCATCGCGCCGCGCACGGCTTCGAGGGTCGCGAGGTCGCCCTGCGGACTGCCGCCGGCGATGATCACCGGCTTCGCGGTGGACTCGACGACGTGCTCGAAGCTCTCGCTGTCGCCCGAGTACGCGGTCTTCACCACGTCCGCGCCCGCCTCCTCGGCGAGTCGGACGGCGTGCCCGAGGTTGCGCGCGTCGTGTTCGTCCACGCCGGGCCCGCGCGCGTACGCCATCGCTAGCACGGGGATGCCGAGCCGGTCGGCCTCGTCCGTCACGCGCGCGAGGTCGGCGAGCTGGTCGGGTTCGTGGTCGCTCCCGACGTTGATGTGGAAGGAGACGGCGTCCGCGCCCGCCCGAACGGCCTCCTCAACCGTCCCTGTGCGGCGCTTGTCGTTCGCGTCCGGGCCGATGGTCGTGGAAGCGTTGAGGTGGACGATGTAGCCCTTCCCGTTCTTGTTCGGGTGGACGCGCGGCGCGATACCCTTCTGCGTGAGCACGGCGTCAGCGCCGCCGCGCGTCACGGCGTCGATAGTCGATTCGATGTCCTTCAGGCCCTCGACGGCGCCGAGCGTGATGCCGTGATCCATCGGAATCGTCACTAGCTTCCCGTCTGTCCCGATTCGGTCGAGTCGTGCGGATTTCCCGGTAGAATTCATTGATACTGTGTAGCAAAGGGGTGGCTATGTCGATTGTGATTCCGGCGTCTCTTTCGCGACCGCTCCGTTCTTCAACTCCCGCGCCTTCTCCCGCAACCGCTCCGCCGCCGTTCCGTCCGCGGCGTGCTCGGCTATCAGGTCGACGAACGCGCTCCCGACGATGATGCCGTCCGCGCCGCCCGCGACGATTTCGCGGGCGTGCTCGCCCGTGCTGATACCGAACCCGACCGCCTTCGGGATGGACGCCTCCTGCAAGCGGCCGAGGCTGCCGTGCGCGTCCTCGCTCACGTCGTCGCGCGCGCCCGTCGTCCCCATCCGGCCCTGCACGTACACGAACCCGGACGCCTTCGACAGCATGCGTTCGAGGCGGTCGTCCGTCGTCGTCGGCGCGACGATGAACACCAGGTCGAGGCCGTGCTCGTCGCACGCCGCCTTCAGGTCGTCCGCCTCGTCCACCGGCAAGTCCGGGATGACGAAGCCGTCGATACCCGCTTCGGCGGCGTCAGCGACGAACGCCTCCGGCGACGCTCGCGCATCGCTTCCCTCCCCGCTCGCGCGTTCGGCGTCGCTCCGCGACGCCTGCCCGTGCTGGAGCAGGAGATTGTAGTACGTCATGCAGACGAGCGGCACCTCGACGCCCTCCTCGCGCAGTTCGCGGACGAGGTCGAGGTAGCGCTCGGGCGTCATGCCGGCGTCGAGCGCGCGCTTCACGGCCTTCTGAATCGTCGGGCCCTCCGCGATGGGTTCCGAGAACGGGAGGCCGAGTTCGATGACGTCGCTCCCGCCCTCGACGAGCGCGTGGACGTACTCCTTCGTCTGCTCCGCGCTCGGGTCGCCGGCGGCGATGTAGGAGACGAGCGCGGGGTCGCCGTCGAACGCCGCTTCGAGGTCGCTCACTGGTACACCTCCATGTCGGGCGCGTTCGCGATGTCGCGCTCCGTGGACTCCTCGATGACCGTGTCGAGGTCTTTGTCCCCGCGACCGGAGACGTTCACCATCACCGGGCCCGACGCGGAGCGTTGCTCCGCGTACTCCTCCAGGTACGCGAGCGCGTGACTGGATTCGAGCGCGGGGATGATGCCCTCCTCCGTGGCGAGCCGGTGGAAGGCGTTCAGCGCCGCGTCGTCGTCCACGTTCACGGGCGTGACGCGGCCCTCGTCCACGAGGTGCGCGAGTTCGGGGCCGACGCCCGCGTAGTCGAGGCCGGCGGAAACCGAATGGGACTCCACGATTTGGCCCTCCGGCGTCTGGAGAAGCTTGGTGCGCGCGCCGTGCAACACGCCCTCCGTGCCCGTGCCGAGGCTCGCGGAGTTCGGCGCGTACGACTGCTCGCTATCGACGCCGAGCCCGCTCCCGCCCGCCTCGACGGCGTACAGGGAGACGGCCTCGCCCTGCTCAGCGCTCGCTCGGCCCGCGGAACGCGGTTGCGCGTCCACGAACTCGTGGAACGCGCCCATCGTGTTCGACCCCCCGCCCGCACACGCGATAACGGCCTCGGGGAGGCGGCCGACCTGCTCTCGGAACTGCTCGCGGGCCTCCTCGCTGATGACGGACTGGAAGTCCCGCACCATCGTCGGGAACGGGTGTGGACCGACCACGCTCCCGATGACGTAGTGCGTGTCCTCGACCGTGCGCGACCAGTCCCGCATCGCCTCGTTCGTCGCTTCCTTCAGCGTCCCAGACCCGATGTCGACGGGGTTCACGTCCGCGCCGTGGATGCGCATCCGGTAGACGTTCGGCCGCTGGCGGTTGATGTCCGTGCGACCCATGTAGATCTCGCAGTCCAAATCCAGGGACGCGCACGCCATCGCCGTCGCGGTGCCGTGCTGGCCCGCGCCCGTCTCCGCGATGACGCGCTCTTTCCCCATGTACTTCGCCAGCAGGGCCTGGCCGAGCGCGTTGTTGAGCTTGTGCGCGCCGCCGTGCAGGAGGTCTTCGCGCTTGAGGTAGACGTCGAAGCCGTACCGCTCGGAGAGGTTGTCCGCGCGCTGGAGCGGGGTCGGGCGCCCGCCGAAGTCGCGGAGGCGCTCCTCGAACTCGTCGACGAAGCCGTCCTCGTTCTCCAGCACGTAGCGCTGGTAGGCGTCCTCGAGCTCCGTCAGCGCGGGCATCAGGGCCTCGGGGACGTACTGTCCGCCGTAGTCGCCGAACGTTTTCTCACTCATGTTAGGTCTCGCGTGTGCGCCCGGATGGCGTCGGGCGTGTCGTCCATCACGGCCGAGCCGACGAGCAGGGCGTCCGCGCCCGCCGCCCGCATCCGCCGCACGTCGTCTCGCGTGCTGATTCCGCTCTCCGCGACCGTCGTCACGTTATCGGGTACTTCGGGCGCCACCGACTCGAACGTTTCGAGGGACACGTCGAGTTTCGCGAGGTCGCGGTTGTTCACGCCGACGACGTCCGCGCCGGCGGCGAGCGCTCGCGCGACCTCCTGGCGGGTGTGGGTCTCCACGAGCACCTGGAAGCCGCGGTCGCGCGCCGCCGCGAGCAGGCCGTCGAGGTCGTCCACGAACCGCGCGATGAGCAACACCACGTCCGCCGCGACGGCGTCCAGTTGCTCCTCGCGCACGATGAAGTCCTTCCGGAGGACGGGCACGTCCACCGCGTCTCGCACGCGTTCGAGCGTCTCCGTGCTCCCGCCGAAGTGCGCTGGCTCGGTGAGCACGGAGAGCGCAGCCGCGCCGCCCTCCACCATCGCTCGTGCGGCCTCGACGGGGTTCACGTCGCGCGTGCCGTCGGTGGTCGGACTCGTGGGTTTCACCTCCGCGACGAGCGGGACGCGGCCGTCGGCCTCCGCGGCCGCGAACGCGTCGGTGAGCGACCGCGGTTCGACCGAGAGCCGCTCGCCGTCGTGTGTTCTCTCGCGCGCGGCGTCGAGGATCGAGCGCACCGCCGGCGCCAACTCTGACTCGTCCATTGTTGTACGTCAATGCACTCTTTTGTACATTAGGCTTTCGCCTCTCCCGCCGTCCCCGGGAGGTATAAACCGCTGACGCGCCACCACACGCCCATGAGCGGCCTCTACGCACGCCACTCCGACTACCTCGACCGCTACGTCCAACTCGGCCTCGCCGGCGACCGCCTCATCAGCGTCTCCGTCCCCACCGCCCCCGACGAGGACGCGAGCGACGACCACGCCCTCCTCGACCGACTCTTCGCCTACCTCGAAGGCGTCGAGGACGACTTCCGGGACGTCGAAATCGGCCTCACCGTCCCGACCACCCACCGGAACGTCATCGAACAGGTCAGAGAAATCCCCTACGGCGACCAGCTCTCCGTCGAAGCCCTCGCCCGCATCACGCCCGGCCTCGACCCCGACGACCCCGACGACCTCGACGAGGTGCGGGCGGCGCTCGCCGAGAACCCCCTCCCGATCGTCGTCCCCGACCACCGCGTCCGCGACGGCCCCAGCGCCGCCCCGCCCGAAGTCGAGCAGAAACTCCGCGCGCTCGAAGACCTCTAAACGGACCGTTTTCTTCGTCGGGTTTCCTCGGTCGCTGTCGGCGACCTGCGGGCCCCTCTCCTCGAAAACCCTCCACGAAAAAGTCGAGCGACGAAGTCGCTCGAGAACGCCGCGCGCCGCCCGGCGATGCACGACCGCGTCTGCAGCGTCACTACCGCAGGTCGTCGACGAGCGCGCGGAGGGTTTCGAGGTCGTACTGGCCGGGCGCGGTCGCGTCCGCGGCCCGGACGGGCGCGTACCCGATTCTGGAGCCGTAGACGGGCGCGACGGCGCGCGTGTGCCGGCCGGCTTCCCCCATCGCCATCGTCGCCACCGGTTCGTCCGCCAGCGCGTACTCGTGCGTCACCGTGAGGAGGTCGAGCGCGTCCTGTCTGTCCTGGGCCGTGACGGCGAGCTTCCCCACGTCGCCGTACTCCACGGCGTTCCCGAGGAGGCCGCGCATGTCCTGGCGGAGCGGCGTCCCCTCGAAGTCGTGCACCGACACCACCACTGACACGTCCGCGTCCCGCGCGGCGTCCCGCACGCGCGTGCCGTCGCCGTCCAGCATCGACTCCAACTCGATATCCACTGCTTCGACCGCGTCGTGCGCGACGGCCTCGCAGAGCGCGTCGAGGCGGGCGTCGTCGTCCGCGGCGTCGCCGCCCTCCCACGCCGCGCGGTTCGTCGCGAGCAGGGGGAGCGCGCCGTCGTAGTCGTCGAGCGCGGCGAGCGGGTCGCTCGCGAGATCCATCCGGAACTCCAGGCAGTCGGCGTGCTCGCGCGCCGCGGGTTCATCCGCGAGCGTGTCCGTCGAGGCGGCGAGCGTGAACTCCGTGAACTCCATACCCGATACTTTCGCGCCGCCGACTTAGGTGAGGCGGGACAGCGCGGCGGATCCGGCGAACTCGGCCGCGAGGTAGGCGGTTCCGATCGCGAATCCAGTCGGGAACGGGAGGGAGAACGCCAGCCACGCCCAGCCGACGACACACCCGGCGAGCGCGCCGCCGACAGCCGCCGAGACGCCGACCCGCGCGGCCACGCTGGCCCCGGCGGGGACGTTCTCCGGATAGATGCCGACATCCATCACGGGGACGGCGGCCGCGATACCGACCGCTAACGGATAGGGGCTGGGGAGGACGGTGCTCGCGAGCGCGGCGATGACGCCGCCGGTGAGCGCGCCGACGAGGACGACACCCGCACGGGCGGGGAGCGACTCGGGGACTCGCATACCCCGACTTGGATCGAGCGAGTGAAAAACCTAGACGGGAATCGAGTCCTCGGCTTCGAGGAGCTCGTGGTAGCGGTTGCGGATCGTGACCTCGCTGATGTCCGCGACCTCGCTGACTTTCGCCTGCGTGGTCTTCTCGTTCGTGAGGAGCGCGGCGGCGTAGACGGCCGCGGCGGCGAGACCGACGGGGGACTTCCCGGAGTGAACGCCCTTGTCCTTCGCGGTCTGGAGGAGTTCGCGGGCGCGGTGTTCGGCCTCGTCGGAGAGTTCGAGGCTGGACGCAAAGCGCGGCACGTAGCTCTCGGGGTCGGCGGGCCGCACTTCGAGGCCGAGTTCGCGCACGACGTACCGGTACGTGCGGGCGATTTCGGCCTTCTCGACGCGGCTCACGTCCGCGATTTCGTCGAGGCTGCGGGGGACGCCGGCCTGGCGCGCGGCGGCGTACACGCACGAGGTGGAGACGCCCTCGATGCTGCGGCCGGGCAGGAGGTCTTCTTCGAGCGCGCGCCGATAGATGACCGACGCCGTCTCGCGGACGTTGTCCGGGAGGCCGAGCGCCGACGCCATCCGGTCGATTTCGCCGAGCGCCTGCTTCAGGTTGCGCTCCTTTGCGTCCCGAGTGCGGAAGCGCTCGTTCCACTTGCGGAGGCGCTGCATCTTCTGGCGCTGGTTCGAGGAGAGGCTGTTGCCGTAGGCGTCCTTGTCCCGCCAGTCGATGTTCGTGGACAACCCTTTGTCGTGCATCGTGTTCGTGGTGGGTGCGCCCACGCGGCTCTTCTCGTCTTTCTCCGCGGAGTCAAAGGCGCGCCACTCCGGGCCACGGTCGATGCCGTCCTCCTCGACGACGAGGCCGCAGTCCATGCAGACGGACTCGCCGTGTTCCTCGTCCTGGATGACGAGGCCGCCGCACTCGGGGCATTCGTTGGACTCCTCGCTCTCGGTTTCCGCTTCGGTCGTCTCTTGCGTTCGGGATTGTATGCGCTGGTTAGTCATGCGTAAACTCCGAAAACTCGGAGGGGGTCGTGGAAACAGGGTTAGCCCAAAACGCGCATAAGCGTTCCCCTTCGCAGCTGGTTCGTCACGCACTCACACGGTCGCCGGAACGCTTTCACCCCGCGCTCGCCACGAGCCGGTATGCGAATCGCAGTCGGGAGCGAGAACCCCGTGAAGCGCGAGGCGACCGAGCGCGCGACCGCCGCGCTGAACGCCACCGTCACCACGGAGGGCGTGCCGTCGGGCGTATCGGAACAGCCGATGACCGAGTCGGAGACGCGCGAGGGCGCGCGCAACCGGGCGGAACGCGCGCTCGCCGCCGGCGACTACGACCTCGGTGTCGGCCTCGAAGGCGGCGTCGCCCCCGCGGACGACGCCCTCCTGCTCACGATGTGGGCGGCCGTGACGGACGGCGACACCACCGGGTTGGGGGGCGGCCCGCGGTTCGTCCTCCCCGACGGCATCGCGGCGCGCGTGCGGGCCGGCGAGGAACTCGGGCCCGTGATGGACGACGTCGTCGGTGCGGAGAACGTCGCACGATCCGAGGGCGCGGCGGGCGCGCTCACCGGCGACCTCGTCGACAGGGAATCTGCGCTCCGCCACGCGCTCGCGGGCGCGCTCGGCCCGTTCGTCACCGACTACTACTGACTGCCGCCTCCTCCTCGGTCTCCGGTTCGACCGTGCCGTCCACGGCCTCGGTGAGCGAGACGTTCAACCAAATCATCGACCCCGCGCCGCCAGCGACCGTGACGACGTTCTTCACGACGTGGTCGACGATGGCGACGGCGACCGCCGTGGCGAACGACACCGGCAGGAGCGTATGGACGATCGCGGCGAACGCGGCCTCGTAGATGCCGATACCGCCCGGCGGCCCCGGAATCACCTTCGAGAGGTTCCCGACGCTCACCGCGAAGAAGCCGACCGCGACGAGGTCGACGAGCGGGAGGCTGAGGCCGAACGCGCGGAACACGAGGAGCGCCGTCGCCACGTCGATAGTCCAGACCAGAACGCTCGTCCCGCCGACGCGGGCGAACCCGCGCGCAGTGCCGGCGACGCGCTGGACGTCCGTCACGAAGTCCTCGAAGACGCCCGCGACGTACTCCGTGTACGAGTCGTCGCTCGCCCAGTTCACCACCCGGCGGACGTAGTTCGTGTCCGAGCGCGCCGACCAGACGATGAGAGCGACGGAGCCGATGGCGAGCGCGCCCACGACGGTGGCGACGACGACGGCCTGCTGGACGGCCCCGGCGTTCCCCTCCACGCCGACGCCGGACGCGGTGGTCGCGAGCTCGACGAGCGTTCCCGGCGCGAACAGCGCGAGACCGACGAGCACGCTCCCCGCGAGCACCGTGATGGTGAGCAGGTCGAACACGCGCTCGACCGCGAGCGACGCGAACCCCGTCCTGTACGGCACGCCCCGCCGCGCCTTCACGATGTACGCGCGGATGGCGTCACCCGCCCGCGCCGGTATCACCAGGTTCCCCGTCTGACTGATGAACACCGCGCCCGTGAGGAACCCCACGCTCCCGTCGTACCCGAGCTCCGCGAGGATGTCGCGGTAGCGGAGTCCGCGGAGCGGCCACGACGCGACGTACACGGCCGCGCCCGCCGCGACGAGCGCCGGATCAGCGTTCGACACCTCCCGAACGAACGTGTCGGTGTCGATGTAGACGAACATCAGCGCGAACGCCAGAATCGACAGGAGGACGCCGACGGCCATTCCCGTCCGCCGGCTCGCGTACGGCGACACCCGGAACTCCCAGAAACACCGGAGAATCTGCGACCCCATCCCGAACACGTCGCGGACGAGGTCGACTTTCGAGTCGCCCTTCGGCGTCCAGTCTACCGCGAACTCATTCACCCGAAACCCCCTGCGCTGGGCGCGCACGAGCATCTCCGTGTCCCAGAACCAGTGCTTGTCCTCCACGTCGCCATGTAACGACTCGAACGCCTCCCGACTGAACGCCTTGAACCCGCACTGGTGGTCGCGCAGGTCGGATCCGAGCAGGAGTCGCGTCGCGAAGTTGAATCCCCGGGAGGGGATGCCGCGCTTCGCCGGGCGGTCCGCGACGTTCCCGGGGAGCCACCGCGACCCCGTCGCCACGTCGTACTCGCCCGACCGCACGCTCTCCACGAGTTCCTCCAGGTGACGCATGTCGGTCGCGAGGTCGGTGTCGAAGTACACGAGCACGTCGCCCGCCGCGCGCTCGAACGCGAAGTCCAGCGCGCCGCCCCGACCGAGGCGTTCGTCCGAGTGGAAGTGCCGCACTCGCGAGTCCGCGGCCGCGAATTCGTCCGCGATCTCGGGCGTCCGGTCGTCACAGCCGTCCTCCGCCACCACGACCTCGAAACTCCCCGCGGGCAGGAAGCCGTCGAGCGTCGCGAGCGTCGTCTCCACCGTCTCCCGGATGGTGTCCTCCTCGTTGTACGCCGGGAGGACGACGCTCACCTCGACGGACGCATCGCTCATTGCCCTAATGGGGGGCGGTTTCGCCTAAGAACTTTCTGGACTCTTAGCCACCCGTACCAACCACCCCACCACCAGGCCACCCTCGCCACCACTCGAACCATCGAAAGCGCCGTGAATGGCGGACAGAAAGCCTACAAGGTGTGTTTTACTTAGCGTACCAAAGCCCCTTTTGAGGTATGCGTGTTCCAGTCGAGTATGAGCGCCGCGTCCCAGGCACAGGCCGTCCAGGCTCCGACACTCACCGACAAACAGGAGGCCATCCTCGCGTTCCTCCGCGAGAACGCCCCGACGAAGACCTACTTCAAGTCCCGTCTCATCGGCGACGAACTCGACATGTCCGCGAAAGAAGTCGGCACGAACATGCCCGCACTCCAGCAGGCCGACATCGACCTCGACGTCGAGAAGTGGGGGTACTCCTCCAGCACCACCTGGAAAGTCACGGCGTAGAACAATTCAAACCCACGAAAATTATTTATTACAGTAGTATAGTGGGTTGTTCATGCCTAGGGAGATAGGCAATTCAGAGAGAGAGAGGTAACCCGAAGAAACGCACTTAAGACCGTGAGATTCAGTCTCACTACGGCCGGAGTCGGCCTCGTAGGCCTGTCCCGGGCAGCGAGCGCCAAACCGGATACCGGTAGTGACGGGCCGACGGTTGGGACGGACGGAGAAAGCTCGAGGGTCGCCGCAAAAGAACCGTCTGGAGGGACTGATGAAGAATGGAATGCATACATTAACGAGTTTATTCTTCAGGTCTCTCCTGAGATCCCCTCCTATGACAACCCTGGTGGACTCGCAATCGAAGGCTGCTATCCGGACGGGGATATCGAGGTTTGTCTGAGTACCCCTGCTGCCCTATACTACGGCGCGAAAGATTGTGGTGGAATTCAGACGCCGGAGGTTTACTGGACCGATGTGACAGCAACAGTTACAGAGAATGATATATTTCAAGTAGAAGTCAGTTTTTGGGTCGGTGTTAATCCAACTGACGGATGCTTATTAGTCGGTAACGAGGATGCAGGTGTGTGTAAATTCCTCGGATGCAACCTCCCTGACAAGCGTGATGAGTTGAATAATGGCGACCCGTCACCATTCACAATTCCGTTTGTTTCGGGGAAAGACTGGTTAACCGATAATGCGGATATCGTCACTGACATTGGAAACTCTCCGACGCTCCGTGCGAACGGTGGGGTTGTTACTGCGGGAGTTATGGCCGCTGCCGCACTCGCTTCGTTGAACGAAATCAACAATCCTGTCTGAATTACAAATGACCAATCCACCTCTCCGCGTCCAACTCCCGGTCGTGCTCGTCGTGTTCGTCGCCGGCTACCTTCTGTTCGGCGTTCTGACTCCCGTGTCCCCGCTGGAGGCGGCCGTGATGGTGTCACTCGTCTTCTTGCCGATTCACTACGTCCGCCTCGTGTACTCGCCGGAGTTCGATTACAACCGATTCGCGGACGAGGAGGGGTGGCGTGGCGTCGTGAGCGCGTTCGCTCTGGTAGTCGTTCTCGTCTTCGTGGTCGCGCTCGCGCTGGCGTTCGTCGTCGACGCCGCGGTCTCCGCGAACGGCACGCTCCGCCTGGTTGCGATGGTCGGGCTTCCCGCACTTGTCGCCGGCCTACTCGGTTCCCGCGTCGTCAGCCGACTAAACCCCGAATACGTCACGCCAACTGCAATTAACACGCGCCAGAATTGATTTCGAACGTCCCTATTAGGCCGTTGCAGGCGGTGAGTGTCGTGCTCGTCACCGCATTCATGTGGGTGTTTTCGCCGGCCGACCCGGTTGTCCTCGCCGTGCTCATGGGTGTCGCGATGGTTCCCGCTCACTACGACGGCCTTCGACACGCGGAGCGGTTCGACTTCTCGTCGTTCACGAACAACCGCGGTGCTCTCGGCCTCGCGGGCTGGCTCGCGGTCGCGTTCGCGGGCGGAACGGGCGTCGCCGTCGTCCTCTCCGTGTTCGCATCCCGTCTGCTGGCCGCGGCCGCACCGGCGACGCGATTCACCGCCGTACTCGTCTGTGCCATCTTCCCGCCGGTGTTCCTCGGCTACCGGCTCGTCGTCAGACTCAACCCCGACTACCGGAGCCCCTAGTTCCGCGGGTACTCGTACTCGATAACCGGCGTGTCGGTGTCGTCCTCGACGATGACGGTGCCGCCGCCGTTCTCCCAGACCTCGGACTCGACGCCCCAGTAGAGGTTGTGCGGGCCGTACTCGCCGCTCCCCGTGTGGAGGCGAACCGTCTCCTGCGGGTCGAGCGCGAAGCCGTCCGGCAGGTGGAACGCCCAGCCCTCCTCGTCCCGGACGGTGTACCCGGTGAGGTCGAGCGTCGCGTCCCCCGCGTTCTGGAACTCCACCCACTCGCCGTTCAGGTTCTGTTCGTCCGCGCCCGCGGCGTCCACGTGCAGGTCGGAGACCACGAGGTTCCCCGAGGGGTCGCCGGTGCCGAACCCGCCGGGGTGGATGGTGTCGGTGCCGCGCACCCACGCGCCCGACTTCGACTTCCCGACGAGGTAGGCGGTGCGGTCGCTCAGGCTGAAGTTCGCCGCGGAAATCTTGTACTTCAGGAGGAGGTCGCCCTCTACCGTCATGCTCTTCTGGGGGGACGCGCCGTTCTGCCCGGCGAGGTACTCCCGGGAGCCGAAGTAGAGCGAGTAGTTCCCGGGGTCGAGGTCGTCCGGCCCGACCTCCCCGCCGGGTTTCACGGCCACGTCGAGCGTGTCCTGGGAGTACGGGTCGAAGACGGTGTCCGCTGAGTCCGGCATCACGTCCACGTTCATCGTCTTCACGGGTCGCTTCGCCTCCCGAATCTTCAGTGGTTTCTCCGGGGAGAGTTCGTGCACGGTCGGATTCGCTGGGTTTGGCCCGGAGAGCAACCGCCACGAGTCCACGCCGGACAGCGTCTTCGGGTTCACTTTCACGGTGCTCTCGAACGCGTTCCAGAACGCGCCGCCGTCCGTCCCGCCCGCGGGCCACTGCCAGTCCACGCGCTGGTTCCCGCCCGCCCACGGCTCGTAGTCGTCGTCCGCGTCGAGGGGGTCGTCGCGCACCACCCACTCGCCCTTCGACCGGTTCAATCCCGAAAACGCGAAGTCCGCCTCGCCCGCGGGGCCGTTCGGCCCGCCGTGCAGGAACCCGAGGCTGTCGTTCACGGGGCCCGTGTACGCAAACACGCGACTCGCCGTGTCGTCCGCCGCGAGGGGCGCGGACGGGTTCGCGCCGGCGTCCCCGCCGTCGCCGTACCCGTAGAACTCCCTCACCGTCTGGTTCTCGTACGACAGCGGCTCCAGCTCCCAGCGGAGGTAGCCCTGCTGGGCGACGTACGTCGGCGTCTCCGACTCCGAGAAGGGAAGGTCGCCGTTGTACACCACGCCCCCCGTCCCCAGCGCGCCGAGCGTCGCCGCGCCCGCGAGGTACTCGAGCCGTGACAGGTTTGGCAGTCACTCCTTGCTCATACGGGAACTCACTCCCGCGAACTGAAAGGACTTATTGCCGATTCAGGGAGCGTACGAGACGAAATCCGCGGCCTCGGCGGCGAACTCGGCAGTCTCCGCGTCGAACGACTCCGCGTACCGCACGAGCAACATCAACACCGTCTCCGGGGATTCGACCGCGTACCCGTCCTCCCGGGAGAGCACGCCCGCGCGTTCGAGCTCGGTCGCGTACTTGCTCACGGTCGGGCGCGACACGCCCAGCGACTCCGCGAGCGCCCCGCCGGACGCGTCGGGGTCGCGGAGGAGTTCGCGCAGCATCCCGCGCGGCGTCTCCCGCCGCAGATAGCTCAGCGCCACCCGCTCCAAGTCGGAGAACCGGCCCGCGGGGAAGAACCGGCGGTAGTCGCCGTCGCGGTGCGCTTCCACTACGCCGTCCTCCACGAGCCGCCGCAGGTGGTGCTGGGCTTCTCCGGTGGCGAGTTTGAGGTCATCGCGGAGCTTCGAGAAGTGCGCGCCCGGCGTCGACGCGACGTAGCCCGAGATGGCGTCCCGCGTCTCGCTCCCGCCGTCGTCGCTCGACGGGAGCTGCGACAGCGGGCCGGCCGCTCCGACGGCCGCGAACCGCCGGAGCGTCGAACGCTTGTCCTCGTCGACCATCTACGTGTGAGTAGGTGACAGACCGAGAAAAGGGTTGCCTTACTTCGTCTCGTCGCCGTTCTCGTCCGCCGACCCGCCGGACGTGTCGTCGTTGGCGGATTCGAACTCCTGATCCATCTCCTCGATGACGGACTCGGCGTCCTGCATCCCGGCGTCCTTTCCAGCCATCACCTCCTCCGCTTTCTCCTCTAATTTGTCCGTGTCGATGTCCGCCTCCTCGTCGAGCTGACTCAGAATCTCGTCGATGTCATCCAACCCGAGCAGTTCGCGGGTTTCGTCGTCGAAGTCGAGGCTGTCGAGGGATTCGGTCGCGGCCTCCACGTCGCTCCCGGTGAGGTGTTTGCCGTACCGTCCGACGAGGCTCGTGAGTTCCTGCGGCAGCACGAACGTCGTCGACTCGTTCTGTCCGATCGCCTCCAGGGTCTCCATGCCCTTCTCCACGATGGCGCGCTCGCCCATCGATTCGGCGGACTTCGCGCGGAGCACCGTCGAGATGGCGTCGCCCTGCGCTTCCAGGATCTGGCTCTGCTTTTTCCCCTGCGCGCGGATGATGTCGGACTGCTTCTCCCCCTGTGCGGTCTCGATGGCGGACTGGCGTTCGCCCTGCGCCTCCAGAATCATCGCGCGACGTTTGCGCTCCGCGGAGGTCTGTTGCTCCATCGCCTGCTGGACGTCCTGCGACGGGTTCACTTCGCGGACTTCCACGCTCTCCACGCGAATTCCCCACTCGTCCGTCGGTTCGTCGAGTTCCTCGCGGATGCGGGCGTTTATCTCCTGGCGCTTGTTCAGCGTGTCGTCGAGTTCCATGTCGCCGAGCACCGCGCGCAGCGTCGTCTGCGCGAGGTTCGATACCGCACGCTCGTAGTTGTCGACCTCGAGGAACGCGCGCTTCGCGTCCATTACGCGGATGTAGACCACGGCGTCCGCCGTCACGGGCGAGTTGTCGCGCGTGATGGCCTCCTGGCGGGGAACGTCGATGGTCTGCGTCCGCATGTCGAACGCGTACGTTCGGGAGACGAACGGCGGGATGAAGCTTATCCCGGGTTCGAGCAGCCCGCGGTATTCGCCGAACACCGTGAGCGCCTTCTTCTCGTAGGCGTCCACGATCTCCACCATCTGGTAGACGATGACGACTGCCAGCCCAAGCAGCAGGAGCGCCACCGCGGTGAAGACCGGACTCCCACCGAGCGATTGGAGGGGAGCGAGTTCCATACGCTATCTGCTCTCGGTTCCCGGATAAAGGTTCGCCTCCCTACTCTTGGCGCTCGCGCTCCCGTTCGAGTTCGCGGTCGATGTCGTCCCTGCCGTCGAGCGATTCGACGGTGAGAACGTTCCCGCCGCCGGGGTCGGTGACGATGATGTCAGTGCCCTCCTCGATAGCGCCGGTTCGAGTGCGCGCCGCGTACCGCGAGCTGAACCCGCCGCCCTCGATCTTCACGCGGCCCTCGCGCTCGGTCACGCGCTCCACGACGTACCCGGTCTTCCCGCGGAGGCTCGCCGACCCCTCGGTCTGGCCCTCGTCGGTGCCTTCGTAGATGTCGAAGCGACGGTACACCCAGAGGGAGACACCGCCGACCACGAGGACGACGACGGCGAGCGCGATGGGTGTGGCGAACACGGTGGGGAGCAGGATACCGAGCACACCGGCGACTGTGAGCGCGGTGCCGATGACGACGAAGTGCGCGCCCGGCGCGAACGCCTCCAGCACCATCAGGGCGACACCGCCGATCACGAGCAACAGCGGGAGCGTCTCTACTGCCATACGTACTGTCGGACGCGAAGCACCAAAACGGTTGTCCGCTACAGGGCGATCTGAACGATGGCGACGACAGCGACCACGACGCCGAGCAGGAAGAACGCGACGTTCTCGGGGTCGGGCGACTCGATGTCTATCGGCGGCGGCGGCAGCATCTCGGGGTCGTCGAACTCCTCTGACTCGCTCATACCCCTGCTGGGTGTTCGCGCGGCAAAAGCCCGCGGGTCGCTAGAGGCGGCCGCCGTAGACGACGCCGCGTTCGCCGTCCAGCGTGACGGAGTCTCCGTCCGCGAGGTCGTCGGGGAGCGTGACGCCGCTCACCATCGGGACGTCGAGTTCGCGCGCTATCATCGCGGGGTAGCCGGTCATCCCGGCGCGCTCGCTGACGATGCCGCCGACGACCGAGAGGTCGCCGTCGAACTCGCCGTCGAAGCCGGCAGGAATCCCGAGAATCGCGCCGTCGGGAACGTCCGTGAGGTCGCCGTCGGGCGCGCGAACGAACGGCCCGGTGACGCGGCCCGCGACGACGGCGCGGCCGACCGCGATCGTCTCCGCCGCGACGTGCACCTTCAGCGTGTTCGCGGTGTCCGTGCCTTCGAGTTCCGTCATCATCCCGGAGACCACGACGACCGTGTCGCCGCTGTCCGCGACGCCGGCGTCGAGCGCCGCGGCAACCGAGGAGTCGATGACGTCAGAGGCGTCCCCGGACTCGATCGGCGCGTACTGCGCGTTCACGCCCCAGGAGAGCGCGAGCTGGCGGCGCACGCGGTCGTTCGGGGTCGTCGCGACCACCGGCATCGCTGGCCGGAACTTCGCGACCTTTCGCGCCGTGTACCCCGACTCGGACGCGACGACGACCGCGGTCGCGTCCACGTCCCGCGCGAGGTAGCGCGCTGACCGCGCGAGCGCGTCCGTCCGCCCGTCGTCCGCGTTCGGCACGCGCTGTTCGCGCAATTCGGCGTACTCCTCGCTGCGCTCCACCTCTCGAATGATCCGGTCCATCGACTCCACGACACGCGTCGGATGGTCGCCGATAGCGGTCTCCGCGGACAGCATCACGGCGTCCGTCCCGTCGAGCACGGCGTTCGCCACGTCCGAGGCCTCCGCGCGCGTCGGCCGGCGGTTGTGAATCATCGAGTCCAGCATCTCCGTCGCCGTGATCACGGGCGACCCGGCGTTCCGACACCGCCGGATGATGCGCTTCTGGATGACGGGAACGTCCTCCATCGGGAGTTCCACGCCGAGGTCGCCCCGAGCGACCATCACGCCGTGTGCGGCCTCCACGATGCTGTCGAGGTTCTCCACGGCGTCCGCGCGCTCGACCTTCGCGATGATGGGGATGTCCGCGTCGAACTCCTCCAGCACGCTGCTCACGTCCAGCACGTCCTCGCCGTCCCGGACGAAACTCGCCGCGACGAAGTCCACGCCGAGGTCGGCGGCCATCTCCAGATCCTTTCGGTCTTTCTCCGTCACCACGTCGAGGCCGAGGCTCACGCCCGGGACGTTCACGCCCTTCCGACTCCCGAGTTCGCCGCCGGACTCGATGCGCACGACGACGGCGTCGCCCTCGACTTCTTCGACCGTGGTCTCGATGCGGCCGTCGTCCAGCAGCACCCTGTCGCCGGGCTCCGCGGCCGCGATGCTCGTCGAGAGGCCGACGCGATCCGGGTTCGCGGTCGTCCCTGGCTCGAATCGCACCGTCCGCCCCGCTTCGAGTTCGATAGTGCCCTCGATGGGCGCGGTTCGGACCTCCGGGCCCTGCAGGTCGACCATCGCAGCGACCGGGTTCTCCGTCGCCTCGTCGACCTCCCACACGGTCTCCACGAGCGCGCGGCGGTCGTCGCGCTCGCCGTGACTCGAATTCACGCGCGCCACCGTCATCCCCGCGTCCGCGAGCGCACGCACCGACGCCCGGTCGTTCGTCGCCGGGCCGAGCGTGCACACGATCTTCGCGTTCCTCATTACGAGACAGTTGGGCGCGACGGCGCAAAAACCCTCGCCGTCAGCCACTCACGAACGACCGTGTCCTACGTACGGCTCCGCCCGCCGCCGGAGCGCTCGCGCCCCGAACGAGACGCTCAATAACGGCTCCGCCAGTCGCCTGGAAAACGTTCATACGTGGCGGCCCGAGTCGTTCTAGCGAGCAGACATGAACATCGCAGACCTCTCGAAACCGCTCGCCCTCTACGCGGGCGTTCTCGCCGCGCTCACGGTCGGCGCGGTGTACGTCGCGACCGACTCGGGCGTCCTCGTTCTGTTCACCGCTATCGGTGGAGTGACCGCCGTCATCCTCAGCGTCGGCAGCACCGGGCCGGCGGACGGCGGGAGCTTCGAGAACGCCGAGGGCCTCGACGCCCAGGGCGGCTGGACGGGCACCGGTATCGACACGCCGGTCAGCATCCCCCTCCTCTTCTACGGGGGCGGCGTCTTCCTGTGGAGTTCCCTCCTCCTCGTCACCGTCTACGACATCCTCGGCTGAACACGCTCGAACCCCACTCCGTGGCCGCCGGGTCGGCGGAGAAACCTCCGGGTCGGGTTACTTGATTTTCGTGCCGGGTTCGGCGTCGCCGTGGGTCGTGAGGAGGTCGGCCTGCTCGCCCGCGGCGAGCACCATCCCGTTCGACTCCACGCCGAACAGCTCGGCCTGTTCGAGGTTCGCGACGACCACGACCGTCCGTCCTTCGAGGTCGTCGGTGTCGTGGAGTTGCTTGAGGCCCGCGACGATCTGGCGGGTCTCGACGCCGATGTCCACGGTGAGCTTCACGAGCTTGTCCGCGCCCTCGACGCCCTCCGCGCTCTCGATGCGGCCGACCCGCAGGTCGAGTTCCTGGAAGTCGTCGAAGCTGATGCGTTCCTCGGTGAGGTCTTCGAAGTCCACGTCCTCGTCCTCGTCCTCGTCGCTACTCGCTTCTTCGATACTGGCGTCGAGCTTCTCGTTCAGCTCCTCGACGCGCTCGTCCTCGATCTTCTCGAACAGCGCCTCGGGTTCCCCGAACGCCGCCGGGGGTTCCTGTAGGCAGTCCGCGATGGTGGCGTCCGCGACGGAGCCGTCCTCGCCGAGCTGGCTCCAGAGGTCGTCCGCCTTCTCGGGCGTGAACGGCTGGAGGAGCACCGCGACGGCCTTCGTGAGCTGGACGCAGTCCCGGATGACGGGCGCGGCCTCGTCGTCGTCGAGCTTCCAGGGTTCCGCGGACTGGATGTACTCGTTCCCGTACCGCGCGAGGCTCACCGCGACCTCGCCCGCCCTCCGGAGGTCGTAGTCGTTGAGCGCGTCCTCGTAGTCGTCCATCGCGGACGCGATCTCGGTCTCCGCGTCGTCCGACAGCGGAACGTCGGGCGTGCCGTCGAAGTTCCGCTCCGCGAACAACAGCGCGCGGTACGCGAAGTTCCCGACCACGTCCGCCAGCTCGGAGTTGACGGTCTCCTGGAAGCGCTCCCAGGAGAAGTTCACGTCGCGCTCGAACCCGCTCGCCGTCGCGATATAGTACCGGAAGAGGTCGGGGTGGAAGCCCTCGTCGAGGTACTCGCGCGCCCAGATGGCGCGGTTCTTCGACGTGCTCAACGCCTTGCCGTTGAGGTTCACGAACCCGGTCGCGCAGACCGCACGCGGTTCGTTGTAGCCCGCGCCCCTGAGCATCGACGGCCAGAAGACGGTGTGGTGCTGGATGATGTCGCGGCCGATGACGTGGACGATTTCGCCGTCGCCGTCCCGCCACGGCTCCGCCCAGTCGAACTCGTCCGTGCCGACGCGCTCCGCGTACTGCTTCGTGGACGCGACGTACTCGATGGGCGCGTCCACCCAGACGTACAGCACGAGGTCGTCGCCGCCCTCGCCCGGGTAGTCGATGCCCCAGTCGAGGTCGCGCGTGATGCAGAAGTCCTCCAGGCCGCCCTCGATCCACTCGCGGGGCTGGTTCTTCGCGTTGCTCGTCCCCTCCATGCGGTTGATGAACCCCTCCAGGTACTCCTGGAAGTCGGAGAGGCGGAGGAACTTGTGCGCGCGTTCGCGGTACTCCGCGTCGTTGCCCGTGATGGCGCTCGTGGGTTCCTCGATCTCGCCGGGTTCGAGGTGGCGCTGACAGCCGTCGTCGCACTCGTCGCCCCGGGCGTGCTCGCCGCAGTACGGACACGTCCCCTCGACGTACCGGTCGGGAAGCCACTGGTCGGCGTCGGGGTCGTACGCGACCTGGATCTCCTTCTCGTAGACGTGGTCGTTCTCCTCCCACGCCCGCACGAACTCCTTCGTGAGTTCGACGTTCGTCTCCTGGTCGGTGTGGCCGTAGTTGTCGAACTCGATGTTGAAGTCCGGGAACGTCTCCGCGTACTGCTCGTGGCGCTCCAGGCCGAGTTCGAGCGGGCTGACGCCCTCCTCGATGGCCTGCACGGCGATGGGCGTGCCGTGCATGTCCGTCCCGGAGACGAACGCCGTCTCCTGGCCGAGTTTCCGGAGGCCGCGGCTGAACGCGTCCCCGCTCACGTACGTCCGCAGGTGGCCGACGTGCAGGTCTCCGGTCGGATAGGGAAGCCCGCACGTCACCACCGCGGGGTTCTCCGTCGGGAAGTCCTCGTGACTCATGCGTGATACACCTCGCCGTGTGGGCCTAAAGCCCGCGGATTCCGAATCGTCTCTCTCGAAGGGACGGTTTCGCGTCGACGCGAGAACGGAGCCGTGAGTTTCGCGGACGCCGCGGCCGTCTGAGGGCCGAATCGGCGTCCGGTTCGCCCGGCGGCGTCGCTACCGCGCGCATAGACCGCACCAGCGACGCCCGCCCGGCCACCCCCACAGTTCGACGCGCCGCCCGCAGCAAAGTTCCAGTCGGACTCGCCTCGGCGATTCGGACGGCGAAAACCCGATGAGGCCGCACGCGCCACGGAACCGCCGGTCGCCGCCACATGATATATGGGACAGCGGGCGGAAGCCGCGACCGGTGAGATCCGAGCACCAGAACCTGCTCTTGTTCGGCACGTACAGCGTCTGTGGCGCGCTCGTCTTCGTCGGCGCGAAACTGGGCATGCCGGACGTTCCGCCGCTGCTGTTCGCGGCACTGCGTCTCGACATCGCGGGCGTGGCGTTAGTCGCCGCCGCCGGCTGGCGGTTAGACTATTGGCGCCCGCGCACCCGCCGCGATCTGCTTGGCGTACTGGTCGTCGGCGTGTTCACGCTCGGCGTGATGAACGCCGTTCTCTTCGCCGGCCAGCAGCACGTCACCAGCGCGCTCGGCGCGATCGCCTACAGTTTCATGCCGGTTCTGACGACGGGGTTCGCCATCCTCCTGCTGCCGACGGCGTCGCTCGACCGCGTCGACGCGCTCGGCATCCTCCTCGGTTTCGTCGGCGTCGGAATCGTCGCGCGACCATCGACGACCGCCCTGCACGCAGACCGCGTCCTCGGGTTCGGACTGATGCTCGGGAGCGTCGCGATATTCGCGTTCGGAACCGTACTAACCCAGCGAGTCGAACCGGCGATTCCACGGCTCTCACTCACCGCGTGGGGCGTCGTCCTCGCGGCGGTCGTGAACCACGGTATCGCGAGCGTCTTCGGCCACCCACTGACGGCGATTGCGTGGACGCCCACCGCCGTCGCCGGCGTCCTCGTCGAGAGCCTTCTCGCGACAGCCATCCTGTACGCCGTCCACTTCGAACTCATCGACCGGATCGGCCCGGCGCGAACGAGTCTCACCTTCTACCTGCAACCGATTGTCGCAGCACCGCTCGGACTGGTGTTGTTCGACACCCGCTTGGCGACCGTGAGCCTGGTCGGGTTCCTCGTCATCTTCACTGGGTTCGCCCTCATCGAACGGCGGGTGCTCTTCGACTCCGTCCGCTCCGCCACGTAACGTCAGTCGGTGAGTTCGACGCCATCCCCGCGAGCGAAGCGAGCGGGGGTTAGTCGGACGCGGTTGTCCGATGTGATTCCCGCGAGCGAAGCGAGTGGGGGTTAGTCGGACGCGGTTGTCCGATGTGATTCCCGCGAGCGAAGCGAGTGGGGGTTAGTCGGACGCGGTTGTCCGATGTGATTCCCGCGAGCGAAGCGAGTGGGGGTTAGTCGGACGCGGTTGTCCGATGTGATTCCCGCGAGCGAAGCGAGTGGGGGTTAGTCGGACGCGGTTGTCCGATGTGATTCCCGCGAGCGAAGCGAGTGGGGGTTAGTCGGACGCGGTTGTCCGATGTGATTCCCGCGAGCGGAGCGAGTGGGGGGTAGTCGACTTAGTCGGTGAGTTCGACGCCACCGAAGACGCTGACTCCGGTGACGACGAGGTCGGGTTCGTCGGCGGTGCCGGGGTTGCGGCGGGTGTCTTCGAGTCCGCCGAAGATGTTGACGCTCTCCGCTTTGACCGTCCAGTCTTCGGGGACGCGGATTTCCGCGCCGCCGAAGACGGAGACGATTTCGAGGACGGCGGGCTTGTCGACGGCGGTTGCGTCGCGGAGGTCGATGGTGGGCCCCCCGAAGATGGCGACCACGTCGCCGCCCCGGAAGTCGGTGCCGCCGACGTGCTGGGAGTCCCCGCCGAAGATGGAGACGGACGTGAATTCGCCGTTCGCGCTCGCGGTGTGGCCGCGGCGTCTGCGGCCGCGGTTCAGGAGGATGAGGAGGCCGAGCAGGACGAAGACGGCGGGCCACCACGTGCCGATGAAGTCGTCCGGGAGGTAGTTCAGGTTTCGGAGGAGGAACGCGCCCGCGACGGCGATGACGAGGACGGGCCCGGTGAGGTTGCGGCCGCGGGACGCGACGAGCGACCACGCGCCGAGCAGGACGAACAGACCGGGAAACCACGTCCATGGGTCGATGGATTCGACCGCGTCGGTGGTGAACAGCAGGAGGGCGATGCCAAGGAGGACGAAGAAGCCGGCCGACCCCCAGCGGCGTGACGAGCGTGCCATGCGCAGCGGTTTCACGCCCGATATGATAAACGTTCAGTCTAGACGGCGGCGATGCCCATGAGGAAGGCGATGGTGACGAGGAGGCGGCCGACGCTCCCCGCGAAGGTGGCGAGCGCGAACTTGAGTTCGTCCTTCTCGATGACGCTGAACGCGTAGATGGAGAGCGTGTCCGGGAACCCGGGGACGGTGAGGCCGACCGCGAGGCCGGCGTACCCCCATTTCTTGACGAGTGTGACGACGCGCTGTTTCGACCACTCCATCGGGTCGTACCCCATGCGTCGGAGGGTGTTGATAACCGGGCCGGAGTGGCTCGCTCCGTGCCCGACCTTCAGCGCGATGATGCTCCCGACGGCCTTTCCGAGGCCGGACGCGACGACGACGATGGCGAGTTCGATCGGTTGTGGAAGGCCGAGCTGAAGGGTGCCCGTGCAGACCGCCGCGCCCGTGCAGACCGGGACGAGCACGACCTCGCTGGGGAGCGGGAGGACGAACGCGATGAGAAAGGAGTACACGAGGATGATGAAGACGCCGCCCCAGCCCGTCGCCGCCTCGACCGCGTGCTGGAACCACCCGAAATCGAACCCGAAGAACGCCGACTCTAGCATTCTCGGGCATTCACCGTGGTTCCGGCGCGAGCGTCGTCGAGGTCGGTAAGGAAGTCGGTGAGCATCTCCCGGGTGACGTGGGGCATGCAGACGACGCGGGTTTCGCCCGAGGCGGTGCGGGAGATGCGCCACTCGCGTTCGCGGAGCGCGTCGAACTCGCTCGGCGGGAGGTCGAACGCCACGAGCGGGAGCGTCGGGGATATCGCGTCGTACCCTCGCGTGCGGAGTTCGCTCGCCAGCCAGCGCGCGTTCTCCATCCCGCGCTCGTAGGTCTCCCGGTAGCCGTCGGGCCAGAGCGCGCTGATGGCGGCGTGCGCGCCCGCGACGCCCGCGCCGCTCCGCGTCCCCGTCAGGGTCGCCTGCCCCGTCGTTTCGAGGTACGGCGTGTCAACCGCGAGCGCGTCCAGCACCGCCGGGTCGCGGGCGAGGAACCCGCCGGCGGGAATCGGCGCGCGCCCCATCTTGTGCGGGTCGATGGTCATCGTGTCGACCGGCGCGTCCGAGAAGTCCCAGTCGTACTCGGTGAATGGAAGGCAGAACCCGCCCCAGGCGGCGTCCACGTGAAACAGCGCCCCTCCGTCCGCCGCCAGATCGCCGAGCGCCGGAATCGGGTCGACGCGTCCGAACTCCGTCGTCCCCGCGACGCCGACGACCATCACGGTGTCCGAATCGACCGCGGCCCGCACGGCGTCGAGGTTCGCGCGCCGGTCGTCGCCAACCGGCACGAGGCGGAGTTCGACGTTGAGCAGATCCGCCGCCTTCGGGAAGCTGAAGTGCGCGCTCTCCGGCGCGACGACGTTCGGGCTGTCGGTGTCGGCGAGGTCGCGGGCGGCGCGGACGGCCTGAATGTTCGCCTCCGTCCCCCCGGACGCGACGTAGCCGTGTGGCTCCGCGAGGTTCGTTACCTCGCCCAGCATCTCCACGACCCCGCTCTCCAGTTCCGAGACCGCGGGATAGGTCGCGGGGTCGCCGGGGTTGTCCGCGAGAAATGCCGCTGCCGCGTCGCGCGCGTCCGGATGCGGAACCGTGCACATCGAGGAGAGGACGCGAGTGAAGTCCTGCGGCGCGGCGTCCATACGTTCGAGAAGTAGGGGATGTGGTTTAGCGGTGTCGTTCTCAGCGCACCGAATCGAGGATGAGGCGTTGCTCCGTGCGCTTCACTTCGTGCTGGACGTCCCGAACCGCGTCGATGTTCGCGGAGATGCTCGACACGCCCTCCTCGACGAGGAAGTTCACCATCTCCGGCTTCGACCCGGCCTGCCCGCAGATGCTCGTGTCGATGTCGTGCTCTCGGCAGGCCTCGATGGTCTGCCCGATGAGCTTCAGGACAGCGGGGTGGAGTTCGTCGAAGCGGTCCGCGACGTTCTCGTTGTTCCTGTCAACGGCGAGCGTGTACTGGGTGAGGTCGTTCGTGCCGAATGACGCGAAGTCGATGCCGGTGTCCGCCATGTCGTCGATGGTGAGCGCGGACGCCGGCGTCTCCACCATCACGCCCCACTTGCGCTTCCCGGTGTCGATACCGACCTTCTCCATCAGGCGCTTCGCGCCGTACACGTCGCTCGCGTCGTTCACGAGCGGGAACATGATTTCGACGTTGTCGTACCCCTGCTCGTACAGCCGCTTGAACGCCTCGAGCTCGTGCTCGAACACGTCCGGTTCGTCCAGGCTCCGCCGGATTCCCCGATAGCCGAGCATCGGATTGTGCTCGTGCGGCTCGTCCTGCCCGCCCTCCAACTGCCGGAACTCGTCCGTCGGCGCGTCCAGCGTTCGCACCCTGACGGGCCGCGGATAGAACTCCTCGGCGACGCCGCGGACGCCCTCGACGATTTCGTCGACGTACGCGCGGACGCCGTGGTCGGCGATGTACTTGTCCGGCGTCTTGTTCGTGGAGAGAATCATGTGCTCCATCCGCAGGAGGCCGACGCCGTCCGCGCCCGTCGCGGCCGCGCGCTCGGCGGCTTCGGGGATGGAGACGTTCACCTTCACCTCCGTCGCCGTCATCGGCTTCACTGGCGTCTTCGGCCGCGCCTCCTCGATGGGTTCCGTCTCCTTCTCCGTCTCCGTGCGGCCCTCGCGCACCGTGCCCTTGTCGCCGTCGATGGTCACGATCTGGTCGTCCGCCAGCACCTCGGTGCCGTTCCCGGTGCCGACGACCGCGGGACAGCCGAGTTCGCGGCTGACGATGGCGGCGTGACTCGTCATCCCGCCCTCGTTCGTCACGATACCCGCGGCGCGCTTCATCGCCGGAACCATGTCCGGCGTCGTCATCTCCGTCACGATGACGTCGCCCTCCCCGACCTTGTCGAGCTGGTCGAGCTTTCCGACCACACGCACCGCGCCCGACGCGATGCCCGGACTCGCGCCCAGCCCCGAGACGATGCTCTCGCCGTCCCCGGACGCCGACTCGTCGGGCTTGGCGTCCTCGTCGATGGTCGTGATGGGGCGGGACTGGAGCATGTACGTCTCGCCGTCCGCCATCGCCCACTCCACGTCCTGCGGGCTGTCGTAGTGCTCCTCGACGCGCTCGCCGAGGGTCACGAGCTCCTGAATCTCGGCGTCCGACAGCACGCGCTCGGTGCGCTTCTCCTCCGGAACCTCTCGTTCGACGGTTTCGCCCGTCTCCGCGTCCTTCTCGTGCATCACCTTCTTGTCCGCGACGGTCACGTCCGCGACCTCGCCGCTCGCGCGGTCGACGACGTAGTTGTCCGGACTCACCGACCCGGAGACGACGGCCTCACCGAGCCCCCACGCGGCCTCGATGATGACTTTCTCCGCGCCCGTAGAGGGATGACTGGTGAACATCACGCCGGACTTCTCGGCGTCCACCATCCGCTGGACGACGACCGCGATGTTCACCTTCGAGTGCTCGAACCCCTGCTCTTGGCGGTAGTAGATAGCGCGCTGCGTGAACAGCGACGCCCAGCACCGCTTCACCCTATCGACGAGGTCCTCGCGAGTGACGTTCAGGAACGTCTCCTGCTGGCCCGCGAAACTCGCGTCCGGCAAGTCCTCCGCGGTGGCGGACGACCGCACCGCGACGAACGCCTCTCCCGAATCGAGGTCGCCGTACGCCGCCAGCACCTCCTCGCGGATGTCGGCGGGGAGTTCGGTGTCGAGCACGAGTTCCTTCGCGCGGGACTCCGCCTCCGCGAGCGCCGCCGAGTCCTCGGGGTCGACGTCCACCGCCTCGAACAGTTCGTCCTCGATACCCGTCTCCTCGATGAACGCGCGGTACGTGTCCGCCGTCACCACGAACCCCGGCGGAACCGGGAGCCCGGCGTCCGTGAGTTCGCCGAGCGACGCGCCCTTGCCGCCGACACTCTCGATGTCGTCGGCCCGTACGTCCGCCAGCCAGCGTACAGCCATCACGTGGCTAGTCCGAGAATACGCTAAAGAAGGTTCCGGACTGCGTGGCGCGCGTCGCGCCGGATCCAGGACTTTAGCCGCTCGGTCGTCTCCGCCCGGCCATGGACGCAAAACGGGCCTTCGCCTGGGCCGGAACGTACGTCGCGCTCACGTCGCTGTTCGCCGTCGTCGCGTTCGCGCTCGTCGCGGCCGGCGGCTACTACGGCTTTCAGGAGGGGGCTGCGGTCTACGAATCGACCGAATCGTACTCGTCGGCGCTCGTCGCGGGCGCGCCCGGACTCGCCGTCGCACTCGTCGGTCTCGTCGTGTACCGACTGGGGACGGCGTGGGCGCTGTTCAAAACGCTCACCGCCGCGACCGAGGAGGAGGTCGCTGAAACGTTCGACACGGAACACGTGAAGAGCGACATCGTCGCCGTGCTCGACGACCGACTCAGCGACATGCAACACGACCTCCAGTCGGTGAACCGCGAACTCCGCGACCTCAAGGCCGAGGACGACGAGTTCTAGGCCTCGAGGATCTCGTCGCCCTCGTCGTCGGGAACGCGGAGCGTGCCGTCGAGCGCGGTTGTCGCGGTGCCGCCCACGCGAACCGTCGCGCCGTCAACGGTCGCGCGAACGGTGCCGGGCCGGTCGAGGAAGTGGCCCTGTTCGAGCACGAGTTCGTCCGGGAACCCATCGCCCTCCAGCGACACGTCCGTCGCGGCGGGACTCTCGCCGCCGCCGTGGAACGCGCCGACGTGGTCGAGGTAGGCGGCGGTCGCGCCGCTCGCCGTGCCCGTCACGGGGTCTTCGTCGATGCCGAGCGGGGGGCAGAACGCGCGGCCGTGCACGTCCGCGCCGCCGTGCAGCGTGTCGAACGTGAACGCGTACACGCCCTCCGCGCCCACGTCCTCGCAGAGCGCTTCGAGCGCGTCGAAGTTCGGCTCGGCGTCCCCGAGGTCGGAGAGGAACTCCACGCCGACGACGAGGAACGGCAGGCCCGTGGAGGCGACCGCGAACGGCAGGTCGTCCACGAGCGCCGACGCGGGGACGCCCAGCGCGTCCGCAGCGCGCGCGGAGTCGATGTCCCGCTGGCGGATCTCCGGCGGGTTCTGCGTCATCCACACCGTCCCCGACTCCGCGAGTTCGATGTCGAGCGTGCCGACGTTCGTCTCCAGCGTGTGCGTCCCCGCCCCGATGCGGTCGCTCTCGAAGAGGCGGGTGTGACTCGCAATCGTCGCGTGCCCGCACAAGTCCACCTCCGTCGTCGGGGAGAAGTACCGGACGCGGCGGTCGGCCGTCTCGCTCTCCCGGACGAACGCCGTCTCGCTCGCCCCCAACTCGGACGCGACCGCCAGCATCTGGTCGTCGCTCAGTCCGTCCGCGTCCGGCACGACCCCCGCGGGGTTCCCCGCGCAGGGCTCGTCCGTGAACGCGTCCACGAGGAACGCCCGCACGCTCTCACTCATACGTCGGATTTCAGGCGCTCGCGTGTTCCGTCTTTCCCTCCGAGCCAGCCCGCGAGGTCGGCGACCACGGACGCCGCGACGTGACTCTCGGCGAAGTACTCGCCGGGGTTCGGCGGCCCCTCGCCCGCCATGAACAGGTGGTTCAGGTCGTCGTAGAGCCGGGCGCGTTCCTCGGGGAGGGCGTCCCGCCACGCGGGGAAGTCCGCGGTCGCGCTCACCTGGTAGTCCCGGCCGCCCTGGAGCGCGTACACGTCGGCGTCGAGGCCGCTCGCGGTTTCGACGGGTGCGTAGTCCGCGACCGCGCGCCAGAAATCGGCGCTCCACGAGAACCCGCCGCCCGCGTAGTCGCCGGCTTCGAGGCGGTTCGCGGTCTCGCGGGTCGCGGTCAGTTGCTCGCGTTCGGCGTCCGTGACGGTGCCGTCGAGTTCCGCGAGGTACGCGACCTGGTCGGGGATGAGTTCGTAGAGCGGCCGGGACGGCGCGGCGAGCAGGAACGCGTCCGCGTCCCCGTCCCGGGCGGCGATTCGGGGCGCGGCGTACGCGCCGAGGCTGTGCCCGACTACGGCCGTCCGCGACACGTCGGTTTCCGCGCGGAGCCGCGAGAGCGCCGTCAGCGCGTCCGCGACGACGAGCGCCTCGAAGTCGAGATCGTCCGCCGCGACGCCGCACGCGTACGTCCGCTTCTCGTAGCGCAGCACGGCGACGCTGCGGGACGCCAGCCCCCACGCGAGGTCCTTGAACGGCTTGTTCGGGCCGATGGTCTCGTCGCGGTCGTGCGGGCCGGAGCCGTGGACGAGTACGACGCCGGCGTCCGCGCCCCCGTTCGGCACCGTGATGGTCGCGCCGAGCGAGCACGCGGGGCTGTCGAGCGCGACCTCGCGCTCCGCGAACGCCGACTCGTCCGCGTACTCCGGAGGCGTGTACTCGCCCGCAACCGGCACGAAGTAGAGGCCGACGATGTCGGCCGCGTCGAACGTTACCTGCACCGCGACGACGCCCGCCTCGAACTGCGCGCGCACCACCAGCACGTCGTACCCCTGGCTCGTCGTGCGCTCCACGCCCGCCACGCCGACGAACGCGCCGTCCACCGCGGTGGTCTGCTCCCACGCCGACCGCAGGCCCGCCACGGACAGTTGCTCGCGCACCGACGCCGACAGCATCCCGTGCGCGTCCTCGAACGCGCCGTCCGCGAGCAGCGTGACGAACCGCACCGCCGCCTCCCGCTGCGCGTCCGGGTCCGTCGTCGTAGCGGCCGTCGTCGGACTCGCCGTCGTGGTCGTGGTGGCTGTGGTGGCCGTGGTGGTTTCGCCGTCGCCCTGGCAGCCGGCGAGCCCGAGCAGTCCCGCCGCGCCCGCGTACAGCACGTCCCGTCGCGTCGGTCGTCGCATACGCGAACGGTCGGCAGGCAGCGACATCAACACCCCCCATAGATTAATCATGAACAACTGTGAACGTTATCCGCATGGGTCCGAACGACGAGCGGTTCCTTCGGTGGCTCCGCGAAGACATCGGAAGCGCGCTCCGCGGCGTCCTCTCCTACCACGGACGCGAGTTCGAGGTTTACTACCTCCGCGCCGACCTCAAGGGGGACGACGCCTGGCGCAGTAACGTCCGCGCCGACCTCCCCGACCTCGTCGAAATCGCCCGCGGCGAACACGCAGCGAGCGACCTCGTCCTCTTCGGGGACTTCGCCGGTACCGTCCGCGTGTTCTCGAACGCCGTCCTCGTCCAGTTCCCCGTCAGCGAGAACGCCGGCTACGGTGTCAGCCTCGACACCGACGTGACGCCGCGTCTCGTCGGATTCATGAACACCGCGGCCGCCCACCTCGAACAGGAACGGGCCTGACCGCGTCCGACGCGCCCGCCACGTTCGACTGCGCCTGACCGCGCCTGTAAACCGTTAAGTGGCGACGACACCGAGAGTCGAGCGGAATGAGCGACCTCCCGGACGACTTCAAGTGCACTATCACGAACTGGGAGTACATCTACGGTCTCTGCCGGGACGTCAGCGACCAGGTCAAGCGCGACGAGTTCGAACCGGACGTGGTCGTCGCGCTCGCCCGGGGCGGCTGGTTCGCCGGCCGCTGTCTCTGTGACTTCCTCGGGCTGAACGACCTGACGAGCCTGAAGATGGAACACTACGTCGGCACCGCCCAGAAATCCGGGGAGCCCGAGGTCCGGTATCCGATGCCGGAGGGCTCGGTTGAGAACAAGGACGTCCTCATCATCGACGACATCGCGGACACCGGCGGCTCCATCGAGCGCGCCCACGAGTACGTGGACGAGCGCAACGCCAACGAGGTCCGCACCGCGACCCTCCAGCTCCTCGGGACGAGCGAGTACGACCCCGACTTCGTCGGCGAACGCCTCGAAGACTGGGCGTGGATCGTCTACCCCTGGAACTTCATCGAGGACATGATCGACATCATCGAGGGCGTGATGGAGCGCGCCGACACCTCGACGTTCTCCCGCGCGGACATCCGTCACTACCTCTCCGAGTACCACGACATCGAACGCATCGAGATGGAGATCGCCCAACCCGACCGACTCGACGAAGTCCTCGAGGAGATGGTGCGGCGGGACGCGCTCGTGAAGACGAGCGACGACGAGTGGATGCGGCGCGCGGACGCCTAGTCGGCGCGAATCAGCATGTGTTTCACGCGGCGCACGCCGTCGAAGTCCCGGAGCCGATAGGTGAGTTCGCGGACGCGCGCCACGTCACCCCGGCAGAACAGGGATTCGAGACACCACTCGCCCTGATGGGTGTGGCTCGTGTTCAGTATCACGTCCTGGTACTCGTGCTGGACGCCGTGGAGTTCCTCGATGACCTCGTGGTGGCGGTAATCGAACCCGACGAGCGCCACCACCTCGCCCGACATCGCCTCCAGTCGGTCGTGCGCCTCGACGTACTCCTGCATCGCCTCCCTGACCGCCCGCGAGCGGTTCGCCAACCCCTCGTCCTGCCAGACGCGGTCGAACTCCGCGACCACCTCGTCCGGGATGTTGAAACTCGTCCGCATACCCCGACTGGGGTCGCCCGCCACAAGAACCTCCGTATGACGACACCCCGCAATGGGTATTAACAACCCTTAGGGCCGCGAGTTCGCTCGACTCGCGTATGCTCCACGGTGACGCGCTCGGCCTGCTCGTCGGCGCGGTCGCGCTCGGCGCGGTTCACGGCATCGAACCCGGGCACGGCTGGCCCGTCGCCGCGTCCTACGCGCTCGACCGCTCGAACAAGTGGCTGCACGGCCTCGCCGCCGGCGTCCTCCTCGGCGTCGGCCACCTCGTCTCCAGCATCGCCATGGTCGCCGTGTTCTTCTACGCGAAATCCTACTTCTCCCTCACCCAGGCGAACGAACCGCTCACCGTCCTCGGGTTCCCCATCGGCGGCCCGGTCAGCGTCGTCGCGGGACTCCTCCTCATTCTCCTCGGCGTCCGCGAGTACGCCGGCCACGGCCACAGCCACGACCACGGCGACGATAGTCACGAGCATTCCCACGGCGACCACGACCACGCGCACACCGGCGACGAGGCGCCGTCGCCGCTGTCGCGGGTGTGGTCGCGCGTCCGGAGCGTGTTCGTCGGGGGCGGCCACTCGCCCGGGCACGACATCGGAGGGGGAGCGGACCGCGGACTGTGGGGTATCGCGTGGTTCGCGTTCCTGCTCGGGTTCGCGCACGAGGAGGAGTTCGAGATAATCGCGCTGTGCGCGGGCTCTGTGCACTGCCTCGAACTGATGGCGGCGTACGCGCTCACGGTCATCGTCGGCATCGTGGCGCTGACGCTGCTGCTCGTCGCGGGCTACGAGCGCTACGAGGAGCGCGTCGAGGCGTACGCGCCCTACCTGCCCGTGCTCTCCGCGGTGGTGCTCGTCGCGATGGGCGGCGGGTTCGTGCTCGGCGTCCTCTAAGCGATGACGGACGGCTTAAGTCCGCGCCGGCGCGAGAACTCAGTATGATCGGCTTCATCGGCGGGAGCGGTATCTACGAGGCGCTCCCGCTGTCGAACGTCACGGAACACGAGGTGTCGACGCCGTACGGCGAACCGAGCGCGCCCGTCACGGTCGGCGAGTTCGGTGATACGGGAACCGAGGTCGCGTTCCTGCCGCGGCACGGCCCCGATCACCAGCGCGAACCGACGAACCTCCCCTACCGCGCGAACATCTACGCGCTCAAGGAACTCGGCGTCGAGCGCGTGCTCGCGTCGAACGCCGTCGGCAGCCTCCGCGAGGACTTGCCGCCGCAGACGCTCGTCGTTCCCGACCAGATCTTCGACCGCACGAAACACCGCGACGCTTCCTTCTTCGGGGACGGCATCGTCGTCCACCAGCCGTTCGCGGAGCCGTACTGTCCGCACATGGTCGACCACCTCCACGACGCCGCGACCGAGGCGACGGACGCCGACGCGGAGAAGGGCGGGACGTACGTCTGCATCGAGGGCCCGCAGTACTCCACGAAGGCCGAATCCGAGTTCTACCGCGCGCAGGGCTGGGATCTCGTCGGGATGACGGCGATTCCGGAGGCGAAGCTCGCGCGTGAGGCCGAGATGTGTTACGCGACTGTCGCCGGCGTCACGGACTACGACGTGTGGAAGGACGACAGCGAGGTCACGCTCGAAGAAGTCTTAGAGAACGCCGCGGCGAACGAGACGGCTATCAAGCGAACCATCGAGCACGCTATCGAGACGCTGCCCGACTCGCGCGAGTGCGACTGCGGGCACAGCCTCGAGGGCACGGTGAACACGCCGACGGACGCCATTCCCCCGGAGACCCGGGAGCGCGTGGAACTCTTCGTCGGCGACTACCTCTAAACTTCACCGATCTTCGCAGAAAAACTAAATAGGTGGCGCTCGTCCACTAGACCAGACATGGAACCAGACGCGACCCGCGCGGAATCGTTCGCCGCCCGCCTCGCCGACCTCAAGCGAGCGGGCTGTGCGGTTCTCGTCCGCGGTGACACGCGCGGGACGAACGGCGTCTGTGACCGCCTGCTCGGCGACCCGTCGCTCGACCGCCGGAGCGTCGTCGTCTCCACGAGCGACGCCGACCGCGCGCTCACCGTCCGCGACGGCCGCGACCTCTCAAGCGACCAGTTCGGCGTCGTCGACGCGTCCGGCGGCGAGTACACGCGCTCCGCGGTCGCCACGACCGGGTCGACTGCCCCACTTCCCGAACCCACGACCACGGACGCGTGGCGCACCACCGTGGACGACCGCACCGCGTTCCCCGACGTGCTCGCCGCCGTGGACGACCACATCGACCGCCTGTTCCCCCGCGAACCCGGTCCGGGCGAACTCCGCGTCTGCCTGCACACGCTCGACGCGCTCCTCGACGCCGTCGGCGGCGACGAAGCCACGGAGGCGGAGCTGTTCCGGTTCCTCCAACTGCTCGCGGCGCGCGTCCGCGACCGGAACGGCATACTGCACGCGCACGTCGCCGCGGGCATCCCCGAGCGCCACCTCGCAGTCTACGAACCCCTGTTCGACGCGACGATAGACGCCGAATCCCGTCCGAGCGGCGGCGTCCGGCAGAAGTGGCGACTCCACGACTCCGGCCTGGAGTCCGCGTGGCTCACGCTCGACTGACCCAGAGGTCGTCGAACAGCTCGTCCTGTTCCAGGTAGACGCTCCCGCGGTGCGCGAGGAAGAGAAGCGCGAGGAACGTCTCCACCCGCGTGCCGCCCGCGTTCGCGACCTCCTCGTAGAGCACTTCGTTCCGCCCGCGGTCGAACCGCTCGCCGAGCGCGCCCTCCACGTCCTCGATAGTCGCCTCGATGTCCTCCTCGTGAGCGGTGCCGAGCGCGTCCGCCTGTGTGGGCTCGTCGTCCAGCCGCATGTCGTCGCCCGTGTGGTAGTCGAGCGTCTGCGTGCCCCGCTGGAACCCCTGCGGGGAGGAGTCCGTGTCGTACGTTCGGGATTCCTTCCACCACGACCCGCGTTCGGCCTCCCGGAGCGAGCGGACGAGCTCGTCCAGCGTCTCCGGCGTTCCGCGGGCGTCCTTGCGTTCGAGCCGGCGATCCATCTCTGCCTCCAGCGCGTCCACGGGGTCGAACCCGGGCGGGCCGTCGCCGCCCTCGGGCGCGTCCCACGGCGCGGGTTCCGGCTCCTCGGGATCGTCGGGTTCGTCCGGATCCAGGAGCGCGTCCGACTTCATGCGCAAGAGGACGCTCGCGTAGAACAACGCCCGGCCGGACGTGCGGAGGTCGGCCTCGTCCAGCCGGTCGAGGAACGCGTCCGTCACGTCCACGATGTCGATGTCCCACGGCTCTATCTCGCCCTCTCTCGCCAACTGCACGAGCAGTTCGACCGGTTCGACTTCCTCCTCGTCGCCTTCTCCCGCGGGGGCGTCGCCGCCGTCGAAGCGGTCGGTCGCGTCCGATTTTGCGCCCGCGGGCGGCTCTCGATCCTCGTGGCCGGCGATGGCGAGCGCGTCCTCCGGGTTCTCACTCATCAGTCGTCACCGCTCGCTTCCGCGCGCTGGCCGGTGAGGTCGATGCCCGTGACGGCGGAGACGTTGTTCTCCTGCATCGTCACGCCGATGGCGCGCTCGGAGCGTTCGAGCATCGCGGAGCGGTGGCTGACGACGATGAACTGCGCGTCGCCCGCGAGTTCGTCCACCATCTCCCCGACCCGGTCGGCGTTCACGGCGTCGAGGAACGCGTCCACCTCGTCCAGCGCGTAGAACGGCGCGGGGTTGTACCGCTGGATGGCGAAGATGAACGCGAGCGCCGTCAGCGACTTCTCCCCGCCGCTCATCGCGTCGAGGCGCTGCACGGGCTTGTCGCCGGGCTGCGCTTTCATCGTCAACCCGCCCTCGAACGGGTCGTCCTCGTCTTCGAGAACGAGCTCGCCCGAGCCGTCGGAGAGCCGGCTGAAGATGCGCTGGAACTGCTCGTCTATCTCCTCGAACGCGTCCATGAACGCCTCTCGCTTCTGGGACTCGTAGGACTCGATGCGCTCGCGGATGCCGTCGGCCTCCGCGACGAGCGTCTCGCGCTTCTCTCGGAGGTCGTCGAGGTCGGCCTCGACCTCGTCGTACTCCTCGATGGCGAGCATGTTCACCGGCTCCAGCGCCTCCATCTCGGCGTCCAGTTCGCTGATGCGCGCCTCGACCTCGTCCAGGTCGGGCACGTCATCGGGGTCGAACTCGCCGACCGCGGCTTCGAGCTCCTCGATTTCGCGTTCCAGCCGCGCGACCGCGCTCTCCGCGCGCTCCAGTTCGCTCTTCGCGTTGTCGACCTTCGACTGGTACTCGTCGCGGTCGGACTGCGCTTCCTTCAACTCCGCCTGCAGGCCCTCGCGCTCGGACTTGAGGTCGGCGAGTTCGCCCTCTAAGTCCTCGACCGCGGCCTCCTTCTCTCCGAGGAGGTCGCGCTGGTCGTCTATCTTCTCCTCTAACTCGCGGATGCGCTCTTCCTGCTCGGCCTTCTTGTTCTGCGCGGCCTCGATGTCGTCGTGCCGGTCTTCGATTGCCTCCTCCGCGTACTGCTTCTCCAACTGGAGGCTGTTCAGTTCGCCGTCGAGGTCGTCGATTTCGTCCTCCAGCCCGTCGATTTCGTCCTCGATGTCCTCCTTCTCAGCGGTGAGTTCGGGGATGCGGGAGTCCGCGAGCTCGGCTTCGAGCTCGTCGATGTCCGCCTGGATCGCGGCGATTTCATCGTTCGTCTCGTCCAGCTCGCCTTCGAGTTCCTGCATCCGCTCGTCGACCTCCTCGCGCTCGCCCTCGATTTCCGCGAGGCGGTCTTCAAGGCTGTCGATGCGCTCCTCGGTCTCCTCGCGCTCGCCCTCGACGCGCTCGATGTCGGACTCGATGGCGCGCACCTGGTCTTTCGCGTCGGACTGCCGGTCGCGCGCCGCGTCGAGGCGCTCCTCCACGTCGCGCACGTCCTCCCGGATGCTCCGGCGTTCGTCCTCCAGTTTGTTGATGCGGGTGGCGACGCGCTCCAGTTGGCCCGTCCCCGTCTTGGAGAAGGAGTACCGGCTGCCGGACCGACTGCCGCCGGTCATCGCGCCCGACTTCTCCACGAGGTCGCCGTCCAGCGTGACCATCCGATAGTCGCCCATGAACTCGCGGGCGGTCTCCATGTCCTCCACGACGAGCGTGCTCCCGAGGACGTACGAGAAGACGGGCGCGTACTGCTGGTCGAACTTCACGAGGTTGTACGCGAAGTCCACCACGCCAGGGTCGCTCGGTTTTCGGGGGAGTGAGCGGTTCTGCATCTTCGTGATTGGGAGGAAGGTCGCGCGGCCCGCGTTTCGCGACTTCAGGAACTCGATGCACTGCTGGCCGACGCTGTCGTCGTCCACCACGACGTTCGCGAGCCGGCCGCCCGCGGCGGTCTCCGCGGCGGTCGCGTACTCGCCGGGCACGCCGCCCAGCTGGGCGACCGTCCCGTGCACGCCCTCCCGGTCGGCGTTCAGAATCGTGGACACCGCGCGGCCGTACGAGGAGTCCCCGGACTCGTCCGCCTGCGCCTCGAGGCGCGCGTACTCCTCCTGCGCGCCGGAGAGGTCGTCCTCCACGTCCGCGAGGTCGTCCTGGAGTTCCGATTTCTCCTGTTTGAGGTCGGCGACCACGTCCTCGATCTGCGCGGCGTTCTTCTTCGCCTTCTCCAGCTCCGACCGGAGGTCGTCGAGCTTCGCGTCGAACTCCGGCAGCGACTCGCGCGCCTCGTCCAACTCCGCCTCCACCTCGGAGACCTCGCTCGACCGCCGGCGCGCCTCGTCCAGCAGGCGGTCTTTCTCCCGCTGGAGGTCGTTTCGCGCCGCCTTCGCGTCCTCCAACTCCGATTTCTTCGAATCGAGTTCGGCCTTGAGTTCGTCGAACTCCGTGTCTATGGACGCGATTTCGTCCTCGATGGACGCGAGCTCCTCCTGCTTCGCCTGCACGTCCGTCTTCAGCGACGCCTTCTCGACCTTGATGTCGCGAATTTCTTCTTCGAGGTCGTCTATCTGCTCCTGCTTCCGGTCGATTTCGACGAACGCCTGTCGGCGCGTCGACTCCGCTTCCTCGACGCGCTCCTCTGCGGCCTCGATCTGGTCTTCCAGACGGCCGATTTCGCCCTTCACCTCCTCGATCTCGCGTTTGAGTTCGAGCTGCTCGTCCTCGCCTTTCCGCTCGATTTCCGCGTTCAGCTCGTCCAGTTCGTCTTCGAGGCGCTCCACTCGCCCGCGGCGCGTGTCGAGTTCGCCCTGGAGCGTATCGAGGCGCTCCGTCCACGTTTCGACCTCGCCCTCGTACTCCGCGAGCGACTCGCGCTTCTCCGCCAACTCGGCGGCCTGCACGTAGCCCTCGTACTCGGACTTCTCCTCGCGGAGCTCTTGGTATTCGAGCGCCGTCTCGCGCTCCGCAGAGAGCTGTTCGAGGCGGTTCTCCTTCTCCTCGATACGGAGGTCGGCCTCGTCGATTCGCTCCTCGACGACGTCGAGCTCCTCGTACGCGTCCGCCTTCTTCGCGTCGAACTCCGCGACGCCCGCGATCTCGTCGATGATTTCGCGGCGCTCGCCCGCGGTCATGTTGATGATGCCGGTCACGTCGCCCTGCATCACGACGTTGTACCCCTCTGGGGTGACGCCCGCCTGCGCGAGCAAGTCCTGGATGTCGGAGAGGTTCACCGACCGGCCGTTCAGGTAGTAATAGGAGTAGTAGTTGTCTTCAGTGCGCTTCACGCGCCGCCGGACTGAGACGGTGTCCACGTCGCCCACGTCGTCGCTGCCGGCGGCGTTCACGACCTGCGACCGGGAGAGCGTGCGCTCCTCGTTGTTCAGCACGACCTCGACGCTCGCCTCGCGCGGCCCGCCCGCGTCCGCGTCGCCGTCGTGGCTCGGGTTGTAGATGAGGTCGGTGAGTTTCTCCGCGCGCATCCCGCGCGTCCGGGCGAGACCGAGCGCGAACAGCACGGCGTCGATGATGTTCGATTTCCCGCTGCCGTTCGGGCCGCTGATGGTAGTGAAGTCCTCGTAGAACGGGATTCTGGTGGTTCGCCCGAAGCTCTTGAAGTTCTCGAGGACGATTTCGTCGATGTACATCGTGGCCTACGCGACGATGATGTCGTCGCCCAAGCCGGACTCTTCGTCCCCCTCGCCCTCGTCGTCCGCTGCGTCCGCCGCGTCCGCCGCGGCCGCTGCGTCCGCCGCGTCGGCTTCCTCGGCTGCCGCGGCCTCAGCGTCCCGCCGTTCGTTCCGAGCGCGCTCCGCGGGTTCGTTCAGGCCGAGTTCCTCTTCGAGTTCCCGCACGCGCTCGGTCGTGTCCACGAGTTCCTCCGTCAGCCCTCGAACGGTCGCTTCCAGTTCCTTCACGCGGCCTTCGAGTTCTTCGACGCGTTCGTCACTCATACCCCGATGAACCGCATGTGGCTGTATAAAACCGGCGTCAGACACGTATCAATACCTAGCCACGTCAGCGTTCGTCAGTTCTAAGCCGCGCGGCGCAGAATCACACCGTAATGAGTACGCAGGCCGCCGAAACGGATCTCCAGTCGGTCATCGGGCTGGAAGTCCACGTCCAACTCGAAACGGACACCAAGATCTTCTGTTCGTGTTCGACGGACACCGCGGACGCGGAGCCGAACACCCACACGTGTCCCGTCTGTCTCGGCCTCCCGGGCGCGCTCCCCGTCCTCAACGAGGCGGCCGTCGAATCCGCCGTCCGCCTCGGGAAAGCCCTCCACTCGGACATCCCCGAACGCACCCGGTTCCACCGGAAGAACTACTTCTACCCCGACCTCCCGAAGGGCTTCCAGATAACGCAGTACGACGCCCCTATCTGCGACGGCGGCGAACTCGAAATCAGCCACGAGGACAGCCGGCGCACCATCGAACTCGAACGCGCCCACCTCGAAGAAGACCCGGGCAGCCTCCAGCACGTCGGCGGCAGCATCGAAACCGCGGACTACACCAAAGTGGACTACAACCGCGCCGGCACGCCCCTGATGGAGATCGTCACGAAGCCCGACTTCCGCGAACCCGGGGAAGCGCGGGCGTTCCTCGCGAAACTCGAAGAAGTCCTGGAGTACCTCGGCATCTACGACTCCGGCTGGGACGGCAGCCTCCGCGTGGACGCGAACATCTCGATGATGGAGTCCGCCGAGTTCGACGACGAGGGCCGGCCGAGCGAGGAGGCGCTCGCGGCCGCGAACCGCACCGAAGTGAAGAACATCTCCAGCCACCGGGGCGCGGAGTCCGCGCTGTCCTACGAAATCGCCCGCCAGCGCAACCTCCTGAAGCGCGGCCGCGCGGTCGAACAGGAGACTCGCGCGTGGAACGAGTCCTCGGGGTCGACAGTGTCAATGCGCTCGAAGGAAGAAGAAAAAGACTACCGGTACTTCCGGGAGGCCGACATCCCGCCCCTCGAGGTCTCGGACTGGAAGGAGACACTCGACATCCCCGAACTGCCGGACGCGCGCCGCGAGCGCTTCCGGGACGAGTACGGCCTCTCCGAGGAGGCGGCGTCGAAGCTCACGTCCACGAAGCAGGTCGCGGACTTCTTCGAGGACGTGGCGACCGAGTACGACCCCGCGCTCGCCGCGACCTGGGTCGCGGACAACCTCCTCGGCGAACTCAACTACCGCGGCATGGCCATCACGGAAATCGAGGGCCGGTTCGACGAGTTCACGCGCCTCGTCGAACTCGTCGCCGAGGACGAGATCACGGAGAAGAACGCCCGCGAGGTCGTGCTGCGCGAGATGCTGGACGAGGAGAAGTCGCCGGACGCGGTTGTCGAGGAGCACGACCTCGGGAAGACCTCGGGGAGCGAGGTCGAGGCCGCCGTCGAGGCGGCTATCGAGGAGAACCCGGACGCGGTCGAGGACTACGAGGACGGCGACGAGGGCGCGCTCAACTTCCTCGTCGGGCAGGTGATGCAGAAGACGGGCGGGAGCGCCGACCCCGGCCAGGTGAACGAACTGCTGCGCGAACACCTGTAGGGTTCCATGAGCGAGTACGTATTGTGCGAGGAACTTCCGACGCCGGAGCGCTTCTGCGAACTCCGCGAGGCCGCCGGGATGGCTCCGAGAACCGTCGCGGACGCCCGCGACGGCCTGCCGAACAGCCTGTACGGCGTTACGATGATGCACGAACCCAGCGGGGAGACGGTGGGGATGGCGCGAATCGTCGGCGATGGTGCGACTGTCTTTCACGTCTGCGACATGGCCGTCCACCCCGACCACCAGCGTCGCGGCTTGGGTTCGCGATTGATGGACGCGGTCGTCGAGTACGTGGACGAACACGCGTCTGAGACGGCGTCCGTGAACCTCCTCGCGGACGTGGACGGCTTCTACGAACGCTGGGGGTTCGAGCGCACCGCGCCCGAGACGACGGGGATGTATCGACGCGAGTACCCTAGAATCCGCCGCGGGTGACGATTTCGTCGAGGGGCTTCCGACCGTTCGGCTCGTCGCCGTCCTGGATGTCCTCGGGGAGCGTCTCGGTCGGCGCGGGTTCGCCGATTGCGATCATCACCTCGGCGTCGTAGTCGTCGGGCGCGTTCAGTTTCTCCGCGGCGGCATCGTGGTCGAAGCCGCCCATCGGGTGGGCGACGAGGCCGCGGCGGGTCGCTTCGAGCGCGAGGTTCTCCCACGCCGCGCCCGCGTCGAACGAGTGCGAAGCGAGGTCGCGTCCCTTCTCGTCGGTCGTCTCGGAGAACAACACGACGAGCGCGGCCGCGTTTGCCGCCCACTGGCGGTTCCAGTCGTTCGGAAGCGAGACGAACGTCTCCCACTCGTCGTCGCGGCGGTCGGCGTACGCGAACCGCCACGGCTGCGTGTTCCGCGACGACGGCGCCCAGCGCGCCGCCTCGAACACCGGCAGGTAGTCCTCCTCGGGTACTGGCTCACCGGTCATCGCGTACCCCGACCAGCGGTTCACGAACAGCGGATCCACGTCGCGCGTCGGCGTGCGGTTCGCCGCGACCGCCTCGCGGAGCGACCGCTCGGCTTCCACTTCCTGCATTGGCCGGCACTAGGGGATGAGCGGCTATACGGCCTTCGACAGCGGCGGCGCCGACCGACTCAGGGCGCTTCCTCGGGGATTTCGAGGTACACGCCGCCGAGGAAGTAGTCCGCGCCGAGGACGGCGAGCGCGACGCCGGCAGCGGCGAGGAGCGTGGTCTGGAGGGTGAGCGTCACCGTTCCCGAGGGGTCGCCGAACGCGCTCGTCACCAGGCCGAGGCCGACCGCGATGTCTCCCAGTCCGACGAGCTGGTACCACGGGATCTGTTCGCGGATGCGGTTCTCGGTGCCGCCGACGATGAAGAGGACGCCGCCGGCGGCGAGGAAGGCGTACTGGACGCGCGCCAGCCCCGTCGACGAGAGCAGGCCGAGAACGCCGCCCGCGAGGATGAAGCCGCCGAGGAGCGAGAACCACCGAGAAGACACGTGCATACGCGTGAATCGTCGCTCTCGCGGTTAGGTTTTGCGACGAAACCTTTAGGCGGGATTCCGGCCTAGCCGACGACAGTAGTGGAACTCATCATCACCGAGAAGAACAACGCGGCCCGCCGCATCGCCGACATCCTGAGCGACGGCGGCGCGTCGACGGAGCGCGACGCCGGCGTGAACGTCTACAAGTGGGGCGGAAAGCGCTGCGTCGGCCTCTCGGGGCACGTCGTCGGCGTGGACTTCCCCGAGGAGTACTCGGACTGGCGGGACGTGGAACCCGCCGAACTCGTGCACGCGGACGTGACGAAGACCGCGACGAAGGAGGACATCGTGACTGTCCTCCAGCGGCTCGCGGAGCGCGCGGACGACGTGGTTATCGCGACGGACTACGACCGCGAGGGCGAACTCATCGGGAAGGAGGCCTACGAACTCGTCCGCGAGGTGAACGAGGACGCGCCGATCAAGCGCGTTCGCTTTTCGTCCATCACGGAGAACGAGGTGAAGACGGCGTTCGCCGACCCCGCCGACCTCGACTTCGACCTCGCCGCCGCCGGCGAGGCCCGCCAGACGATCGACCTTGTCTGGGGCGCGGCGCTCACGCGCTTCCTCTCGCTCTCCGCCCGCCAGACCGGCGGCGACTTCATCTCGGTTGGGAGGGTGCAGACGCCGACGCTCAAGCTCATCGTGGACAAGGAACGGGAGATAGAGGCGTTCGAGCCGGACGACTACTGGGAGCTGTTCGCCGACCTCGCGAAGGACGACACGGCGTTCGAGGCGCAGTACTTCTACCTCGACGAGGACGGCAACGAGGCCGAGCGCGTCTGGAACGAGAGCGACGCGGAGGACGCGTTCGACGTGCTGCGGGACGCGGCGAGCGCGGTGGTCGAGTCGGTGAACCGGCGGACGCGGACGGACGACCCGCCGGCGCCGTTCAACACGACCCAGTACATCCGCGCGGCGAGCAGTCTCGGGTACGCCGCGGGGCGCGCGATGAGCATCGCGGAAGACCTCTACACCGCGGGCTACATCACGTATCCCCGTACTGATAACACGGTCTATCCGGACGACCTCGACCCCGCGGAACTGCTGGACACGCTCTCCGCGAACCCCCACTTCGGGGACGACGCCGAGGCGCTGCTGGACGCGGACGACATCACGCCGACGGAGGGCGACGAGGAGACGACGGACCACCCGCCTATCCATCCGACCGAGGACGTGCCCGCACGCGGCGACCTCTCGGAGGACGAGTGGGAGGTGTACGAACTCGTCGTCCGGCGGTTCTTCGCGACGGTCGCCGACCCGGCGCGCTGGGAGCACCTGCGCGTCGTCGCGGACTGTGAGAGCGTGAGCCTGAAGGCGAACGGCCGCCGTCTCCTGGAGGAGGGCTACCACGCCGTCTACCCGTACTTCGGCACGGACGAGAACCACGTGCCTGCCGTCGAGGAGGGCGATACGCTCGCGGTGACGGACGCCCGCATCGAGGCGAAGCAGACCCAGCCGCCCAGGCGGTACGGTCAGTCCCGACTCATCGAGACGATGGAGTCTCTGGGGGTCGGGACGAAAAGCACACGCCACAACACCATCGAGAAGCTCTACGATAGGGGGTACATCGAGGACGACCCGCCGAAGCCCACGCGGTTGGCGATGGCGGTCGTCGAGGCGGCCGAGGAGTACGCGGACATGCTCGTCTCCGAGGAGATGACGGCCGAACTCGAAGCCGACATGGCCGCTATCGCGTCCGGCGAGAAGACCTACGACGAGGTCACGCAGGAGTCTCGCGACCTCCTCGACCGCATCTTCGACTCGCTCGGGGAATCCAGAGAGGAGGTCGGCGAACACCTCCGGGAGTCCCTCAAAGCCGACAAGACGCTCGGGCCGTGCCCCGACTGCGGGGAGACGCTCCTCGTTCGGAAGAGCCGGCAGGGCTCGTTCTTCGTCGGTTGTGACGGCTATCCGGACTGCGAGTTCACGCTCCCGCTCCCGGACACGGGCGAACCGGTCGTCCTCGACGCCGAGTGCGACGACCACGGCCTGCACGAGGTGAAGATGCTCGCCGGCCGGAACACGTTCGTTCACGGCTGCCCGCTCTGCCGCGCCGAGGAAGCCGACGACGCCGAGGAACCCGTTCTCGGGCCGTGTCCGGAGTGCGGTACGGAACACGGCGGCGAACTCCGCATCAAGACGCTGCGGAACGGGAACCGGCTGGTGGGGTGTTCGCGGTATCCGGACTGCGAGTACTCGCTCCCGCTGCCGCGGCACGGCGACATCGAGATCACGGACGAGGCGTGCGACGAGCACGGCCTCCCGAAGCTCGTCGTGCACGACGAGGGCGAGGAGCCGTGGGACCTCGGCTGTCCCATCTGTAACTTCGCGGAGTACCAGGAGCGCCAGCAGTCCCGCGGGCTGGAGGCGCTCGACGGCGTGGGCGCGAAGACCGCGGAGAAGCTGGAGGCGGCGGGCGTGTCGTCCGTCGGCGACCTCGCGGACGTGGAACCAGAAGCGCTCGCCGACGAGGTGGACGGCGTGTCGGCCGACCGCGTCCGGGAGTGGCAGGCGAAGGCGGACTAGCGCCGCTTCACGCTCGTGTTCCCGCACGCGGGGCAGTTGACCCGCCGGCGTTTGAACGTCAGGCCGCACACGCCGCACTCGTAGGGCTGTTCGTGCTCGCGCGTCCGGCCGGTCAGTCGTTTGAGCGCGTCACGGAGGACCATCGTGGCTCGAATGATGACACGTCGGCCCGAACAAAGAGTCTTGTTATGGACTAGCATGGGGTGCTATTGTGGGTTACGTACGCCCACAGGACGCGGCCACGAGCGCGGCGGGCGACGTCGCCGACGCTGGTGGTGTTCGCCCGCCTACGTCCCGTCGAACTGCGTGTTCCCGCAGGCCGCGCAGTTCAGCGGTTCGCGCTGATAGCGTGCGCCGCAGACGGGGCATTCGAGGGTGTTCTGCGAACTGACTGCGGCGACACGGTCGACGAGGCGTTGCGTTACTCTCATTACGTGCTAACACATGCCACGAATTGACTTAGCTCTTTGGTGGAATACCGCAAAATACCTACTATTCGTGCTAGTACAGGCGCATATAGGAATACGTACGTCCAAATATGACGCGTTCGAATATATAGGGCGACTATCTCGAACTCGAAGCGGTCGGCCGGGAGAAGCGTTCAAGGACGCGCGCGCCCAAGAACCGATAGATGCGTCTCGACGAGTACATCGATGACCTCTCCCCCGACGAGGACGCGCGCCGCCGCCAGCTCGCGGGCGAGAAGTCCTACGAGATCCTGGACTACGTCGAGGGCGCGAAGGAACGCTTCGAGTCGGTGAAGTCCGGGGACTCGCTGTACGGCGCGACCGCGCCGTCGGTGTTCGTCGGGCGCTCCTCGTATCCGAACGTCTCCGCGGGCATCCTCTCACCCGTGGGCGACGAGGAGGACGCCGAGAACTTCGCGACGAGCGGGAACTGGTACGACCGCGGACTCGGCGTCGAGAACGTCCTCCAGTACCGGACTGGCTTATTGAACTCGCGGCGCTCCGCGGACGTGAACGTCGACGACGTCTGGGACGGCTTCGTCGGCGTGCAGCGCGAGGTCGCGCTCGCCGACCGCTCAGTGAACGTCGAACTCGGTCTCTCCGACACGCCCCAGTTCGACCCGGACGCGTTCGCGAACCCCGCCGCGAACGCCCCAACCGGCCCGAACGCGACCGCCGAATCCGCCGACCTCGCCGAGAACCCCCACGTCCCCCGCGCCGTCGAGAAGACGCTCGAAGACGACGACTGGCAGGCGCAGGGCGCGATGACCTACCTCTACCGCCGTGGCCTCGACGTGTACGACATCAACCGCGTGCTCTCCGTCGGCGGACTGGGGCAGGGCGAGAACCGCCGGCTCGTCCCCACGCGCTGGTCCATCACGGCCGTCGACGACACCGTCGGCCAGTTCCTCCGCGGACAGATTCGGGACGAACGCAGCATCGACGCCGTCGAAGTCCACGTGAACGAGTACATGGGGAACCGGTACTGGGTCGTGCTCGCGCCCGGCACCTGGGAGTTCGAACTGGTCGAGATGAAGTCCCCGGGAAGCATCTGGAACCCCGACCCCCAGGGCGACCTCTGGATGGCGAGCGCCTCGGAGGGCTACGAGGGCCGCACCGGCTACGTCGAGGAGACCGCGGGCGCGTACTACGCCGCCCGCCTCGGCGTCCTCGAACACCTCAGAGACCGGGGCCGGCAGGCGAAAGCACTCGTCCTCCGCGAAGTCAGCGACGACTACTGGGCCCCCGTCGGCGTCTGGCAGGTCCGCGAGAGCGTGCGCAACGCCTTCGACCCCGACACCTCCTACCTCGACCAGCCCGACGACCACGGCGAGGCCGAGACCTTCCACGACGCCGTCCGCGAAATCACGCCCCACCTCCCCGTCAGCCTGAACGCGCTCCGCCGGAAGTCCACGATGATCTCGGGAGTCCAGGCCGACCTCTCCTCGTTCTCGTAGGTTTACAAGCCCTCGCGACGTACTCGCGGGTATGACCGCCCTCCCCGCGTTCGTTGACGGACTGCCCGGTGGCATGGAGCTCGCCATCGCCCTCGTGGTCTTCCTCGTGTTGATGGTGGTGCCGTTCGCCCTCCTCGTCGCCGGTGGCTGGTACCTCCTCACGCGAACCTCGAACGACGACGAGCGCATCGCCGACCTCGAAGCCGAGGTCGCAGAACTCAAACAGCGGCTCGACGAAGAGGACGACCGATGAGCGCCGCAGAACCCTCCTCCAGGTTTGGGTTGAGTCCGCGCGCTCGCGCGGTCATCCTCACGTACGCTCTCGCGGTTCTCGCGTTCGGCGTGGGTATCGTCTTCCTCACCGCTATCGCGCTCACGTACACCGCCACGGTCGGCGAGATATCCGCGGTCGCCTCGCTCGGCATGAGCCTCATCGCGCTCCAGGGGCTCGCGTTCCCCCTCGTCTCGCTGACCTACCTCCACCGCCGCGGCCTCGGCATAGCGTTCCTGAACTACGCCGTACCGTCGCTCCGGGAGGTCGGACAGACCGTTCTGACGTTCATCGGCACCATCGCCCTCGTCATCGTCGCCGGCCTCGCCATCCAGACGCTCGGCCTCGAAGCCGCGTCCAACAGCGCCGCCCAGACTGCGAGCGCGAACCCCGAAATCGTCCCCCTCCTGATTCTCGCGTCCCTCCTCCTCATCGGGCCCGGCGAGGAACTGCTGTTCCGCGGCGTCATCCAGGGCACGCTCCGGAAACACTTCTCCGCGCCCGCCGCCATCCTGCTCGCGAGCGGTGCGTTCGCTCCCCTCCACATCACCGCGCTCGTCGGCGACCTCCAGGCCGGACTCGTCACCATCGCCGTCCTGTTCCTCCCGAGCCTCGCGTTCGGATACGCGTACGAGAAGACCGACAACCTCGTCGTCCCCGCGCTCGCACACGGCCTCTACGACGCGTTCCTGTTCGCCATGCTCTACCTCGCGACGGCGTACGCGCCCGAGGCCCAGAGTCTACTCGGCCTCTAGGTTCGCCATCGCGTCCTCGACGTACTCGCCGGTGTCGGCGACGATGTCGTCCCAGTCCTCGTCGTCGGGCGCGATACCGACCAGCCGGGCGATGCGCATGATGGAGACGTGGTACACCCGCTGGACGCCCGGTTCTTCCTGCCAGACGACGACGTTACACGGGAACAGTCCCCCGATTTTCTTCTCGCTCGCGTCGAGCGCGCGGTCGGCCATCGCGGGGTTGCACGCGCCGAGCACGTAGTAGGGGTCGCGGTCGGCGTCCACCGTCTCGTTCAGCATCTCGGAGGGAGAGAACTCCGCGGGGAACCCGAACCCGGCGTCGCTGAACGCCTCCCGGACGTGCTCGACGGCGTCCGCGTGATCCATGTGGAGGGTCGCGGTTTCCTCGCCGATGTCCGCGGGGTCGACGCGCGACGGGTCGATAGGAAGCGACATACCCCGTGGTTCGGGCGCGAGCGGCAAAAGCGTCTACTCTTCTGTGGTCGGCACGACGCCCGTCCCGACGACGCCCCGAACGGCGGTCTCGAAGTCGTTGCGCGAGGAGAAGTACGTCGAATCGACCTCGTCCAGGACGCCCGCGAGTTCGCGCGGGCCGTCCGGCGTCCGAATCGCGGTTTCACCCTCTCGGCGGGCGATTTCGCTCTTCTCCAACCCCCAGGTGAGCCGCGCGGACACGCGGGCGAGCGGCGCGCCCTCGACGGGTTCGCCCTCGCCGAGTTCGACCGCGGGCCCCTCGTCTTCCTCGTCGTCAGCCATACCCGGTTCTGCGGCGGACGCGTGGGTAGTTCTTTCGGAAGGTGGCGCAGTGCTTTTGGTGTTGCTCGTGCATATCTCACGCATGACGAGTCTCGCGGACGCGTACGAGCGGCAGGCGGGGGACGTGAGCCGCCGTCGCGTGTACGCGGGAACGGCCGTGTTCGCCGTCGGCGCGCTCATGGTCGTGGTTGGCGTCCTCGCGGGCACGACGCCGCTCCTGCTCGGCGAGAACCCGTCGATGGCGGCCGTGGTGGGTGCGCGCGAACTCGCGGGTGTTCTGGTCGGCCTCGGACTGCCCGCGGTGTTCGTCGGCATCGTCACCGTGCTGCCCGCGAACCGGTTCCAGCGCGCGGCAGCAGTCGGGGGTGCGGTGCTCGCCGCGGCCGGCGTGTTCCTCTTCGCGGCGACGTATCCCGAGAACTGGTATTCGAGTCCGGGCGTTCCGAGCACCGCCGTGTTCGTGCTCGTCGTCGTCTACTCCGTGGGCGTGATGACGACGCTCTGGTGTCTGTTCACGGCGGTCGCGACGTTCAAGACGCGGAACGACCCCGGCGGCACGGTGACGATGACGGTCACGCGCGACGGCGAGACGCGGACGGTCGAGGTTCCCGAGAACCAACTCGACTCCGCGCGCGAAGCGCTCTCGGGCGGATCGTTCGGCGGCGTCGGCGTGTTCGGCGACATGGAGACGCCGGCCGACGACCGCCCGACGCAGACCCCGGACGCGTCGCCGTCCGGGTCGGCGAGCGACGGGGGCGCGACCACCGACCTCACGTCGCCGCTCGACGACCCCCAGGACAAGTACTGCGGGAGTTGCGAACACTTCGACTACGTCCGCACCGACGACGGCCTCAAGCCCTACTGCGGCCTCCACGACGACGTCATGGACGACATGGAGGCGTGCGCGGAGTGGACGCCGAACAACTAGAGCCGTTCTTCGACGCGCCGCCAGTGACTGCCCTGCCAGTAGAACTGCCCGCAGTCCGTGCACTTCCAGACCCGCTCGACGCCGTCGGGCGCGTGGTCGGGGCGCTCGGTGGTCGTCGCGAGCTTTCCGTTGCACTGTGAGCACCGCGCGCCGTCGGTGAGCTCGAGTTCCAGACCGGCCTCGCGGAGTTCGTCGAGCTGTTCGTCCGTGTCCACGCTGTCGAGGAGGACGCTCTCGCCGTACGACCCGGCGAAGTCCGTGTCTCGGGTGACGAGCACGCGGTTCTCTCGGCGCGCGGCGTCGGCGATGTCTGGGTCTTCGAGGAGGCCGCGTTCGGGCGCGTACGCGGCGTCGTACCCGCACATCCGGAGGAGGCGCGCGAGGTCGCCGCACATCACGTCCAGCATCAGGCGGGTGTCGTCGGGCGTCATTCGAGGAACTCCAGCACGTCGTCCGTCGTCCACGTGTTCAGCACGTCGTCGGGTTCCGCCCAGCCGCGGCGGGCGGTGTGGACGCCGTACTCGAGCTGGTCGAGCTCGCTCGGGCTGTGCGCGTCCGTGTTCACCACGACCGTCGCACCCGCGTCGATCACGGTTTTGACCGCGCTCCCCCAGAGGTCGAGGCGGTGGTAGTTCGCGTTCACCTCCAGCGCGGTCGCTGTCGCCGCCGCGGCTTCCCCGAGGCGTTCGGGGTCGAACTCCATCGCGGGCCGGTCGTTGATGAGGCGGCCCGATGGGTGGCCGAGCACGTCCACGTGCTCGTGTTCGACGGCCGCGACGAGGCGGTCGGTCTGGTCGCCGCCGCCGTCGCCGAGTCCGGAGTGCGGGCTCGCGACGACGATGTCCAGTTCCGCGAGCACGTCGTCCGGGACGTCCGCGACGTTCCCGTCCGCGTCCACGTTCGCCTCCACGCCGTGCAGGACGGTGAGGTCGTAGTCGTCGCGCACGCCCTCGATTTCGTCCATCTGCTCGCGGAGGTCGCTCCCGGAGAGCCCCGAGTCCCCGAACACGCCCGGGCCCTCGCCGTGATCCGTGATGGCGTAGTAGTCGTAGCCGCGTTCTTCGGCCGCCGCCAGCATCTCGGCGATGGCGTTCGCGCCGTCCGACCACTCGGTGTGGGTGTGCAGGTCGCCGCGAACGTCGCCCTCCGCCACGAGGGCTGGGAGGGCGTCGTCAGCCGCGGCCGCGACTTCGCCCCGGCCCTCGCGGAGTTCGGGCGGAATCCACGCGCAGCCGAGCGCGTCGTACACGTCCTCTTCAGTCTCGCTCGCGAGCAGGTCGCCGACGCGCTGGCCGGCGTCCGGGTCGTCCACGTCCGAGATGTCGAACACGCCGTACTCGTTCACCTTCTTCTCCTGGCCGATGGCGTGGTTGCGGAGCGTGATGTTGTGGTCTTTCGACCCCGTGAAGTACTGGAGCGCCGCGCCGAACTCGCTCGGCGTCACGACCCGGAGGTCGACGCGCAGGCCGTCGCTTCGCACGCTGGTCTTCGTCGGCCCGACCTCGATGGTCTCGTCCGCGCGCTCCCACTCGGTGAGCGCCTCACCCACGTCCTCGCCGGCGTCGCTCGCCGCGAGCACGTCGATGTCCCCGATGGTTTCGCGCCACCGCCGCGTCGACCCCGCGACCTCCGCGCGCTCCACGTCCGAGCGGCCTTCGAGGAACGAGACGATGTCGTCCGCGACGGGCCGGCCGTCCCCGAGGAGGTCGCGCTCGCCCGCCTGCCGCGCGAACGCGATGTGCTCGCGGATGTTCTCCTCCGTCTTCGCGCCGAACCCCTCGACCTCCCGAATCTCGCCGTTCTCCGCCGCCCGCTGGAGGTCGTCTAAGTCCCGGATTCCCAGCGCGTCGTAGAGCTTCCCGACGGTCTTCGGGCCGACGCCCTCCACGCGCGTGAGCGCCGCCATGTCCACGGGGAGTTCCTCCCGCTCTTCTTCGAGTTCCTCGATGCTCCCGGTCTCGACGTACTCCACGATCTTCGACGCGATGGCCTCGCCGACGCCGTCTATCTCCTCGACGGCGTCCCGGCCGTCCGCGACGAGGTCTTCGATGGCGTCCGGGTGGTCGCGGACGTTCGAGGCGGCGCGCCGGTACGTCGTCGGCTTGTACCCCACGTCCTGGGCCTCCAGGAGGTCCGCGTACTCCTCCAGGCGTTGTGCGACCTCGGCGTTCCGGCTCATCGACGAATCCCCCGGTCGTCGTCCCAGCCCAGCGCCTCGGAGAGGAAGGAGTACCAGCGCTTCGTGTCCATGCGCTCCTGCACCTCCATCTCCTGCTCGACGCTCCGCGACCCGAGCGACTCCAGCGCGTTCAGCGCCCTGTCGAGTCCCACGATGGCGTTCGCCAACTCCTCGCCCTCCGCGAAGGAGATGTCGCCCTCCTCCAGGCGTTCGAGGCGTTCGAGGCGCTCCCGGCGCAGGAGTTTCTTCGCCTCCTGCACGCGCTCGCGCTCCCCCGCCTCCGCGTCCTTCACTTCGAACACGAACGACCGCAGCTCGAAGGGTTCGCCCTGCACCTCGATCGCGTCGGGAATGGACGCCCCGACGGTCGCGCCCTCCCGCTCCACGCGTTCGAGGAGTTGCTTGCGCTCGTACGGCTTCATACCCCCGCGTACGGACGCGCTCCGGAAAGCGCTTCGGCCCGCGGGAGTCGAGAGCGCCGAGGGCGTTCGGGTCTCGTCGTCGCGGTTCGACTGCTCGTATTCGCAGACCGCTCGTGCTAGCCGCGGAACGCTTAACGGCCCGCCGTTCGAATCCCGGGTAATGGCTCGGTGTGACCGGTGCGGAGAGGAAGAGGGGATGCCGTACCAGTGTCGGCTCTGCGGCGGCACGTTCTGCTCGGAGCACCGGCTCCCGGAGAACCACGACTGTCCCGGACTGGAGGGCTGGAACGACCCGAACGGGGTGTTCGATTCGGGGTTCGACGACAGCGTGAGTTCGTCGTCATCGAAGTCGTCCGTGCTCGGTCTGGATACGGGGCCGGGCGGCGTGCTGGCGTACTTCCGGGGGAACGCGACGTACATCCTGCTTGGCCTGATGTGGTTGATGTTCCTCGTGCAGTACGCGGTCGCGCCGTACGTCCTCGGTATCGAGCAGGGGACACGGGCGTGGCTGGACTTGTTCACGCTGAACACGTCGCATCCGCTGTACGTCTGGACGTGGGTGACGTCGGTGTTCGCGCACGGCGGCCTGACGCACATCGTCTTCAACAGCATCGTCCTGTACTTCTTCGGCCCCGTGGTGGAGCGCCGTATCGGCTCGAAGAAGTTCGTGGCGCTGTTCCTCGTTTCGGGCGCGCTCGCGGGTCTCGCACAGGTCGGGGCGGCCCTCGCGGTGTCGGCTCCCGCCGCCGTTCTCGGCGCGAGCGGCGCTATCGCCGCGCTGATGGGCGTGCTCACGGTCTTGAATCCGAACCTCCGAATCCTGCTCTACTTCGTGATTCCGATGCCGCTCTGGGTCGCGACCCTGCTGTTCGCGGGGTACTCGGTGCTGATGAGTGGTGTGGGCGGTATCGGCGCGGGCGGCGTCGCGCAGCTCGCGCACCTCGCGGGACTCGCGCTCGGACTGCTCTACGGCGTGAAGCTCAAACGCGATGGGGAGCGCGCGCCGCAGGAACTCCGGTTCGGCGGCGGGGGCGGCGGTGGGCTGGGCGGTCGACGGCGGCGATAACATGGAGGTCGTCAGCCCGGAGTACGTCCCCGACCCGTCGTTCTCGCGCGAGGAGATGGAGGCCCTGCAGGACGACATCGCGGCGGACGCGGCGTTCGCGGACGACCACGGCATCGACCCCGACGCGCTCCGCCTCACCGACACCGTCGAGGACGAGGGCGACGACGACCCGGACGGCGGGCCGGTCGTCGTGGGCGTAGACCAGGCGTTCACCGACGACGAGTCCGTGAGCGCCGTCGTCGCCATTCAGGACGGCCGCGTGGTGGCGCGCGAGACGGGGCGCGCGCCGCTCGACCTCCCCTACATCCCGGGATTGCTCGCGTTCCGCGAGGGCCGCTCCATCCTGAACGCACTGACGTCGCTCGACGTGCCCGCGGATTTGCTCGTCCTGGACGGGAGCGGCCGCATCCACTTCCGGCAGGCCGGTATCGCCACGCACGTCGGCGTCGTCTTCGACGCGCCCGCGGTCGGCGTCGCGAAGAACCTCCTCTGCGGCACCCCTCGTCGCTCACTGGACAACTACTACCAGGAAGGCACGCGCATTCCCATCGAGGCGACCGACCGCGTGAGCGCGCCCGACGGAACCGTCATCGGGCACGCCTACCAGTCCCGGCAGTACCCGAACCCCGAGAAACGGCACGTCAACCCACTCATCGTCAGCCCCGGCCATCGCGTGAGCGCGGAGACGACCGTGGACTTCGTCGAAGCGCTCTGCGCGGGCTACAAGCTCCCGGAGCCGACGCGGCTCGCGGACGCCGACGCCGACCGGGTGAAATGACTTAACTCGGAGCCGTCCCAGGAGTCGGGTATGACGAAGGTCGTTCTCATCACGGGCGCGTCCTCGGGGATCGGGCGCGCGACCGCCGAGTTGTTCCTCGACGAGGAGTGGACGGTGTACGCGACGGCGCGCGACACCGACGACGTGGCCGACCTCGCGGAGCGCGACGGCTGTGAGGCCCGCGAGCTGGACGTGACGAAGCCCGCGCAGTGCAAGAACGCCGTGGACGACGTGGTCGAAACCGAGGGGCGACTCGACTGTCTCGTGAACAACGCCGGATTCGGGCAGATGGGCGCGCTCGAAGACCTCTCGACGCGGAAGCTCCACCGGCAGTTCGACGTGAACGTCTACGGCCCCCACCGGCTGGTTCGGGCGGCGCTCCCGCACATGCGCGAGCGCGAGGACGGCACCATCGTGAACGTCTCCTCGGTCTCGGGCCGCGTCAGCACGCCCGGAATGGGAGCGTACTCGGGCTCTAAGTTCGCGCTGGAGGCGATGAGCGACGCGCTCCGCGGGGAGGTCGAGGCGTTCGACATCGACGTCTGCGTCGTGGAACCCGGGCCCGTGGACACCGGGTTCGGCGAGCGCGCGACCGCGGAACTCCACGACGTCGACGCGACGGGCGTCTACGACCACGTGTACTCGCTGTACGAGGACTACGTGCTCGTCAGCGGCGCGGGCGCGAGCGACCCGAGCGAGGTCGCGGACTGCATCGTGGACGCCGCCGTCAGCCCGGATCCGCCCGCGCGCTACCCCGTCGGGCGCGCCGGCCGCCTCGGCGTCCTCGCGCGCTTCCTTCCCGACCGCCTCCGCGACAAGGCGTTCGCGGTCGTGTCGAAGTTCGCGTAACGTGCTCCGGAACCGGGACGCGCTCGCCGCGACGCCCGCGCACGCGCTCGCCGTCGACTGCCTCGACGCCGGTATCGAGGCCGCGCGGCCGGAGCGCGTCGTCCGCGACCAGATTCGCCTGAGCGACGACGCGCTCGTCGTCGACGGCGCCCGATACGACCTCACCGGGTACGACTCCGTTCTGGTGTTCGGCGGCGGGAACGCCGCCGGTGGCATCGCGAGCGCGCTCGAAGCCGTCCTCGGGGACCGCCTCGACGGCGGCCTCGTCGTCACGGACGCCCCCGCGGCCACCGAACGCGTCGCCGTCCGCGCTGGCGACCACCCGCTCCCCACCGAGCGGAACGCGGCGGCGACCCGCGACCTCCTCGGTCGCGCTCGCGACGCCGCCGACCGCACGCTCGTTCTCGCGGTCGTCACGGGCGGCGCGAGCGCGCTGCTCGCCGCGCCAGCGCCCGGCGTCTCGCTCGACTCCCTCCGGACCACCACCGACCGCCTCCTCCGGAGCGGCGCGCCGATTCACGACGTGAACGCGGTGCGCAAGCACCTCTCCGCGGTGAAGGGCGGGCGGTTGGCCGCTGCGCTCGCGCCCGCCACCGTGGTGACGCTCGCGGTCAGCGACGTCGTCGGGAACGACCTCGACGCGATCGGGAGCGGGCCGACCGTTCCCGACACGTCCACGCTCGCGGACGCTCGCCGCGTCCTCGCCGAGCACGATATCGACGCGCCCGTCGAGGTCCGCGAATCCCTCACCGCGGCCGCGGCGGAGACCCCGGGCGGACCGTTCGAGCACGTGTCGACGCACGTGCTCGCCGACGGGTGGACGGCGCTCGACGCGGCCCGGGCGGTCGCTGCGGACGCCGGCTACGAGACGCACGTCCACTCGGCGACCGTCACGGGGTCGGCCCGGGCGGCCGCGCGCGACCACGTCGCGCTCGCTGACCGCGTCCGCGAGACGGGGACACCGGTCTCGCCGCCCGCAGTCGTTCTGTCCGCGGGCGAGTGCACGGTCGCCGTCGACGACTCCGGCGGCCGCGGCGGCCCGAACCAGGAGTTCGCGCTCGCCGCCGCGCTCGACGGAGCGCCGGGCGTGCTCGGCGCGGTCGACACGGACGGGATTGACGGCAACACGGACGCGGCGGGCGCGCTCGTCGACGCGGACACCGTAGACGACCCCGACGCGGCGGGCGCGGCGCTCGACGCCCACGACGCCCACTCGTTCCTCGCCGACCGGGACGCCCTCGTGCGGACGGGCGCGACGGGTACGAACGTGAACGACCTCCGCGTGCTCGTCCTCTAGAGGCAGGACGCGACGACGCGCAGCATCCGCTCTCCCCGCACCTCCTCCGCGAACAGCGGCACGCGCTTCACGTCCGTCCCCCGGAAGAGGTCTTGGGCCTCCGCGAGCGCGTCCTGCTGGACGCTCCACCGGCGCTGACAGAACTCACACGAGTCGAGGTCGGGCGTGACGAACGCGTCCTCGGGCGCGTCCGTCACCGCCGCGAGCGGCTCCATCACGCGGTTCACCACCACGGTTCCGACCGGAATCTCCTGGGATTCGAGCTGGCTGCGGAGGCGCTTCGACTCGAACACGCTCATCTCCTCGGGCACCATGACGATACGGAAGTCGGTGCGTGCGGGGTCGCGGAGCACCCGCCGGAGGCGCTCGACGCGCGCCGCGAGCTCGTCTAGGTCCGCGCCCACGTCCTCCGCGTCGCCGCCCATCATCCCCTTCAGGTTCTCCATCATCCCCGAGAACTGCTGGCGGAGCTTCATCACGCGCCCCATCATCGAGTCGAGGACGTCCGGGAGTTCGAGCAGGCGGAGCGTGTGCCCCGTCGGCGCGGTGTCCACGACCACGCGCTCGAACCGGTCGTCGTCCATGTACCGGAGGAGCAACTGCATCGCCGCCGCCTCGTCCGCGCCCGGCATCATTCCCTCCAAGCCGTCCTCGCCGTCGCCGCCGGGGAGCATCGCGTCCATCCCGCCGAGCGGGTTCTCGCCCCCGCCACCGAACACGCCCGCGCGCTCCAGGGCGTCCTCAGGGTCGATTTCCACGGCGTACAGCGGCACGTCCTCTCGAATCCGCTGCGGGCGCGTCGGAATCTCCGTCTCGTAGGTGTCGCTGAGGCTGTGCGCGGGGTCCGTGGACACCACGAGGGTGTCCGTGCCGTCGCTGGCCGACGCCAGTCCCGTCGCGGCGGCCATCGTCGTCTTCCCGACGCCGCCCTTTCCGCCGTACAGCACGTACTCGGCCGTCCCGGCGTCGACGGTGAGGTCGGCCGAATCCACCGCCTCGACTTCGATCTCGCTCATACCCGGGGCGTCGCGCCGGGTTCCGGTCAATCCGTCGGTTCCGCGCGACCGGCGAGGACACCCCTTAGTCGCGCCGTGCGGGAGTGTCCGTATGGCCTCGTTCGCAGTCGAGCGTCCGTGGGCGTACGGCGGGCTCTGCGTCCTCCTCTGGGTCGCGCTCTCGGTCGGTATCGAGACGGTGCTGTTCGAGGGTGCTGTCGTCGGCGCGGCGCTCACCGGCGCGGTCGGCGGCCTCGCCTTCGCAGTAGTCACCGTCGCAGTCCGACGCGCCCGCGGGCAGTAACTCCGATAACTGCACGTTTTGCGAGAACCCGAACGCCGTACTCACCGGGCCGCGAATCCCGGAGTATGACGCACGTGCTCGGTATCGTCGGGAGCGTGTCGGAGGAGTCGAAGACGAAGGCGGCGGTCGAACGCGCGCTCGACGGCGCGCCCGCGGACGCGGAGACGAGCCTGCTCCACCTCGCGGAGTACGACCTCGACACGGCGGACGGCCGCGGCCTCGAAAACTACACGGGCGACACGGCGGACGCCCTCCGGCGGGTCGTGGAGGCGGACGCGTACGTCGTCGGCACGCCCGTCTATCGCGGGTCGTGTTCGGGCCTCCTGAAGAACTTCCTCGACATGGTGCCGCGCGGCATCTGGGCGGCGGACGTGGCTCCCTTCGAGGACGCCGCGGTCGGACTGGTGGCGACGGGCGCGACCGACCACCACTACCTCGCCATCGACCAGGAACTCCGGCCGCTGTTCGGGTTCTTCGGCGCGCACACGGTCGGCGGCGCGGAACGCGGACGTCCTGTTCATGAACGGCGGCAGCCCCTCCGAGCTAGCGGAGAGTATGGCCGACGTTCGCGAGTACGTCGCGGAGTTCGACACGGAGCCGCCGGAGTTCGCGGCGAACGCGTTCGTCATCCAGCGCGACACCGAGGCGGAGGCGAAGGACGAACTGGAGAACATCATCGAGAACGCGACCGACGAACAGGTCGAGGCGTTCAAGGAGCAGGTGAAGCAGGCCGGGCAGTCCACGGCGGCGGGCGACGGGATGTGGGCCGACTCGGAGTTCGAGGACCTCGTCCAGTACAACGACGGCTTCAAGACCGGGCTCATCGGCACGGAGGCCCAGATCGTGGAGCGCATCCGCGAACTGGACGCCATCGGCATCGACATCGTTCTCGCGGGATTCCTGAACTACGACTGGGAGCTCGAACAGTTCGGGGAGACAATCATCCCCGCCGTCGAAGACGCGGAACCGCTCCCGGAGCGCGAGCCCGCCGCCGTCGCGGACGGCTAGGCGAAGTACTCGGCGAGGCGCTCGGCGGCCGCCTCGACGCGCGGCGTGACGAGCGCGAACCGGAACCACTCGCTCCGGGACTCGCCGAACGCCGACCCCGGCATTCCGGCGACGCCGGCCTCGTCGACGAGCTGTTTTGTATTTTCGAGTGTGCCGGGGTAGTCGGGGAACTTCGCGAGCACGTAGAACGCGCCGTCCGGTTCGGTGTACTCCGCACCCGCGGCGTCCAGGGCGGTGGTGAACGTCCGGACGCGCTCGCGGAGGCGGTCGCGGTTCTCCGCGTGGTAGTCCGGACTCGTCTCCCGGAGCGCGTTCAGGACGGCGTACTGACCGGGCCGGGTCGTGGAGACGTTCGTCAGCATGTTCCGCGCCCGAACGGCGGGCACGTGCTCGCGCGGGAGAACCGTGTAGCCGACTCGGAACCCCGTGATCGCGTGGGTCTTCGAGTAGGAGTTCGTGACGATGACGTGTTCGGAGTCGAACTCCAGAGCGCTCGTGAACGCGCCGTCGAGCACGAAGTGGTCGTACACCTCGTCGCTCACCAGGATCGCGTCGTACTCCTCCGCGACCGCGACGAGTTCCCGCATCGTCTCCTCGCCGTACACCGCTCCCGTGGGGTTGTTCGGCGTGTTCACGACGATGGCGGCGGTGTCGTCGCTCGCGGTCGCGCGCACGTCCGCGGGGTCGAGCGCGCCGTCGTCGTCCACGGGTACGAACGACTGCTCGCCGCCGAGCATCGTCGTCTTCCCCGGATAGTAGGGGTAGACGGGATCAGTGAGGATGACCTCGCTGCCCGCGTCGCGTTCGAGCGCGCGACCCATCGCGAGGTAGTTCGCCGCGCCGCCGCCGTTCGCGACGATGACGCGCTCCGCCTCGACGCCCCGGCGCGCGGCGATTTCCTCTCGGAGCCCGCGGAGACCCGCGCTCGGCGCGTACTGGAAGTCGTCGCCGCCGAGGTCGGCGTACTCGTGCAAGCCCTCGCTGATGCCGTCCGGCGACCCCCAGTCGGGGTTCCCGGACACCATGTCCACCACGTCGCGCTCGGCGTTCTCCGCGTACGACATCACCTCGAAGAACAGCGGCTCCTCGTACTCCATACCCCGACTGGGGACTCGACCCCCCTCGCTCTTTCGGCGCGCCACCGCCACCGCCGCCGGCACCTATTTTCCCCCGGCGGCGGAAACCCGGAGTATGCGAAACCACGCCCGCGACCCGCCGATAGAGGAGACGCTCGGGGACGCGCTCCGCGAGCGCGGCGACACCATCGCCACCACCGAGTCCTGCACGGGCGGCCTCGTCGGCTCCCTCCTCACTGACATTCCGGGGTCGTCGGACTACTTCGACCGGACGTACTGCACGTACACGTACGACGCGAAACTCGACACCGGCGTCACCCGCGAGGCGCTCGACGAGCACGGCGCGGTCAGCGAACCCGTCGCGCGCCAGATGGCGCAAGCGGTTCGAGATTCGGCGGGGACGACGTGGGGCGTCTCCACCACCGGCATCGCCGGCCCGTCCGGTGGCACGCCCGAGAAGCCCGTCGGCACGGTCTACATCGGCGTCGCGCACGCCGGCGACTGGGGGAGCGCCGAGACGTACACCCGCGTCGAGCGCCACGAGTTCGACGGCGACCGCCGCGACATCAAAGAGAAGATAGCCCGGCGCGCCCTCCGCACCGTCGAGAACGAACTCGAATGAACAAGAAAGACCACGTCCTCAACGGCCTCCTCCTCGGCGTCGGCCTGGGCTACGTCCTCCACCCCGCCGGCGACGTGGAGACGCTCCGCACCGTCGCCGCCGCGACCATCCCGGTCGTGCTCGGCGCGCTCTTCCCCGACGTCGACACCGACTTCGGCCGCCACCGCAAGACCCTGCACAGCCTCCCCGTGCTCGCCGTGTTCGTCGCGTACCCCTACGTGTTCGACAACCTCCACTGGGTGTGGGTCGGCGTGCTCACCCACTACGTGCTCGACGTGGTCGGGAGCAAGCGCGGCATCGCGCTCTTCCACCCGCTCTCGGACAAAGAGTACGGCCTCCCCATCGGCGTCAGCACCGTGAGTAACTACGCGACACTCGTCACCATTGTCATCACCGCGCTCGAACTCGCCGTCGTCTGGGCGGCCATCACGTACGCGCCCCAGTACCTCCCGAGCGGGTTCGACGTGGCCGTGAACGCCCTCTAGTAGACGCGCACGTCGTCGAACCGGCCGTCGTACGCGATGTGGCGGGGATGCGTCGGTTCCATCCCCGAGAGGAGGATGCGGTCGATTTTCTCGTAGGTGTTCTCCCAGCCGAGGTGCGCGAACTCCGCGTAACACCGCGCCTCGTGCGCGAGACCCGACTGGTGGTCGACGACGCGGCGCGCGCCCGATCGGAGCGCCTCGACGAGCGCGTCCTCTGCGGTGACGTCCTCGCTGAACGTCGTCCACGCCTCCCCGACCGTCCCGGGGAGGTGGGCGTACGACGACCCGAACGCGGGGAGGTCTTGGGCGCGCGCGAGGCGTTTCGCGCGGCGGCGGTGGTGCGCGAGGAACTTCGGGTTGTACGTCTCGACGGCGTCGATGCGGTCGCGGTAGCGCTCCACGTCCGCCGACGACAGCGACACGGTCAGGAACGCCGGATGCGGGGCGAGCACGGCCGCTCCCTGGCGCTCGAACTCGTCCAGCGCGCCCTCCAGCGTGATGAAGTCCGGAACGGGGTCGTCCAAACCGATGGCGAGGAGGTGGCGGCGGTCGCGCCAGTCGCCCGTGAACACCTCGCGCGCCGGAATCACCGCGAGGTCGTCGTCGCTGAACGCCGCCGCGCGCTCCCGGATGTCGGGAAGGCGCTCGAAGTGCGGCGCGTACACGAGCGCGTCCAGCCCCCGTGATTTCGCGCGTTCGACGACGCCGTCGTCGAGGACTTTCACGTGTAAATCGACCCGGCAGGCTGTCACACCACGCGCTTCTCGACGGAGGGTTTAGCGGCTTGCGGTTCCGCGGCCTTCCGATTTATGCGGGAGGCGTTCCTCTGTCCGGTATGGAGTTGCTCTCCGAGGACATCGTCCCCGAGTACGCCCGCGACGTGAAACACGAGGCCCGTGAGTTCGCCGAGGAGCACATCGCGCCGAACGCCGAGGAGTACTACCGGACCGGCGACTACCCCTGGGAGGTTCTCGAAGCCGGCCAGGACGCCGGACTGGTCGCGCAGGACATCGGCGAGGAGTACGGCGGCCGCGGCCTCGACGTGGTGCAGATGCTCGCGATGGCGGAGGAGTTCTACCGCGCGGACGCCGGCATCGCGCTCACGCTCCAGCTCGCGTCGTTCGGCGCGGAGATGCTCGAACAGTACGGCACGGACGAGCAGAAGGAGGAGTACCTGCGCCCGCTCGCGGAGGGCGAGCAGATCTCGGGGCTCGCGGTGTCCGAACCCGACGTGGGGAGCGACCTCGCCGGCATGCAGACCACCGCCGAGAAAGACGGCGACGAGTACGTGCTGAACGGCGAGAAGTACTGGATCGGCAACGGCGTGGAGGCGGACTGGATCACGGTGTACGTCAAGACGGCGGACACCGACGACCGCTACATGAACTACTCGCTGTTCATCGTCCCCACCGATTCTGTGGGGTACGACGCCGAGCACATCCCGGAGAAGATGGGGATGCGCGCGTCCAAGCAGGCCCACATCGTCTTCGACGACTGCCGGGTTCCCGCGGAGAACCTCATCGGCACCGAGGGCGGCGGGTTCATGATGCTCGCCGACTTCTTCAACCACGGCCGCGTCGTCGTCGGCGGACACGGCCTCGGACTCGCCGCCGCCGCGTTCGAGGAGGCCTGGGAGTTCGTGCACGACCGCGAGGAGTTCGGCCGCCACGTCAGTGACTTCCAGGCCGTCCAGCACGGACTCGCGGACATGCGCCTCGAATTCGAGGCCGCGCGCGCCCTGAACTACCGCGCCGCCGAGAAAGTCCGGGACTACGACAACCCCGGCCTCTGGGCCGCGATGGCGAAAACCAAATCCACCGAGGTCGCCCGGGACAACGCCCAGCAGGGCATGCAGTTCCACGGCGGCCGCAGCATCCTCACCGACCGCCGCATCGCCCGCGTCTACCGGGACGTCCGCATTCCCGTCGTCTACGAGGGCGCGAACGAGATTCAGCGCAACCTCGTGTATCGGCAAAGCGGCGAGTAGCGCGAGCCGCTTTCCAGCGAATCTCTGATTTGCGCAAGTATGGGGAGTGAAACGACCCGGACGCAGCTGAGCTTTGCTCAGCGCAAGTCACGCGAGCGAGCGGGGCGAGCGAGTGTGAGGCGAGTAGCGCGAGGCGCTTTCGGCGGCTCTCGGAGTCTGCGGCTCGGGGGGACGGCAAGGCTTATCCCGGAGTTTCGGTTACTCTCGGGTGATGACTGGCTGGGCGTGCGGTATCGGCGGCTGTGACGCGGTGTTCGGCGACGTAGAGTCGCTGCTCGCGCATCAGGCGACCGAGCACGAGCGGCACGAGTGCGCCGTCTGCGGGACGGTCGTGCCGGACGGCTTCTTCGCGATTCGGCACGTGTTCGACGAGCACACGCGCGCCGAGTTCGTGCGGGCGTACGACGCGGACTCGGACGACATCCGGAAGCGCGAGGACGTGAAGAACCGCATCGAGGAGGAGGTGGAGGTGGCGGCGCTCCGGGAGCGTCTCGACCTCTAGGCGGCCACGCCGTTTTTCCGGCCGTGCGTCCTCCGATTGGGGTATGCGTGAGTCCGAAGACGCCGTGCTGCGCGTTCTCTCACAGGCCGGTATCGCCGTCTCCCCGGGTGGTATCGCCGCGAACCTCCGCGAACTCTACGATGTCGACCGTAGCGAAGCGGCGGTCGCGGACGCCCTCGACGCGCTCGAAGACGAGAACTACGTCCGGGCGCTCGACGACACCTACTACCGAATCACCGGCCACGGCCGGGACTACGTCACGAGCGAGTTCGGCGACGACGCGCCCGGCTACGTCGAATAAAACCCGGGGACTGCGAACCTGTTCCGCGAGAGAAGCGAGTTGAGTTAGACGCGCGTGCTACCGTTCTTCGGAGTCGAGAACGCGAATCTGGTCGCCGCGGACGGTGACCGGAATCGGGACGGTGGCTTCGTAGAGCTCGACGGTGACCTGGTCTTTGCCTTCGTCGATCCGCTGAACCTGGGCTTTCTCGCCCTTGAACGGGCCGGCGATGAGTTCGACGATGTCGCCTTCGGCGATGCCCTCGACGTCGGGCTTGGGGCTGAGGAAGTGCTCGACCTCGCTGATGGAGGACTCGCCGGGGACGAGGCTGCGCGCGTGCGGGATTTCCTCCATGACGCGGTTGAGGACGGCGGATCCCTCTGCTTCGACCATCACGTAACTCGTGAGGGATTCCGGGGAGAGCACGGCGTGAATCTCGGGTTCCTCGCGGTTCGCGATCATGCTCGCGACGGTCTGCTCCTGGCTGGCCGTGGTTTTGACTGCGTACACGCCCATGTTAGACACCCGGGATGAATCCCATCGTGACACCGATGATGAATCCCATCAGGCCGACGAGGAGGATGCCGGCGCCGGCGATGAGCGCGATCTGGGAGAACTCGTTCCACGACGGCGTGCTCGCGAGTTTGAGCACCCGCGTGTACGCGGAAGGCTCTAAGGGAACGTCCATACTCCCGGTTCGGCGTCACCGCATTTCTATCTATTGATGCTGTGTTCGTCCGTGGGCGAGGAGACTGGAGTTACTCGACGTAGTCGATGTCCTCGATGCCGCCGTCCGCGTCGCCGTCGGGTTCTTCGTCGGGTTCGGCTTGGTCGCCGTTCCGACCGTAAATCTGGGGGCTTTCGACGCCGGTGACGACGACCATGGTGCGCATGGTGCCGTCGAGTTCCTCGTCGATGCTGGTTCCCCAGATGATGCGGGCGTCGGGGTCGATGCGGTCGTAGATCTCCTCGACGACGCCCTCCGCCTCTTCGATGCTCATGTCGGGGCCGCCGGTGACGTTGACGAGCGCGCTGTTCGCGCTGGAGATGTCGACGTCGAGGAGGGGGGAACGGAGCGCGGACTTGACGGAGTCGACGGCTTTCGCGTCGGAGTCCGCTTCGCCGAGTCCGATCATGGCGACGCCGCCCTTCTCCATGACGGTGCGGACGTCCGCGAAGTCGAGGTTGACGAGGCCGGGTTTGGTGATGAGTTCCGTGATGCCCTTCACGGAGCGCATGAGGACTTCGTCCGAGATCTTGAACGCCTGCCGGACGGGGAGTTTCCCGACCGAATCGAGGAGGCGGTCGTTCGGCACGACGATGACCGTGTCGGAGACGTCGCGGAGTCGTTCGAGGCCGGCTTCGGCGTTGGTGCGGCGGACTTCGCCTTCGGCGGTGAAGGGCGTGGTGACGATGCTGATGGTGAGCGCGCCGATCTCGCGGGCGGCTTTCGCGACGACGGGCGCGCTGCCGGTGCCGGTGCCGCCGCCGAGGCCGGCGGTGACGAACACCATGTCCGAGCCGTCGAGCGCCTCGCTGATTTCGTCCTGACTCTCGATGGCGGCTTCCTCGCCGACCTGCGGGAGCGACCCGGCGCCGCGGCCCTTCGTCTTCTCCTGGCCCATGAGGATTTTCACGTCGGCGTCGGTGTCCACGAGGTGCTGGACGTCGGTGTTCGCGGCGACGAGTTTCGCGCCGTGGATGCCCTCCTCGGCCATGCGGTTCACGGTGTTCGACCCCGCGCCCCCGCAGCCGACGACGGTGATGTTCGTCTGTAGCTCCTCGAGGACGTCCATCAGTTCCTCGTCGCTCATCCGACCGGACGCGTTCGCGGCGGACTCAGCTGCCGCGTTCGAGGCCTCTGGTTCCTCCTCGGCCTCGTCGATCGCGTCCTCTACGATAGAGTCCATAGTTGGGTGTTGGGTAAACGAACGAGGTTTAATTACCTTTCCCCCTTGCGTCCGACGCGTGTCAGACGCGGTATCGGGCGGTCTGCTCTCGGGACACGTCCCCGGGAGTGACGGTCTCCCCATCGACCTCCACCGGCTGTCCGCCGGCGAGCCGTCCGAACTTCGGGCCCTCGGGAACGCCCGCGTCCTGCGCGAGGTCGGGGTCGAACGCGACGTCGGTGACGACCACTTCGTCCGGTTCGACCTCGACTGCGTCGTACTTCTCGCGGAGGAGGTCGGCGAGCCGCTGGACGTATTCGTCGTAGGCCTCGCGGTCGGGGAACGCGCTCCGTCCCTCGACGCGATTCCCGTTCTCCGTCGTCTCGTACGCCACTGTCGTCTCCCGCGCGATTCGGCGGGCGCGCTCCGCGTTGACGCTGTGCGCGTCCGCCCAGAGGTCGTCCGGCAAATCCACGATGACGTACTCCCCGCTCGCGTTCTCGCCGAACCGCAGGCCGTCGTCCACGCTCGCGAACTCGTCCTCCAGCGCCCGCACGAGGTCGAGCGGCACGCCGTCGGTCTCCCGCACCCACGTCTCGCTCACGACGCGATACCCGAGGTCGTCGATGGTCGTTTCGAGGCCGGGTTTCTCGCCGTCCACGACCGCGTACTCCGTGTCGGTCGCCGCGAACGCCCGGTCGATGGTGTCGCGGTGTTCGCCGGGCGCGCCCATGTCGTCGAGACACCACTCGGCCGCGACGTGCCCGAACCCCCACTCGGTGTCCGCGACGATTCTGGTGGGGCGCGGGACGTAGTGCCCGCCGCCGAACCCGACGAGCGACCGCCCGCCCTGCGGCTCGACCCCCGACATGTCGAGGATTGCCCGGGCGACCGCTCGCGCGGCCGCGTCGTCCCGCCACTCGTCCTCGCTGCTGCCGAGTTCCGCGAACAGCGACGGCGCGCCCACCTCGGTCGGCCCGTGGTGCGTGCACTCCATCCCGACCTCGTACTCGTCGGGGGCGTGCTCGCGGAAGCCGTCGAGGAGCGCGCGGTGCGCCTCGGGCGCGGCCTCCGCGAGCGCGTAGTCCTCGCCGCCGAACTCGCCCGGCCCGAAGTTCCCGGTGTGGTGCGCCGTCAGGAGGGGGCCGGTGTCGCCCGAGTGCCGGGACGCGAACACCACGAGGTCGGGGTCGGAGAACGCCGCCGCGACGCCGTCGAGTTCGACGTGCCAGTCCTCGAACTCCCGGAGTTCGAACCCGTCCCGATGCCACGCGCCCCCCGCGTTCGTCCAGTCCGCGATGTCCCTGAGTTGTTCGCCGATAGCGACGGACGCTTCGTCCGCGCGACTGACGACCACGCCTATCATCGTTCTCCTCCTGGCGCGTCGCGGGTTTGAGCGCGTCGAAGTTTGGAAGGGCTTAACAGCGCCCTCGCGTAAGTCGGGCGCATGAGCGCTATTCCCGTTCTCCCGTTCCCTGCGGGAGTCGAACGCGGCATCCTTCTCGTCCTCTCGTTCGCGTTCCTTCTGCTCGGCGCGGAAGTGTTCACGAACAGCGTCGAGTGGCTCGGCCATCGCCTCGGCGTCTCCGAGTCCGCGACGGGAAGCATCCTCGCTGCGGTCGGCACCGCACTCCCCGAGACCCTCATCCCCGTCATCGCCATCATCCAGGGCGGCGAGTCAGCGTCGCACGTCGGCGTCGGCGCGATTCTCGGCGCGCCCTTCATGCTCGCGACCATCGCGATGTTCCTCGTCGGAACCAGCGTCTACTACTTCCGGGCGCGCCGCACCCACGGCCCGGAACTCCACTTCAACGAGGCGACGACGCGCCGCGACCTCTCCTTCTTCCTCGTCGGATACGTCATCGCGTTCACCGCCGCGTTCGTCCCCGAGGGCGGCTTCGGCCTCGGGCAGGAGACCGTTCAGTACGGCTTCGGCGCCTCGCTCATCCTCCTCTACGTCTTCTACCTCTACCAGTCCCTGCAGGCGGGGGAGCTCGTGGAGTCCGAAGACCTCGACGCCCTCCACTTCGGCCTCATCTTCGAGCGGTTCGCCGCCCGCCTCGGCTACGACCCCCGCGAGCACGGTGAGAACCCGCACGTCTTCTTCGTCGCGTTCCAGACGCTGTTCGCGCTCGGCATCATCATCGGCGGCGCGCACCTCTTCGTCACCGAAATCGAGTGGGTGTCGAAGGAAGTCCTCGACGTCCCGGTCGCCATCGTCGCGCTACTCATCGCGCCGCTCGCCACCGAACTCCCCGAGAAGTTCAACAGCGTGCTCTGGATAAGCCGCGATAAGGACACGCTCGCCATCGGGAACATCACGGGCGCGATGGCGTTCCAGGGGACGCTCCCGGTCACGCTCGGCATCGTCTACACGGACTGGGATCTCACGCTCGCCTGGGGGACGACGGGCTTCCTGAACGCGTTCTCCGTCATCCTCGCCGTCATCTCAGGCGGTATCCTGTACGCTCGCGCCCGGAGCGCCCACGACGACCCGATGAGCTTCAAGCCGTTCCTCATCGGCGGCGTGTTCTACGCGGCGTTCATCGCGCTCCTCGTGTACTTCGTGGTGTTCCTCGGTATCACCACCGGAGGCCACTGATGGACGTCTACGGACTCGTCGGGAACCCCGTCGGGCACTCGCGCTCCCCGCCGATGCACGAGGCGGCCTACGACGAACTCGGCATCGACGCCCGATACGTCACGTTCGAACCCGCGGAACCCAACATCGCGGACGCCGTCGCGGGCGCTGACGCGCTCGGCATTGCGGGCCTGAACGTCACGGTTCCGTTCAAGCGGGACGTGCTCGACCTCGTAGAGCCCGACCCGCTCGCTGAGCGCATCGGCGCCGTCAACACCATCGACTTCTCCGGGGACACTCCGACGGGGCACAACACCGACGCCGGCGGCGCGCGGCGCGCGCTCACCAGTCACGGCGTCGCGTTGGACGGCGCGAACGCCGTGCTCGTCGGCGCTGGCGGCGCGGGACGCGCCATCGCGTTCGCGATCGCCGACGCCGGCGCGTCGGTCGCCATCGCGAACCGCACCGTCGAAACCGCCGCGTCGCTCGCCGCGGACGTCGGCGACGCCGCGAGCGCGCACGGCCTCGACGCCGTCCCAGGTCTGCTCGCTGACGCGGACGTGCTCGTGAACGCGACGAGCGTCGGCATGGGCGAGGACGCCTCGCCCGTCCCCGCGAACGCGCTCCACGCGGGGCTCACGGTGATGGACGCCGTGTACAGCCCGCTCGACACCCGCCTCCTCCGGGACGCCCGGGACGCGGGCGCGGACACCGTGGACGGCGCGTGGATGCTGCTCTATCAGGGCGTCGAGGCGTTCGAGCGCTGGACGGGTCGGGACGCCCCCGTGGACGCGATGAACGCCGCACTGCGGGCACGGCTTTAAGTGAGAGCCGGGCTTACGCCCGATTCATGGGACTGCTATCCGCACTCAAGTCGATGCTCGGCCTCGGATCCGACGAGTCCGGGCGCAACGGGAGCGTCGACGTGACCGTCGAACGCGAACGCGAGGAGGAACCGGTCGCGGGGGAGACGGACGCGTCGGCGTCGACGGAGTCGCTCGTGGAAGAGCACGTCGAGGACGGGGAGAAGGTCGCGGAGTCGGAGCGCGCCGAACCCGCGGAAGCCGGGGCAGGCCAACCGGAAGCCGGAGACGAGACGGCCGACTTGGACGAAGCCGGCCCCGACACCGGCGGCGAAAGCGAGGCAACTCCTGCCACCGATGACGAGCCCGTTGCGGAGGAGACGGACGCGTCGGCGTCGACGGAGTCGCTCGTGGAAGAGCACGTCGAGGACGGGGAGAAGGTCGCGGAGTCGGAGCGCGCCGAACCCGCGGAAGCGGGCGCTGGGCAGCCCGAGGCGGACGACGAGACCACAGACATCGACGAGGTCGAACCGGACGCGGAGAGCGAGTCCGCGCCCGACGAGGAGGGCGCGGAGGCCGTGAAACTCCTGAAGGGGATCGGGCCGGCGTACGCGGAACGCCTGCACGACACCGGTGTCGAGACGGTCGCCGACCTCGCGGACGCTGACGCTGACGAACTTGGCGACGAAATCGACGTGTCGCCCTCGCGCGTCCAGCGCTGGATCGACCGCGCGCAGGAGCGACTACCCTAAGTTCGCGGCCCCCGATTCTCCCGTATGGATTCCGCCGTCGTCACCGACCGCGAGCGCTTCGAGCGCGCCGCCGGCGACGGCGTTCGCGTCCCCGTCGAACTCCGCGTCGAGGGCGTGAAACCGTTCGACGCGTACCGGCGCGCCCGCGGCGACGACCCCGGGTTTTTCTACGAGACCACGGGCGGGAGCGACGGCTGGGGGTACTTCGGCGTCCAGCCGGACGCGTTCCTCGAAACGGACGACGGCGCGCTCGAAACCCTCCGCGAGTTCGAGACGGACACGCTCGCCCGCGCGGGTTGTGACGTGCCGTTCCCCGGCGGGTACGCGGGCTGGCTGTCCTACGACGCCGCGCGCGAACTCGAAACCCTCCCCGACTCCGCCGCGGACGACCGCGGTCTCCCCCGCCTCCAGTTCGGTCGGTACGACGCGCTCGCGGCGTGGCCGGAACCCTTCGACGGCGACGTCCGCGTCGTCGCCGCCCCGCGGGACGCCACGTTCGACGAGGCCGTCGCTCGCGCGGACGAACTGGTCGAACGCGTCCAAACGGGCGACCCCGGTGTGTCGAAACCGGACGTATCACCGGGGCCGTTCGTCTCCGAGTGCGGCCGCGAGGCGTTCGCAGAGCGCGTGCGCGACGTGAAGGCCGCCGTCCGGGACGGCGACACCTTCCAGGCGAACGTCAGCCAGCGCCTCGCCGCGCCCGCGAGCGTCCACCCCGCCACAGTCTACGCCGCGCTCCGCGACGCGAACCCCGCGCCCTACTCCGGACTCGTGGAGTTCCCGGGCGTCGACCTCGTCTCCGCCAGCCCCGAACTCCTGCTCGAACGCGACGGCGACCGCCTGCGGACGGAACCCATCGCCGGCACCCGCCCCCGGGGCGACACGCCCGCCGCGGACGACGCGCTCGAAGCGGAACTCCGGGGCGACGAGAAGGAGCGCGCCGAACACGCGATGCTCGTCGACCTCGAACGCAACGACCTCGGGAAGGTCAGCGAGTACGGGAGCGTCGAGGTCGCCGAGTACCGCCGCGTCGACCGGTACTCCGAGGTGATGCACCTCGTGAGCGACGTGACCGGCACGCTCCGCGACGACCAGTCGCTCGCGGACGCCGTCGCCGCCGTCTTCCCCGGCGGCACCATCACGGGCGCGCCGAAACCGCGGACGATGGAGCTCATCGACGCGGTCGAAGCCACCCGCCGCGGCCCCTACACCGGAAGCATGGGCCTCGTCGGGTTCGACGGCCGCGCGGTCTTGAACATCGTCATCCGCACGCTCGTCCGCCACCGCGAGGAGTACCACCTCCGGGTCGGCGCGGGCGTCGTCCACGACTCCGACCCCGCCGCCGAGTACGACGAGACGCTCGCGAAAGCCCGCGCGCTCGTCACCGCATTGGACGACGCCCTGGAGGCGTCGCTGGAGGTGGAGTCGTGATTCTCGTCGTCGACAACTACGACTCGTTCGTCTACAACCTCGTCCAGTACGTCGGCGACGCGCTCGCCGACTCGGGCCGCGACCCCCGCGACGCACTCCGCGTCGAGCGCAACGACGCCCTCACGCTCGCCGACGTGCGCGCCCTCGACCCGGACGGCATCGTCGTCTCCCCGGGGCCGGGAACGCCCGCGGACGCCGGCGTCTCCACGGCCGTGTTCTCGCTCGACTACCCGACGCTCGGCGTCTGCCTCGGCCACCAGGCGCTCGTCGCCGCGAACGGCGGCCGGGTCGGCCACGCCCCCAGCGTCGTCCACGGCAAACCCTCCACCATCGCGCACGACGGCCGCGGCGTCTTCGCCGGCCTCCCCGACGCGCTCTCCGTCGGCCGCTACCACTCGCTCGCCGCGACCGGCGACCTCCCCCGGGCGTTGGAGGCGACCGCGCACACCGCCGACGACCGCGACCTCGTGATGGCCGCCCGCCACCGCGAGAAACCGCACGTCGGCGTCCAGTTCCACCCTGAGAGCATCCTCACCGACGGCGGAAAACAGATGATCCGAACCTTCCTCCGGACATGTTATACAGCGTAGACGGCGACCTCGTCCCCGCCGCCGACGCCACCGTGAGCGTCCGCGACCGCGGGTTCCAGTACGGCGACGCCGTCTTCGAGACGATGCGCGCCTACGACGGCCGCGTCTTCCGGCTGGACGCCCACCTCGACCGCCTCGCGAACTCCTGCTCGCTCCTCGGCATCGACCACGAACTCCCAGCCGAGACCTTCCGCGAGCGCGTCCGGGAGACGCTCGACGCGAACGACCTCGCGGAGGCGTACGTCAAACTCAGCGTCTCACGGGGCGTCCAGCCCGGCAAGCTCGACCCCGACCCGGCGACCGACCCGACCGTCGTCGTGCAGGTGCGCGAACTCGACCGCGAACCGACGTGGGGCGCGCCCGCCACGCTCGAAACCTCGTCCGTCCAGCGCGTCCCGCGCGAGGCGATTCCCGCCGCCGCGAAGACCCACAACTACCTCAACGGCGTCCTCGCGCGCCGGAGCGTGAACGCCGACGAAGCCCTCCTCCTCGACGCCAGCGGGTCGCTCACGGAGGGCGCGACGAGCAACGTCTTCTTCGTCCGCGACGGCGTCCTCCGCACGCCGAGCCTCGACGGCCCGATTCTCCCCGGCATCACCCGCGAGGTCGTCCTCGACGTCGCCCGCGACGCCGATATTCCCGTCGAGACCGGTCGCTACGACCCCGCGGCGCTCCGCCGGGCGGACGAGGTGTTCCTCACGAACTCCACGTGGGAACTCCGCCCCGTCCGCCGATACGACGACACCACGTACGAGGCGTTCCCCGTGACGGAGCGCCTGCACGACGCGTACCGGGCTAGAACTCGACGTTCGACGTAGACGCCAGGTCGGCCGGGTCGGACTCGATACCGCCCGTCCGCACGAACGCGTAGTCGTCGTCCACGAGGTAGACGCCGCCGTCGCGAACGTCGATGTCGATGCGGTCGAGTTGCGCGCCCTCGCAGGGCCCGAACGTGCAGACGCCCGTGTCCTGCTCGAACATCGCGCCGTGGTTCGCGCAGACGAGTTCGCCGTTCCGAACGGGCGCGCCGCTCCCCTTGTCGAGTCGGATGTGCGTGAAGTGCATGCAGCGGTTCACGTACCCCTCGACGCCGTCCTCGGCGCGCGTGAGAACCGCCTCGTCCTCGCCATCCTCGCCGTCCACCGTGAACAGGAACGTCGAATCCGCGGGCACGGTCGCGGCCGCGGTGATTCGTTCGCCGTCGCTCATACGACCGCTCGCCGTCGCACGAACTAACGTCCACCGATGGACACTAAGCACCGCCAACCCAAACCCCGGTATGCCAGAGCGGACGACCCGCGAACGCATCGCCGACGCCCTCCGCGAGCAACCCGGCACCCCGAGTTCGCTCGCGACAGAGTTCGCCATCACCGCGCACGCCGCGCTCCGCCACGTCGAACACGTCGCGAAATCACTCGACGGCACGGACGAAGAACTCCTCGTCCGCCCGCCCGAGTGCGAGGAATGCGGGTTCAACGACTTCGACGACCCCCTCAACCTCCCATCGCGCTGTCCCGAGTGCAAACACGAAGGGATCGAGGAACCCGCGTTCAAGATAGCGTAGCGGCGGCGCGGCGCGGCGCGACCGCGGAGGCGGCGCGGGCGGCGGCTTTTTCCTCCACCGTCGGACGCGAAAGCGTCCGACTGGCTCCCGTTCTCTCGCTGACTCGCTCACGGGAACAGGTTTTCGGGGGCGCAAAGCGCCCCCGCAAAAAGTGGAAGGAAAAAGACCTTACCGCGGCCGGGGTATCGGTGGGGTATGAAAGCTGTCGTGCTGGCTGGCGGGTACGCGACGCGGATGTGGCCGATTACGAAGCATCGGCCGAAGATGTTCCTGCCTGTCGGCGAGTCTACTGTTATCGACCGGATTTTCTCGGAGTTGGAGGCGGACGACCGCATCAGTGAGGTGTTCGTGTCGACCAACGAGCGGTTCGCGGACGATTTCGCGGCGCATTTGCGGGAGGCGGGATACGAGAAGACGACGCTCTCCATCGAGGACACGACGGAAGAAGACGAGAAGTTCGGCGTGGTGGGGGCGCTGAATCAGTTGTTCGAGCGAGAGGCGGTCGAGGAGGACACGCTCGTCATCGCGGGCGATAACCTCATCAGTTTCGACGTGTCCGAGTTCCTGGATTTCTTCGAGGCGAAGGAGTCGCCGTCGCTCGCGGCGTACGACGTGGGGAGCAAGGAGCGCGCGAAATCCTATGGGCTCGTGAGCCTGGACGGCGACGAGGTCGTGGATTTCCAGGAGAAGCCCGCGGATCCGAAGAGCACGCTGGTGTCCATCGCGTGTTACGCGTTCCCCGCGGACACCATCCCGTCGTTCGGCGAGTACCTCGAAGCCGGGGAGAACCCGGACGAGCCCGGGTGGTTCATTCAGTGGCTCCAGAACCGCCAGTCCGTGCACGCGTTCACGTTCGAGGGCGCGTGGTTCGACATCGGCACGCCCGAGTCCTACCTCGACGCGGTCGCGTGGACGCTCGACGGCGACAACCTCGTCGCGGACTCCGCCACCGTCGAGAACACCACGCTCGGTGAGAACGTCCACGTGATGGCCGACGCGAACGTCGTCAACTCCAGCCTCGACAACTCCCTCGTCTTCCCCGACGCGACCGTCGTCGACTGCGACGTCCGCGACTCCATCATCGACGAACAGACGCACGTCGAGAACATCGACTTCGCCGGTGCGCTCATCGGCGCACACACCACGATTTCGAACGGCAAATAACTCAGTCCGTTCCGCCTGCTACGCCAGCCGCGCGTCGGTGAGTTCGACGTGTCCGCGATTGCCGTCCCACACCGCCCCGTATTCGCCCCCGTTTCCAGTTCGGAGTCGCTGACGCGACCCACGCACTGCAAAAATCTGCACCAAAAATGCCGAACGCGCTCTGCGCGTTCGGTTGCAGCTGAGGAACTGACTGCACCGCAACCACTACTCCGAGACTGCGGGGCGGTCGTTACGCCAGTCGTGCGTCCGTGATTTCGACGTGCCCGCGATTTCCCTCCCAGACAGTGTCGTACTCTAGTTCGATGGCGTGGTCGAAGTGGGGGCCGTCGGTGACGAACGTCTCGAACTCCCCGCCCTCGCCGAGGAGGTGGACGCCGTACTCGTCGTTGAGTTCTCGGAGGTCGTCGAGCGCCTGGTGGTCGAGGGTGCGGCCGAGCCAGGATTCGTCGAGTCCGTAGGCGGCGACCTGGAGGATGGTGATTTCGAAGCCGGCGTCGAGCATCGCCTCGCCGAGTGCTTCGGGGTCTTCCTGCCAGAGCGGCGCGAACACCTCACAGTCGAGGCGGTCGGCCATCCCCTGGATGCGGCTGGTCTGGTACTCGCTCTCGATCGCGCCGGCGGTGACGCCCGCGAGACCGCGGTCGAGGTCGGGTGCGAGGTCGCGGAGCGCGGCCTCAAGCGGTTCGAGTTCGCGGTCGCCCTGCGCGCCCGAGTCCTCGGCGTCGAGCGCGTCGAGGTCGCCGGGGTCGACGTTCACGAGCGGGATGCCGATGCTCTCCGCCGCGAGCTCGGTGAGGCTGGTCGCGGGAACGTGGTACATGTAGGAGTCTTCCTCGGGGTGGACGGTGAGGAGGCGGCCCACGTCGAGTCCGTCCTCGAGCGCGCGGTAGAGCGCCCAGTTCGAGTCCTTCCCGCCGGAGAACAACCCCACCCACTGGCCGTCGGTCATACTCGGGGTTCGCGCTCGCCGGGTATAGGGGTCGCGGACTCCCGCTACTCGTCGCCGAGAATCCCGCCGACGCGGATGCCGGCGAGGCTGACGAGCACGCCGCCGACGACGAAGACGGCCAGGCGCTCCTCAGGGGAGAGCACGACGGGCGCGACGGAGAGCGCGCCGAGGTCGACGCCGCCGACGGTGACTGGGGCGAGGACGCTGGCGCGTTCGAGGAAGTAGCCGGCGAACCCGCGGACGACGAGGCCGACGGCGACGACGCCGAACGGGAGGTTCACGTAGTTCGCGCCGACCGCGTCCTCCCGGATGGATTCGTCGATGAGGCGGCCGGTGCTGGCGGCGAGCGCGCCGAGCGCGAGCCAGGGGACGCTGTAGTACGCGAACGCCATCGCGGCGACGAACCCGCCGTCCATCGACGCCGTGTCGGAGACGCCGAGCGCACCCGCGAACACGCCGATGAGCGCGAGGCCGGCGGCGACGACGTACGTGACGATGCTCACGCGGCCCGAGTAGAGGGCGTCCCGGGCCTGGCTCGGGAGGCCGCTCACGGACTCGTCGATGTTCAGGCCCTTGTAGAGGAAGAACACGCCGATGACGGCGGTGATGGCGGCGATGGCGACTGCGAGGCTGCTCGTGAGCGCGAGCAGTATCGGAAAGACCAGGAGGACGACGCCGAGCGGGACGAGTACGGTTCCCCTGAGTTCCTCGTCGGCGAGGAACTGCTTCAGGAGGTAGTACGTGGACTCGATGTCGCGGGCCTGCCGCACCACGACGCGGTCGACCGAATCGACGGGGAGGCGGCTCTCGACGATGGGGACGACGCGCTCGTCGTCCGCGCTGTCCACGACGAGGATGGCGGCGTCCGGGTCGTAGCGTTCGAGGAGGGCGTCCACCTGCTCGGCGATGGTGCGGTCCGCGCCGACGATTGACTCCGCGTTCCCCGACACGACGGCGACTGTGGACTCCTCGCCGTCGTCCCGGAGGTCGCGGCTCACCCGCAGTCCTTCGAGCAGACAGTTCACCGCGGAGTCCTCCGGGTCGGTGACGCCGTACTCCACCACGAGGGACTGCACGGCCTCCCAGCCGGCGACCGGGGCTGTGACGCCGGTCGCGCGCGGCACCGCGCCCGACCGGTCGAGACAGAGGACCAGCGTGTGCATTCAGGTACGTAGACGATGCGCACCCCGCAGTAAAAACTCTCCCGTCTACTTGAACTCGAACCCGAGGTCGTCCGCGCCGACCGTGCTCGCGAGTCCCGCGCCGAACGCGAACGCGAGGGACTGCGCGCCGAACCGCACCCGGGACGCGAGGCCGCGCTGCGGTTCGAACTCTCGCGTCTCCACGCCGACGCCGAGCTCCGATTCGAGGTAGTCGTCCACGGCGTCCCGCGTCCCGAGTTCGTCCACCAACCCGAGGTCTCTCGCGTCCTCACCGAGGTAGACGCGGGCTTCCGTGTCCCGCACCGTCTCCTCGTCCAGGTCGCGGCCGTCGGTCACGCGCTCCACGAACTCCTCGTAGTAGCCGTCCACAATGCCCTGGAGGTACTCGCGTTCCTTCTCCTCCATCTCCTTCAGCGGGACGCCTGCGTCCTTGTACTCGCCCGCGGTGAACTGCTCGTAGGAGAGCCCGAGTTTGTCCATCAACTCGGAGGCGTTCGGCCGCGACCCCACCACGCCGATGGAGCCGACGATACTGCCGTCCCGCGCGAAGATGCGGTCGCAGCCCGACGCGATCCAGTACCCGCCGCTCGCACAGGTGTCCGTCGCGTACGCCACCGTCGGGCCCTCGAACTCCTCGGCCGCGTTCCGGATGTCGTCGCTCGGCACCACCTCGCCGCCGGGCGTGTTCAGCCGAACGACGAGCGCGTCCACGTTCTCGTCCGCGTCCGCGCGCTCCATCTGGTCGACGATGGCGTCCGCCGGCGTGGTTCCCGGCTGCATCGGAACCGAACTCCCGCCGTCACGCGTAATCGGTCCTTCGACGCCGACCTCCGCGACGTTGTACGGCGCGAACACCGACCCCGCGACGTTCGCGCCGAGGCGTCCCACCGCGACGGCGACGCCGATGGCGAGCACGATGCCAAGCAGACGCGCGAGACTTCCCTCAGCGCCCTCTACGAACACCAGCCAGCCCGCGGCCGCGCCCACGGCGAGCGCGAGCACGAACACCGCCAGCCGCCCGACCCGCTTGAACGTCGTATCCATACTGACACGACACGCCGGGGCGTGTTAAAAACTCACCAGTCCGGGCGAGCCGGTGGCTACGCGGACTCGAAAACGGGAGAGAGAAATCCGAGTTATAGGAGACCGGACTTCTGGAGCTTCCGAAGGTCTTCGGTGTCGAGGGTCTCGCCCTCCTGGAACCGCTCGTAGATGTCTTCTGCTTCTTCCTTCGCTTCCTGGCGCTTCGCCTCGCGCTGGGACTGCTTTTCCTCTTCTTCTTCCTTGTCGAGCTCGCGGAGACGTTTCTGCACGCGAACGAAGGCCTCGTGGTGGGCGTCGGCGGCCTCCTGCGCTTCGACGAACGCCTCGTGCTTCTCGTCGGCCTCGTCACGGATGTCGTCGGCCTCTCGGTAGGCCTCGATCATCTCGTTGTGGTGCTTCTGCGCGCGGTCTGCGAGCTCCGTGACCTTCTCGTGGTGCTTCGACGCCTCGGCGCGAACCTCTTCTGCTTCCTCGACGAGCTCGTCGAGCCCCTCGGTCTGGTCGAGCTTCTCCTTGCGCGTCTGGTACTCCTCGCGCTTCTGCTCGATCTTCTCGATGAGTTCGCGCTCGTCCTCGGTCGAGAGGACTTCGGTCTGCTGCTTGAACTCGAGCTGCTCGATCTCCTCCTTGAGCTCTTCGAGGTCTTTGCCCTCGTCGAGTTCGAGGTCGGACTTCCGGTCTTCGACCTCCTCGAAGAGCTCGTTCGCGTCCGCGTTGAGCTCGTTCCGAATCTCCTTGTGCTCCTGCACGCGCTCGTTGAGTTCGTCGCGGTCTTCGCGGTGTTCTTGCGCCGCGTCGACCTTCTCGCGCGTCTTCGCGTTCAGCTCGTCGCGCTTCGATGCGCGCGAGGACGCGAGTTGGTTGAGCTCGTTCCGTCGGTCGCGGAACTGGCCGGCTTTCTTGATAAGCTGGCCTTTGGATTTGTTCTCGAGTTCTTCGTCAGTAATCAGCTCGTCCGCGGACGACACGTCAATAGTTTCTTGTTCTACCATTGTTCAAACCTCGGTTCCATTCCGCCGCTGTGCGCCACACAGGCGTCGCTCGCGAGTTTCTGCGAATCGTCGTAAGTGAAAACGGCCTGTCATTCTCGAGCGGTGCTGGTGAACGCTGGGGCGTTCAGGTATCATCTAGTACCTCCCATAGACATTTAAAATTTGCCCTCAATCGGAGTGTGCAAACAGCTACCACGCGTCCGTTTGCGGGACTCTAGCACGATTTCGGGGAATCCGCGCACACATAAAGACCTTCAAGTGCGAGAGGGGCCGAACGCGGATATGGAAGAAGTCGTGCATGCCCGCGGCCACGAGAACGTCTCCGCCGAACACGCGAGCACGTTCGAGGTCACGACCGACGACTACCTCACGCCCGCCGGCGACTGCATCCTCGCCATCGACGCCGACCGCGCCCCCAGCGACTTCTCGCGCGAGTTCGTCGACGCCTGTCAGGACACTGACTCGACCATCACCGTCGTCCTCGAAACCCCCGACGAACGCGTCACGATTACGGGAAGCGGCCACCCCGACCTCGCGTTCGAGAACCAGCGCGGGCACGTCGGCCGCACCAGCACCTACGTCGACGACCGCACCATCATGGTGGACGCCGACGCCGCGGCCGCCGACCTCCCCCGCGACTTCGTCACGTCTCTCGCCGACGGCGCGCCGCTCACGATGGCACTCCGCGTCGAGTAACCCCGAACCACTTTCCTCGCCGCCCACGAATACGGTGGTATGAGCGACGAGCCAGCCGAGAACATCTCCGGCGGCACCGCGGGCGGCGGCAGCGCGGCCGCGTTCGACCCCGGCGACGCCACCTCCCGCGTCGAGGTGTTCATCGACCGCCTCGGCGAGCGCTACTGGCAGAAGACGTACGGCGGCCAGGACGCCTTCGAGTGCCTCGTCCGCACGATTCTCAGCCAGAACACGTCCGACAAGGCGAGCCAGCCCGCCCACGACGAACTGATGGAGCGGTACGGGCCGGCGTCGCAGCGTGATCCCGACCTCGCGCACGCGCTCGCGAACGCGGGGCAGGACGAACTCGCGGACGCCATCGCGTCCGCGGGCCTCTACAACCAGAAGTCGGAGACCATCATCCGCCTCGCCGGCCGCGTCGTCGAGGAGTACGGCGGCGCGGACGCGTTCGACGAGTTCGTGACGTCCGAGTCGCCCGACGACGTTCGCGACACCCTCCTCGACATGAAGGGCGTCGGGCCGAAAACCGCAGATTGCGTCCTCCTCTTCGCGGGCGGCCGGGACGGCGTCTTCCCCGTTGACACGCACGTCCACCGCATCGCGCGCCGGATGGGGTTCGCGCCGCCGGCCGCCGACCACGAGGACGTCCGGCAGGTGATGGAGGCCGAGGTGCCGGCGTCGAAGTGCGGGTTCGGGCACACGGCGATGATTCAGTTCGGCCGCGAGTTCTGCACCGCGCGCCAGCCCGCGTGCCTGGAGGGGCCGGAGGCGTGCCCGATGAGCGACCTCTGCGACCAGGTCGGCGTCTACCCCCACGACGGCGACGTCGTCGACCCGAGCGAGACCTAGAACGCGAGGAACGCGGGGACGAGCACCGGGACGAGCGAGGAGAGCACCGCGCCGTTGACGAACGCGGGGACGACCGCGCCGTCCCCGGCGGAGTCCTTGACCGCGGGGAGGGTCACGTCCATCGTGGTCGCGCCCCCGGGGGCGATGCCGGCCGCGCGGCCGAAGTGCCGGACGACGAGCGGGAGGCTGGCGAGCGCGAGCACCTCGCGAAAGACGTTCGCGAGGAACGCCAGAGAGCCGAGGTGGACGCCGGCGGCGTCGGTGATGAGGACGGCGGAGAGACTGTACCAGCCGAACCCCGCGCCGACGGCCGCGGCAGCGGTGGTTCTCATCCCGAGCGCGACGCCGACGGCGAGCGCGCCCGCGACGCTCCCGACGGCGATTGACGCGGGGAGCGCGAGGATGGAAACGCCGAGGCGCTTCACTTGCGCGAGGAGCGCGCCGTCCGCGCCGAGGCCGACGCCGACCGCGAACAGCAGGCCGGCGAGCGCGAGCGTCGTCGCGCGCTCGACCAGCGAGAGACTCCCGGCCGGGAGGATTGTCGCGCCCGCGGCGGCGCCGACGACGAGCGCGCCGAGCACGAGCGCGGTGAGCGTCCGAGAATCACCACTCCCGGACTCCACGTCGCCGGCCGCGTCGAACGACGGGAGGAACCCCCGGATGGCGTACGCGCAGGCGACGCTGCCGGCGACGCTTCCGAGCGCGAGCACGAACGCGTACAGCCCGATCTGTCCGAGGTTCGCGACGACGGACTCGCTCGCGCCGAGGCGCAACCCCATCAGGAAGAGCAGAACCACGAGACCAACGGAGATGAGGCGGCCGGCCTGGCGGGCGGCGCGCACGCCGCCGAGTTTCCCAGTCGCCACTCCGGCGAGGAGGGCGGCGAACACGGTGAACATACTCGGACGAGGGCGATGGGAAGGAAATAGTCGTCGTTCAGCCGGCCGCCGTGTGGCGGTTTCGCGTGCGAACGCTCCTCAGAGGTAGCCTTCGGCGGCGAGGCGCTCGACGGCTTCCTCGATGCGGTCTTTGCTCGCGGCGTAGGAGACGCGCGCGTACCCCGGCGTGCCGAACGCGCTCCCCGGGACGGTGGCGACGTGCGCGTCCTCCAGGGCGTTCGTGCACCACGTCTGGTCGTCCTCGTCCACAGGGAGGAGCATGTAGAACGCGCCCTCCGGCACGGAGACGTCCACGCCGTGCTCGGCGAGCAGTTCGACGAGGTGGTCGCGGCGCTCCTCGAACGCCTCTACCATCTCCGTCACGGCCTCGTCCGTGTGCCGGAGGGCTTCGACGCCCGCGTGCTGGACGAAGTTCGTCGCGGAGGAGACGGAGTGCGAGTGCACCTTCCCCGCCTGCGACACCGTGTCCTCGGGCGCGGCGAGGTAGCCGAGCCGCCAGCCCGTCATCGAGTACGCCTTCGAGAAGCCGTTTACGGTGACTGTGCGCTCGAACATCCCGTCGAGCGCGCCGAGCGACACGTGCTCCGCGCCGTAGTTGATGTGCTGGTAGATCTCGTCCGAGATGACGGTGATGTCGTGGTCGACCGCGAGGTCGCGCACGCCCTCCATCGCCGCCCGGGAGTACACCGCGCCGCTCGGATTGCTCGGGCTGTTCACGACGAGGAGGTTCGTCTCGTCGGAGACGGCGTCGGCCAGTTCGTCCAGCGCGGGTTCGAGCTGGAAGTCGTGGGGCGCGAGGTTCACGCGCGTGAGGTCGCCGCCCGCGATCTTCGCCATCGCCTCGTAGGACACCCATGCGGGGTCGAGGAGGACGACCTCGTCGCCGTCGTCGACGAGCGCCTGGAACGTCTCGAAGAGCGCCTGCTTCGCGCCGGGGGTGACGATGACGTTGCTCGCCTCGTAGGGCAGGCCGTCGTCGTTCAGCTTCGACGCGATAGCCTCCTTCAGTTCCGGAATCCCGTTCGACGGCGCGTAGCCCGTGTGCCCGGCTTCGAGGGCGTCCTCCGCGGCCTCGACGACGTTCTCGGGCGTGGGGAAGTCGGGTTCGCCGACGGAGAGGTCGACGACGTCCTCCCCCTGTGCTTCCAGTTCGCTTGCGAGGTTCGACACCGCGAGGGTGGCGCTCGGTTCGACTCGTTCGACGCGGTCTGCGTACTCGGTCATTGTAGTTCCTCCGCGAGGTGAATCGCGCTCTCGACGGCCTCCCGACCCTTCTCCACGCGCTCCCGGGCTTCCGCACCGCTCATCCCCGGGCCGCTCACGCCGAACGCGACCGGCGTGTCCCGCTCCAGGCTCACGTCCGTGAGCTTCTGGGCGGTCGCGTGCGCGATGACCTGGTCGTGGTCGGTGTCACCGGTGACGATAGCGCCGACGACCGCGACGGCGTCCACGTCGTCCCGGCGCGCGAGGCGGTCGGCGGCGAGCGGCGCGTCGTACGCCCCCGGAACGGGGACGGTCTCGACGACGTCCGCATCGCCGTCCGCGGCCGCGTCTCGCGCCGCCTCCGCCATCCCGTCGGTGACGCTGCTGTTGAACTGTGCGACCACGAGGCCGAGAGAGACCATGCCGGAGAGAGCGCGGGACGGGGCTTAGTGCTACCGTCTTCGGAAAGTCTTTGCCCCGCCCAACACGTGCCTTCGGTATGCTTCCGTCCCGCCTCGGCCGCCGACGCGTCGTCGCCGGCCTCCTCGCCCTCACCGCGGCCGCCCTCCTCGTGCGGTTCTGGGCGCTCGGTCTCCGTGCCTTCCACTGGGACGAGGGCCGCGTCGGCTACTGGATACTCCGGTACGCCGAGACCGGCCACTACGACTACGAACCCATCATTCACGGCCCCTTCCTCTACCACGTCAACAAGTACGTCTTCGGGGTGTTCGGCGCGACCGACGCCACCGCCCGCGCGGTCGTCGCGCTCGTCGGCGGCCTCCTCCCGCTCGCCGCGTGGCTGTTCCGCGACCACCTCACCGACCTCGAAGTCCTCGGGTTCGCGGGCTTCCTCGCCATCAACCCCGTCCTCGTCTACTACAGCCGATTCATGCGGAACGACGTCTTGGTCGCCGCGTTCAGCCTGCTCGCGCTCGGCCTGGTCGTCCGCGCGCTCGCCACCGGCCGCCGCTGGTACTGGCCCGCGGCCACCGTCGCGCTCGCCCTCGCGTTCACCACCAAGGCGAACGCCCTCCTCTACCTCGTCTGCTGGGCGGGCGCGCTCGTCCTCGTCGCCGACCACCGCATCCTCGGCGGGGACGAGGGCTGGGTCGCCGACCTCCGAACCTGGCTGTGGAACGCCACCGCCGCGACCGTCGCCTGGCTCGACGGCCTCCGCGACCCCGACGAGCGCGACGGCTCTCTCCCCGACCACCTCGTCGCGGGGTTCGACGCGGTCGCGAACGGCGCGCTCGGCAAGTACCTCCCGCGCGCCGTCGGCCTCGGCCTGCTGTTCTCGCTGGTCACCGCGTTCTTCTTCGCGCCCCGCCCCGGTCTCCTGCACGCCTTCACGAGCGTCGACGGCTTCGAGGCCGCGACCCTCGGCGCGTTCGAGGAGACGTTCGCCGTCTGGGGCGGCGGCCACGAACACAGCTACGTCCAGTTCCTCGAACTCGCCGTCCGCACGCACGCCGCGGTCGCGCTCCCGCTCAGCGCGTTCGCCGTCCTCGGGTTCGTCTACGACCGCTACTGGCTCGGCCGCCGCGACTTCGTGGAGTTCTGCGCGTACTGGGGGCTGTTCAGCGTCGTCGGCTACCCCATCGTCACCGACATCGCCGCGCACTGGTCGGTCGTCCACGCGATGGTGCCGCTCGCCGTCCCCGCCGCGGTGGGGGTCGGCTGGATAGCCGAGCGGGGCGTCGGCTTCTGGCGGCAGGGCGACCGCGTCGGCGCGACCGTCGCCGTCGTCGTCCTCCTCGCCATCGCCGGCTATGCGGGGATGACCGCCTACCAGACCTCGTACGCGAACCCCGCGGACGCCGACAACCCCCTCGTCCAGTACGGCCAGCCCGGGATCGACGACGCCCTCCTCGCAGACCTCGACGCCGCCACGAACGGGGACGAAGACACCGTGCTGTTCTACGGCGAGCACTTCCACACCACGACGGAGCCGTCGCCCTACCTCGTCGAAGACCTCCGCGAGCCGAAGCACTGGACGTGGCGTCTCCCCCTCCCGTGGTACCTCGAACGCTTCGGCGCCGACTCCGAGAGCACGCTCTCCGTCGGCGACGTCGAAGCCGAACAGCCGCCGGTGGTCGTCGCGCTCGCCGACCACTACGACGACCTGAATCCCGTGCTGGAGAACTACACGGCCTACACGTACCGCCTGACCTCGACGGACACCCCGACGGTGTTCTGGATACGGAACGATACGCACGACCCTGCCTAGTTCCCGAACGAGTTCGACAACTCTTATGCAGGAGTGAGGGTACCTATCGGGTGATGGACTCGCTCGTTCCCGGTGGCACGCTCGGCGTCGTCGGCGGCGGCCAACTCGGCCGGATGCTCGCGGAGGCCGCGAGCCCGCTCGGCGTCGACGTGGTCGTCCTCGACCCGACCCCCGACTGCCCCGCCTGTCCGCCCGCGGCCGACCAGCTCGTCGCCGACTTCGACGACCCCGACGCGCTCGCCTCGCTCGCCGAGCGCGCGGACGTGGTGACCTACGAAATCGAGTTGGCGGACGCGGACGCGCTCGACGCGCTCGACGCGCCCGTCCACCCCGCGCCCGACTCCCTGCGGACGACGGGCGACAAACTGACCGAGAAGCGAGCGCTCGCCGACGCCGGCCTCCCCGTCCCCTCGTTCCGCGAGGTGGAGTCCGAGGCCGCCCTCCGCGACGCGTTCGACGACCTCGGCAGCCCCCTCATGCTGAAAGCCAGGCGCGGCGGCTACGACGGCCGCGGGAACCACGTCGCCGCCACCGTCTCGGACGCCGTCGACTACTTCGACGACCTCACCGGCCTCGTCGCGGAGGAGCTCGTGGACTTCGAGCGCGAACTCTCCGTCATCGGCGTCCGCGGCGACGGCGAACGCGACGCGTTCCCCGTCGTGGAGAACGTCCACGAGGACGAAATCCTCCGCGAGACGACTGCGCCCGCCCGCACCGACGACGCCACCGTCGAACGCGCCCGCGACGTCGCGCTCGACGTGCTCGACGCGCTCGACGGCCGCGGCGTGTTCGGCATCGAGCTGTTTGAACTGGATGGGGACGTGCTCGTGAACGAGATCGCGCCCCGCCCCCACAACTCGGGGCACTACACCATCGAGGGCGCGCGCACCTCGCAGTTCGAACAGCACGTGCGCGCCGTGCTCGGCCTCCCGCTGGGTTCGACGGAACTCCGGGGGCCGACGGCGATGGCGAACCTCCTCGGAACCGGCGCGGAGCGCCCCGCGACCCTCGACGGCGCGGACGAAGCGCTCAGCGTGGAGACCGCGGCGCTCCACTGGTACGGAAAGGAGCAGGTGCGGCCCCTGCGGAAGATGGGGCACGTCACCGCGAGCGGCGACGACACCGAGGAGGCGCTCGCTCGCGCGCGAACCGCCCGCGACGCACTCGACTTCCAATGACCGTTCAAGACCTCATCGACTTCTTCGAGACGGACGCCGAATCGGACCGCGAGCACACGCCCGACGTGGGGATCGTGATGGGGTCGGACTCCGACCTCGACACGATGGCCGGGGCCGCGGAGGCCCTCACCGACCTCGGGTTCGCGGAGGAGACAGACCCCGAGAACCCGCCCGCGGGCTACTCGTTCGAGACGTGGGTGGTGTCCGCGCATCGGACGCCCGACCTCATGTACGCGTACGCCGACACCGCCGGCGACCGCGGCCTCGACGTCGTCATCGCGGGCGCTGGCGGGAAGTCCGCCGACCTCCCGAACATGACCGCGTCCATCGCCTACCCCGTGCCCGTCGTCGGCGTGCCCGTGCAGGAGAAGTCCGTGGACTCCGTCATCGGGATGCCGACGGGCGCACCTCTGACGGCCGTGGACGCCGGGAAGTCCTACAACGCGGGCCTCTCCGCCGCGCAAGTGCTCGCGCGCTCCGACGCCGACCTCGAAGCCCGCCTCCGCGACCTCCACGACGACCGCCGCGCGGGCGTCGCGGCCGTCTCCCGCGACCTCCACGACCGCGGCGTCGAGGGCTTTCGCGAGCGCCGCGACGACTGAGCGAACCCGTTCCTTCGAGACGACGCGAAACGCCCGTAGACGCCGTCGTTCGCCCGTCGATGGAAGAATCAACGTTTATAGGTGTGGCTGCTGAATCGACAGACGATACGGAGTTATGAACACCTGGATCGCCATCGGCGCGCTGGCGGCTGTCGGCGTCATCATCCCTCTCTCGATGGTGGCCGTCTCCACCCTGCTACGTCCCAGTGTGCCCGAACAAGGGAAACGCGCCGCGTTCGAGAGCGGCGAGGTTCCGACCGGGAGCACGCGTCTTCGGTTCAACATCCAATACTACATGGTCGCGCTGCTGTTCGTCGTCTTCGACATCGAGACCGTGCTCATTCTCCCCTGGACCGTCATCTATCGGTCCGCGGTCGACAGTCAGGGCCTCGTTGCCGCGCTCGCACCCATGCTCGTCTTCATCGGCGTTCTCGTCGTCGGACTCGTGTGGGCGTGGCGGAACGGCGCGGTGAGTTGGGTGCGGAACCCACGGTACGAGTACAAGCATGAGTAGTGACACGCCACGGGACGCGATAGCCGAAAGTACAGCGCCGCAGACCAAGACCCGGGAGGCCCGCATGGGCGAGGGCGTCGACGACCGCTTCAACTCGAAACTGCGCGAAGCGCTCGGCACGTCCCCGTTCATCCTCACGAAGTTCGATAAGTTCATGGACTGGGTTCGCGGGAACTCGATGTTCATGCTGCAGTTCGGCATCGCCTGTTGCAGCATCGAGATGATGCACACGTACGCGGTCAAACACGACCTCGACCGCTTCGGATCCGGCGTCCCGCGCGCCAGTCCGCGGCAGGCCGACGTGATGATCGTGCCCGGAACCATCGTCTCGAAGTTCGCGCCGCGGATGAAGCGCGTCTACGACCAGATGCCCGAACCGAAGTTCGTCGTCGGCATGGGGTCGTGTACGATCTCCGGCGGGCCGTTCCAGGAGGGCTACAACGTCCTCAAGGGCGCGGAGGAGGTCATCCCCGTGGACATCCACGTCCCCGGGTGTCCACCCCGCCCCGAAGCGCTCGTCTACGGCGTCGTGAAACTCCAGGAGCGCGTGATGAACGGCGAGAGCGCGCCCGTCACGGTGAAGCCGTACGAACTGGAGGAGTTCGGCGACCTCGACCGGGACGAACTCGTACAGGAACTCGCGGGCGAGATAGACGAAGAAACGCTCGTCATGCGGTACAACTGGGCTGACTCGCCATGAGTCAGGCCGACGAGACGCCCGACGAGGAGTCCGAACCGTCGGTGGAGCCGATGGGCGTCGACTACGACGCGCTCGAAGAACTGCTCGGGGACGCCGTGGTCGGCCGCGAGAGCCACCTGAACGCGGACGGGTTCGTGGTGCGCGCCGACCGCGTCGAGGAGTCGCTGAGCGCGCTGAAGGAGGACGCCGGATTCGACCACCTCTCCGCCGTGACGAGCCAGGAGTACGAGGATCGCTTCGAGTCCATCTACCACCTGAAGAAGTACAACGACCCGACGGAGGAGGTGTCCGTGGTGGTGCCGACGAGCCGAGACGACCCCGTGAGTCAGTCCGCGTCCTCGGTGTTCAAGACCGCGGAGTGGCACGAACGCGAGGCGTACGACCTCGTCGGCGTCCAGTACGACGACCACCCCGACCTCCGCCGCATCCTCCTGCCGGAGACGTGGCAGGGCCACCCGCTCGGCCGGGACTACAACCAGAACAAGCCCCAGATCGTGACGTTCGAGGAGAACAAGAACCCCCTCGAGGGTAAGTTCCGGGACGAGGAGTCGGACACGATGTTCCTCAACATCGGCCCGCACCACCCGGCGACCCACGGCGTCCTCCACCTCGAAACCGTATTGGACGGCGAGCAAGTGGTGGACGTGGAACCCGACATCGGCTACCTCCACCGCTGCGAGGAGCAGATGGCGCAGAACGGGAACTACCGCTACCAGATCATGCCGTACCCCGACCGCTGGGACTACGCGTCCGCCGGGTTGCTGAACGAGTGGGCGTACGCCCGCACCGCGGAAGACCTGAACGACATCGAGGTGCCGGAGTACGCGCAGGTCATCCGGACGATGGGCGCGGAGCTCTGCCGCATCGCCAGCCACATGCTCGCGCTCGGGACGTTCTGTCTCGACATCTACGGCGAGTTCACGGCGATCTTCATGTACGCGATGCGCGACCGCGAGAACGTCCAGAAGCTCCTCGAAGACCTCACCGGCCAGCGGATGATGTTCAACTACTTCCGCCTCGGCGGCGTGGTGTGGGACATCCCCGAACCCCGGGAGACGTTCTTCGAGAACGTCCGTGAGTTCCTCGACGAACTTCCGAGCCGCCTGGAGGAGTACCACGACCTCATCACGGACAACGAACTCTTCCAGCTCCGCGCCGTCGACACCGGCGTCCTCGAACCGGAGACGGCGAAGGATTACGGCGTCACCGGCCCGGTCGCCCGCGCGTCCGGCGTGGACTACGACCTCCGCCGCGACGACCCCTACGGCTACTACGAACACCTCGACTGGGACGTCGTCACCGAGTCCGGGAAGGACAACTACAGCCGGCTGCTCGTGCGGATGCGGGAGGTCGAGCAGTCCGCGCGCATCATCGAACAGTGCGTCGACCTCCTCGAAGACTGGCCCGAGGACGACCGGGACGTCCAGTCGAACGTCCCGCGGACGCTCAACCCCGAGGAGGACAGAGAGACGTATCGCGCGGTCGAGGGCGCGAAGGGTGAACTCGGCGTCTACATCCGCTCGGACGGCACCGGGAAGCCCGCGCGCTTCAAGATTCGAAGCCCGTGCTTCTCGAACCTGCAGGCGCTCCCCGCGATGAGTAACGGCGAGTACATTCCAGACCTCATCGCGACCCTCGGCAGCCTCGACATCATCCTGGGTGAGGTAGACAGATGAGCACGCTCCCCGTCACTATCAGCGAACTGCTCGGGTACGGCGCGACCCCGCCGCTCTGGGTGGAGGTGCTGAGCGCGCTGCTCGCCGCGGCGTTCGTCGCGACGCTGCTGTTGACGCTGAGCGCCGTCGCCGGTCCGTGGGCGAAGCGGAAGATCACGGCGGCGTTCACCGACCGCATCGCCGTGAGCAAGGTCGGGCCGTTCGGCCTGTTCATCATCGTCGCGGACGCCGTCCGCCTGCTGTCGAAGGAACGCATCGTCCCCGAAGGCGTCGACCGTCCCGCCTGGGATCTCGCCCCCTTCGTCCTGCCGTTCAGCGCGCTCCTCGGATTCGCCGTGATTCCGATGGGAAACGGCATCCAGCTCGCTGACCCCGAGGTCGGTATCGCGTTCGTCTTCGCCGTCTCCTCGCTCTCCGTCCTCGGTATCGTCGCCGGCGGCTACGCGTCGTCGAACAAGTACTCGTTCCTCGGCAGCATGCGCGCGGTCGCCGAGAGCATCGCGTACGAGATTCCGCTCGTCGTCACGGCCGCTTCGGTCGTGCTGCTCGCCGGATCGCTACAGATGAGTGAAATCGTCGCCGCGCAGTCCGAGACGCTCGCCGTTATCGCCGGCGTCCGCATCCCGATGTGGTTCGGGTTCGTGAACCCGTTCGCGTTCGCGCTGTTCCTCGTCGCGAACCTCGCCGAGGTCGGGAGAAATCCCTTCGACCTCGCGGACGCGCCGAGCGAACTCGTCGCAGGCTACCAGACCGAGTATTCGTCGGTGTACTTCGTCCTCTTCTACCTCGGGGAGTTCCTCCACATCTTCCTCGGCGGCGCAATCATCGCCACGCTCTTCCTCGGCGGCCCCGCCGGCCCGTGGCTCCCCGGTATCGTCTGGTTCATCGCCAAAATCTGGGCGGTGTTCCTCTTCACGCAGTGGTGTCGGTCCGCGGTTCCCCGCGTCCGGATCGACCAGCTCATCGAGATGGGGTGGAAGGGCATGCTCGTACTGTCCTTCGCAAACCTCGTTCTCACCGCAGTCATCGTGGGGGTGATCGCATGATAGGCGTACTCAAATCCATGGCGACGACGATGAAGCACGCGCTCGACGGGAAGACGTTCACCGTCGAGTACCCCGATACGGCGCCCGAGGTGAGCCCGCGGTTCCGCGGGATTCACAAGTTCAGTCAGGAGCGCTGTATCTGGTGTCGGCAGTGCGAGAAGGTGTGTCCGAACGACACCATCCACATCGTCACCGACGACAAGCGACAGGGCGAACAGTACAACCTCCACGTCGGTCAGTGCATCTACTGCCGGCTCTGCGAGGAGGTGTGTCCCGTGGACGCCATCCTGCTGACGCAGAACTTCGAGTTCACCGGGGACACCAAACACGACCTCGCGTACAACAAGGAGCAGCTGAAGAACGTCCCGTGGTACAAAGACCTGGATCCGCTCGCGGCCCGCGAGCCCGACCGGTCGGCGTGGGTCGGCGAGGGCGAAGGCGAGGTGGATTACCAGTGACGCTCGTCGAAACGGGAGCGTTCGCGGTGCTCGCGCTCGTCACGCTCGCGTTCAGTCTGGGCGTCGTGCTGATGCGTGACGTCTGGCACTCGGCGCTGATGCTGGGGGGCGCGCTCCTCTCGCTCGCCGTTCACTTCGTGTGGCTGAACGCGGAGTTCCCGGCGGCGATGCAGGTGCTCGTGTACGTCGGCGGCGTGCTCGTGCTCATCGCGTTCGCGGTGATGCTCACGCGCGCAGCCGACGACGAGGAACCGGAGGTGGCGGGCTGATGGCGCGTTCGCGCTTCGCCGATCTCGACCTCCTCCCCGGTCTCGCCGCCGTCGCGCTGTTCGCCGTGATGGCGGCGGCGTTCCTCGGCGCGAGCCTCCCCGATCCCGCGGGCTACCCCGCGGACGCCACGCTCATCGCGGACATCGGGTACTCGCTCTTCGACTTCACGGAGCAGAGCGGCGCGCCGACCGAGGGCTTCCTCGCCGCGTTCGAACTCATCGACCTCGTCTTGGTCGCGGCGCTCGTCGGCGCGGTGCTCCTCGCGAAGCGCGAGGACGGCAGCATCGGCAACCCGCTCAAGTGGGGTGACGACGAGTGATCCCCACGGAGTACTTCCTCCTGTTGTCCGCCGGCATCTTCTGCATCGGCGTGTTCGGCGTGCTCACCCGGCGGAACGCATTGGTCTTCCTGATGAGCGTCGAACTCATGCTGAACGCCGCGAACCTCAACTTCATCGCGTTCAGCCACATGCACGGCAACCTCGTCGGCCAGACCTTCAGCCTGTTCGCGATGGCGCTCGCGGCCGCGGAGGTCGCCGTGGGCATCGGTATCGTGCTCACCCTGTACCGGAACTTCAAAGGCGTCGATGTGACGATTCCTACGTCAATGAGGTGGTAAGATGGCGGGTGCACTCGACTACGCTGCGGCGATTCCCGCCCTGCCGCTCGCCGGATTCCTCGTCGCGCTCCTCGTCGGCCACTACGCGCCGCGCGTCCTCCCCAGGGACGGCGCGATTCCCGGAATCCTCGCGACCGCAGGGTCGCTGCTGCTGTCCGCGTGGGTCTTCCTCGCGGTCAGCGGCGGCGAAACGCTGAACGAAGAACTCTACACGTGGGTCGCGGGCGACGGCACCTTCAGCCTCCACTTCGGCCTGCTCGTCGACCCGCTGTCGGCGATGATGGCGGTTCTGGTGTCGGTCGTCTCGCTCGCGGTTCACGTGTTCAGCCTCGGCTACATGAACGCCGAGAACGAACCCGGCCGGCCGCGCTACTACGCCGGCCTCGGCTTGTTCACCGCGAGCATGCTCGCGTTCACGCTCGCCGACAACCTCCTGATGAGCTTCGTCTTCTTCGAACTCGTCGGGTTCTGCTCGTGGTGGCTCATCGGCCACTGGTACACCCGGCCCGGCCCCGCGAGCGCCGCGAAGAAGGCGTTCCTCGTCACGCGCTTCGGGGACTACTTCCTCCTCCTCGGTCTCGTGGGGATTCTCGGGACGTTCGGCACCGCGACGTTCACCGAACTCCCCGAACTCGTCGCCGCCGGTCTGGAGGGCGGTGCGACGACGTACTTCGGACTGAGCGCGCAGAACTGGTTCGCCGCCCTCGGACTCCTCGTCCTCGGTGGCGTCATCGGGAAGTCCGCGCAGTTCCCGCTCCACACGTGGCTCCCGGACGCGATGGAAGGCCCGACGCCCGTGTCGGCGCTCATCCACGCCGCGACGATGGTCGCGGCCGGCGTCTACCTCGTCGCCCGGATGTACGGCGTGTACGCGCAGCTCCCGACCGTGCTCGCGGTCATCGCGCTCGTCGGCGGGTTCACGGCGCTGTTCGCCGCGACGATGGCGCTCGTGAAGCGCGAAATCAAGCAAGTGCTCGCGTACTCCACCATCAGCCAGTACGGCTACATGATGCTCGGCCTCGGCGCCGGCGGGTACGTCGCGGGCGTCTTCCACCTGCTCACCCACGCCGTCTTCAAGTCTCTCCTCTTCCTCGGCGCGGGCGTCGTCATCGTCGCGATGCACCACGACGAGGACATGTGGAACATGGGCGGATTGAAGGACAAGCTTCCAGTGACGTACTGGGCGTTCCTCGCCGGATCGCTCGCGCTCGCCGGCGTCGTGCCGTTCGCGGGGTTCTGGTCGAAGGACGCCGTCCTCCACGAGGCGCTCGTGTTCGGCCTCGGCGGGAACACCGCTGTGCTCGTCGCCGCCGTGCTCGGACTGATCGCCGTGTTCTTCACCGGGTTCTACACGATTCGGATGGTGCTCCTCACCTTCCACGGCGAACCCCGGACGAGCGAGGCGGAGTCCGCGCACGACGCGGGGTGGAGCATGAAACTCCCCGTCGCCGTGCTCGGCGTCGGCGCGACCGTCGTCGGGTTCGTCAACCCCGGCCTGATTCACGAACTCACGGGCGCGAGCGTCACCTTCCTCGACTCGTGGCTCCAGGGCCCCATCGAGGCGACCGCCGCGCACCACTACCACGACCTCGTCGTCGCGAACGCCGCCTACACCGCGACCGCGGTCAGCACGCTACTGACCGCGGGCGTCTCCCTCGCGCTCGCGCTCGCCGGCGTCCTGCTCGCGTGGGTGCTCTACCGCGGCCCCGAACCCACCGAGCACACGGAGAAACTCGGCGCCGCGAAGACCCTGCTCTACAACAACTACTACCAGGACGAGTTCCAGGACTGGCTCGCGACCGGCGTCGCGCTCCCCGTCTCCCGGGGCGCGAGCAAGTTCGACCAGGGAATCGTCGACGGCGTCGTCGACGGCGTATCGAGCGTCACCCTCTTCAGCGGCGCGCAGACCCGCCGCCTGCAGACCGGACGGGTGTCGAACTACCTCACGCTCCTCACGCTCGGCCTCGTCGTCGTGCTCGCCGTGGTCGGGTTCCTCGGGGGGTGGTTCTAGATGTTGATAGAAGCCTTACTCGCAGTCACGTTCCTGAGCGCCGTCGCCGTGTTCGCCGCGCCCGAGAAGTGGGCGGCGGAACTCGCGGCCGCGCTCAGCGTCCTGCCCCTCGCCGGCAGTCTCCTGTTGTACAGTCGCTACGACGGAGCGGGCAACGCCCTCCTCCAGAGCGGCACGCCCGCCTTCGAGACCACGCGGCAGTGGATCTCGCTCGGCGAGTACGCGCTCCAGTGGCACGTCGGACTCGACGGGATCAGCCTCCCGCTCGTCGTGCTCACCGCCGTGATGACGACGCTCGCCGTCGTGACCGCGTGGAACTACATCGACGAGCGCCGCTCCGCGTTCTACGCGCTCCTCCTGTTCACGGAAGCCAGCCTGTTCGGCGTGTTCGCCGCGCTCGACTTCTTCGTCTGGTTCGTGTTCTGGGAGTTCGTGCTCGTCCCGCTCTACCTCCTCATCTCGGTCTGGGGCGGCCCCCGGCGGTCGTACGCCGCCATCAAGTTCTTCGTGTACACGAACGTCGCGAGCCTCGTGCTGTTCGTCGGCTTCATGCTCGTCGTGTTCGCGTCGCCCGTCGAGTCCTTCGACCTCGCGGCCGTCGCGGCCGCCGTGCGCGGCGACGAACTCACGACGTTCTACGGCCTCGCGCCCGACACCGTCACGACCGTCGCGTTCTTCGCGCTGTTCTTCGGGTTCGCGGTGAAGACGGCGCTCGTCCCGTTCCACACGTGGCTCCCGGACGCGTACACGGAAGCCCCGACTCCGGTCACGCTCGTGCTCGCGGGCGTCGTGACGAAGATGGGGACGTACTCGCTGTTGCGGTTCAACGTCACGATGTTCCCCGAGACCACGCGCGAGTTCGCGCCGCTCCTCGCGGCGGTTGCGGTCGTCACCGTCCTGTACGGGTCGTTCGTCGCGGTGAGCCAGCAAGACCTCAAGCGCATCGTCGCGTACACGTCGATTCCCTCGATGGGGTTCGTGCTCCTCGGCCTCGTCGCGTACACGACGTACGGCCTCGCGGGCGCGACGTTCCAGATGGTGAGCCACGGCCTCCTCATCGGCCTGCTGTTCCTCGCGGTCGGCGCGATCGAGCGATCCACGGGAACCCGGATGGTCGATAAGCTCTCCGGCGTCATGTCGGAGATGCCCGTCACGGGAAGCCTGTTCGTCGCGGGCGCGTTCGGCTACATGGGCCTCCCGCTGATGAGCGGGTTCGCCGCGGAGTTCTTCATCTTCACCGGCTCCTTCCAGGCCGCCTACGAGAACGCCGCGCTCCTCACGGCCGTCGCGATGTTCGGCATCGTCGTCATCGCCGGCTACCTGCTGTGGACGATGCAGCGCGTCCTCTTCGGCCCGTACGCGGTCGACACGGACGCCGCGGTCGCCGACCCGGCGCGGAGCGCGCTCGCGCCCGGCGTCGTGCTCGTCCTCTTGGCTATCGGACTCGGCGTCGCTCCCGACGCCCTCATGCGTATGATTCAGGACTCCGTCACCGCGATTCTCGGAGGTGGTGTATAGATGGTCGAACTCCCACCGCTCTCTCCGCAGTACGTCCTCGCGCTCGCGGCGCTGCTCGTGCTCGCGGTTGACGCCATCGCGCCCGGCGAGCGCAAGGACGGCCTGCTCGCGGCCATCGCGGCCACAGGCGCGCTCGTCGCGACCGGACTCGCCGTCTGGTTCGCGTGGGCCGGCACCGGCCGTGACGCCCTCACCGCGTTCGAGGGCGCGCTCGTCGTCGACGACCTCGCGCTGTTCTTCACGGTGCTCGTCGGGTCGGTCGCGGCGCTCGTCGTGGTCGCGTCCTACGACTACGTCCGCGAGCACGCGCACGCCGCCGAGTACTACGCGCTCGTCCTGCTCGCCACGACCGGGATGAGCGCGCTCGCGGCCGCGAACAGCCTCGCGACCGTGTTCGTCGCGCTCGAACTCGTCAGCCTCCCCTCGTACGTCCTCGTCGGCTTCCTGAAGTCGAACAAGGACAGCGTAGAGGCGAGCATGAAGTACTTCCTCGTCGGTGCGGTCTCCAGCGCGGTGATGCTGTACGGCATCAGCCTCGTCTACGGCGCGACCGGCTCGCTCGCCCTTTCGGACATCGCGGCCGCCGCGTCCGAGCAGTCCTTCGCGGGCGTGTTCGGCGTCGGCGTGCTGATGGTGCTCGGTGGGTTCCTGTTCAAGACCGCGAGCGTCCCCTTCCACTTCTGGGCGCCCGAGGCCTACGAGGGCGCACCCGCACCCATCAGCGCGTTCCTCTCGTCGGCGTCGAAGGCCGCCGGGTTCGCCGCCGCGTTCCGCGTCTTCACGACCGGCTTCCCGCTCGACGCCGTCGCGTCCACGGTGAACTGGGCGCTCGTCATCGCCGTGCTCGCCGCGGTGACGATGACGCTCGGGAACTTCGCCGCCGCCCGTCAGGAAGCCGTCAAGCGCATGCTCGCCTACTCCAGCATCGGCCACGCAGGCTACGTCCTCATCGGCCTCGCCGCGCTCGCCGGTGACGCCGACGGCCTCGTCCTGGGCGCGAGCATGATGCACTTGTTCGCGTACGGGTTCATGAACACGGGCGCGTTCCTCTTCGTCGCGCTCGCCGAACACTGGGGCGTCGGCGAGACGTTCGAGGACTACGCGGGCCTCGGACGCCGCGCACCAATCGCCTCCCTGGCGATGACCGTGTTCGTGTTCAGCCTCGCCGGCCTCCCCGTCGGCGCGGGCTTCCTCTCGAAGTACTTCCTGTTCGCGTCCGCCGTCGACGCCGGGTTCGTCTGGCTCGTCGCCGTCGCGGTCGTGAACAGCGCGCTCTCGCTGTACTTCTACTCGCGCGTCGTGAAGGCGCTCTGGGTCGCGTCCGACAGCGAGTTCGACATCCGCAGTCGGCCCGCCGGCCTGTACGCCGCAGTCGTCACCGCGGGCGTCGTCACCGTTCTCCTCCTCGTCGCGTTCGACCCCGTCGCGGACACCGCCGTCGCTGCGGCGACCACCCTCCTCGGGTAGTCGTCCGGTAGACGGTAGGTTTTAGGCCGGCGGCAGGATACCCGGACGTGATGGTATTCCGGCTCGTCCTCGGGTGTGGGACGACAGGCAACGCCGTCGTGGACGAACTCAGCGGGGAGCCCGGCGGCCTGCTCGTTCTCGACTCGGATGCGAGCCGCGTCGAGTCCCTCCGAAACGAGAAGGTGCCCGCGGAGACGGCCGACATCACCGACTCCGCCAGCATCGACCGCGAGACGAACCCCGACATCGTGTTCGTCGGTGCGGACGAGCCCGAGACGAATCTCGGCGGCGTTCGCGCCGTCACCACGGCGTATCCGGACGCGTACGTCGTCGCGTTCTCGGGGTTCGGCGCGACCCGGTCGACGCGGGACGCGCTCGCCGCGTCCGCCGACCGCGTGGTCGACGTCGGGGCTGCCGTCCTCGACGACGTGGCGAACACCGCTGCTCGCAGCGATTCGCGGTGCGTACACGCCCTCCGCGGCACCCTGCAGGCCGTCGAGGGCCGGCTCGCGGTGTTCATGCACGACAACCCCGACCCGGACGCGATCGCGTCCGCGGTCGCGCTCACTCGTATCGCCGACGCCGTCGGCACGCCCGCGGATCCCTGTTACTTCGGCGAAATCAGCCATCAGGAGAACCGGGCGTTCGTGAACCTCCTCGACCTCGACCTCGTGAACCTCGACCCGGACGCCAGCCTGGACGACTACGCGGGCATCGCGCTGGTCGATCACTCGCAGCCCGGCGTGAACGACCAGCTCCCGCCCGACACCGACGTGAACGTGGTTATTGACCACCATCCCTCTGACGGCGCTATCGACGCCGACTTCGTGGACGTGCGGCCTGAGATGGGCGCGGCGAGCACGATCCTCGTCGAGTACCTCCGCCAGCTCGGCGTCGACCTCGACACGTCCGTCGCCACCGGTCTCCTGTACGGGATTCGCGTGGACACGAAGGACTTCTCCCGGGAGATCACCACTGCGGACTTCGAGGCCGCCGCGGAACTCCTCGCGTACGCGGACGTGGACGTTCTGGAGCGCGTTGAAAGCCCGAACGTGAGCGCGGACACGTTCGACGTCATCGCGCGCGGCATCGGGAACCGCCAACTGAACGGATCGGTGCTCGCGTCCTGTGTCGGCGCTATCAACGACCGAGACACGCTCTCGCAGGCCGCCGACCGATTGCTCGCCATGGAGGGCGTCACCGTCACGTTCGTCTACGGATTCATGGACGGCACCGTGTACGCCTCGGCCCGCGCCCGCGGTGCGGACGTCGACCTCGGGAGCGCGCTCCGCGAGGCGTTCGACGACCTCGGGAGCGCGGGCGGCCACGCCGACATGGCGGGCGCGCAGATCCCGATGGGCGTCTTCGACGTATTGGAGGACGACGCAGCGGACGAACTCCAGGGCGTCCTCGAAGACACAATCGCGGCCCGGTTTTTCGACGCGGTACGGTAGCAGGGCTTTTGCTCCCCGGAGCTCTCTAGTAGGTATGGACGAGGCGTTTGCGGGCGGCCCCGGGAAACCGAAGGTCAGCGAGTACATGACGCGAGACGTGCAGACCGTCTCGCCCGACGACACCGTCGCCGAGGTCGCAGAACGCATCGCGAAGAGCGACGGCCACAACGGGTTTCCAGTCACTGAGGGGCGCCGCGTCGAGGGATTCGTGAGCGCGCGCGACCTCCTGCTCGCGGACGGGGACGCCGCGATCTTCGCGGTGATGAGCGACGACCTCATCGTCGCCCATCCCGACATGGACGTGACGGACGCCGCGCGCGTCATCCTCCGTTCCGGCATCCAGAAACTCCCCGTCGTGGACGACGCCGACCACCTCGTGGGAATCATCTCGAACGCGGACTTCATCCGCTCCCAGATAGAGCGCGCGACCCCGGAGAAGGTCGGGAAGCTGATGCGCACGCTCGAATCCATCCACGGCGTGGACGCCGACGAGGAGCGCCGCACCGTCCGCCTCAGCGACATCGTCCCGACGCAGAACCGCGTGTACGCGGACGAACTCGAAGGCCGCCAGTACGAACTCGAACGCGGACTCACCGAACCGCTCGTCGTCATCGACAACAGAGGCGACCTCCTGCTCGCTGACGGCCATCACCGCGTGAAGGCCGCGGAACAGGCCGGCATCGAGGAGATGGACGCGTACGTCATCGTGCTCGACCGACGCGTCGACCTCGGGATGGCGAAGACGGCCGAGAAGGAGGGCCTCGAATCCGTGGCGGACATCGAGGTCGTGGACTACGCCCGCCACCCGCTCGTCGAGAGCACCGAACGCCTCCAGTGATCCCTTCTGGGTTCTGGAACGGTTACACGCCATGGGGAGTGACCGCGGGGTTGGCGCAGACGATCCGTGACACACAATCGAGTGGGGGCACACAGACACTCGCGGTGCGCGGCTACGACTGCTGAAACGGTACGCTCCGCCGACGGCTGCTGACAGCACGGCAACGCCGACGACACCGCCATCGCGGTCGCCTCGGTCGTCGGTTACGCTGCCGTTCACTACTGTCACCGCTGGGCGGGCCGAGTTGGCGTGGAGGTGGACACGCGGAAGCTTAATGGATTGTGCGGCAAAATTTGTGGTATGTTCGACGAGGAGGATCTCTCCGAGATTCGAGAGGCGCGCGCGGACTGGGAGGCGGACACCCTCGACCCCGTTCTGGAGACGTACGGCGAGCGCAAAGACCGGTTCGCGACCGTCTCGAACCTCGAAGTCGACCGGCTCTACGACCCCACGGACGTCGAGGACTTCGACTACACCGAAGACCTCGGGTATCCCGGCGAGTACCCGTACACGCGCGGCGTCTACCCCACGGGCTACCGCGGGCGGACGTGGACGATGCGGCAGTTCGCCGGCTTCGGAACCGCAGAGGAGACGAACGAGCGCTTCCACTACCTCATCGAGAACGGCCAGACCGGCCTCTCCACCGCCTTCGACATGCCGAGCCTGATGGGCCTCGATTCGGACGACCCCATGAGCCTCGGCGAAGTCGGGAAGGAGGGCGTCGCCGTCGACACCCTCCGCGACATGGAGATCCTGTTCGACGGCATCGACCTCAGCGAGGTCTCGACGAGTTTCACTATCAATCCGAGCGCGCCGGTCATCTACGCGATGTACGTCGCGCTCGCCGACCAGCAGGGCGTCGACCGGAGCGAGCTCCGCGGAACGCTCCAGAACGACATGCTCAAGGAGTTCATCGCGCAGAAGGAGTGGGTGATTCCGCCCGAGCCCAGTCTCGATCTCGTCACTGACACCGTCGAGTTCTGCACGCGGGAGACGCCGAAGTTCCACCCCATCTCGATTTCGGGCTACCACATCCGCGAAGCCGGCAGTACGGCCGCCCAAGAGCTGGCGTTCACGCTCGCGGACGGGTTCGCGTACGTCGAAGACGCCATCGAGCGCGGCCTCGACGTGGACGAGTTCGCGCCCACGCTGAGCTTCTTCTTCAATTCGCATAACTCGCTGTTCGAGGAGGTGGCGAAGTTCCGCGCCGGCCGCCGCATCTACGCCCGCACGATGCGCGAAGAGTACGGCGCGACAGACGAGGCGTCCCAGAAGCTCAAGTTCCACACGCAGACGGCCGGCCAGAGCCTGACCGCCCAACAGCCGCTGAACAACGTGATTCGCGTGACGATTCAGGCGATGGCCGCCGTTCTCGGAGGGACGCAAAGCCTGCACACGAACTCTTACGACGAAGCGCTCGCGCTCCCCTCTGAGGACGCGGTGCGGGTCGCCCTGCGCACCCAGCAGATTCTCGCCGAGGAGTCCGGCGCGGCGGACATCGTCGACCCGCTCGGCGGGAGTTTCGCCGTCGAAGCCCTCACGGACGAGATGGAGGAAACGGTTCTCGAGTACCTCGCGGAGATCGAGGAGCTGGGCGACGGCTCGATTCGAGACGGCGTCCTCCGCGGCATCGAAGAGGGCTACTTCCACCGGGAGATTCAGGAGTCCGCCTACGAGTACCAGGAGCGCGTGGACGCCGGCGAGGAAGTCGTCGTCGGCGTGAACGAGTACGCGAGCGACGACGACGAGGAACTCGACCTCCTGCACGTGGACGAGGAGGCGGCCCGGGAACGACAGCTCTCACGGCTCGAATCCGTGAAGGACGAACGCGACGACGACGCCGTCGAGGACGCGCTCTCCGCGCTCGCGGACGCCGTCGAATCGGGCGAGAACACGATGCCGTACGTCGTGGACGCGGTGAAGGCGTACGCGACGATGGGCGAAATCATGGACGTGTTCGAGGCCGAACACGGCTCCTATCAGGAGACAGTCGGGCTCGCCTAGAGGTACGCGGCGTCCCAGCGGCTCGGTTTCCGGCTGTTCTCGCAGTCTCCACACTCCATGCGCTCCATAGCATTCATCACGATGTCGAAACTCCCGCAGTTCGAGCAGTAGTACCCGTACTTGTTCTCGCGGGCGTCGTCGGTGTACGCGACGTAGAACGGCGCTTCGCTCCCCCGCTCGCGTTCGTCGAGCGCGACGTACACGGTCTCGCCGTCGAGGTCGTGCTCTTCGAGGAAGTCCACAGGCCCCTCGGCGCTACGGCGCTTGCCGTACGTGTGTTCGTCGAACGACTCGCCGCCGACGTCGACGGTGTGCGTGCCGACGCGCTCGTAGCCGTGCGCGTGGTAGAACGCGTTCCCCTCGTCGTTCGCGGCGAGCACGACGCCCTCGACGCGGTTCGCGCCGCGCTCGAGCGCCCGCTCCTCCGCGCGCTCGAGGAGCGCTTCGCCGACGCCTTCGCCCCGGTTGTCGGGACGGACGTGCAGCCACTGGATTTCGGCCGCCGATTCGTTCGGCTCGTCGAGTTCGACCTCCGCGAACCCCACGACAGCACCCTCGACGGCCGCGACGACGTAGAACACGCCGTCCGCGGCGAGTCGGTCTGCGAGTCGATCCGGGTCGTACCACTCTCCGAGCATGCCCTCGACGGCGTCCTCGCCGAGCGCGTCCGCGTAGGACGCGTCGAGGGACGCCCGCGCGACTGCTCGAATCTCTTCAACGTCGCCGTCGGTCGCATCACGAACTTCCATGTCTCCCGATAGCACGGCCAGACACATAACCCGGACGGCGGACACGACTTTCAACCCGCGCCCCGACACTGTCCGTATGGACGCACTCTGCTTCGATATGTACGGCACGCTCTGCGACACGTCCAGCGTCACCACCGCGCTCCGCCGCGAACTCGACGCGAGCGCCGCGCACGCAGCGAACATCGACGCGACCTGGCGTCAACGCCAGCTCGAATACGCCCAGCAGCGCTCCCAGATGGACGACTACGCGACGTTCCGCGCAGTCACCGCGGACGCGCTCGACTACGCGCTCGACTACCACAACGAATCCCCGAGCGACCAGACGCACGCACGCATCCTCGACGCCTACGACACCCTGGATGCCTTCCCGGACGCGCTCGACGCGCTCGACGACCTCCGCGGCCGGTTCGATCTCGCCGTACTCTCGAACGGCAACCCCGAGATGCTCGAAACGCTCGCCGCCAACACCGGCATCGAGGAACGCGTCTCCCGAATTTTGAGCGCCGACGCTGTCTCCACGTTCAAACCCACGCCCGCGGTGTACGAACACGCCGCGAACGAACTCGAAAAAGGCCTCGACGAGTGTTGGCTCGTCTCCTCGAACGCCTGGGACGTCGCGGGTGCGGCGAACGCCGGCATGAACACCGCGTGGGTGAACCGGGACAACGACCCCGAAGAACGCGTCGGCGGACGCGCGACGGTCGAGGTCAACTCGCTCGCGGCGCTCTCGGACGCGCTCTAGTCTGCGTACCGCGAGACGACTGCCACCAGTCCGAACGCTACCGTGAGGCCGACTCCGACGAGCACCATTCCGATTATCGCGACGTTCAACGGGGACACCGGCAACATCAGCGGGCCGACCCCGATCTCTGAAACCCCGAGTTCCATCAGCCGCGGCTGAATCGCGAGACCGACGAGGTAGCCGAACACCCCGACGACGGCGATGGTCACGACGTACATCACTTGAATGACGCGCCGACCGGACGTTTCTTCGCGCACACTCCCTGATTCAGGCCGGAGTGAGTAGGCTTTTGCGCTCTCGTCCCGCAGATTCGAGTATGGACGAGACGGACATCCTCTTCGTCACGCTCGTCGGCGTCGCACTCCTTATGTTCGTCACGGGCTTCGTACTCGTACTGAACTAAGAGAAAAACCGAACCGCGAACTCAGTCGGCGGACTGCGCCGCGTCCGCTTCTTCTTCTTCTTCGCCGCCGTCCGGGAGTTTCGTCTGGAGTTTCTGTTCGAACCACGCCCACTCGCGAGTGAACTGACCCGTCGTCTTCAGGTTCCACGGGTCGCCGTCCTCCACACGCTTGCCGCTGCGGAAGGACTGCACCACGTTCCACAGCCAGATGATCTGCCCGACCGCCATGATAACTGCGCCCAGGGTCGCGATGCCGTGCGCGCTCACGAAGAAGCTCTGGAGCGCCTGGTGGTTACCGGCGACCATGGACAGATCGAACGTCGCGTACCGGCGCGGCATTCCGCCGTATCCGAGTATCATCATGGCGATGAACGTGATGTTCGCGCCGATGATGGAGAGCCAGAAGTGCCACTGCGCGAGCTTCTTGTTGTACAGTCGGCCCGTGATCATCGGGAAGTAGTAGTAGGTCGCGGCGAACAGCGCGAACCCGATCATTCCGAACACCATGAAGTGGAAGTGTCCGACCACGTAGTAGGTGTCGTGCATCAGGAGGTCGAACGGGATGGACGCGAGGAACACGCCCGTGACGCCGCCGAGGATGAAGTTCTGGAGCGCGCCGATAGAGAACAGCATTGGTGCTGTCAGCCGGATCTTTCCGTTCCACATCGTCGTGATCCAGTTGAACGTCTTCACTGCGCTCGGTATCGCGATAGCGAGCGAGACGGCCATGAAGCTCGCGCGGAGCCGGGGATCCATCCCCGTCGTGAACATGTGGTGCGCCCACACGCCGAAGGAGAGGACGCCGATGGCGAGCGTGGAGTAGACAACGAACTTGAATCCGAACAGCTTCCGGCCCGAGAACTTCGGGATGAGCATGCTCAAGATGCCCATCGGCGGTAGCACGAGGATGTAGACTTCCGGGTGGCCGAAGAACCAGAAGAGGTGCTGCCACAGTATCGTTCCGCCGCCTTCGACGGTGAAGAACGTCGTGCCGAAGTTACGGTCGAGCAGCAGCATGATGAGCGCCGCGCCGAGCAGCGGGAACGCGAACAGGATGATTCCGCCTGTCGTCAGAACGGTCCAGCTGAAGATGTCGACGTCCGTCCAGGGGACGTTCCGCTCCGCGACGATGGTCGCGATGAAGTTGATTCCTCCCATCGTCGTGGAGATGCCGGAGAGGTGCAGGCCGAGCAACAGCAGATCCACGCCGGGGTTCGGCATGAACAGCTGACCGCCAGCCGCCGCTTTCCCCGTGAGCGGAGCGTACATCGTCCAACTGGTCGGCGCGGGAATCACGCCGATACCGAGGGGCTTCAGGAAGTATCCCGCCCAGATGAGGAGTGTCGCGAACGGAAGGATCCAGAACGCGATCGCGTTCACCCGTGGGAACGCCATGTCTTCTGCGTCCACCAGGAGCGGGATGACGTAGTTCCCGAACGCGAACGCGAGCGGCGCGGCGAACAGGAACAGCATCGTAATCCCGTGCGTCGTGAGCAAGCCATTGTAGAGCGTCGCCCCCCCGATACCGCCGAGGATGCCGCCGACGGTGTTCAGGAAGTCCATTTTGGGCGTGACGAGCTCGAACCGCATCAACAACGCGGCCAGGCCGCCCCCAACCAGAGTTACGACGCTGTACACCAAGTAGAGAATACCGATGTCCTTGTGGTCGACCGTGGTCAGCCACCGAGTGAGTCCGCTCGGCTTCTCCGCGTGACCGTGTGCGGTTCCCTCGCCGTGGCCACCGCCACCGACGGGGGAGTAGGAGCGCCAATCCTCGAGACGCGTGAGCCAGCCGGCCACGGCCACGAGGAGCACCCCCATCAACAGGGCGAGCACCAGTTGCGGGGTGAGTTCCATGTTCGAAACTCCGAACCGGAGCGTAAAGAAAGGTTAGGTTCCGCTTGCGTGTGTGAACTAGTCCTCGATGCGCTTCGCGGCGGCGTACGTCAGGATGGCGAGCGCGACGAACCAGATCGCCAGAATCGAAATCTGGAGAACCATCCCGAACAGCCCCTCGCTCGCCCACGGATTGAACACGACGAACAGCACGGCGAAGAACGCGATGATGGCGAGGGGGATGAAGTTGACCGTCAGGTCGAGGAGCACGTCCTTATCGAGCAGGTCAGCGGTCATTAATCGGGTGTGCGCGCCGCCGACAGAAATATCTTTTCAGAATCGGCCGGTTTCGCCGAGCCAGAACCCGATACCCGCGAGAACCGCGATGACGCCACCCCCGAGGACGGCGATGGCGCGGATGCGAAGCCCCCAGTAGAGGAGCGCGCCGCCAGCGAGCGCGAACAGCGCGCCGACGACGATGGCGGGTGCCCAGATCGAGGACGCGTACTCGGACTCTCGGAGCACGCCGATGACGCTCGCTTCGAGGAGGACGACCCCGCCGACGGCGACGGGGATGAGCACACCGCCGAACAGGATGCCGAGCTCGGAGAGGACGAACCCGAGTGCGATGAACATCGGCCACGGACTCGACCGCCGGTACTGGTCGCTCAGTCCGGGTTGTTCTTCCATACCCCAAATTGCGCCGGGAGGCTTAGAAAACCCATCGTTTACGCGACGACGGCGTACGTGATGAGGAAGAAGAAGTAGACGAGCACGAGCGCGCCGAGCGCCTTGTACTGGAACAGTCGGAGGTCGTCCGCGTCCGCGCGATAGGCGTCCTCGTAGGCGTCGCGTTCCGCGGCACTCATCGCGTCCGCGTGGCTGCGGCCGACGTGGAGGTTCCGGATCTTCTCCGTGGGGAACGCGGCGTCGCAGTGCGGGCAGGTCGCGGCGTCGGCGTTCTCGGGGACGTGTGTTTCAGTCATACGTATGGGGTGGGAAGGTCTGGCTGGCTGACGATCCAGAGGCTGGTCATCGTGTACAGTACCATCACGAGCGTAACCGCGTACTGGCTGCGGAGCGCCTGAATCCGACTCGGGAACGTCTCGAACGCGATGCTGTGCGCGACCCAGATAGCGAGCAGGTGGCCGGCGAGCACGGACACCACCGGCACCGCCTGCAGCCAGCCCGGAATCGTGAGGGCGGGCACCGCGCCGGCGGTGAGCGGCGTGACCAGCGCGTGCACGAGCAGGGGGGAGAGCGCGAGGAAGTACGTGAGGTAGTGCGCGAGGTGGTAGGCGGCGGCTATCGCGAGCAGCGAGGGGGCGAACAGCCGCGCGACGTCCGCGCTCGATACGTAGGTTGGCGCGGTTCGCCGCGCGAGCCGCGCGGACGCCCGATAGACGGCGAGGAAGCCGAGGTAGCCGCCGACGAGCGCGCTCGCGTACAGCACGGGCGCGGGGACGCCCGCGGGAACGACCGCGTCCGCGAGGGCGGTCCAGGCGGGCGTGGACGTGAGGCCGTCGAACGTGGTCGCCCAGACGAGCGCGACGACGAACCCGACCTCCGAGCGGTCTGCGAGCAGGTCGTCGACGAGGCCCGCACCCGGCAACCGCAGGCTGAGGCCGTCGCCGGTGCGCGTGACGGGCGCGACCGCGCCGTACAGCCGGAAGATGCGGGAGATGGGGTCGACGCGTTCGAACCAGTCCGTAACGCCGAAGACGGCGCTTCCGGCGAGCGCGACCGCGAGGTAGGCGAGCGCGACGACGGCGAGGACGCGCGGATCGTCCGCGAGCGGACTCGTCACCTCCACGTAGACGAGCACGAGGAGGAACGCGACGCTCGGCCACGCGCCCAACCGTTCGGGGTACTCTCGGACGCCGTCTCCGAGCGGGCGCGCGAGCGTTCGGAACGGGTCGACCGCGGGCCACGTGTTCCCGACGAGGTACGTCGTCATCGCGTATCCCGCCCACCAGCCCGCCCACACCACCACGATGGCCGCGGACGCCATCGGTGCGGTCGGCCCGAAGAAGCCGGAAACGACGACGAGCAGCAGTCCGCCGAGGCCGACGACCCGGCCGGCCCAGGCGAGCGCCGACCCTGGAACCCGGACGCGCCGGCCGAGTTCGTGGACGTGCTCGATGAACGCGCGATCCGTCGCGAAACTCGCGAGGAGGAAGGACGCGCCGACGACCCCGCCGCCGGTGAACAGGAACAGCCACGTCGGCACCGCCATCCGCTCCGGTGCCGCGCCTGACAGGCCGCCCGCGTGCGCGAGCGCAGTGCCCGTGTACGCGACGAGCGCACTCGCCGCCGCAGCGGTTCCCGTGACGGCGCGCAGCCGGCCACTCATAGCTCTCCCTTCGCCCGCCCGGGTACTGTCGGTTTCGAAACGCGGTTGGGAGGCTTTTTGGTGGTCGCCGAACAACAGCCGGCTATATGACCGCAGACGAGTCAGGTGGACACGGCTTCCTGCCAGCCGTCCGTGATTTCCCGCGCGGGTACGGCGAAGCAAGCTGGTGGCCCTTTATCGGCGCTATCGGCGCGAGCGGCCTCTACCTCGGCGCGATGCTGTACGTGTTCGCGCACGGCGAGAACAACCTCCTCGGCAGCACGACACCCGGGCTCGCGGTGTTCGGCGCCTCCGCCGTCGTGTTCGTCATAGGACTGTTCGGCTGGATGTACCACGCGTTCGCGTACAAGTTCTGGGAGAACGAATCCCACAACGATGGGTCGAGCCTGCGCTGGGGGATGGTGTTGTTCCTTACGACCGACATCGCCACGTTCGGCTCCGGATTCGCGTACTACTTCTTCATCCGTTCCGGCGCCTGGGGTGAAGGGACGCTCCCGCACGGCGGCATCTTCGGGTCGCTCGTCGTCGTGAACACGTTCCTCCTCATCCTCTCCAGTTTCACCTTCCACTGGGCTGAAAAACGCCTCGCGAAGGACGACCACCGCGGGTTCGTCGCCGGCCTCGCCATCACGCTCCTCCTCGGCATCGTCTTCCTCGGCGGCCAGGTCTACGAGTACTACGAGTTCATCGTCCACGAGGGCTTCACGCTCACCACGGGAATATTCGGTAGCGCCTTCTTCGGCCTCACTGGCCTTCACGGCCTCCACGTGACGCTCGGAACGCTCCTCATCGCAATCGTCCTCTTCCGCGCGCTCCGCGGTCAGTTCTCCAGCGACCGTCACGCCGCAGTTACCACCGTCTCCTGGTACTGGCACTTCGTGGACGCGGTCTGGATCTTCCTCGTGCTCGCGCTCTACGTCGGCGGCCAGATCGGAACCGAACTCAGCGTCAACCTCTAACCGCGGTCTTTCTCCGCTCATCACTTCCGTCACTACCAGCGCGAGCACCCTCGGAGCGCGCCGTTCGCCGTCGAAGAACCCGGAGGCGTCTTCTAGCTATCGAGACCGCGGAGCGCCGCCTCGATGGGCGTGTCCCCGCTCAGAAGCTCGAACGTCTCGCCGTGCGTCTCCGGAACCGTGAGCGCTTCGACGAGCGTGGTGGCGGTGTCCGCACGCGGAATCGTGGCGTCGCCCCGGTCGAGGTTCGCGCCGACCCGAACTCGTCCCGTGCCGCGGTCGTCGGTGAGCGCGCCCGGCCGCACGACCGTGTACGTGAGCGTGCTGTCGCGGAGGTAGTCGTCCGCCTCGGCCTTCGCCCGCAAGTACTCTCGGAGCGCCTCGGGACTCTCCTCGGGGCGGTCGGCGTTCATCGCAGACAGCATCACGAAACGCTCCGCGTCCGCGGTTTCGGCGGCGTCCACGCAGGAGATCGCGCCGTCCCGGTCGACGCCCCAGACGTCCTCGCCGCTCGACCCCGCGGCGAACACGACGCCGTCGCACTCCCCGAGCGCCGCGTCGAGGCTCTCCCGGTCCGTCACGTCACCCCGAACGGGATCGCCGCCCCACGACGCTACGTCGTCGACGTACTCGGGTTTCCTGACGAGTCCCACCGCCTCGTGACGCGAGTGGTTCGCGAGTGATCTGACGACGTGCCGTCCGACCTGTCCGTGTGCGCCGGTAACGAGTACGCGCATACCGGCCGGTAGTCAGCGCATAGGCAAGTGCCTGCTGTCGGCAGCGAGAATCGAGAAGAAACGAGGCGGCGAGGCCGCGTTACGCGCTCGCGTTCGCGGTGGTGTTCGTCGCGCCGTTCGCCGCGAGGAACTGCTCGTACTCGGACTGGCTGACGACCTTCACCGACCCGAGCATCTGGGAGTGCGCCGCGCCACAGAACTCGGCGCAGTAGAGCACGTACGGCCGGTCGCGCTCCGCGTCCGTGAGCGTCGTCTGTAAGACGTTCACGCGCGACGGCATCACGTCCTGCTTCAGTCCGAGATCGGGCACGTGCACCGCGTGCACCACGTCCTCGCTGTGCAGGCGGAGGACGACCGTGCGGTCGTCGGGCAGTACCATCTGGCTGCTCACCGTGAAGTTCGTGAGCGTCTGCTCGGTTCCGTTGACGGTCACCGTCTCGTTATCGACCGGGTACTCGAACCGCCAGCCCCACTGGTAGGCGATGACGTCCACGACGACTGGGTTCTCCTCGGCCATCGTTTCGTTTACCGTGTCACCCGTCGTGGTGACGCCGGGCGCGGCGAGCCCGCCGTACGCGGCGATCCCGACGAACAGCAGAACTACCGCGGTCGCGGCGGTCCACGTGATTTCGAGCCGCCGGTTCTCCTTCGTCGGTTTCGGTTCGTCGGATTTCCGGAACTTCCAGACGGTGTAGAAGAGCGCGGCCTCGACGAGAATCGTAATCGGGAGCGCGGCCGCGAGCAGGACGTTTCCTACGCTGGTGATCGCGTCCAGGGAGTTCGAGGGGGCTGCCGCCGCGGGCGCGACAGCGAGCGCGAGCAACCCGAGTCCCGCCACCGTCCGGGAGACCAACCGCTTTCCTCTCATATAGGTCTATGGTTGGGGAACTGGGTTAATAATACTGCTGTCTTCCGGGTATCGAGAAGCAAGCGGGCAGTACAAGTACGGGGACGCGCAATCCCTAGACGAGAACCGTGTCCCTAACTTCGTCGGACGCGCGCGTTCGGTTCACGCGGCTGCTCGTCGCAACGACGATGGGCGTGTACGCACTCGTCGTCGTGGGTGCGACGACAGCCATCACGGACGCCGCGCGGTCGTGCACGACGTGGCCGGCGTGCGGCGGCCAGTGGCTCCGGGTGTCCTCGTTCGACCTCGCCATCGTCTGGGGGCATCGACTGACCGCTGCGCTCGTCGCCGTGCTCGTGCTCGCGACGCTCGCGCTCGCGTGGTACAACGACGAACCGCGGCGCGTCCAGGCCGCCATCGCCGGTGCCGTCCTCCTCTACCCCCTCCAGATAGGCATCGGCGCGTTCGCCGCCGTCTCCGGAACGCCCGCGACCGTGTCCGCCCTCCACCTCGTCGTCGGTCTCGCTATCTTCGCTGGGCTCGTCCTCGCGCTCGCGTGGACGCTCGAAGCGCAGACCGCCGACCTCCCGTCCAGCGAGTCCGAACCCCGCGAGGGCGACGCCGACCCCGACCCCGCGATTACGGTGTCCGGCCCGGTCGCGACGGCGTACGCCTACTTCCGCCTGATGAAACCCCGGCTGATGTGGCTGCTCTGCCTCGTCGCCGGCGCGGGAATGGCGCTCGCCGCCGGCCCCGGGCTCGGCGTCGAAACCGTGTTCTGGACGTTCCTCGGCGGCGTGCTCTCCATCGGCGCGAGCGGGACGTTCAATCACGTGCTCGAACGCGACATCGACGAGAAGATGAACCGCACGAACGACCGCCCGACCGTCACCGACGAAGTGCCGGTTCGGAACGCGGTCGCGTGGGGCGTCTTCCTCGCCGCTGCGTCCGTGTGGGCGTTCCTCCACCTCAACCTCCTCGCCGCCGGCCTCGGCGTCGCCGCCATCCTCTTCTACTCCGTCGTGTACACGCTCGTCCTCAAGCCGAACACGGTGCAGAACACCGTCATCGGCGGAGTCGCGGGCGCGCTCCCCGCGCTCATCGGCTGGGTCGCCGTCGCGAACGCCATCGAACTCCCCGCGCTCGCGCTCGCCGGCGTCATCTTCCTCTGGACGCCCGCGCACTTCTACAACCTCGCGCTCGCCTACAAGGACGACTACGCCCGCGGCGGGTTCCCGATGATGCCCGTCGTCCGCGGCGACGCCCCCACCCGGAAACACATCGTCTACTACCTCGGCGCGACCCTGATGGCCGCCGCCGTGCTCGCGTGGGTGTCCCGCCTCGGCTTCCTGTTCGCCGCCACCAGCCTCGGTCTCGGCGCGCTCTTCCTCTGGATGGTCGTCCGCCTCCACCGCGAGCGCGACCGCTCCGCCGCGATGCGGGCGTTCCACGCGTCGAACGCCTACCTCGGCGCGGTGCTCGTCGCCATCGCCGCGGACGCCCTCCTCGTCCTCTAATCGGAACCCTTAGTGCCGCATTCGCGTTAGCCTCGCGCATGGAACCGGTCGTCGCCGCGGACGACGTGTCGAAGTCGTACGACGGGACGCGCGCGCTCGACGGCGTCTCCCTCGCCCTGCCTCCCGGCGAGGTGTTCGCGCTCATCGGCCCGAACGGCGCGGGGAAGACCACGCTCGTCCGGTGTCTCACCGGCACCGCTACACCCGACACGGGGTCGGTGTCGCTGCTCGGCGAGTCGCCCCGCGAGTCGGGCCGCGAACGCCTCGGACTGCTCCCGCAGTCGTTCGACCCGCCGGACCGCCTCACGCCCCGCGAACTCGTCGCGTACTACGCCGGCCTCTACGAGGACGCCCGCGACCCCGCCGACGCCCTGCGCGAGGTCGGCGTCGACCCGGAGACGGACACCTGGTACGGCGACCTCTCCGGCGGCGAACAGCGCCGCACCGCCGTCGCGTGCGCGCTCGTGAACGACCCCGACGTATTGTTCGTTGACGAACCGACCACGGGCGTGGATCCCGCCGGCCGCCGCGACCTCTGGAGCGTCTTCGAATCGCTCGCGGACGCCGGCACCACCATCTTCCTCACAACGCACTACATGGCCGAAGCGGAGCGTCTCGCCGACACCGTCGGCCTGCTCGCGGACGGTCGTCTCGTCGCGACGGGCGACCCCGAGAGCCTCGTCGCCGAGTACGGGGGCGAGAGCCGAGTCGTCGTCGAGACCGACGCGGATCCTGACGCGTTCGCCGGGAGCGACTTCGCGCCGCGCGCAACCGACGACGGGCTCGTGTTCGAGGGCGTGCCCGCGACCGACATCGGCGGAGTCGTCTCCGCGTTCGAGTCCCGCGGTCTCGCGTTCGGCGCGGTGGCGTGGCGCGAACCCGACCTCGAAGACGTCTACCTCGCGCTCGCCGACGACACGGCACACGAGCTGGCGGACCGACGGACGGGCGATGCGGAGGTGGTTCGGTGAGTTCGATCGACCGCGTCCGCGCGGAGTTCCGCGCGTCCCTGAAATCGTTCCTGCGGCGGCGGACGGCGGTGTTCTTCACGTTTTTCTTCCCCGTCCTCCTCATCGTCATCTTCGCCGGTCTGGTTCGCACCGGGGGCGGCGGCACGGGACTCTTCTCGCAGCCGCCGGGCTACTACGTCCCCGCATACCTCGCCACCGTCGTCCTGTTCACGCCGCTCTCCCGAGTGGGGAGCACGGTCGCCCGACACCGGGAGGGTGCGCGCTTCGAGAAACTCTCTACGACGCCGCTCGCGGCCTGGGAGTGGCTCGCGGCGCACACGCTCGTGAACGCCGCGCTCATCGCCGCCGCGTGCGCCGTGCTCGTCGGCGCGCTCGCCGCCACCGGCGCGGACTTCGCGCTCAGTCCGTGGCTCGCCGTCTTCGTCCCCACTGCATCGGTGCTGTTCTGCGGTATCGGCGCGGTGCTCGGGAGTCTCGCCGACTCGCAGGACGGCGCGATCTCCATGTCGAACGGCGTCGCCCTCCCGCTCCTCTTCCTCTCCGATACGTTCGTCAGCCCCGCGGCGCTCCCCGAGTGGTTCGTCCCGCTCCTGAACCTCAGTCCGCTCACGTACTTCGCGCGCGGCGTCCGCGCCGCGACCTACACCGGCGGCGACCCCACTCCCGAGTTCGCTGTCACGCTCGCGCTCGCCGCGCTCGCGTTCCTCGCCGGCGTGTACGCGCTCCCGTGGCGCGAGTAGGTATCGGAGGGGTTATCCGTGGCGTCCCGCTAACTCAGATAGACGGCACGGTCTGTCGGTCACCTTTCAGCCCGCCTCGCGGGTCACGCACCGGCCGACCTACCCCGTCTACTCTAACAACTCGCGAGCGACAGCTACCGCGGCACGGCCGAGTAGACGTGGTTCAGCATCCAGTACGTGACGACGCCGAGGAAGAGACTGAGCGACCACGCCGCCGCGGCGATGCGGCCCACGCGGGGGTGGAGCGTGTCGCCGAGGCGGTCGATGGGCTGGGTGAGGCCGAGCACGACGGCGTGCAGGACGACGGGAACCGACACCGCGGAGAGGAAGATGTGGACGGCGAGCATCAGGAGGTACGCGCCGTACACGATGGACTCGTAGTCCGCGAGGAACTGGCCCTGTCGGATGACGATCTCCTTCTCGTAGCCGCCGCCGACCTTCCAGAGGTAGAGCACGAGGAAGACCATGATGAGCGAGAACGCGGTGAGCATCGCCGCGCGGTGCTGGCGGAGGCGGCGCTGCTTCACGAGGTAGACGCCGAGGAGGAGCGCGCTCAGCGCGAGCGTGTTGACGGCGGCGATGAGGTGGCTGAACAGGTCGACCGTCTCCTTCCCGATGGTGGGGACGGGGAGGACGCCACCGAACGCGCCGAACACGAGTGCGTACCCGAGAATCGAGAGTGCGATTGTGAGCGTGCGCGGGTTCTCCCGGGCCCAGTCGCGGAAGCCTGCCATACCCCGAATTCGTCCGGCGGCGCCTACGGTGTTTCGCTTTCCCGACCACAACTATGGTTGCCTAAGTACAATTAGGATATAATAGGTTCCGTTAGAGTGAAACCCGCTACCGGTGATTCTCCGCGTATGAGTGAGAGTTCGGAACGCAAGATCCGCTGCCTCGTCGCGAAGGTCGGTCTCGACGGTCACGACCGCGGCGCGCACGTCATCGCGCGCGCCTTCCGCGACGCCGGGTTCGAGGTCATCTACTCCGGCCTCCACCAGGCGCCCGAGGACATCGTACAGGCCGCCGTACAGGAGGACGTTGACGTCGTCGGCATCAGCATCCTCTCCGGCGCACACAACACGCTCGTCCCGAAAGTCATCGAGGGCTTAGAGGAGTACGGCGCGTTCGACGACACGCTCGTGCTCGTCGGCGGCATCATCCCCGACGAAGACCGCGACGAACTCGAAGACGCCGGCGTCGACGCCATCTTCGGCCCCGGCACGCCGATGGAAGAGACTATCCAGTTCATCCGCGAACACGCGCCCGAACGCTAGATGGCACCTCCAGAACTGGTCGCGGACCTCCTCGACGGACAGCACCGAGCGCTCGCGCGCGCCATCACCAAGATAGAGAACCGCAGCGAGGGCTACCGCGACATCGTCGCCGCGCTCCACGACCACACCGGCCACGCGGACGTCGTCGGCATCACCGGCAGCCCCGGCGCCGGGAAGTCCACGCTCGTCGACAAACTCGCGGCCGAGTACCGCGAGCGCGGCCTGACGGTCGGCATCATCGCCGTCGACCCGTCCAGTCCCTTCTCGGGCGGTGCGGTGCTCGGCGACCGCATCCGGATGGGGTCGAACGTCGGCGACATGGACGTGTTCTTCCGGTCGATGAGCGCGCGCGGCACCCTCGGCGGCCTCTCCACCGCCACGAGCGACGCGGTGAAGGCGCTCGACGCGTTCGGGAAGGACAAAATACTCATCGAGACCGTCGGCGCCGGGCAGAACGAAGTGGATATCGTGAAGACCGCGGACACGGTCGCGGTGCTCGTCCCGCCGAGCAGCGGCGACGACGTGCAGATGCTCAAGGCCGGCATCCTCGAAATCGGGGACGTGTTCGTCGTGAACAAGGCCGACCTCGCCGGGAGCGACAAAACAGTACAGGAGCTCCGGGGGATGCTGGAGATGCGCGACCGCGACGAGGACGACTGGGAGGCCGACATCGTGGAGACCGTGGCGAACACGGGCGAGGGCGTCGACGAACTCCTCTCTGTGTTCGACGCGCACGCGGACTGGCTGGACGAGACCGGGAAGCGCGACGAGCTGGAGCGAAAGCGCACCGCCGAGGAGATCCGCACACTCCTGCGGAACGACGCGGGCGCGCTCGTCGAGGAGGAAGTGGAACGACGGGGCGGCATGGACGACCTCGTCGAGCGCGTCGTCCGACGGGAAACCGACCCGTACTCCGTGGCGGACGACGTGCTCGAACCGTTCCGCGACGCCGTCCGACACAACGACTAAGCGACTCGCGACCCCCACTTCTCGTATGCGTCTCCGCAGACTCCTCGCCGGCGCAGCCGGCGGTCTCGCCGGCACGGCGGCCGTGAATCGATTGCTCACCGCGCGCGCCGGCGACCTCTCCCCCGGACTGGACGGCGACCGACACACCTATCGCTGGCGCGGGTTCGACGTGGCGTACACCGAGCGCGGCGACCCGAGCGACCCCGACGTCCTCCTCCTGCACGGGATTCACGCGGCCGCGAGCACCCACGAGTTCCGCGGCATTGCGAACCGACTCGCGGAGGAGTACCACGTGCTCGCGCCCGACCTCCCCGGGTTCGGTCAAAGCGACCGGCCCGCGGTCGCGTACACGACCGACCTCTACGAGTCGTTCGTTCGCGACTTCGCTCGCGACCGAACCGAGAACGCGGTCTGTCTCGCGTCCTCACTCTCGGGCGCGCACGCGGCCATCGCCGCCGCCGACGCAGACTTCTCACGGCTCGTACTCGTCTGCCCGGCCGCCGACACCACCGTCGAGCGGCCGTGGCTGCGCGCGCTCCTCCGCGCGCCCGTCGTCGGCACCGGCCTGTTCAACCTCCTCGTCTCCAAGCCCAGCCTCGAGTACTTCGACCAGCGCGACGCCTACTACCACCCGCAGAACGTCGACTCGGAGACCGTGGACTACCAGTGGCGGACGAGCCATCAAGAGAACGCGCGGTTCGCGCCCGCGTCGTTCGTCGGCGGCTACCTCGACCCCGTCGTCGACCTGGGAAGCCAGCTCGCCGACCTCGACGCCCCCGTCACGCTCGTCTGGGGGCGCGAAGCAGAACTCACCACGCTCACCGAAGGGCGGCGGCTCGCAGAAGAAGGCGACACGCGCCTCGTCGTCGTGAACGAGGCGCGACTCACGCCGCACGCGGAACACCCCGACGTGTTCCTGTCCGCGCTCGCGCGCGAACTACCGCGGCTCGAAGACGACTGAGCGCGACTCGTCCGCGCCGCCGACCGACGCCGACACCTCGTCACCGATCTCCACCGCGTCCGCGTCCGCGAGCACGCGCCCGGTCAGCCGCACCGGCCCGAAGTCCGCGACCGCCGTCACGTACGGCGCTTCGTCCGCGAACGCCGGCGTCGGCACGTGCACCACCGTGTAGGAATCAATGGTCCCCGTCTCGGGGAGCGCGGTCTCAGTGAGGTCGCGGTCGCCGCAGTGCGGACAGACCATGCGCGGCGGCAGGCTCCCGTGGCCGTTCTCGCATTCGAGGTAGTAGCCGTCGCCCGATTCTACCGCGTCGAGGAACTCGTCGTGTCCGTCGTTCATTCTTGGACCTCCAACACGTGAACAGTCGCCGACGCGACCGTGCCGCCGGCGTTGTGCGCGACGCCCACGCGGGCGTCGGAGACGTGCTCGCTGTTGTGGTGGTCGCCGCGGAGAATGCTGGTGAGCTCCGCGAGCTGGCTGACGCCCGTCGCGCCGACCGGATGGCCCTTCGCCTTCAGGCCGCCGGAGAGATTCACCGGAAGGTCGCCGTCGCGCGTGGTGACGCCGTCCGCGGCCGCCGAAATCCCTTCGCCCTCGTCGAAGAAACCCATGCCTTCGAGCGCGAGAACCTCGGCGATGGTGAAGCAGTCGTGGACCTCCGCCACGTCCACGTCGCCGGTGCTGATGCCGGCGTCCGCGAACGCCTCGTCCGCGGCGTCGCTCGCGGCCGGCGTGCGCGCGAGCGCCTCGCGGTCGTGGAGCGCCATCTTGTCGCCGCCCTGGCCCGTCCCGGTGACGGCGACGCCCGCGTCGAGGTCGTGTTCCGCCGCGTAGGACTCGCTCACGAGCACCGCGGCGCTCGCGCCGTCCGTGATGGGACAGGCGTCGTACAGGCCGAGCGGGTTCGCGACCATCGGCGCGTCCAGCGCGTCCTCGACCGTGATTTCGCGCTGGAACTGCGCGTGTTCGTTCCCGACGGCGTTCGCGTGGTTCTTCACCGCGATTTCCGCGAGGTCTTCGCGGCTTCCGCCGTGCTCGTCGAAGTACGCGGCCGCCATCAGCGCGTACGCGCCCGGGAACGTCAGGCCCGCGCGCACCTCGTAGAGGTCGTCCGCCGCGATGGCGAGCGCCTCCGTCGTCTCCGCGGTGTCGAGGTTCGTCATGCGCTCCGCGCCGCCGACGACGAGCACGTCCGCCTCACCGTTCCGGACGTTCTGCACGGCCTGCCGGAGCGCCGCGCCGCTGGACGCGCACGCGGACTCGTAGCGCGTCGCCGGCGCGTCCACGCCGATGGCCTCCGCCATCAGCGGCCCCTGGTGGCCCTGGTGTTCGGCGATTTCGCCCATGAAGTTCCCGTAGAACACGCCCTCCACGTCCGCGGGGTCGACGCCGGCGTCGTCCAGCGCCGCCAACCCGGCCTCCGCGAAGAGGTCACGACTCGTCCGCGCGGGATGCGACCCGAAGTGAGTGAGTCCCACACCCGCGACCCGGGGGTCTGTCATACTCGAACCTACGAGAACTCACCGTAAAAACAGCGCGAAACCGGCGATGGAAATCGACGATTGACGAAACTCGGGTTCGCGGTGGCGGGCCACGAATCCGGGGGCTGGTAGTGCGGAACTGACTTGAACCGCGAGCGCCGGCGGCGCTCGCGGTGTTTTTTCGTGCAGATTTTTTGGCTGAGCGGTCGCACTTCGCGCGACCCGAAGCGAAAAAAGTGCGTTCACATCCCCATGTCGTCCGCGCGCTCGGGGACGGGGAGGTCGGCAGGGTCGGCGTGGAGGAGTTCGGCGGCGTGGTCGAGCGCCATGTCGAAGCCGTAGTAGCGTTCGAGCTCGTCGCCGTCCGCGGTCGGGCGGACTTTTAGCATCGCGTACCCCTCGATGTTCTGGGCGATGGCCGCCGTGTGGCTGTCCTTCTCGAACTCGAGGACGCGCTCCTCGTCCGTCTCGTAGTACCGGGCGGTGATGCCGTTGCCCTCAGCGGTGTCGGTCATACCCCGACCACTCCCCGAACGATTACGGGTGTTTTGGTCGAACGCCCCTCGTTCGCTTCGCTCGCCCCTTTCAATGTCCCCCCACCGCACAGCACTGCGTCGCGCCGTCTACTGCAGCAGCCGTCGCGCAATCGTGTTCCGGAAAGCCCTCCTCGCGCCGGGGGCGCTCGTCGCCCTTTTCATGTCCTCCAGGAACGCCCCCTCCGCCTACTGCATCATCCGCCGCGCAATCGTGTTCCGGAGGATTTCGCTCGTCCCCTCGTAGATTTCGTTGAGTTTGGCGTCGCGGTAGTAGCGCTCCACGTCGAAGTCCTTTGTGTAGCCGTAGCCGCCGTGAATCTGGATGGCTTCGTTCGCGACTTCCCGACTGATTTCGCTCGCGTAGAGTTTCGCCTGCGCGGCGTCCTTGATGTAGTCCTCGCCCCGAATCTTCTTGTCCGCGGCCTTGTGCATCAACATGCGCGCGGACTCGACTTTCGTGTCCATGTCCGCGAGTTTGTGCTGGATGGCCTGGAACTCGCTGATGGGCTGGTCGAACTGCTCGCGGTCTTGGGCGTATTCGAGCGAGTCTTCGAGGGCGGCGCGCGCGATGCCGATGGAGCGCGCGGCGATGGTGATGCGGCCGCCGTTCAGGGTTTCGAGCGCGTGCCGGAAGCCGTCGCCCTCCTCGCCGAGCAGCCGGCTCTCGGGGAGGCGCATGTCGTCGAACCGGAGCTCGGCGGTCGGACAGCCCTTATCGCCGAGTTTGTCCTCCGTGCCCTCGACGATGAAGCCGTCGTCCTCCTCGGGCCGGACGACGAACGTCGAAATCTCCTCGTCGCCAGTCTTCGCGAACAGCGTCACGGTGTCCGCGACCGACCCGTTCGAGATCCAGAGCTTCCCGCCGTTCACCACGTACTCGCCGCCCTCCTTCTCCGCCGTGGTCTGCATCGCGGGCACGTCGCTCCCCGCGCCGGGTTCGGAGAGCGCGAACGCGCCGATGTCCTCCCCGCGGTTCATCGCCGGCAGGTACGCTTCGACCTGGTCGTCGTCCCCGTAGTGGTAGACGACGTTCCCCGCGAGGCTCGTGTGCGCCGCGACAACGGTGCCGAGGCCGCCGCTGCCGCGCGCGATTTCCTCGAGCGCGAGCGCGTACGAGTGGTAGTCGAGGCCCGCGCCGTCGTACTCCTCGGGGAACGGCATCCCCATCAGGCCCAGTTCCCCCATCTGCTCGATGAGATCCCACGGCACCTCGTCGGTCTCGTCGATCTCCGCCGCGCGCGGTTTCACTTCCTCGTCCACGAACTCCGCTACCATCTCCCGAATCTGCTGTTGTTCCGCGCTCGGGCTGAAATCCATACACTAGTCTTTGAGTGTCAATCCTTAGGGGTTCCGTTCGCGACTCTCGCCCGGTGGCTTTTCAGTTCTGCGGCCCGTTTGTGGGGGCAATGCGCGAGCGTGCGAGCAGCCGAACCGCCGACGTGGCGTGGTGTTTCGACGCAGTCGAGGGGGTTTCGAGAACCTTCGCCATCACTGTCGACGTACTGGAGGAGCCGATGGCGTCCCGAATCTGCGTCGGGTACCTCCTGTGTCGGGTCGCGGACACCGTCGAAGACGCGGGCCACATCCCCGCGGACGAGAAGGCCGCCGTCCTCCGGACGTACGCCGACACGCTCGACCCCGCGAGCGACACGACCGTCGCGGACTTCGCTGACGCGGTCGAACCCTGGGTGCCCGCGGATCGGAACGCGGACTGGGACGTGGTCGCGAACGCCGACCGCGCGGTCGCCGCGTTCCAGAGCCTCCCCGCGGCGGACCGCAACGCGATGCTGCCGCCCGTCCGCGAACTCGTCGAGGGGATGGCGGAGTTCGTCGCGCGCCACGCCGACACCGGCGGCCTCCGCATCCGCTCCGTCGAGGAACTCGAAGAGTACTGCTGGTACGCCGCCGGCACCGTCGGCGACCTCGTGACGAACCTCCTCGTCCGCCACACGTCCCCCGAGCGCGAGCAAGTGCTCCGCGAGAACGCCGAGGACTTCGCGCTCCTCCTCCAGCTCGTGAACGTCGCGAAGGACGTCCGGGACGACTACGAGAGCGAGGACAACGTCTACCTCCCCGCGGAGTGGCTCGCCGAAGCGGGAATCGACCAGGACGCCGTGAACGACCCGGCGAACGAGGCCGAGGTCGCGGCCGTCATCGAACGCCTCGTCGGGCACGCAGACGAGTACGCGGACGGCGCGCAGACCTACCTCGAACACCTACCGCTCACGTACGGGAACACGCTCGCCGCGTGGGCCATCCCGTACCTCCTCGCCGTCGGCACGATGCGTGAACTCCGCCAGCGGCCCAGGGACGTGCTCCGGACGGGCGACGCGAAGGTGTCGAAAACGGAAGTGTTCTCGCTCATCCAGCGGTTCAGCGACGGCGTTCGCCGCGACGACCTCGACCGGCTGCGGGACGACATCGCGGACAGTCCCTACACGTACTGAGGCGCGAACGAGCACGCGACGGCCGCCGCGTCGCGGATTCGGTTCGCCCGCAGGTGCCTAGTTGCCGGCGCGGAACTCGCCGTGCTTCATCCCGAGGTAGAACGCGACGACCGAGAAGACGACCATCGAGGGCAGTACCATCATGAAGACCGTCGAAGCGGTCATCACGCTCGTGAGCGCGACCGTCGCGGCGGCGACTATCAGGACGAGCGGTCCGACAGCGCGCGGGAAGTCGTAGTCCATACGCTCCTCTCGTAGCGGACGTACCAAAACAGTTGGCAACGCGGCCTCGCGCGAGCACCGCAGTCAGCCCGGTTCGGTAGGGGCCGCCGCCGACACCGTCGGTGGTCAGTCGTCGTACTCGTAGAAGCCCTTCCCGGTCTTCTTCCCGAGGTCGCCCGCGTCGACCTTCCGCTTGAGGAGGTAGGCGGGCTTGTAGCGGTCGCCGAGCTCCTCGTGGAGCGTCTGGGTGGCGTCGAGGCAGACGTCGAGGCCGATGTGGTCGGCGAGTTCGAGCGGGCCCATCGGGACGTTCGTGCCGAGTTTCATGCCCGTGTCGATGTCCTCCTTCGTCGCGACGCCCTCGTCGAGCGCGCGGACGCCCTCGTTTATCCACGGCATCAGGATTCGGTTCGAGACGAACCCGGGTTTGTCGTCGGACTCCCAGGTCTCCTTCTCCAGGGACTCCGCGAACTCGTGCGCCAGCGCGGTCACGTCGTCGTCGGTCTTCTCGCCCGCGACGACTTCGACGCCTTTCATCACTGGCACGGGGTTCATGAAGTGCAGGCCGACAACCTGGCTCGGGCGGTCGGTCGCGGACGCGATGGTGGTGATGGAGAGCGTGCTGGTGTTCGTCGCGAGCACCACGTCCTCGTCCACGGTCGCGTCGAGGTCGGCGAAGATGTCCTGCTTGACGTCCATGTTCTCCACCGCGGCCTCCACGACGAGGTCGGCGTCCGCGAGGTCAGAGAGCGCCGTTGTTCCCGTGATCCGCTCCACGATATCGTCGCTCTCGTCCTCGGTGAGTTTCTCCTTCTTCACGAACCGCGCGAGGCTGTCCCGGATGGTGTCGAACCCGGACTCCACGAACTCCTCCTCGACGTCCCGCATCACCACGTCGTAGCCGTGGGTCGCCGCGACTTGTGCGATGCCGCTCCCCATCGTTCCCGCGCCGACCACGCCCACGGTCTCTATCTCGTCGAATCCACGCATACCGCGTTCTCGACGCGAGTCGTGCCTAAAGGTAGCGGAGTCGTCCGCTCACTCGTTCCGATACTGGTCGATGAGGAGCGTTCCGGCGCGAACGACCGCGTAGAGCACAGCTGTGACGAATGCGAGCGGGACGACGGTCGGCCATAGAACCGCGAGATCGTCAACCACGTAAATCGCGTGAACGTTGAGGGCCGCGAGTACGCGTGTGAGGATACCCAGGGCTGTGTTGAGCGCGGCGGCGAGCAGTATCCAGAACGCGAATATTCCAGCGACGACGAGGCTTTCGCCGAGCGCCCATCGGAGGCGTCCGACGAGTGAGTCCGGAATGCTAGTGGAGGGCATCGTCCGAACCTTTCACGTGCCGGATAAAAAGATTGGGTCGGGCGCGTGCGTCTTGACTGGTTTTATAGTCGGGCGCGCCGGACAGTCGCGTATGCGACCGTTCGACGACACCCCCCTCTCGCGTGACGGCAAAGTACTCATCCTCGCGTACGACCACGGCCTCGAACACGGCCCCGTGGACTTCGAGGACGTGCCCGAGACGATGGATCCCGAGACCGTCTGGGACGTGGCGACCCACGACGCGGTCACCGGGTTCGCGGTGCAGAAGGGCGTCGCGGAGGCCTACGCCGACCAGTACGACGACGTGAACCTCCTCCTGAAGCTCAACGGCACCTCGAACCTCTGGATGGGCGAACCCGACTCCGCCGTGAACTGCAGCGTGGACTACGCCGCCGAACTCGGCGCGTCCTCGGTCGGCTTCACGCTGTACGGCGGGTCGAACAACGAAATCGAGATGGCAGAGGAGTTCCGGAAGGCGCAGGAGACCGCGCGCGAGCACGACCTCCCCGTCGTGATGTGGTCGTACCCGCGCGGACAGGGCCTGAAGAACGACACCTCCCCCGGAACCATCGCGTACGCGGCGCGGCAGGCGCTCGAACTCGGCGCTGACGTGGCGAAGGTCAAGTACCCCGGGAGCAAGGACGCGATGGAGCACGCCGTCGCGGCCGCCGGCCCGACGAAGGTCGTGATGTCCGGCGGGTCGAAGACGAGCGACGAGGACTTCCTCACCACGGTCTCCGACGCTATCGACGCCGGCGCGGTGGGGCTGGCGGTCGGGCGGAACGTCTTCCAGCGCGAGAACCCCCGCGAGATGCTGGACGCGCTCGAAGCCGTCATCTTCGAGGAAGCCAGCGTCGACGAGGCGCTCGACTACCTCTGATGCACGAGGTCTTCGAGACGGTCGCGGCGGCCGCGCCCGAGATTCGTGCCGGCCTCCCGGGACGCCGCCGGAAGACCGACGGGGAGAACGAGAGCGGGGAGACCCAGCTCGCCGCGGACGTGTGGGCGGACGAGTTGCTCGAAGAACGCCTCACCGCGCTCGACTCCGTCGGCGCGTACGCGAGCGAGGAACGGGCAGACGTCGTGGACGCCGGCGACGGCGTCTCCGTCGCGGTCGACCCGCTCGACGGCTCCTCGAACCTCAAGTCGAACAACCCGATGGGAACCGTCGTTGGCGTGTACGACGCGCCGCTCCCCGCGCCCGGAACCGAACTCGTCGCCGCCGGATTCGCGCTCTACGGCCCCATCACGACGATGGTCGTCGCGGAGGGCGGATCGGAGAGCGCGGCGAGCGACGCGACGGCGACCGAGTACGTCGTCGAGGACGGCACGCCACGCGACGTGGGTTCCGTTGAACTCCCCGACGACCCGACGGTGTACGGGTTCGGCGGGCGCGTCCCCGACTGGACGGAGTCCTTCGAGGCGTTCGTGCGCGAGGTCGAGGACGAACTGAAGCTCCGGTACGGCGGCGCGATGATAGCCGACGTGAGTCAGGTGTTGACGTACGGCGGCGTCTTCGGCTACCCGGGTCTCCGCGACCGCCCCGCGGGCAAACTCCGCCTCCTCTTCGAGGGCGCGCCCATCGCGTACGTCGTCGAAGCCGCGGGCGGCGCGTCCACCGATGGCGCGCAGAGCCTCCTCGACGCGGACTGCACGGAACTCCACCAGCGGACGCCCGTGTTCGTCGGGAACGACGCGTACGTGTCGCGCGTGGAGTCCCTCTAGACCGCTATTCTCTTTAGGACGGTGTGCGTGCTGGACGCCGACACGCGCGAATCCGAGGAAGACGAGCGCGCTCCCGGTTCGCCGCCCGAGTCGTCTCGCACGTCGAACGCCGGGGCGCGTAAGGGGAAACTGTTTCAAACCGGTTCGCCGAACTGGCCAGTATGAAGGTTCGCATCGGTGCAAACGCTACCGCCGAGGAGGCGGAGGCGGTGGCCGCCGCGCTCGCCGAACACTACCGGGACGACGTCGCGGTCTTCGTCGGGGAGAGCGACACCCCCGCCGCGACCCGCGACGGGCCCGACGAGTCGGAACCAGAACAGGAGTACGAACCCACCGACCGCGAAGACGAGCTGTGGGACGAAATAGAGGAAATCCTCGAAGGCGGCCCGGAGAAGTACAAAGAACGCCTCTCCGAGCAGGGAAAACTGTTCGTCCGCGACCGCCTCGACCTCTGGTTCAACGCCGAGCAGAGCTCGGCTGGCAGCCGGACGGAGTCCGGCGACGGCGACGACGGAATTCTGTTCGAGGACGGCCGGTTCGCCGAGTGGGACTCCGACGACCAGTTGCCCGCGGACGGACTCATCACGGGCGCGGCCGAGTTCGAGGGTCGCGACCTCCACTTCATGGCGAACGACTTCACCGTGAAGGCGGGGTCGATGGCGGAGAAGGGCGTGGAGAAGTTCCTCCGGATGCAGCAGCGCGCGCTCAAGACCGGAAAGCCCGTGCTCTACCTGATGGACTCCTCCGGCGGGCGTATCGACCAGCAGTCCGGGTTCTTCGCCAACCGCGAGGGCATCGGGAAGTACTACTACAACCACTCCCAGCTGTCGGGACGCGTCCCCCAGATCTGCGTGCTCTACGGGCCGTGTATCGCCGGTGCGGCCTACACGCCCGTGTTCGCGGACTTCACCGTGATGGTGGAGGGGATGAGCGCGATGGCCATCGCCAGCCCGCGGATGGTGCAGATGGTGACCGGCGAGGACATCGACATGCAGGAACTCGGCGGCGCGCGAATGCACGCCGAGGAGTCCGGGAGCGCCGACCTCGTCGCCACCGACGAGGAACACGCCCGCGAACTCGTCGCCCAACTCACCAGCTACCTCCCGGACAACAGCGACGAGAAACCCCCGCAGACCGACGGCAGACCGCCCGAAAAGTCCCCGAAGGGAATCGACGCGGTCATCCCCGACGCCCCGAACCGCGCGTACGACATGCACGAGGTCGTAGAGCGCGTCGTCGACGCCGAGAGCTTCTTCGAACTCAAGGAATCCTACGGAAAGGAAATCCTCACCGGGTTCGGGCGCGTCGACGGCCGGCCCGTCGGCATCGTCGCGAACCAGCCCGCAGAGCGCGCGGGCGCGATCTTCCCCGACGCCGCCGAGAAGGCCGCCGAGTTCGTCTGGACCTGCGACGCCTACAACATCCCCCTCCTCTACCTCGCCGACACGCCCGGCTTCATGGCCGGTAGCGGCGTCGAGAAGGACGCCATCCTGGAGAAGGGCAAGAAGATGATTTACGCCACCAGCGCGGCGACCGTCCCCAAGCAGTGCGTCGTCGTCCGGAAGGCGTACGGCGCGGGCATCTACGCCATGAGCGGCCCCGCCTACGACCCCGAATCCACCATCGCCCTCCCGTCCGGCGAAATCGCCATCATGGGGCCCGAAGCCGCCATCAACGCCGTCTACGCCAACAAACTCAACGACATCGACGACCCAGAAGAACGCAAGAAGCGCGAACAGGAGCTCCGCGAGGAGTACCGCGAGGACATCGACGTCCACCGCATGGCGAGCGACGTGGTCATCGACGACATCGTCCCGCCGAGCACGCTCCGCGACGAACTCGTGAACCGCTTCGACTTCTACGAGACCGTCGAGAAGGACGTGCCGGACAAGAAACACGGCACCATCATCTGAACTTTTTTACCGTTCGTGTCGCGCTTTGCGCGACCACCCACGGTAAAAACCTTCACTAAAAAGGCTCGCGGCTTCGCCGCGAGTGAATCGCGCGAACTACCGGGCTCTCCGAGCCGCTCGTCCGCGCGAACGTCTTCTACTGAGTCACCCTACGGTTTCCGCGCGAACAGCAGGTAGCCGGTGTGGCCGACGCCGCCCGTGCTGGGACGGCTGCCGCGGTCGTCGAAGTCCATGTAGCGCTGGACGGTCTCGCGGGTTTCGACTTCCGCGAGGCCGGCGTCGCGCGCGGCGAGTTCGGAGTCGCGAGCGTTCTCGACGAACGGCGAGTACACCGTGAGGAAGCCGCCGCCGGCCAGGTGGTCGGGAATCCGTTCGACCAGTTCGGGCGCGTTCGGGGTGTCGAGCGTGACGAGGTCGAACTCGCCGAGGCCGTCGAGTTCGTCGGTGAGGTCGCCGGTTCGCACGTCCACCGTGTCGGATACGTCCGCGAGTTCCATGTTCTCGCGGGCGACCGCGGCGAACTCCGCCTTTCGTTCGAACGTGGTGACGGTCGCGCCGAGGCGGCCGAGGTAGGCGGCGAGCACGCCCGTGCCCGTGCCGGCGTCGAGCACGCGGTCGCCGCGCGACGCGCCCGTGTGCCCGACGACGAGACCGATGTCCTTCGGCATCATCGGCGCGCCCGTTCGCTCGAGGTGGTCGAAGAGGTCGGGGCCGCGCAGGCCGCGCACCCGGAACTCCTCGCCGAGATGGGTCTCGACGGTGTCACCGGGTTCCACGTCCTCGGGGAGGGTGATGACGCCGAGATCCGTGTGGACTTCCTCCCCGGGTTCACAGAGGAATTCGCGGTCGCCCCGAACGACCAGTATCACTCTACGCGGTCGATAGCGGCCGCGAGGTCGCCGCCGGTCGCTTCGAGCGCCTCGCGCGCTTCCTCGGCGCTCACGCCCGCGCGGGCCGCGACGAGCTCCACGTCCTCGTCCGGAATCCCGCCGGACTCCTCCTCGCTGGATTCGACCTCGCCCGCGGTGCTCTCGCGCTCCTCGGGCTCGCCGATGACCTGGTAGGTCTCCTGTCCGCGCGCGTCCATTCGCGTCACGTCCGCGTCGTCGAACACGAGCTCAGACCCGTCTTCGAGTCGAATCACGACCTCCGTGGCGTCGAGTTCGTCCACGTCGATCCCCATCTGTTCCATCATCTGCTTCATCTTGCGCGGATTCATCCCGCCGCCTCCTCCAAACATACCCGGAGAGTTACGCCGCGCGGCAAAAAACATGGCGGGTCGGGCCGACAGCGCTCGCGTCACTCGGTTACTCGTCGTCGCCGCCCGCGCCCTCTCGCACTTTCACGGCCATCCCGGAGTCGAAGTCCAGCATGCCCTGCGCGTCGAGTTCGGCGCGGCCGACGGCGATGACCTCGCCGCGCTCGTGTTCGACGACGACCTCGTCTTCGGGCCGGATGGCGTCGTCCGCGGCCGTGACGAACTTCGCGAAGACGTTCCGGCCGTCGCGGACGAACGGCTCGCTCTCGTCGCCGACGGTCACCTGGTAGCCGTCGACTGCGTCGTAGAGGCGGCGGCCGCCCGCGATGCCGAGCGTGAACCGGCCGTCCATGCCGACGGAGACGAGGCGGCCGTCGTCGCTCGCGACCTGCCGCGGCCGCCCCGACGCCGAGCGCTCCACGCGGAACTCCTCGCCGTCCGGGAACAGCGCGTCGTCCGCTCCGCGACCGAACTGGTAGACCGCCATCCGCCGCAGCACCGCGAACTCGTCCATACCCGTTCAGGGATCGCGACCCGCAAAACCCCGTCGAACCGATGGAGAATGGCTTATATGGCCTGCCGAACTACCCCCGCGTAAGATGGTAAACCAGCAAGTCCTCTCCGGCGGCGCGCTCCTCGCGGTCGGAATACTCCTCATCCTCTGGACCGGAATCAACTGGAACAGTGGTGCTGTCTCGCTCGGCCTCGCTGCGGTCTCTTCCATGCTCCTCGCCGGCGGCAGCCTCCTTATCGGCACGAGCGAGGATGGGCGCTCCGTCTAGAGCAGGAACGTGTCCTCGCGGTCGCCGAGGTCGACGAAGGCGTCCGCGCTCTCCCTGAGTTCGTCCGCCGTGCTGGACGCGAACCCCATCACTTCGATGCGGACGCCCTCGTGGCGGAGGTGACTGCACAACCGGGAGAAGTCGCCGTCGCCCGTGCAGAGCACGACGGTGTCGACGTGGTCGGCGAGCGTGACGGCGTCGAGGCTCATCCCCACGTCCCAGTCGGCCTTCTTCGACCCGTCGCCGAACGTCTTGATGTCCTTGATCTTCGTCTCGAACCCGATGTCGACGAGCGCCTCGAAGAACGATTCCTCGTTCGGGCTGTCGGCGCGGATGACGTACGCGATGGCGCGCGTGAGCCGGCGATCCTGCACGGCTTCGGAGAGCAGGCTGGCGTAGTCGACGTTCCGCGAGTACCGGCTGTGCGCGGAGTGATAGAGGTTCTGCGCGTCCGCCAGCACGGCGACGCGCTGGTCGGCGTGGATGTCCGTCATACCCGGTCTGTGCCGTCCAGTCCTAAAAACTACGCGTCCGGCGTCTCGAACCGAGTGAGCGAGAGGGTGTCGGGGGCGAGGTCGTAGTAGGACTCCCACGCGGGCGCGAGCGTGACGACGCGCGTCGGGCCGTACGTCGACTCGGTGTGCTGGTGGTGGTGGCCGACGAGGCAGAGGTCGGGTTCGAGCGCGTCGAGGAGTTCGTCGATGTACTGACACCCGACCTCGTACTCCTCCTCGACGGGCGTGCCGTGCGGGGCTTCGTGCGTCAAAAGCACGTCCACGTCGTCCAGTTCTTCTGCGGCCTCTACGTCCTCGCGGACGAAGTGGCGGCGGCGGTCGTCGCGCAGGTCGCGGCGAGCGTAGTTGTATCGCGAGGGCGCGTAGTTCCCCGAGAGACCGGCGACGCGGAGTCCCCGCACGGCCGCGGCGTCGCTCGCGAGCAGGCGGGCGTTCTTCACGCGGTCGCTCTCGATGCGGCCGTGGCGGAGCGCGTCGATGACGTCGAAGTCCTCGTTGTTCCCGGCGATGAAGTACGTCTCTATCGGGAGGCGGTAGTAGAAGAGGTCGCCGGCCTGGAGCGCCACGTCGGCGTCGCTCGCGCGGTACGCGGCGAGGAGCGCCTGGCGTCGGTCGGGTTCGTTCGCGTGTGCGTCTCCGAGAACGAGCATTCACGTCACCGTCGGGGCGCGGCCCACATAAACCCGGGCGGCAGCGCTCTGCGGACGGCAGAGGTTGCGTGCGGCGACAACGCTTTACGACACGCCCTCCCAAACTGGTGTATGTGCCAGGCGCGCTCCACTCGGTCGTCCGCGGCGAGGAGCGCCGGCGCCGTCTTCTCCTCGGGTACGAAACGCAAACGCGCGCAGTAGTGGCTCCGCGCGGACTGACATTTCGTGCCGGGCCGTTCCCGATTCGAACCACGCTCCAACCACAGACTCCCGAGACACATGACACGAAACCTCACATCCGGCGTCTTCCCGGCGATGGTGACGCCCTTCGACGCGGACGGCAGTATCGACCACGACCAGCTCGCGGCGGACGCCCGCCGACTCGCGGACGCGGGCGTCGACGGCCTCGTTCCGGTCGGCAGCACGGGCGAGTCCGCGACGCTCACGCACGACGAACACATCGACGTCATCGAGACCGTCGTCGACGCGGTGGACGTGCCCGTCATCGCGGGCGCGGGGAGTAACGCGACCCACGAGGCCGTCTCGCTCTCCCGGCGCGCCGTCGATGCGGGCGCGGACGCCCTCCTCCTCATCTCGCCGTACTACAACCGCCCCGAACCCGCCGGCATGGAAGCCCACTACCGACGCATCGCGGACGAGGTCGACGTCCCCCAGATCATCTACAACGTCCCCGGGCGCACCGGTCGAAACATCGCCGTGGAGACCGCGGTGTCGCTCGCCGACCACGAGAACATCGTCGGGTACAAGGCCGCGAGCGGCGACCTCGGCCGCATCGGCGAAGTCGCCGAACGCACCCGCGACGAGGCGTTCGCCGTGCTCTCCGGCGACGACGCCATGACGCTCCCGACGATGGCCGTCGGCGGCACCGGCGTCATCAGCGTCGCCGCGAACGTCGAACCCGAACGCGTCGTCGAGCTGGTCGAGCGCGCCCACGACGACGAGTACGCGGCCGCCCGCGACGTGCACCACGAACTCGGCCCGCTCTTTCGCGCGCTGTTCGCGGAGACCAACCCCGTGCCCGTGAAGCACGCACTCGAACTCCGCGGCCACGGCACCGCGACCTTCCGCGACCCGCTGTCGCCGGCGAGCGAGGAGACGATCGACCGACTCGACGCCGTCCTCGCCGAGCTATGAGAGTCGGCGTCACCGGCGCGACCGGCCGCATGGGTCGCGAAGTCCTCGCTGCCGCCCGCGAGCGCGACCTCTCCGTGGCGTTCGCCGTCTCCCGCACGCCCGACGACGCGGACACCGACGCGCCCGTCGTCACACCCGCGGAGTTCGCGGCCGCCCTCGACGACCACCAGCCTGACGCCCTCGTGGACTTCACCGTCCCCGACGCGGCGGTCGAGTACGCCGCGGCGGCGGCCGACGCGGGCGTCCCAATCGTCACCGGCACCACCGGATTCAGCGAGGCCGACGAGGCCGTCCTCCGCGACGCAGCCGACTCGATTCCCGTCGTGCGCGGCGCGAACTTCTCCCGGGGCGTGCAGGCGCTCCTCGCCGTCGCTCGCACGGCAGTCGCGGCGCTCCCCGAGTACGACGTGGAACTCACCGAAACCCACCACAGCGGGAAGCGAGACGCCCCCAGCGGCACCGCGAAGCGCGTCCTCGACGCCGTCGAGTCCGAGCGCGAGGACGCCGCCGAGCGCGTGCACGGCCGCGAGGGCGACGCCCCCCGACAGCCCGGCGAAATCGGCGTGCACGCCCGCCGCGCGGGCGACATCACGGGTGAACACGAACTCCTGCTCGCCGGCAACGACGAGTCGCTCTCGCTCACGCACCGCGCGGGCGACCGCGGCGTGTTCGCCGCCGGCGCGCTCGACGCCGCCGGCTTCGTACAGGACGCAGAGCCAGCCTACTACCGATTCTCCGACATCGCAGCCGACCTATGACACTCGAATCCGAAATCACCGACCTGTGGCAGCGCCACCAGACCGACGACGCGTCCTTCAGTGAGGCCGAGGAGACGCTCGACGCCTTCCTCGACGCGCTCGAAGCCGGCGAGATTCGGGCCGCCGAGAAGGCCGATGGGTCGTGGGAGGCGAACGAGTGGGTGAAGCAGGGCATCCTCCTGAACTTCGGCCTGCGCGCGACCGAGGCCCGCGAGTACGGGGGCGTCACCTACCACGACGTGCTCCCGCTCCGCGACACCGCCGACCTCGGCGACCGCGGCACTCGGAACACGCCCGACGGAACCGTCATCCGCCGCGGCGCGTACGTCGGCTCGAACGCCATCATGATGTCGCCCTCGTTCGTGAACATCGGCGCGTACGTCGGGGACGGCACGCTCGTCGACTCCTCGGACACCATCGGCTCCTGCGCGCAGATCGGGAGCGACGTGAAGCTCGGCGCGAACACGCTCATCGGCGGCGTCCTCGAACCCGTCGAGGACGCACCCGTCGTCGTCGAGGACGGCGTCAGCCTCGGCGCGGGCTGCCGCGTCACCTCCGGGTTCGTCGTCGGCGAGAACTCCGTCGTCGGCGAGAACACCCTGCTCTCCCCCCGCATCCCCGTCTACGACCTCGTGGAGGACGAGGTGCTGTACGGCGAACTCCCGCCGGAGCGACGGGCGTTCGCGCGGTTCGTGGAGTCCTCGGTGAGCGACAACGACCTCATCCCGGGCGCGGCGTACAAGCCCGCCGTCGTCGCGACCGAACTGGAGAACGAGACGCTGGAGGCCAGCCAGCGGGAGGACGAACTCCGGTGAGCGTCCGCCGGCTCGCGGACTGGGCGGACACCCGCCTCCGCCGGCTCGCCGACGAGCACGGCACGCCGCTCTACGTCCACGACCACGACCGCGTCCGCGAGAACTACCGGCGGCTCTCGGACGCGTTCCCGGACGCGGACGTGCTGTACGCCGTGAAGGCGAACGCCGGCCGGCACGTCCTCACCACGCTCCGCGAGGCGGGCGCTGGCGCGGAGTGCGCGAGCGCCGGCGAACTGAAGCGCGCGCTCAACGCCGGATTCGACCCGAGCGACGTCCACTACACGCCCGTCAATCCGCCGGCGCGCGACCTCGACTACGCGGTCGACCGCCTCGCCGGCACGGACGCCACCGTCACCGTCGGCTCCGCGGACACGCTCGACCGCCTCGCGGAGCGCGGGTTCGCCGGGCGCGTGCTGGTTCGCGTCCACCCCGCCGTCGGCGCGGGCCACTCCGCGGAGGTCGCCACGGGCGCGGACGCGAAGTTCGGCGTCGCCCGCGACCGCGTGCACGGCGTCCTCGCGGACGCCGACGACCGCGGGTTCGACGTGCGCGGCCTCCACGCCCACACGGGAAGCGGCCTCCTGACCGCGAGCGACCGCGACGACCACCGCACCGTCGTCGAGACGCTCGCCGGACTCGTCGCCGAGAGCCCCGTCACGCTCGACCGCGTGGACGTGGGAGGCGGGTTCGGCGTCCCCTACCGCGAGTCCGAACCCCCGCTCGACCTCGACGCCGTCGCGACCGCTACCCGGGACGCCCTCGCCGGCCTCGACGTCGACCTCGCTATCGAACCCGGCCGCTACCTCGTCGCCGACGCCGGCGTCCTCCTCGCCACGGTCAACACCACGAAGGAGACCGACGGCGACCTGCTCGCCGGCGTGGACGCCGGGATGACGACGCTGATTCGGCCCGCGCTCTACGACGCCTACCACGCCGTCCGCAGCCTCGCGCCCGACGCCGCCGACCGCATCACCGTTCCGACCTCCGTGGTCGGCCCGGTCTGCGAGAGCGCGGACGTCCTCGCCGAGGGCCGCGACCTCCCCCGCGTCGAACGCGGCGACACGCTCGCCGTCGGGAACGCCGGCGCGTACGGCGTCGAGATGGCGAACACGTACAACTCGCGACCGCGTCCCGCGGTCGTCGCGCTGGACGGCGCCGACGAACGCCTCGTCCGTCGGCGCGAGACCCTCGCAGACCTCACCACTCACGAAGCATGATTCCCTACGACCTCTACCACGGCACCAGCAACGACTTCGCCATCGTCGACGCGAACGCACAGCACGTCCCGGATCGCGGCGCGTTCGCGCAGTCGCTGTGCGCAGACCTCGGCATCGACGGCGTACTCTTCCTCGCGGTCAACGACGCGACCGAGCCGCCGCGAGCGGTGATGACGCTCGTCCAGCCGGACGGCGGCACGGCCGCGATGTGCGGGAACGGCGCGCGCTGCGCCGCGCGCTGGGTCGCCGCGCGCACCGACGCCGACGAGGTGATGCTCGACACCCAGGCCGGCACCCGCCGCACGGTCGTGGACGGCGACGACGTCGCCGTCGAGATGGGCGCGCCCGCGTTCGACCCCGCGGCCGTCCCCGTCACCGGCGACGCCCCGTTGATTCGCGAGGACATCGCGGGCTACCCCGTCACCGCCGTGAACACCGGCGTCCCGCACGCGGTCGCGTTCGTGGACGACGTGGACGCCGTCGACATCGACGCGGACGCCCCGCCGATTCGCCACCACGACCGCTTCCCCGAGGGCGCGAACGCGACGTTCGCTGAGGCAACCGAGACGGGGTTCCGCCAGCGGACGTTCGAGCGCGGCGTCGAGGGCGAAACCCAGTCCTGCGGGACGGGCGCGGTCGCGGTCGCGGTCGTCGCCGCCCGCGAGGGCCGCGTCCCCGAGAACGCCACCGTCAGCGTCTCCCCGCCCGGCGGCACGCTCACTATCGACCTCGACGGCGACACCGCCGTGCTCCACGGCCCCACGACCGTCGTCGGGGACGGCGAGGCCGACGCGACGCCCGCCCGGCAGGTGGACACGTGACACCTGTCGACTTCCTCGAACGCGCCGTTCGAACGCCCTCCCACGAGAACGTGGACGCGATGCGCGAACTCCTCCTCGACGAACTCGCCGCGTACGACCCCGCGGTGGACGACGCCGGGAACGTCCTCGCCTCGCGGGGGTCGGGCCGGCCGCACGTCGTCCTGAACACCCACATCGACACCGTGCCGCCGCACGTCCCCGCCCGCCGCGACGGCGACACCCTCTACGGACGGGGGTCGTGCGACGCGAAAGGCCCGCTCGCCGCCCTGCTCGCGGCGTTCGACCGCATCAGTCCCGAGTCGGGCCGGGTGACGCTCGCAGTCACGCCGGACGAGGAGACGGACTCGACGGGCGCGCACGCCCTCGACCTCGGTGCTGACGGGTACATCGTCGGCGAACCCACGGGCCTGAACGCCTGCACGAGCGCCCGCGGCCGCTTCCAGGGCACCGTCGAACTCGGCGGCGAGGGCGCGCACGCCGCCCAGCCCCAGGAGGGCGCGAACGCGATTCAGGCCGCCGCGCCCGTCCTCGACGCGCTCGACGCCTACGACGACGAACACGGGCCGAGCAGGCACGCCGAACTGGGGCCGCCGACGCTCGTCGCCACCAAGATTCGGGGCGGCGACGCGACGAACCGGGTGCCGAGCGAGGCCGTCGTCACGTTCGACCGCCGGAGCGTTCCGCCCGAGACCGAGGCCGACTTCTTCGCCGGGTTCGCAGACCACGTCGGCGTCCGCGTCCCCGACGACGTGACCGCGACCGTCGCGCGCGCCGAGCGCGACACGCCCTTCCTCGAGGCCTTCCACACGCCGAGCGACGCGAGCGTCGTCGAAGCGCTCGTCGCGGCCGGCGCGGGCCGCCCGCGGCCGTTCGGCGCGGCCACCGAGGCGTCCTACTTCGCCGCGGACGCGCCGACCGTCGTCTTCGGCCCGGGCGACCTCGCCGTCGCGCACTCGAGCGACGAGTACGTCGACCTCCGCGAGGTGGAACGCGCCGCGGACATCGTCACGGACGCGCTCGCCGAACTCGTCGGATAGCGTTAAGCCGCGGTCGCCTTCTTCGCGGTCGGCGCGGCCCGCGCGCTCGTCACCGACCGCGAGTGGTACTGGGCGGGCGCGGAGATGCTCGCCGTCGGGATGACGGCCGCGGCGGTCGCGTTCGCCGTCGGGGAACTCCTCCAGGGCGTCGCCTAGAACGCTACGACCGCGAAGACGACCGTGAGAACCGCGGTGAGAACGGGAACGAGCGCGAGGTCGAGGAGGACGCCCGCGCGAAGCATCTCCGCGCGGGTGACCGCGCCGGTGCCATAGACGATGGCGTTCGGCGGGGTGGCGACGGGGAGCGCGAACCCGAAACTCGCGGCGGCGGCGCTCCCGACCGCGAGATAGGTCGCGGCGTTCGGACCGGTCATTCCGAACGCGGGGCCGACGGCGAGACCGACGCCGATGAGGAGGGGTGCCATCACGGCAGCGGTCGCGGTGTTCGACGCGAGTTCGGAGAGCGCGACGGTGACGAGCGCGACGACGGCGAGCAGGAGGACGATGGAGGGGAGGGCGAGGCCGCCGAACAGCGCGCCCGCGAGCCACTCGGTCGCGCCCGTCTGGCCGAGCGCGTCAGCGAGGCTGATGCCGCCGCCGAACAGCAGGAGCGTCGGCCAGTCGACGTTCCGGAGGCTGTCCTCGTCCGCCGCGCCGACGAGTACGAGGAGCGGCACGGCGAGCAGGCCGACGAGCGCGTAGTACAGCAGCCCCTGATGTCCGAGCGGGCCGAGCACGGACTCGCCCGTTCCGCCGAAGACGGTCACCTGCCACGCCGTCGGAAGCACGCCGTCGAGGAGGAAGCTGAGGCCGCCGACGACCCAGAGACCGGCGACTAACGCGAACACGGCGGCGGCGCGTCGCCCCTCGGGGTCGAGCGCGGGGGTGTCGGGGTGCGCGGACGGATCGAGCGCGTCCGTGTCGAGGGCGGGCGGGAAGACGGCGAGCAGGACGGCGCAGACGACGGGGAGGCTCACCGCGGCGAGCGGCACGCCGACGAGCAGCCAGTCCACGAAGGAGACGGTGACGCCGAGCAGGTCGTCGAGCTGGCCGACGACGATAGCGTTCGGCGGCGTTCCGATGAGCGTCGCGACCCCGCCGACGGAGGCCGCGTACGCGACGCCGAGCAGCATCGCCACCCGGAAGTTTCGCCCGCCGTCCGCGGATTCGACGATCCCGAGCGCGACGGGAGCCATCAGCGCCGCCGTCGCCGTGTTCGAGATGACCATCGACAGCACGGCGGTCGCGAGCATCACGCCGAACACGGTTCGCCGGGGCGTGGAGCCGACCCGTCGGAGGAGCGCGAACGCGACGGCGCGGTCGATACCGTTGTCGCGGAGCGCGCCCGCGAGCACGAACGTCCCGAGGAAGAGAAAGACGACGGGGTCTGCGAATCCGGAGAGCGCGCCCTCCATCGACGACACGCCGAGCGCGGTGAGGAGTACCGGGACGCAGAGCGCCGTCACGGACAGCGGGAGCGCGCCCGTCACCCAGAGAACGGCCGCGAACACGCCGGTCGCCAGCGCGTACCGTCCGGTCGTCGACAACCCCTCCGGGGACAGCCCGAACGCCACCAGTCCGGTGAGCGCGAGCGCCCCCAGGACGGTGAGCGCGTTCCGCTGATTCATCACCTCCCTCGTCTCCGGGTATCGGGAAAAGCGCTGTCCCTAGAAGCCCTTCCCCATCAGTTCGCGGGCGATGATGTTCTTCTGGATCTCCGTGGTTCCCTCGTAAATCTGGGTGATCTTCGCGTCGCGGTAGAGGCGTTCGACGTCGAAGTCGTTGACGTAGCCCGCGCCGCCGTGAATCTGGACGGCCTCGTCCGCGCACTCGACCGCGGTCTTCGACGCGAACTCCTTCGCCATCGACGCGAGCGCGGTGAGCTGGTCGTCCGCGTTGTCCACGCTCCACGCGGACTTGTACGTGAGGTTGCGCGCGGCCTCGGTCTTCGTGTGCATCTCGGAGAGCTTGTGCTGGATGGCCTGGAACTCGCCGATGGACTTCCCGAACTGCTCGCGCTCCTGCGCGTAGTCGAGCGCGCGCTCGCACGCGCCCTTCGCGATGCCGACCGCTTGCGCGGCGACCATCGTCCGCGTCTCGTCGAAGAACTGCATCAACTGGAGGAAGCCCATGCCCTCCGTGCCGACGAGGTTCTCCTCGGGGACGCGCACGTCGTCGAAGATGAGTTCCGCGGTGTCGCTCGCGCGAATCCCGAGCTTGCCCGTGATCTTCTCCGCGCTGAAGCCCTCGCGGTCGGACTCCACGATGATCTGACTGAAGCCCGAGTACCGGTCGTCGGCGTCGGGATCCGTCTTGCACATCACGACGAAGTAGTCCCCGACGGACCCGTTCGTGATCCACATCTTGTTGCCGTTGAGGACGTACTCGTCACCGTCCTTCTCGGCGCGCGTGGAGACGGCGGACACGTCGCTGCCCGTGTCGGGCTCCGAGATGGCGGTTCCCATGACGGCGTCGCCTTCCGCGATGGGCGCGAGGTACTCCTCTTTCTGTTCGTCGGTGCCGAACTCGCGGATGGCGTCCGCGCCGAACGCCGCGCTCGTGATGGAGAGCGCGATACCCGGGTCGTAACTGAACAGCTCCTCGATGATGATGGCGTTCTCCAGGGGCGTGTAACCCGCGCCGCCGTACTCGACGGGGATGCTTGAACCCGTCAGCCCCATCTCCGCGGCCTTCTCCATCACGTCGTAGGGGTACTTCTCCTCCACGTCGTACTCGGTGGCGACGGGCGCGATCTCGTTCTCCGCGAACCGCCGAACCTCCTCTCGAATCGCTTCCTGCTCGTCGGATAGCTCGAAATCCATACGAGAGTTCTTCCCACACGCGGGCTTAGGCCCTCCGGAACTGCCGGAAACGGACACGGAGTTCATTCCCCAGCGGGTTCACGGCCGCTCGCGTGCGGTCGACTTACTCCACGTCGCGCGCCAGCTCCGCGCCGTAGCCCGTGTACGAGGCGGGCGTGAGCGCGAGCAACTCCTCCCGCACGGAGTCGGAAACGTCGAGGTCGCGGAACAGCTCGTGGAAGTCCTCGATGGTCACGCGGCGGCCGCGCGTCAGCGCCTTCACGCGCTCGTAGGCGTCGCTGTGTCCCTCCCGGCGGAGAATCGTCTGCACGGCCTCCCCGATGACTTCCGGCGTGTCGTCCAGGTCGGCGCGCATCACCTCGGGGTTCGGCACGACCTTCCCGAGGCCGTCTTCGAGCTTGAGGTAGCCGATGAGACAGTGCGCGAACGCGCCCCCGATGTTCCGCTTCACCGTGGAGTCGGAGAGGTCGCGCTGGAGCCGGCTCTTCGTCAGGTAGTCCCCGAGGAATTCGAGATCCGAATTGGCCTTCGAGAGGTTGCCCTCGGAGTTCTCGAAGTCGATGGGGTTGACCTTGTGCGGCATCGTCGAACTCCCGGTCTCGCCCTCGGTGGCTTCCTGTCCGAGGTATTTATCGGAGACGTAGCGCCAGGCGTCCCGGTCGAGGTCGAGGAGCACGTCGTTCACGCCGCTGAGCGCGTCGAACAGCTCGGAGAGGTCGTCGCTCGGGTTCACCTGCGTGACGTGGCTCGCGTGCTGGAGGCCGAGCTCGTGGACGAACTCCCTACTAAATGCCCGCCAGTCCACGTCGGGGTAGGCGGCGCGGTGCGCGGCGTAGGTTCCGGACGCGCCCGCGAGCTTCCCCGCCAGTCCGTCGAGCGCGCCGTCGACGCGGCCGAGCGCGCGCCCGAGCCGGCTCGCGTACACCGCCATCTCCTTCCCGAACGTCGTCGGGGTCGCCGGCTGGCCGTGCGTCCGCGCGAGCATCGGCACGTCCGCGTGCTGGTGCGCCATCTCCACGAGTTCGTCCCGCACCTCCCGCAGTTCGGGGAGCAGGACGTCCTCGACGGCGGGCCGCACCAGAATGCGGTACGCGAGGTTGTTCACGTCCTCGCTCGTGAGGCCGAAGTGAATCCAGGAGTGTGCGCGCTCCGGCGCGCCCTCGCGGACGAAGTACTCGACGGCCTTCACGTCGTGGTTCGTCGCGGAATACTCGCCGTATCCCTCCGTCTCGATCTGTTTCACGAGCTCCGCGTCCGCCTCGTCGAACGCGTCGTAGCGGTCGCGGAGCGCCGCCGCCTCGTCGTCCGTGAAGTCGAGTGGGATCTCGTCGAGGTCGGCGAGCGCGAGCAGGTACTTGACTTCGACTTCGACGCGGGCGCGCATCAGCGCGGCTTCGCTCGCGTACTCGGCGAGCGGGCGTGTTCGGCGGGCGTAGCGGCCGTCCAGGGGGCTGACGGCGTACAGCGGGTTCATGACGGAGGGTGACGCCCGCCCGCCAAAGGCGTGTCGAAACCTCACGAGAGTGCATACACCGGGTGCGAAAGAGCGGAAGTATCCGTGTTTCTATCCGCGTCCCTGCATACTCTGTCGCGTGGAACCGCAATTACTTTGCGGCGCGCGCGCCCGGACTCACCCATGACCACCATCGCCGGTCTCGCCGGGAACCGCGGCCGCAACCTCCGGAACATCGCGGACACGCTCGACGACGTGGAACTCGGCGTCGTGCTGACGAACCGCGCCGACGCGCCCGTCCTCGACGCCGCCGCCGACCGCGGCGTCCCCGCCGAAGTCGTCGAACGCGACGACGGCGAGTCCCGCGAATCCCACGAGGAACGCGTGCTCGACGCGCTCGCCGACTACGACTTCGACCTCGTCTGCCTCGACGGGTACATGCGCGTCCTCACCGACACCTTCCTCGACGCCGCGCCCCTGACGCTGAACGTCCACCCGAGCCTCCTCCCCGCCTTCGACGGGATGAACGCCCACCAGCAAGTGCTCGACGCGGGCGTCCGCGTCACCGGCTGCACCGTTCACGTCGTCACCGAGGAGGTGGACGGCGGTCCAATCGTCACCCAGGAACCCGTCCCCGTCTTCGACGACGACGACGCGCAAGCCCTGAAGGAGCGCGTGCTCCACGACGCCGAGTTCGAGGCGTACCCGCGCGCCGTGCAGTGGTTCCGCGACGGCGACCTCACCGTCGAGAACGGCGAAGTCAGCATTCCCGCGGACGCCGACGGCGACTTCCCCGTGCGCCGCCTCGCCTCCGACGACCGCCACAGCGAACTCCGGTACGGCGAGAACCCCCATCAGGACGCCGCCGTCTACCGCGACCGCACCACCAGCGAGGCGAGCGTCGTCGGCGCGCCCCAGCTGAACGAGGGCGCGAAGGCGCTCTCCTACAACAACTACAACGACGCGGACGGCGCGCTCGACCTCATCAAGGAGTTCGACGAGCCCGCCGCCGCCGTCATCAAACACACCAACCCCGCCGGCTGCGCGACCGCCGACACCCTCAGCGACGCGTACGCCGACGCACTCTCCACCGACCCGATGAGCGCGTTCGGCGGGATTGTCGCGCTCAACCGCGAGTGCGACGCCGACACCGCGGAACAGATCGTGGACTCCTTCAAGGAGGTCGTCGTCGCGCCCGGCTACACCGACGCCGCGCTCGACGTGCTCACCGGGAAGAAGAACCTCCGCGTGCTCGACGTCGGGAGTCTGGACGGCTACAGCGAGCGCTTCACCGAGAAACCCCTGACGGGCGGCCGCCTCGTCCAGGAACGCGACCGCCAGTCCCTCACCGCCGACGACCTCGACGTCGTCACCGACCGCGAACCCACCGACGACCAGATCGAGTCGATGCTGTTCGCGTGGCAGACCATCAAGCACGTGAAGTCGAACGCCATCCTGTTCGCGCAGGGCACCGAGACCGTCGGCATCGGCATGGGCCAGGTCTCCCGCGTAGACGCCGTCCGGTTGGCCGCGATGAAGGCCGACGAACACGCCGAAGGCAAGTCCGCAGACGGCGCGGTGATGGCGTCGGACGCCTTCTTCCCGTTCCCGGACGGCATCGAGGAGGCCGCCGACGCCGGCATCGAAGCCGTGATTCAACCCGGCGGCAGCGTGAACGACGACGACGTCATCGAGGCCGCCGACGACCACGGCATCGCGATGGTGTTCACGGGCAACCGGGCGTTCCGCCACGACTGACTATTTTCTAGCCTGGCGGAATCTCCAAGGGCGACGAGCGAGCGGTGCGAGCGAGGCGAGCGTGGGTGGTCACGGGCAATCGAGCGTTCCGGCACGACTGAGTGCTGGCGTCTCGACGGTCGCTGAGGGCGCGGTTCGACAGGCCTTTGCGGCCGCCCGGTGAGGTCTCGGTGTATGCGTTACGACGAGGCTGCGGACTTCCTGCTCGACCTCCAGCGGTACCGGCCGCGCGCGGGGACGGACTCGACGGCCGACCTGCTGGACGCGCTCGATAGCCCGCACGAGGGGCCGGCGTACGTCCAGATCGCGGGGTCGAACGGGAAGGGGAGTACGGCGCGGATGCTGGAGTCCGTCCTCCGGGAGGCGGGCCTGGACGTCGGGCTGTTCACGTCCCCGCACTTCGACGACGTTCGCGAGCGCGTTCGCGTGAACGGCCGGAAGATGCCGAAGTCGGCGCTCGCGGCGTTCGTCGAGGCGGCGAAACCCCACATCGTGGAGCGCGCGGCCGCCGACGACCCGGCGACGTTCTTCGAGGCGGTGACCGCGATGGGGCTCTGGCACTTCGGCCGCGAGGACGTGGACGTGGCGGTGCTCGAAGTCGGTATCGGCGGAAAGTACGACGCGACGAGCGTCGTCGACCCCGCGGCGTCGGCGGTGACGAGCGTGACGCTCGAACACCAGAGCGTGCTCGGGGACACCGTCGAGGAGATAGCGCGGGACAAGGCGCACGTCGCGCCCGCCGCCCGCCCCCTCGTCACCGCCGCGATAGGAGACGCGCTCGACGCGATCCGGGAGCAGGCCGGCGACACGGTCGTCGTCGGCGAGGACGTGACCGTCTCGTACGGCGGCCGGGTCGGCCTCGCGGAGGCCGCGGTTGACATCCAGGGCCGTGACTGGTCGGTGTCGGCGCGCCTCCCCCACCCGGGTCGGCATCAGGCGGAGAACGCGGGCGTCGCGGCCGTGCTCGCCCGACAGCTCGCGGACGCCGACTCCGAGACTATCGCGCGCGGCGTCCGGGGCGCGCACTGGCCGGGGCGGTTCGAGGTGATGGACGACTCGCCCCTGACCGTGCTCGACGGCGCGCACAACCCCGGCGCGTGCGACGCGCTCGCCGACGTTCTCGCGGAGTACGACTACGACGACCTCGTGCTCGTGCTGGGCGCGATGAACGACAAAGACCACGCGGGGATGGCGGACGCGCTCCCCGACCCCGGCACCGTCGTCGCGTGCGAACCCGCGACGCCGCGCGCCGAAGACCCCGACGTGCTCGCCCGCGTTTTCGAGACCCGTACCGAGGACGTTCAGGTCGTGGAGGACGTCGAATCCGCCGTCGAAACGGGCCTCGACGCCGCCCACTCCGACGCCCTCGTGCTCGTCACGGGATCGCTGTACGCCGTCGCGGAGGCGCGGCGGCGCTGGACGCGCACTGCCACGCCCCGCGTCGTCCGCGATACCCGGGACGCCGGCCGCGCGCTCGACGCCGGCGACGCCCCCCACGGAAATCCGGCCGACCACGTCGCGGCCACCCGAGCGGTTCGGCTCCGCGAGGAGCGGGCGGCGCGCGTGGAGACGCTGATGACCGCCGTCGGCGGGGCGTGCGACGTGTCCGCGCTCCGCAGCCAGCCCGGGAACTACCTCGACGTGACGCTCTCCGGGTCGCGCGCGACCTTCAGCGCGCTCTGCGAGCGCCTCGACGCGGCCGGCGACGGCCTGTCCGCGGTCGCGGACGACCTCCGCGCCTCCTTCGAGAACGAGACCCCGGCGTACCCGTGGGGGGACGGCACGGCCGTGATGGGCATCCTGAACGTCACGCCGGACTCCTTCCACGACGGCGGCGAGTACCGCGCGGTCGCGGACGCTGTCGAGCGCGCCGAGGAGCTCGTGGACGCCGGCGTGGACGTCATCGACGTGGGCGGCGAGTCCACGCGGCCCGGCGCGGAGCCTGTGTCCGCGTCCGAGGAAATCGACCGCATCGTCCCCGTCATCGAGCGCATCAGCGACCTCGACGCGCTCGTGAGCGTGGACACGATGAAGGCCGAGGTCGGGCGCGCCGCGCTGGAGGCGGGCGCGGACATCCTGAACGACGTGACCGGCTTGGGCGACCCCGAGATGCGGTTCGTCGCCGCCGAGTACGGCGCGCCACTGGTCGTGATGCACTCGCTGCACGCGCCCGTCGAGCCGGGCGAATCAGTCACGTACGACGACGTGGTGGACGACGTGCTCGACGAACTCCGCGAGCGCGTGCTGCTCGCCGAGAAAGCCGGGCTACCGCGGGAGAAAATCATCGTCGACCCCGGCATCGGGTTCGGGAAGTCCGTCGGCGAGAACTTCGAGATTCTCGACCGCACCCCGGAGTTCCGCGCGCTCGGCTGTCCCGTGCTCGTCGGGCACAGCCACAAGTCCATGTTCGACCGCGTCGAGCGCTATCCCGACGAGGGCGGGTACGCGACCGTCGCCGCGACGGCGCTCGCCGCGGATCGCGGCGCGGACATCGTGCGCGTCCACGACGCCGCGGAGAACGTCGCCGCCGTCCGGGTCGCCGACGCGGTTCGCCGGGGGAGCGACGATGCCTGACGACACCCTCGACCTCCGGCGGCGCGTGATGGACGGCTACGACGGCCTCGCGGAGGCGTACGCCGCCCAGCGCGACGCCGGTGACGACGACCCAGACCTGCTCGCCCGCCTGCTCTCCGACCTCCCCGAGGGCGCGCGCGTGCTCGACGCCGGCTGCGGCGCGGGCGACCTCGTCCTCGACTCCCTCCCCGCCGACGCCACGGGCGTCGGCATCGACATCTCCCGCGAGCAGGTCGAGCGAGCGCGCGAGCACGCCGACGGCGTGGCGCACGCCGACATGACTCGCCTGCCGTTCGACGCGAACGCGTTCGACGCCGCGACCGCGATGTACTCGGTGATTCACGTTCCCTCCGCGGATCACGGCGGTTTCTACGCGGAACTCGCGCGCGTCCTCCGCCCCGGCGGCGACGCCGTCGTCGTCACCGGCCACGACGCGTGGACGGGCGCGAACGCGGACTGGCTCGACGCGGGCGTCGAGATGGCGTGGAGTTGGCCCGACCTCGAAGACACGCGAGACCTGGTGCGGGACGCCGGCCTCGAAATCCGCGCGGAAGAAGACGTGGGGGATTCGCTCGGCGGAGAGTTCCGCCACCTCCGCCTGCGTCAGTCGTAGCCCGCGCCGCCCGTTCGGTAGAAGTCGAGGTACGTCTCCGCGAACGTCGCCTCGTCGCGGTCGGCGAACCGCTCCGACACGTCCTCGCGGGGGATGTCCGCGGCTTCCGCGAGGCGTTCCGTTATCTCCTCGTCGTTCGTCGCGAGGAACCCCCGGGGTTCCTGCTCGACGAGCTCGTGCGCGCTCGACTGCGCGTGGTACTCCACGATACCGACGCAGCCGCAGGCGAGCGCGCGCAAGAGGTCGGTCGCGAACGTCGTCCGGCGCGCCGTGTGCACGTAGACGTGCGCGTCCGTGAACAGCGCAATCCGCTCCGATACGTCCTTCTCGCCGACGAATTCGACGCGGTCGTCGATGCGGAGGTCGCGAGCCTGGCGCTCGTAGTTCGCGCGCTCGGGGCCGTCCCCGATGACGGTCGCGCTCCAGTCGTACTCGCGGAACTCCGCGAGCGCGAGCAGGAGGCTTTCGAGGTTCGCGTCCTCGTCCAGCCGCCGCGAGTACACGATGTCGCCGCACGGTTCGGCGTCGGTGGTTCGGATGCGATCCATCTCGATGGGGTTTCCGAGCGTCGCGAGCGCCGAGGCGGGGACGCCGGCCTCGCGGAGCGCGGTGGCGACGGTGCGCGCGGGGACGACGACGGGGCCGCCGCCGGCCGCGAACCGCAGACAGCGGTCGGCGAGCACGCCCCGGTCGGGCGCGTCGAAGACGTCGCTCACGAGCGCGGTGTCGCCGAGCGCGCCGACGCGGGCGGCGGCGAGGTGAGCCGGCGGCCCGAACGCGTGCACGACCGCCGGGTCTACTTCGTGGAGCGCGCCCGGCAGCCGAACCGGGAACTTCCAGTCGTCGGGGTCGTCGGTGACGGCGACGTACGCGATGCCGTCGCGTTCGAACTCGTCCACGTCGCCCTCCCACCACTGACTGCAGAGGACGGACACGTCGTGGCCGCGCGCGACCAGGATGTCGGCGAGGCGGTCGAGGCGTTCGGCGGACTCCGGGGCGGTCTCGTGGTGGACGGTGTGGTCCGCGACGAACGCCACGCGCATACACGAGAGGATTCGAGGTGCGCATAAAAGGTTTCACGGTTCGGGTTCCGCCACCCGAACGGCTTTCTCCCTCGGTTCGCACCCATCGGTATGGCGTACGACATCGAACGCTACCTCAACATCCGGAGCGCCGGCGGCCCCTCCTTCGGCCCGGACGGCCGGCTCGCGTTCCTGATGGACACCACGGGAACGAACCAGGTCTGGCAGCTCGACGCCGCCGAGGCGTGGCCCGACCAGCTCTCCTTCCACGAGGAGTCCGTCTCCTTCGCCGCCTACTCGCCCACCCGCGAGGAACTCGTCTACGGGATGGACGAGGGCGGAAACGAGAAGACCCAGCTGTTCCGCCTGAGCGCGGACGGCAGCGAGGACGTCGCGCTGACGGACGCCCCGGAGAGCATCCACCAGTGGGGCGGCTGGAGCCACGACGGCGACCGGTTCGCGTTCACCGCGAACAGGCGAGTCGAGGCCGACTTCGACGCGTACGTCCAGCGCCGCGACGAGACCGGCGAGGACGCCGAGTTGGTGTTCGACGGCCGCGGGATGGACTGGCTCACCGTCGCGGGGTGGAGTCCCAGCGACGACCGCCTCGTCGTCCACGAGATGCACTCGAACCGCGACCACGACCTCTACGTCCTCGACCTCGACACCGGCGACTACGAGCACGTCACGCCCCACGACGGCGACGTGCGGTACGGGAGCGTCGCGTGGCATCCGAGCGGCGACTCCCTCCTCGTCTCCACCGACCACGGCGCGGACACGCGCTACCTCGCGGAACTCGACCTCGACACCCTCGACCTCGACACCCGCGTCGAGGGCGGCGGCTGGAACGTCGAGTCGCTCGCCGTCGACCACGACTCGGGGACGCTCGCGGCGATTCGGAACGTGGACGGTTACAGCGAGCTCACGCTCTACGACCTCCCTGACTACACCGAGCACGCGACTCCCGCCCTCCCGAACGGCGTCGTGATGGGATTGAGCTTCGGCCCCGACGCCGAGGCGGTCGCGGTCGCCGTCTCCGCGCCGACCGAGAACACGAACGTCCACGTGTTCGACGTCGAGACCGGCGAGAGCACGCGGTGGACGGACGCCGCGACCGCCGGCATCCCCACGTCGTCGTTCACGGCGCCCGACCTCGTGCACTTCGAGTCCTTCGACGGCCTGGAGGTTCCCGCGTTCCTCACCCTTCCCGACGAACCCGGCCCGCACCCCGTCATCGTCGACATCCACGGCGGCCCCGAGGCCCAGCGACGGCCCTACTTCCTCTCGCTGCGCCAGTACTTCGTGGACAACGGCTACGCCGTCTTCGAGCCGAACGTCCGCGGCTCCTCGGGGTACGGCGCGGACTACATGAACCTCGACAACGTCGAGAAGCGGATGGACTCCGTGACGGACATCGCCGCGGGCGTCGAGTGGCTGACCGGCCGCGACGACGTGGATTCCGACAGGGTCGTCGCCTACGGCGGCTCCTACGGCGGGTTCATGGTGCTCGCCGCGCTCACCGAGTACCCCGACCTCTGGGCGGCCGGCGTGGACGTGGTCGGCATCGCGAACTTCGTGACGTTCCTCGAAAACACCGGCGAGTGGCGTCGCGAACACCGCGAAGCCGAGTACGGCAGTCTCGACGACGACCGGGAGTTCCTCGAATCCATCAGTCCCATCAACAACATCTCGTCGATCCGCGCGCCCCTGCTCGTCATGCACGGCGCGAACGACCCCCGCGTCCCCGTCGGCGAGGCCGAACAGGTCGCGGAGGAGGCCGCCGAACACGTCCCCGTGGAGAAACTCGTCTTCGAGGACGAGGGCCACGGCTTCAGCAAGCTAGAGAACCGCATCACGGCGTACCGGAAGACCGTGGCGTTCCTCGATGAACACGTGTAGGGAGCGGCCGCTCGTGGTGCGTCCCGGTCTCGTGCTCGCCGCCGGCGCGTTCAGATGACCTCGGTCTTCGCCGCGACTTCGAGCGCCGCGTCCTCGCTGATGCCCGCGCCGAGAATCGTGTAGCGGTCGCGAATCTCGTGGGCGGACGTGAGCGCCGCGATGACCTCCTCGTCGCTCACGCCGAGTTCCTCGGCGGTTGTCGGCGCGTCGATGGACGCGAGCGCGTCCCGAACCGCCGTCCAGTCCCCGCGCTCGCCCGAGTGCAGGAACTCGCAGAGAATCGCGCCGACGCCGACCTGGTGGCCGTGCAGGGCCTTCCCGGGCGCGATTCGGTCGAGCTGGTGGCTGAACAGGTGTTCCGCGCCGCTCGCGGGACGCGACGACCCCGCGATGCTCATCGCGACGCCGGAGGAGACGAGCGCCTTCACCACCACCCACGCGGACTCCTCCAGCCCGGGCTTGATCGAGCCCGCGTTGTCCACCAGCATCTCCGCCGTCATCTCCGAGAGCGACGCCGCGTACTCCGAGTACTCGACGTTCCGCAATCGGTTGGCGAGCCGCCAGTCCTTCACCGCGGTGTAGTTCGAGATGATGTCCGCGCAGCCCGCGGTCGTGAGCTCCCAGGGCGCGTCCGCGACGATGCCGGTGTCCGCGACGACCGCGAGCGGCGGGTCGGCCGCCACCGAGTGCCGGGTGTCGCCCTCGGGCACGCTCCCCCGCCCGGAGACGATGCCGTCGTGGCTCGCCGCCGTCGGCACCGACACGAACCCGAGGTCGAGCGTGTCGCTCGCCATCTTCGCGATGTCGATCGCCTTCCCGCCGCCGACCCCCATCAGGAAGTCCGCGTCGGTGTCCTCCGCGCTCTCGATGACGCGCTTGACGGCGTCGAACGACGCCTCCTCGACCGTCACGATCGACGGGCTTCGCCCCGCCTCCTCCAGCTGCGCGACGATGCGCTCGCCCGCCACCTCGCGCGGCGTCGGACTCGTCACCACCAGCGGGTCGCCCGTGAGGTGCACGTCGTCGAGCACCGCGCGCGTCTCCCCGAGCACGCCGTGTCCGATGACGACGTTCCGCGGGAGACGGATCCACGAGGATTTCTCGAACATACCGGGCAGTCACCCCGAACTCCTATACGCCTTTTCCTAGACCGTGTCCAGCACGTCCAGCAGGCGCTCCTCCGTCTCGCGCGCCGGCCCCACGTCCGCGCCGTCGCGGTCGCTCTCCGCGCTCTCGCCGACCGTGCGCTCCATCGCCTCGGAGACCGGCGTGGACTCCCAGCCGACGCTCTCCGCGCGGTGGGTGTCGAGGACGTGCGGGTACGGCCGGTAGAGCGGGAAGTCTGCCGGGTCGAGGTCGACCGTGGAGAGTTCGCGTTCGCTCGCGTGCACGACCTCCACGTCCGTATCGAGCGCGCTCTCAATCTCCGCTACGGTGCGCTCGAGCGTGATCGAGTTCTGGTCGCCCGCGTTGTACGCCCTCCCGGGCGTGCCGTTCTCCGCGACCAGCCGGAGGAGGCTCGCCACGTCCTCGACGTACACGCGCTGCCAGACGTTCGTCCCGTCGCCCGGCACCACCACGCGGTCGTGTTCCTCGACCCGCGACACCCAGTAGTCGAGGCGCTCCGTGTAGTCGAACGGCCCGTACACCACGGTCGGGCGGACGCTCATCGCGTTCACGCCCCGGTCGGCGGCCTCGAACACCGCGCGGTCTCCCTCCGCCTTCCTGTTCCCGTACGTCTCGTAGGAGTCGTCCACGGCCTGGTCGGGCGTGCACTCCTCGATGGGCGTCACGCCCTCGCGCTTCGGGATGTCGTCCCGGGCGTACGCCGCGCCGGAGGAGACGTACACGTAGGCGTCCACGTCCGCGAAGATCTCGACCGCCGACCGCACCTCCGCGGGGTGGTACGCCGCGAAGTCGAACACCGCGTCCGGTTCGACCTCGCGCTTCGCCGACAGCAGTTCCTCGTCGTTCCCCCTGTCGCCCCGGACGTGGTGGACGTCCGCGTAGTCCACGAACGGGTTCTCGTGACTCCCGCGGTTGAACAGCGTCACGTGGTAGTCGTGCTCTACGAGTTCCTCCACGGTGTGGCGGCCGATGAACCGCGTGCCGCCGACGACGAGCGCCGAATCCATACCGGAAAAACCAGCGGACGGGAGTTAAGTGTGTGGCCCGGGTCAGTCCGCGCTCCCGGTCGCGCCGAGCCGTCCGTCGAGGCCCTCGACCGCGGTCGGGAGATCCGTGCGGGCGTCCGCCTCCGGGCGCTCCTCGATGGCCGCGCGGTACGCGTCCGGCATCACCTTCGTGAACCCGGCGAGCGCCGCGTCCCAGTCGTCGAGCAGGTCGCGGGCGCGCTCGGAGTCCGTGTGCGCGGCGTGGTTCTCCACCAGCCGCCGGAGCACCGTCCGGTCGCGGTCGTCCAGTTCGGCTTCGAGGCTCACCATGCCCGTGTTCGTCTGCGCTTCGAGGTCGCCGTCGGGGTCGAAGACGTACGCCACGCCCCCGCTCATCCCCGCCGCGAAGTTCTTGCCCGTGTCGCCGAGCACGGCGACGACCCCGCCCGTCATGTACTCACAGCCGTGGTCGCCGACGCCCTCCACGACGGCCTTCGCGCCCGAGTTCCGGACGCCGAAGCGCTCGCCGGCGACGCCGTTCACGTAGAGCTCGCCGTCGGTCGCGCCGTACAGCGCGACGTTCCCGACCAGCGTGTTCGATGCGGGGTCGAACCCGGCGTCCGCGGGCGTCGAGACGACGACGCGGCCGCCCGAGAGCCCCTTCCCGACGTAGTCGTTCGCCGCGCCGTCGAGGTCGAGCGTCAGCCCGGACGCGAGCCACGCGCCGAACGACTGGCCCGCGGTTCCCGTCAGGTCGACGTGAACGGTGTCGTCGGGCAGTCCGTCGCCGCCGTGCCGGCTCGACACCTCGTGGGACAGCCGTCCGCCGACGGTTCGGTCTTCGTTCGTCACCTCGGCGGAGACCGTGGTCGGTTCGCCGCCCGCGAGCGCCTCCGCCGCCTCCGCGGCGACGGCGGTGTCGAGGTGGTCGTCGAACGACACGTCCTGCTCCATCGTCTTGTACCGGTCGTCGCCCGAGGGCTCGGCGAGCACCTGCGAGAGATCCATGTGCTTCGCCTTCGGGTGGTCGGTCTCGGCCTGTTCGAGCACGCCCACCTGCCCCACCATCTCGTCCACCGTCTCGAACCCGAGGTCGGCCATGAGCTCGCGGAGCTCCCGCGCGATGAAGCACATGTAGTTCACGACGTGCTGGGGTTCGCCCGCGAACCGCTCGCGGAGGTCGGGATCCTGCGTCGCGATGCCGACCGGGCACGTGTTGTTGTGGCACTGCCGCGCCATCACGCACCCCGACGTGACGAGCGACCCCGTGCCGAACGCGAACTCCTCCGCGCCGAGCAGGGCCGCGATAGCCACGTCCCGCCCCGTCTTCAGGCCGCCGTCCGCGCGGAGCGTCACGCGCGAGCGCAGGCCGGTCTCGCGGAGGAGCTGGTTCGCCTCCGCCAGCCCGAGCTCCCACGGCAGGCCCGCGTGCTTGATCGACGTCTTCGGGGACGCGCCCGTCCCGCCCGAGTGGCCGGAGATGTGGATGCAGTCCGCCTTGGCCTTCGCGCAGCCCGCGGCGACCGTGCCGATGCCCGCCTCGGAGACGAGTTTCACGTGCACGCGGGCGTCGGGGTTGCTGGCGTTCAGGTCGAAGACGAGCTGCTTCAGGTCCTCGATGCTGTAGATGTCGTGCTGGGGCGGCGGGCTGATGAGGCCGACGCCCGGCGTCGAACACCGGACGTCGGCGATCATCTGGTTCACCTTCTCGCCGGGGAGGTGGCCGCCCTCACCGGGCTTCGACCCCTGCGCCATCTTGATCTGGAGGTCGTCCGCCGACGAGAGGTACTCGGAGGTCACGCCGAACCGGCCGGACGCGACCTGCTTGATGCGGCACTCGCGGTCGGTGTCGAAGCGCTCCGGCGGCTCGCCGCCCTCGCCCGTGTTCGCTTTCGCGCCGATCTCGTTCATCGCGCGGGCGTTGTTCTCGTGGGCCTCCGGACTGAGACTCCCGAGGCTCATCGCCGCCGTCGAGAACCGCTTCACGATGTCCTTCACGGGTTCCACGTCCTCCACGGGAATCGACTCACGGTCGGAGTCGAAGTCGAGGAGGCCGCGGAGCGTCTGGAGCTGCTCGTTCTGGGTGTTGATGAGGTCTGCGTACTCCTCGAACTGCTCGTAGTCGCCCGACCGGACGGCGCCCTGGAGAGTGTGCACGGTCTCCGGGTTCCACTGGTGGAAGATGCCGTTCGAGCGGTTCGTGAACTCGCCCTGCCGGTCGAGGTCGGTGCCGTCGTCGTACGCGGTCGCGTGGCGCTGCCGGAGGTCGGCCTCGATTTCGTCCACGCCGACGCCCTCGGTGCGGTTCGGCGTGCCCGTGAAGCAGTCCTCGACGAGCGCCGAGTCGAGGCCGACGACCTCGAAGATCTGCGCGCCCTGGTAGGACGCGACCGTCGAGATACCCATCCGCGCCATCACCTTCCGCAGCCCCTTCTCCATCGCGGCGACGTAGGACTCGACCGCGCGATCCATGTCCGCGTCCTCGTCCATCAGGTCGGTGACGGACTGGATGGCGAGGTATGGGTTCACCGCGCCCGCGCCGTACCCGACGAGGGTCGCGAGGTGATGGACGGTTCGCGGGTCGCCGGACTCCACCACGAGGCCGACGCGCGAGCGCAGGCCCTCGCGGACGAGGTGGTGGTGGACAGCGCCCGTCGCCAACAGACTCGGCACGTGCAAACGGCTCGGCCCCAGGTCGCGGTCGGAGAGCACGAGCACGTCCGCGCCGTCCGCGATGGCGTCCTCGGCGTCCTCGCGGAGGCGCGTGATGGCGTCGTCGAGGCTGCCGTCGAGGTCGAACGTCGTGTCGATGGTGCGGACTTCCCGGCGGCTCTCCCGGACGCCCGCGAGGCCGTCGTCCGTGAGCACGGGCGAGTCCAGTACTACCTGTCGGGCGTGCGCCTTCGACTCCGAGAGGAGGTTTCGCTGGCGGCCCAGCCGGGTCTCCGTGCTCGTCACGAGGTCTTCGCGGAGGTAGTCGATTGGCGGGTTCGTCACCTGCGCGAACAGCTGACGGAAGTACGTGAAGAAGGGGCGGTTGAACTCTGAGAGCGCCGCGAGCGGCGTGTCGTCGCCCATCGAGCCGACCGGGTCTTCCCCAGCTACTGCCATCGGCTCCACGAGCTCGTCGAGCTCGTCGTGCGTGTACCCGAACGCGGCCTGCCGCGCCCGCAGTTTCTCCACGGGATCCTGGGGGAGCGGGTCGTCGACCGTGACGTGCTCCTGTTCGGCGTCCACCCACTCGCCGTACTTCTCGTCCGTGAGGTCGTCGAACACCTCGTCGTCCGGAATCACGCGGCCCTCGTTCGGGTCCGCGACGAACAGCTGGCCGGGCGTGAGGCGGCCGCGCTCCTCGACCTCGCTCGCCGGCGTGTCGAGCGCGCCGGCCTCGCTCCCCATCACGAGCCGGTTGTCCTCCGTCACCTCGTACCGGCACGGCCGCAGGCCGTTCCGGTCGAGCGCCGCCGCGATGCGCTCCCCGTCCGTCCCCACGACGAGCGCGGGCCCGTCCCAGGGTTCGACGAGCGAGGCGTGGAAGTCGTAGAACTCCTCGCGCGACTCGTCCATCGCGTCGTCGCCCTGCCACGCCTCGGGAATCAGCATCCGGAGGGCGTGCGGGAGACTGCGGCCCGTCTCGGTGAGGAGTTCGAGCGCGTTGTCCACGCTCGCGGTGTCGGACTGCTCGGGGTCGTCGATGATGGGGCGGATCGCGTCGAGTTCCTCGTCGCTGAGGTTCGGTGCGTCGAGGTCGGCCTCCCGGGCGCGCATCCAGTTGACGTTGCCCTTGATCGTGTTGAACTCGCCGTTGTGGATGATGTTCCGGTAGGGGTGGGCGAGGTGCCACGCGCCGAGCGTGTTCGTGGAGAAGCGCGCGTGCACCATCGCGAACGTCGTCTTCATGCGGTCGTCGCGGAGGTCGGGGTAGTAGTCGCGGAGCTGCGTGCTCTTCAGGAGGCCCTTGTAGACGAGGGTGTCCTCGTCGAGCGAACAGACGTAGAAGCGCTCGTGGTCGACGGCGTCCTCGACGGCGTTCCGGGCGACGTAGAGGTTCGCGTCGCCGGCGACGAACGCCTGCGCGACGTGGGGTTCGGATTCGAGGGCGGTCGCGCCGAGGTCGCTGTTGTCGGTCGGCACGTCCCGCCACGCGAGCGTGTCGAGACCGTAGTCGGAGAAGACGGACTCGACGGTGTCTTTCACTGATTCGCGTTCGTCGGCGTTCTGGGGGAGGAAGAACTGGCCGGCGGCGTACTCGTCGGGGAGGTCGAGTTCGTCGTCGAAGAACGCTCTCGGGGTCTGGAGGAGGACGCCCGCGCCGTCGCCGGTGTTCTCTTCGGCGCCTGTGGTGCCGCGGTGTTCGAGGTTCTCGAGGAGGTCGATGCCGTCCGCGAGCACGTCGTGGCTCCGCCCTCCGTCGAGGTCCATTACTACCCCCACGCCGCAGTTCGCGCTGGCGTCAGAGGGGTCTGCGAGAAGCTCATTGTTCCCCATAGGTGTATGACACCGATTGCCACGAACAGGGAAAAGCCCACCCCTGATAGTATTACGCTATATCAGATGCGTCCAAGGGCGTATTATGCCCTAATATGTCTTGGCGAAGTACGCGGTTTTCGAAGCGTCCTCGCCACAAAGCGTACACTCGTCCGCATCCGGCTCGTGTTCTTCGTCGAACGGAACCATCACGATTTCCGCGGCGATTTTCTCCTTGATCACCTGCTCGCAGGCCTCGTCACCACACCACGGCGTCTTCACGTACCCGCCGTGCTTCCCGATGGTGCCAAGAATCTCCTCGGGCGAATCGGCTTCCCGGACGTTCTCCTCGAGGTTCTCCTCGGCGGCCTCGTACAGCTTCTCCTGCACCGTGTCGAGGTGTTCGTCCACCGAGCTCACGAGCGTCTCGCGGTTCACGACGGACTGCTCGCCGTCCGGCCGGTGGGCCAACGTCAACTCCTCGTCGTCGACCTCGTTCGGCCCGATTTCGATGCGGAGCGGCACCCCCTTCAGCTCCCACTCGTTGAACTTGAACCCGGGGTTGCGCTCGTCCCGGTCGTCGAGGTGGACGCGCACGCCCGCCTCCTCCAGTTCGGCCGCGACCTCCGTGGAGTACTGGAGCACGTCCTCGCGCGTGTCCTCCTGCCAGATGGGGACGATGACGACCTGCTCGGGCGCGACCGTCGGCGGGAGCACGAGCCCCTGGTCGTCCGAGTGCGTCATGATGAGGCCGCCGAGCGCGCGCCACGACAGCCCCCACGAGGTCGTGTGCGCGACCTGCTCTTCCTCGTCCTCGTCGACGTACGTCAGATCGTACGCCTCCGCGAACGACTGTCCGAGGTCGTGGCTCGTCGCGCCCTGCAGGCTCTTCCCGTCCGGCATCAACGCCTCCACCGTCGTGGTGGTCTCCCCGCCGGGGAACTTGTCGTGCTCGGGCTTCCGGCCGCGCATGACCGGAATCGCCAGCACGTCCTCGTACAGCTTCTCGTACTGCCCGAGCCGCGTCACCGTCTCGTCCCACGCCGCCTCGGCGGACTCGTGGGCCGTGTGCCCCTCCTGCCAGAGGAACTCCTTCGTCCGGAAGAACGGCTTCGTCTCCGTCGCTTCCCATCGGACGACGGAACACCACTGATTCAGTCGGAGGGGGAGGTCGCGGTGGCTGCGCGTCCACTGGCTCATGTACGGCGTGATGATGGACTCAGAGGTGGGGCGGACGGCGAGGCGCTCTTCGAGTTCCTCGTTTCCGCCCTCGGTCACCCACGCAACCTCGGGGTCGAAGCCGTCCACGAACTCCGACTCCTTGTCGAGGTAGGACTCGGGGATGAACATCGGGAAGTAGGCGTTGTCCACGCCCGTGCCCTTGAACCACTCGTCGAGGTTCTCCTGGACCTTCTCCCAGAGCGCGTACCCGCGGGGTCGGGTGACGATGAACCCGCCCATCGAGTCGGGGCCGTAGCTCGCGAGGCCCGCCTTCCGCACGACCTCCGAGTACCACTCCCCGGGGCTGTGCTCCTTGCTCTCGGTGATTCCGAGCTCCTGCTCGTTGTCGCTCATTACGCGAATCGTCGCCGTATGCAGTCTTAAATCCCGTGAAGCCCGCCCGCCGTGCGAGTCGGCTTGCTCCGTGGAAGCGGTCAGCGTCACCGCGGGAAAGCTTATGTGGTATGCGAACGTCACTCATGGTATGGGCGACACGAAACGTGGTCGCGAGCGGAAGGGACTGAACAAGCAGACGCAGCGCCGCCTCCGCATCGAGGAACGCGAACTCGAAGCCAGCGACGAACCGCCGACGATGGAGGACGAGGAGATCTCCATCGGCGACTGAGACGACCTATCGGTTCTCGAACACCTATTGCGAAGTCTTTTATAATCAGCGGCGGATAGGAACTACCAAGCGGGTTTTCCAGACACTGTTCCCGCGGACGCGCCGGACCGGCCGGACGCACCGCTCTCCCACGATGATACCACATCTCCGGTCAGTGACCCCACGTCAGTATTGCGCCGATTCCGGCGCACTACCGTGGGGTGGCCGGAACCCGGAACCCGCAGTTCGCGCACTATGAGTACGGTAGACCAGCAACTCGAAGACCTGCACGAAACGATAACGAACGAGATTCCGCCGGACATCACCGTCACGGAAGTCAAGTACGAGGGCCCCGAGCTCGTCGTGTACACGCGCGACCCGAAGAAGTTCGCGCAGAACGGCGACCTCATCCGGAACCTCGCCTCGAAACTCCGAAAACGCATCACCGTCCGCCCGGATCCGGACGTGCTCACGCGCCCTGAACAGGCACGAGAGGACGTGATGGACGTGATTCCCGACGACGCCGGCGTCACGAACCTCGACTTCCACGAGGACACCGGCGAAGTCGTCATCGAGGCCGAGAAACCCGGAATGGTCATCGGCCGCCACGGGAGCACGCTCCGCGAGATAACGCAGACATCCGGCTGGACGCCCGAAGTCCTTCGCACGCCCCCCATCGAATCCTCGACGGTCTCGAACGTCCGGAACTTCCTCACGCACGAGCGCGAGGAACGCCGCGACATCCTCGAGAAAGTCGGCCGCCAGATCCACCGCGAAGAGCTGTCCGACGACGAGTACGTGCGCATCACCACGCTCGGATGCTGTCGCGAGGTCGGCCGGGCGAGCTTCATCCTCTCCACGCCCGACACCCGCATTCTCATCGACTGCGGCGACAAGCCCGGCGCGGAGGGCGAGGTGCCCTACCTGCAGGCGCCGGAAGCCGTGCCGCTGAACTCCATCGACGCGGTCGTGCTCACGCACGCTCACCTCGACCACTCCGCGTTCATCCCGCTCCTGTTCAAGTACGGCTACGACGGCCCCATCTACTGCACCGAACCGACCCGCGACCTGATGGGCCTCCTCACGCTCGACTACCTCGACGTGGCGGCCAAAGAGGGCCGGAATCCGCCCTACGAGTCCGGAATGGTTCGCGAGGCCATCAAGCACTGCATTCCCCTCGAGTACGGGGACGTGACGGACATCGCGCCGGACGTGAAGCTCACGTTCCACAACGCCGGACACATCCTCGGCAGCGCCGTCTCCCACTTCCACATCGGCGACGGCCTCTACAACGTCGCCTTCTCCGGCGACATTCACTACGAACCCACGCGGCTGTTCAACGGCGCGGTGAACGACTTCCCGCGCGTCGAGACGCTCGTCATGGAGTCAACGTACGGCGGGCGCAACGACTATCAGACCGACCAGGAGGACTCCGAGGAGAAACTCAAGCGCGTCATCAACGACACGTACGAGCGCGACGGGAAGGTCGTGATTCCGGCGTTCGCCGTCGGCCGCAGTCAGGAGATCATGCTCGTCCTGGAGGAGGCGATGCGCGAGGGCGACATTCCCGAGATGCCAATCCACCTCGACGGCATGATCTGGGAGGCGACCGCCATCCACACCACCTACCCCGAGTACCTCCGCGACGAACTCCGAGACCGCATCTTCCACGAGGACGCGAACCCCTTCCTCGCCGACCAGTTCAATCACATCGACGGCGGGAAGGACGAGCGCAAGGACGTCGCGGACGGCGACCCCTGCATCATTCTCTCCACGTCCGGCATGGTCACCGGCGGCCCCATCATGAGCTGGCTCGAACACCTCGCGCCCGACCCCGACAACCGCCTCGTGTTCGTCGGCTACCAGGCGCAGGGGACGATGGGGCGTCGCATCCAGTCCGGCCGGGACGAGATAGCGATGCCCGGCGACCGCGGGCGGAACGACCGCCTCAAGCTCCGGATGGACGTCGAGACCGTGGACGGGTTCTCCGGGCACGCCGACCGCCAGGGTCTCGAAGACTTCGTGCGCACGATGAACCCCCGTCCGGAGAAAGTGCTGTGCGTGCACGGTGACGAGCGCTCTACACAAGACCTCTCCAGCGCGCTCTACCACGAGTACAACATGCGGACGTTCGCGCCGAAGAACCTCGAAACCTTCCGCTTCCTGTAGGCCGACTCCGGGGGAGGGAGGCGAACGCGGTTCAACACACGACGCCGAGTCGATTCGCCGTCCGCGATCAGTCGCTCGCCGTGACGTGCTGGCTCCCGCGCTCGTGCACGTCGAGGAGGTGGTCGGCGAGGCGCTGGGCCATCAGTGGCGGTACCGCGTTCCCGATCTGGTTGGCGATGTCGTCGAACGACCCCGTGAACCGGAACGAGTCCGGGAAACTCTGGATGCGCGCGCCCTCCCGGAGGGAGAGCCCGCGGTTCTCGGTCGGGTGGAGCTTGTCTCGGGGGTTGAAGTCGGTCGTGAGAATCGTGTTCGACTGACCGTCGGGAGTGAGGCGCATGTACCGCGGGCGGATGCCCGACTTCGTGTTCAGGTCGTAGCCGAGCGTGTCGTCCTCTTCGTCGGTTCGAATCCAGCCGTCCCCGTGCAGTCGTTCGAGGGCGTCGTAGACGCTGCCCTCGTCGTGTTCGAGGTGGTCGGCGATGAGGTGGTCGGGCACCGCGCCGACCGACTTCCCGCTCATCCGGAAGTCCTTCCGGGAGCGGTGGCGGGCGATGAAGTGGAGGGCGTCCTGTTCGACGTCGGAGAACCGATGTTCGAGCACCTCCCAGACCTGTCGGTAGCGGTCGCCGAACCGGCTCGAACGGTACATTTCGCCCGGGCGCAGCTCGTCCACGATGTGGCGCGTGTCCTCGTCGTCCGACGGCTCCTTCGCGACGTGGTTCCACGTCGTCTCGGCGCCGTCGCGGACGAGCGGGAGGTAGTCGTTCTCGGGATACTCGGACAGCGGGGGGAGGCTGACCTCGCCGTTCTCGGTCGGCTCCGGGAGGTCTTCGAGCGCGTCGGAGACGGTCGTCCAGCCACGCATCAGTTCACCCGCCAGCGTGAGTTGACCCTCGCTCGCCTCCCGGTATCCGCCCTCGGGGAGGGACGGTTCCACGTCGAGGTCGTCGCGGACGCCGAAGTAGATGACGCGCTCTCGCGTCTGGGGGACGCCGAAGTCAGCCGCGTTCAGCGTCTCCCAGTCCACCGCGTAGCCGGCGTCCGCGTACTCGCGCTCTATCGCTCCGAGGAACTCGTCGCTAATCGTCGTCATGCCCGCGACGTTCTCCATCATCACGTACTTCGGCTGGAAGTGCTCGACCCACTGGATGAACGAGAAGACGAGCTGGTTTCGTTCGTCGTCCAGCCGCCGCGACCCCCGTGCGTCACTGAACCCCTTGCAGGGCGGGCTTCCGAAGACGATGTCGACGGAGACGTCCGCTACCTCTGGGGGGACGCCGTCGCTGATATCGTGGCGGAGCCCGTCGCCGTCGTGGTTCGCGTCGAACGTATCCAGGGCGCGCTCCGCGATATCACAGCCATAGAGAACGTCGATGCCGGCCGCCTCGAAACCGGCACTAAAGCCACCAGCGCCACAGAATAAGTCGATTGCTCTCATCGGGTACCCGCCCATTAGCCGTGGCGGTATTTAGGTTTCGGGTACCCGGTCACTCGCCGTCGCACTCCGCACGCGTTTTTGTCGCGCCGCGCCTCCCGGCGAGTATGGAGGTAGCCTCCGATGACGACGCCATCGTGACGGTGTGCTCTGCGCTCGGAAACGAGAAGCGGCTCAGACTCCTGAACGCGCTCCGGGAGACGGCGGGCGGGACGTTACGCGACGTGCACGCCGAGACGAGCGACGTGACCGGGCTCTCCCACCGCGAGTCCACGCACACGTACCTGGAGGAACTCGTCGACGCCGCTCTCGTGGAGAAGACTCGCAACGACTCCGGGGGCGTCGTCTACGAGACCGACGTGTCGGAACTCACGCTCTCGTTTGCGGACTAGAGCGTCTCGTCCCCAGCTAACTGCTTCAGGTTCTCGATGTTTCCCTCGGACTCTTCGAGGAGGAAGTTGAACAGGCCCTCCATCGTCCCCTCGCCGCCGATGGCGTCCCAGAAGCCGTCCGCGATGAGCATCCCGTCCTCGGCGTGCACGTCGAAGAACGCCTGCGGCGGCCACCACTCGTACGCGTCGAGACTGCCGTAGGGATTGAACGGGAACACGAACCGACAGATGGGGGTGGGGGCGTCCCGGTGTTTGTACGCCGCGACGGTTTTCAGCATCTGGCGCTTCGACTCCATCGTCTGGTCGCGGTTCGGCTTCGGCGTCTTGATTTCCGCGGCGAGCGGCCGGCCGTCACGGAAGTCCTCCACCCAGAGGTCCCACGTCACCGTCCCGATGGGTTTCCGGGTCTCGGGCGGGGCGTCGATGTCGCGGAGTTCCCGCTTCTCGGCGTCCCAGTCAGGGTCGCGCTCGCCGTCCGCCAACTCGGAGATGACGGTCTCGATTCGGTCTTCCTCGGCCCTGCCGACGTTGAGGTTCGTGCAGGCGTACTGGGTCTCCGCCGCGCCAACCGCATCGTTCGTGTTCGCCACCGCGCGCCCGAACTTCTCGTACATCTGCTGGCCGAGCTTCTGCGTGAAACTCCGCTCGAAGTTCGCAAGCACCCAGAACAGCGGCGACGGCATCATGATCGCCTTGAACGCCTCGTTTCGCTTGAACTCCTCCCAGTCGAAATTACCGGCTTTCTCCAGGGGGCGCTCGAAGAACCCGTCAGTGACGCTCCGCAGTTCGGCCTTCGTCGCTTCGCTCAACTCGGCGCTCCCGATGTGGTCGAACCCTCGTTCCATCGGGCGGTCTTCTCACTCTGCGAGCAAATGGGTTTGTAGCGAGTTATGGCTACACGCGAGCGGGCGGCCGGGAGCGACAGCGCCGTCGACGCCGGATACCCGGCCAGCGAGGACGGCGCTGGCCTCGGCCTCCGCATCGTTTCACGTATCGCCGACGCCCGCGGTTCGACGGTCGAAGCGACGGAGAGCGAGTCCGGGCGCGCTTCGAATTCACGGGCGTCCAGCGACCCTACACGAAGCCGTATCGGAGCGCTATCCAGCCGATGGCGCTGATGAAGAGAATCGGCGGGAGGATCATGAACCCCCAGAGGCCGTCCAGCCCCCACAGCAGGAGGAGGACGACGTCCGCGATACCGAGCGCGAGGAACGGCGAGATGTAGAGGAACGCTCGCTTTCGGGAGCCGGTGCCGCGGTCGTCCTCCGGCGTTGGCGCGGCCATACTCGGAAGTTGGTCGCGCAGCATGAAAAACGCCGCGTTCGACCGTGCGCCACGAAACCTCGGACTTATACCGACGCTGCGCCGTACGTCGGAGTATGGTTGGACTCTCAGACGCGAACGCGGCGGAGGACGCGGGGGATCCGAACCCGCTGTTCCAGTGGGTGTACCTCAACCAGTTCAAGTTGAAACTCGTTCTCGTGGACGCCCTCCTCATCGCCCTCGGATTCGGTATCGCGAAGTTCTTCGAGAACGACCTCGCGGAGGTCGTCGCCGCGATGCTCATCTGGTTCGGCCTCCTGTTCGGCCTCACCGGACTCGTGCTCTACGCGTACATTCGGTTCAGCGCGTGGCGGTCCGACCGATAGACGCACGGCTTTTCTCTCCACGGTTATATCTCTCGCGTATGCCCGACAGAATCGCGTCCGACAATCCCGCGGTCGAGACGGCCACCGCGACTATCGGCCGGTACGGTGGCACCACGCGACCGCAGATAGAACTGCCCGAAGGCGTCGCAGAGCGCGTTCCCGTCGGGGAGGTCGTTCGCCTCGCCGTCGACGGCACCGAGTACCGCGCTCGAATCGAGGAGAGCGGCGGTGCGCCCGTGATTCGTGGCGCGTACGAGACGCCGCGGCTCGCGCGCACGCCGGGCGAGGGCGAGAACCACCTGGTCGCCTGGCTCGACCAAACCGACCTCGACATCGGTCGCTCCGTGTACGTCGATATCGTCGAAGCGGGGTACGCGTACGGTCTCCGAGAACCGGGAACGACCGCGTACTACGACGCGACGGAGAAACCGAGCGACAGCCTCGCAGCTATCGCGCGCGACCTGGACGGCTAGTCGAGGTCGCGGAACGCCGCGCGGTAGTCCGCTTCGTCGAACCTCGCCGCGATGTCGTCCGTGCACTCGCGGCGCTCGCGGATGCGGTCGGACACCGCGTCGAGCGCGTCCTCGTCGCCGTCGTCGAGCAGGTCGGCGCGACGCTCGCAGAGGTCGAAGAGGTCGTCCAGCACGGCTTCGTACGCGACGCGGCGAGCGACTCGCACGACGCCCGTCCGGATCTCCTCGGTGGACGCGTCCGCGGGAAGCGTGATGTCGACGCCGCGCGTGGTCTCGTCGCGGTCACCCAGGAGGAGGACACCGCAGTCGTAGCCGTGTTCCCGGATGTGTTCGAGGACGCGGTGCGGAGAGCAGTCGGTGGTGTCGTCGAGGACGAGGACGTCGACGCTGTCGTCGACGTCGTTGAGGGTGCCGGTGTGCACGTCGTGGTCGGCGCTCTCGGCGTACTGGCGGACCGAGTTCTGCGGGCCGCCGAGCGCGAGCACTGTTATGTAAGCACATTCCGGCATTGTCGCCTCTCGCTTTGGTCACTGCGTTCTGTCTGAATAAGTCTTCCGTCGACGCCATCTTCCGGTTTCGCCGTCTGACTGCGGGGTGTCGACGTCGCGGAAGGCAGTGCGGAAGTCGTCGGTCGCGAACTCCGCAATGGTGGTGTCGAGTTCGGTAATGAGGGCGTCGATGCGCCGGGAGAGCGCGGCGACCGTTTCCGAGCGGTCTGCGTTCCCGTCGAGGAGGGCGGCGCGGCGCTTGCACAGCACGAAGAGTTCGTCGAGGGCGGCGTCGTACGTGGTGTGCGCGAGCAGGGTTTCGACGGTGGCCACGACGCTCTCGCGGTCGACTGGCCTGGGGACGCTGGCGTTGAGCCCGTGGACGCTGCCGCCGTTGTCGGCGGCGAGCAGGGCGACGCGAGCGCCGTGTCGGTGGCTTCGCTCCACGAGCGCGCTGTCGCGGTGCCTGCACGCGTTGAGGAGGAGGACGTTCACGCCCTCGGAAAGAGCGTCAGCGGCCGCTCGCTCGGTTTCGACGGTACGGACGTCGTATCCCGGTAGCCACGACCGATAGCGGTCGTGTCGGTCGGCCTCGTCGACGACGAGAACTGTCGGACACGGCGTCTGCCCCACCATACGGGATTAATGTTTCCCTCGTTCGGGGATAAAATTATTGGTTGGGGGAGTGATGGATGGCTGCCGCGGGGGAGTTCTAAACCTTACGCTCCAGCTACCGGTTTTTCGGCTGGACTAAAAGCAGAGGTTGTGTGGGGTAGGAAACGTCTACCGGTGATATCTGCATGCTAGAGTTACACAAGGTTTGCGAAAGGTTTAAGTTTGTTTCGAACCTATCGATGGTTAGGAAGCGTGAGGGAAAGGCGTTTGAAGCTTTCCCTCGCTTTCGGAGATTCACCATGAGCGAGACTACGATACGAACGTACTCCAGCGACCGCCAGCGCACCGAAGAAGAGACCAGCGACGAGCGAGCGAACACCACCACGTGCCCCGAGTGCGGTGGAAAACTCGTCAACGACGAGGAACACGGCGAGACCGTCTGCGCCGAATGTGGTCTCGTCATCGAGGAGGACGGCATCGACCGTGGCCCCGAGTGGCGCGCCTTTGACTCCGCGGAGAAGGACGAGAAGAGCCGCGTGGGCGCACCCACCACGAACATGATGCACGACAAGGGCCTCTCCACGAACATCGGCTGGCAGGACAAGGACGCCTACGGCAACAGCCTGTCCAGCCGCCAGCGCCAGAAGATGCAGCGCCTGCGCACGTGGAACGAGCGCTTCCGCACCCGGAACTCGAAAGAGCGGAACCTCAAGCAGGCGCTCGGCGAAATCGAACGCATGAGCAGCGCGCTCGGCCTCCCCAAGGAAGTACGGGAGACGGCGTCGGTCATCTATCGGCGCGCGCTCGACGAGGACTTGCTTCCCGGACGGAGCATCGAGGGCGTCGCCACCGCGTCCGTCTACGCGGCGGCCCGCCAGATGCAGACCCCGCGCAGCATCGACGAGGTCGCGACCGTCAGCCGCATCGACGAGATGGAGTTCAAGCGCACGTACCGCTACATCGTGCGCGAACTCAGCCTCGAAGTCGCGCCCGCCGACCCCGCGAGCTACGTCCCGCGGTTCGCGAGCGACCTCGACCTCTCGGACGAGGTCGAACGCCGCGCCCGCGAACTCCTCTCGAACGCCCAGGAACAGGGCGTCACGAGCGGAAAGTCCCCCGTCGGCCTCGCGGCGGCCGCCATCTACGCCGCGAGCCTGCTCGTGAACCAGAAGGTCACGCAGAGCGAGGTCAGCGAGGTCACCGACGTGAGCGAAGTCACGATTCGGAACCGCTATCAGGAACTCCTCGAAGCAACCGACGTCGGCGCGTAACGCCGCCGGCGGTCGCTGACTCTCGCTCTCTCCACGCTTCGGTCGTCGACTCTTATTCGACTTCGACGTGTTTCTCTCCCGCCCGGACAGCCGCAGGCACGTGGTTTCGCGCCGGCGGCACGGGGCTCGCGTAACTCTCGTCCAGCGCGCAGAACGGCAGGTAGGCGAGATTGAAGTCGAGCGCGACCTGACTCCCCGACGCAACGCCGTCGACGTCGAGTTCGACGTACCGGCCGATCTCCGGCGTCTCGCCGCCCGACGTTTCGTCGGTGAACGGCACGAACAGGCCGTTCTGCTTTGGGGCGTGGTAGCCCGCGAGTACGTGATGCTCGCCGTCGAGCGTGAACCCGAGGGTCGCGACGCGTTCGTACTCCGCGGCGGGGCCGCGCGTGAGCTCCACCCGCACCACCTCGGGGTTCTGCGCGCGCTGGAGGCGCGCGACCACACGGAGGTCGGGGTCGAGGTCGTAGAATTCGAGGTCGTCGCCGGTCTCCGGGAGTTCCATGTTCTCCCGGACGAACCGGCGTTTCTCCGCGCGGTGCTCGCGGACGCGCTCGCGCCACGCGTCGCGGTCGAGGTCGGGTTCGGCCATACCCGCCGTTCGTCCGCGAGCGCCGTAAGCGGTGCGCTCGACCCTGCACGGAAGTGACACTCACCCAAAGCGGTATGCCTCTCGGGTGCGCACACCGGGACGATGTACGAGATACTGCTCGCGGTCGACGAGGAGGACGAGCACGCGAACGCCCAGGTCGACGCGGTGATCGACCTCCCCGGGCGGGACGAAATCCACGCGCACGTCTTCCACGACTTCACCGACAACCCGACCGGGGCGTCCATCGGCCAGCTCGCGTCCGCGCGACACGCGAAGGAAACCCTGGAGGACGCCGGGATCGAGGTGACACTGCACGAGACGAGCGGCGACCCCTCGGAGGCGATTCTCGACACGGCCCGCGACCTCGGCGTGGACGCCATCTGCGTCGCGTCCCGCAAGCGCACGCCCACCGGAAAAGCTCTCTTCGGGAGCGTGACGCAGGCGGTCATCCTCGGTGCGGATCGCCCGGTCATCGTCTGCGGCGCGGATTGACAGCCTCCCCGCGCTAACGCGCGAGGCGTCCTCCGTTGGGGGGTCGGCTACCGAACCACGGAGGTACGCGGCGACGAGCGTTTCGAACCGCCCGCGGTCTGTCGGCGAACACGCGTCGGGGCCACGCCGCCCTATCCGGGAACGTGACTGACACGCCCGCGTACGACTCGGCCGCGAACCCCCGGCGTCGCGTGTTGCTCGCGGCGGCCGTTCTCGGTGTGCTGGTGCTCGCCGGTGGCACGTACGGCCTCTGGGCGCTCCAGACTACCCCGGAGCGAGCCGAGTTCGGTTCGAACGACACGCTGACCGCCGCCTTCGCGGACGCGCCCGCGTCCCTCTCGGAGGCCGAATCGGAGGCCGCGTTCGTCGTCCGTCACACCGGCGGGTCGGCGATCGACTACCGGTCGCTCCGCCTCGTCGTCTACCGGAACGCCACGCCGATCCGGACGCTCGAAAGCCCGCAGTGGCGGGACACGAGTCTCGTCGCACACGAAAACGAGAGCGTTCCACCGGCATTCGGCACGTTCGCGCCCGGCGACACGATTCGAGTGGTGGAAACCGACGCCGAAAATTCGGGGCTAGAGAGCGGCGGCACGTACCTACTCACGCTCGTCGACACGGACAGCGGTCGGCGCGTCGCAGCGGCGCGCGTCACCCTCCACTAACCGGCCACACGGTAGTTAGGCCGCTCGGCTTCACGAGCACGCGAACGGCCTCCACGCCCGAACGCAGGCGCGGATAGACGACCTGGACGCCGCGGAGGAGGCGTTCCGCGAAGCCGACTTCCAGGGCTTTTGTACGCGGCCGTCGTTTCGCCGGGTATGCGCGTCGCAGTGCTCGGCCCGGGTGCTATCGGGTCGCTGTTCGGCGGTCGTCTCGATCGGAGCGGCGTCGACGTGACGCTCGTCGGTCGGCCGGGCGACCACGTCACCGCCCTCGCCCGGGACGGGCTTCGCCTCACGCTCCCCGACGGAACGACGGAGCGCGTTCCCGTGGACGTGACGACACACCCCGACAGCGTCGGCCCCGTGGACGTCGTCTTGGTGTGCGTGAAGGCCTACGACACGCGGAGCGCGCTCGCCGACGCCGACGCGCTCCTCGACGGCGCGGCGGTCTGCACGTTCCAGAACGGCCTCGGGAACGCGGAGACTATCGCGGAGTTCGTGCCCGCGTCCCGCGTACTCGCGGGGACGACGAGTCACGGCGCGACGCTCGAAGCGCCCGGTCACGTCCGACACGCGGGCGTCGGCGACACGGTCGTGGGGAACTACGTCACCGACACCAGTGAGGCGGCGACCGCGCTCGCCCGCGCGCTGACCGACGCCGGCATCGAGACCGACGTGGTTGCGGACGCGGCGCGCGCCGTCTGGGAGAAAGTCCTCGTGAACGCCGGCATCAACGCCGCGACCGCGCTCGCGGGCGTGCCGAACGGCCGCCTCGCCGACACCGACCCCGGCGAGCGCGTGCTCCGCCGCGCCGTCGAGGAAGCCGCCGCCGTCGCGGACGCCGAGGGTATCGAACTCACTACCGACCCCGTCGCGGCCGCGTCCCGGGTCGCCCGCCGCACCGCCGAAAACCGCTCCTCGATGCGCCAGGACCTCGACCGCGGGCGGAGAACCGAAATCGACGCGCTGAACGGCGAAATCGTCTCGCGCGGCCGCGACCACGGCATCGACACGCCGGTGAACGAGACGCTGACCGACCTCGTGCGACTCGCCGAATCGTAGTCAGGCGTAGGTGTCCAAGACGGTGCGTTCGAGGACGCTGTCGCGGCGGAGGACGAGGTAGAGCACGAGGAAGTCGTGTTCGGCGGGGTCGAGGACGAACACGTGGTGGGGGCAGTCTTCGAAGTCGTCCAGTCGGTCGAGGAGCGGTTCGAGCGGCGCGGTGCCGTCCCGGAACTCGGTGTAGAGGTCGCGCTCGCCGGGCTGACTGGCGAACGCGTAGACTGCGCCGTTCGGGTCGCCGTCCGTGCTGTACGTGGTTTGGGAGTTCACGCCGAGGTTCTCGCGGCGGGCTTCCTCCATGGTGTCGAGCGCGTCCTCGAACAGGCCGGTCGCGCCGCGGACGTACGTGATTCGGGTGTCATCGACGGCCTCGTAGTCATCGAAGCGCGCGGTGCCGTCGTTCCAGGCGAGCGTCGCCCGAACGCGGTTCCCGGGCGCGAGGTCGGCGTCGTCGTCCTCGACGCGCACCGGGGCGTCGCCGTCGAGCGGAACGAGCACGAACGCCGCGCCGTCGGGCGTTCGAGAGCGTACCCGGTACTCGCCGGTCGTTCGAGCCTCCGACATACCCGGGATTGCACGGAGACGCGTAAAAGCCCCTCGCACGTCCGTCGCGGACGCGCGGAGGGCGGTCGCGGCCGACGCGCGAGCGCCGAGCAGCCGGCCGCCGACTTCGGAGCGGCTCATCGTCGTCCCCCGGGTCTTCTGGATTCAGTAAGCGGGCTGTGCTCGGGAACGGAGAACGCTCGTCGGTCGCGTATCAGTCGTTCCCTCGCGGGAATCGTTTCGCCGCTCCTCATCCGCGTGAGGGGCGGGGCGGCTCCCACTGGGGTCGATATCTCGGAATCGACACTGGTGGCCCGGCTGCACGTTGGATTAGTAGCCACAGCTCCCTAAAGTATCCCCGCCCAACTAGCGGGTGGGCTGCAGCGGCTACGTCGGACAGTACCGGCAGCTCGTCCCCCCGAATCACTCTCATGAGTATGTCACTACACGGACTCCTCGCACAGATCGAACACGCGCTCGCGCCAGTTCGCCACGTCATGAAACCGATCCTCTCGGATCCGCTCGCGATGGGTGTCTGGGCGCTGTTCGCCCTCACGTCCGCCGCCGTCCTCTGGTGGGACATCCGCGAGCGGAACCAAGCGCTGCCGTCGCTGATGAAGGGCGTCTGGACGCTCGTCGTGCTCTACTCCGGCCCGTTCGGCCTCGCTGTCTACTGGTACTCCGGTCGCACCCAGATCAGCCACGACTCGCTGTGGCGGCGCGGCTTCCGGTCGACCGCCCACTGCTACTCGGGCTGTGGAGCCGGCGAAGTCCTCGGGTTCGTGCTCCTCGCGGGGCTGCTCGCGCTCCAGAGCACGCTCGTCATCACGGTCGGGACGTTCGCGCTCGCGTACCTGTTCGGGTACGCGCTCACCGTCGGGCCGTTGATGCAGGAGGGCGTCGGCTTCGGGGAGGCGATGCTGGACGCCCTCTACAGCGAGACGCCGAGCATCACCGTCATGGAGCTCGCGGCCATCGGAACGGATCTCCTGATCGCCAGTCAGGCGCACATCAGCGACCTCCTGTTCTGGGGTGCGCTCGCGTTCTCGCTGTCTGTCGGGTTCGTTTTCGCGTACCCCGTCAACGCCATCCTCGTCTACTTCGGCGTGAAAGAGGGGATGAAGAACCCCGCCGAGATGGGGCACAGCCAGTCGAGTGAGTAGGCACAGCCGCGAACAGTGCCAGGCGTCCCCCGGCGAACTGCTCCGTGTGAGCTGAGAACGAACCGGATCAGAGTCATCGAACCGTGCGACCGCCCGTTCACTGAGGCGAGAACGCGCACCGACCGGGGTAGTGCTGTCGGAACGCCGACCGGCGAGGTGGTTCCTGACGCGCGCTCCCCTCGATAACGGGGGCCAGTTCTGGCTCCCCTCCGAGACTGTGGCGCCCCTCTGAAGGGATTTGATAGAGCGACATACGATGTACGATCTGGGGGTTCGACAGGGCGTTCAGAGCCGAAACTGGAGTACGGCGGCGACGGCGACCACACCGAGAGCGAGGCGGAGCGTGTCCGCCGCCGCGGTTGGCGGCGGTGGTGAGAGAGCGAGTGGCGTTTCGCGGGAGCGGCTGGAAGCGCGCGACGCCGGAGGACGTGCGCGCGTCCGCGGCGGGGCGAGCGGTGATGCCGTACGTACCGACGAACAGTGCGGGCCGGCGAGGACGGGCGCGTGCAGGAGGGGGCTGACGCCGTAGTGCCGGTGCGATACGTGAGCGGGGCCGGCGGTCGGTACTACTCGTCGCCGCTAGTCGTAGCGCACGAGCGCGAAGACGACCATGCCGGTGGAGGCGGCGACGCCGACGCCGAGCAGGTACCAGCCGAGGGCGTAGCCGGCGGTGTCCGCGATCAATCCGAACAGGGGTGGAACGACGAGGCCGCCGACGTTGAGCGTGATCTGTCCGGCGGCGGTCGCGGCCCCTGATTTCCCCTCGGGGGCGAGCGCCGTGACTGCACCGTGGTAGAGGCCCGTGAATCCCAGGAGGGCGAGGCCGAGGCCGGCGAACACGACGAGCAGCCAGACCCCCCTGGCTTCCGGGAGCGCGAAGAACAGGGCGGCGGCGACCGCGACCTGCACGGCGAGGACGCGGAGGCTGGCGCGCTCTGCGGTGCCGCGGATGCGGTCGGCGATGCTGCCCGCGCCGATGCGGCCGATGCTCCCCGACACCTGCATCAGGGCGAGCGTCGCGCCGGCGAACGCGGTGGTGGCGCGCGTCGCGTCCTCGATGTAGGGGACGGTGTACCCGGTGAGTGTGAAGACGGCGGCACCGAGGAAGAACCCGGCGAGAGACAGGACGAGCAGGAGGCGGTTCGCGGCGATGGCGCGGATGTCGGGGAACTCCATGCGGCCGCTCCCGCCCGTGCCGTCGAACGTGACCGCGTACCCGGCGGCGACGAGGAAGCCGACGACGGCGATGACGGCGAAGCTCGCGGGCCACGTCGGGACGATGAGGGTGTTCGTGACGAACACGGCGCTCACGGCGCTGCCGGCGGTGACGCCGACCTGCTTCAGGCCGACGGCGAGGTTGTACCGGCCCCTGGGGGCGCGGCTGGCGACGGCGCGGTTCGTCGCGGGCATCCCGGTGGCGTACGCACAGCCGAGGACGAACACCGCGACGAGGAGACCGGGGTACGTGCCGGCGAGCGGAAGTCCCGCGCCGGACGCGGCGACGCCGGCCGCGCCGATTGCGAGGCCGACGAGGCCGCCGACCATCGCGGGGTGGTCGCCGTACGCGTCCACGACGGCGCCCATCGGGAAGAGAAAGAGCGTGTACCCGAGCGTCATCACCGACACCACGAGTCCGACCTCGAACCCGCTCAACTGGTAGGCGTCGCGGAACGAGGACGTCGCGGCGAACACCGCGTAGTAGGTGGCGGACGCGACGACCTGCCAGGCGGCGACGGCGGTGACGCCGCGCCAGCTTCGCGCGGACTCGCTCGCACTCACTGCGCCCACGCGACGAGCGCTATGCCGGTGACGATAGCGAGCAGGTATGCTGGGTGGCCGGCGGCGTACTCGGACAGCGGCGCCAGCGCGGCGGCGTAGTCACCGGCGGCGAGCGCATCTGAGAGCGCTGTTGAGGATTGCGTCCAGAACGCGAAGTGGCTCGTGCCGAGCAGGCCGAACCCGGCTCCGAGGAGTTGTTTCGGGCGCGAACTCAGCGCGGTCGCGAGAGACGAAGGAAACGCCATACGTCACCCCTCCGCGCGAGAGGGAAAAAGCGTAGCGACCGACTACCGGATGTCGATACCCGGGTTCGTGGGTGCGACCGAACGCGAGTTCGAGCACGCCGTTCCGCCGGGTCGCGCGCACGTCCGCGCCGTCGGCGTCAGCGGGGAGGCCGACTAGTAGTGGCCCGTGATGGCTCGCCGCCGGTCAGGCGAATTTAGGTCGTGGCCCCCGAACCCCGGGCTATGACGCCCTTCGAACGCCGCACCCGCGACTGCCAGGACCGCCTCGACGCGGACGAGGCGCTCGCCCTCTTCCCGAGTCCGAACCTCTACTACCTCGGGGGGTTTCACGAGTCGCCCGGCGAACGTCACTTCTTCCTGTTCGTCACGCCCGACGACGCCGCGTTCCTCGCGCCCGCGCTCTACGCCGAGCAACTCCGCGACGAGACCTGGGTCGATGACGTGCGCACGTGGCGGGACGGCGACGACCCCGTCGAACACGTCCGCGACGTCGCGGCCGACCTCGACCTCGGTTCGAGCGTCCTCCTCGACGAGACGATGTGGGCGCGGTTCTCGATGGACCTCCGGACGGCGCTTCCCGACGCCGAGTTCGGCCTCGCGACGGACGTGCTGTCCGCGCTGCGCGTGCGGAAGGACGACGCCGAACGCGACGCCATCCGCCGGGCGAGCGAGGCCGCGGACGCCGCGATGCGGGACGTGCGCGCGCTCGGCGCGGACGCCGTCGGCAGCACCGAAACCGACCTCGCGCGGTACGTCGCAGACCGACTCGAACACCACGGGGGTACGGGGACGTCCTTCGAGACGATCGTCGCGTCGGGGCCGAACGCCGCGCTTCCGCACCACCAGCACGGCGAGCGCGAGATCCGGCCGGGAGAGCCCGTCGTCTTCGACTTCGGGACGCGCGTCGACCGCTACCCGAGCGACCAGACCCGGACCGTCGTCTTCGAGGGCGAACCGCCCGAAGCGTACATCGACGCGCACGAGGCCGTCGCCGACGCCCAACAGGCCGCTGTCGACGCAGTCGAACCCGGCGTGTCCTGCGAGGCCGTGGACGCCGCCGCGCGCGAGGTCGTCGCGGACGCGGGGTTCGGCGAGGAGTTCGTCCACCGCACCGGCCACGGCGTCGGTCTGGACGTGCACGAGGAACCCTACATCGTCGGCGGAAACGAGCGCGAACTCCGGGAGGGAATGGTGTTCAGCGTCGAACCCGGCGTCTACCGGGCGGGCGAGTGGGGCGTCCGCATCGAAGACCTCGTCGCCGTCACCGCCGACGGCTGTGAGCGACTGAATCACACGACGCGCGACTGGCGGCCCTGAACCGCCCCCGGATTTATATACCTGACAGTCCGATTCTCGTGCGAGATGGACTCCATCCGCTCGCTCGTCGAACGCGTGGAGAGCGAGGGGCGAACGCTCACCGTCTACGACCCCGTAAACGAGGCCGTCGTCGACCGCCTTCGCGACTACTTCGGCCCGCAGCGCGTCACCGTGAGTGTCGCGGAATCACGCGGGGAGCACGCGCCCGCGAACTTCGCCGTGCTGCACGACGACGGGGATGTCGTGGCGGCGAGCGACCTCGACGACGTCGATTCCGTGATCGCGTTCGAGGCGGGTATCGTCTCCGACCCCGACTTCGACCGCGACAGCTATCCCGCGGTGCTCGAACACGACGACACGACGACGTTTACGTCGTTCAACAAGCGCAACATGATAATCGCGTCCCGCGAGGTCGAGGTCGCCGCGCACACCGTCGGCCGCGGCGAACTCCGCGTCGGCTTCCAGTCGCTCTCGAAGATGGACGACCAGTGGCGCGTCTACACGCAGCTCGCGGACAGCGGGCTCGACGTGCACGTGTACGGGCTTCCGGACTGGGAGAAACCGCGGAACGAACTCAACCTCGCCTTCCACACGGACGACGTTTCGGAGGTCCGCGAGTCGTGGTTCGTCGTGTACGACGGAGACGGCCAGGATTCGCGGAAGATCGCGCTCATCGCCCACGAGCAGGACGACGGAACCTTCCACGGGTTCTGGACGTACGACCCGGGCGTCGTGGACGAGTTCCTCGACTACGTCCACGCGGGCGGGCTCGGCGCATAGGGTTTTTCTCCCGGCCGGCGCAGGATGCGGTATGGTTCCGCCGCTCGCCGTCGACATCGACGGCACGCTCAGCCGCGACGACCGCTCCATCGACTCCCGCGTCCTCGACGTGCTCCGCGAGTGGGACGCGCCCGTCGTCATCGCCACCGGGAAGGCGCTCCCGTACCCGGTCGCGCTCTGCGGGTTCGTCGGCGTGCCCGAGCGCGTCGTCGCGGAGAACGGCGGCGTCTCCTACGACCGCGACCGCGACCGCCTGCACTTCCACGGCGACCGCGAGGCCGCCCAGGACGTGGTGGACGAGTACGTCGCGCGCGGCCACAGCCTGGGCTGGGGCGAGGTCGACCTGGTGAACCGCTGGCGGGAGACCGAGGTCGCGGTGAGCCGCGACCAGCCGCTCGCGCCCCTCCGCGACATCGCCGAAACGCACGGTCTTCACGTCGTCGACACGGGATACGCGTACCACGTGAAGTCGCCGGGGATGCACAAGGGCCGCGCGCTCGAATCGCTCGTCGCCGACCTCGACTACGACCTGTCGGAGTTCGTCGCGGTCGGCGACTCCGCGAACGACGCGGAGATGCTCGACGCCGTGGGGACGGGCTACGCTGTCGCGAACGCGGACGACGCCGCGAAGGCCGCCGCCGACCACGTCGTTGCGGGCGCGTACGCCGACGGCTTCCTCGACGCCGTCGACGCGGTGCTGGCCGAATAGTTAACCACGCCGAAGCCCCGGGAACGCGTATGGACGAACGCACGGGACGGCTCGCGGACGCCCGGGGAGTGCTGGACGCGTCCGTCACCGCCACGGCGCTCCCGGACGGCAGCGTCGACCGCCGGTACACGGTCGAAGACCGGGCGGGCGCGGTGCGCTCGCGTGAGTCGTTCGGCCGCCGCATCGCCGCGGGCGAGGCCAAGTCGTTCTACGTCGACCACGAGGCCACTGACCCCGGCGGCCAGGCCGTGAACGACGCGTTCCAGTTTCACGCGCTCGGTGACGACACCACGCTCGCCGGCCACCTCGACCACGATATCTTCGAAACGCTTCCGTTCGACGCGTACTCGATGGGTGCGCCCGCTCACGTCGACATCTACGAGTTCGAGTCGGACGCCGTGATGCTCACTGAGGAGTCCGCGGGCATCGAGACGTGGCGCTTCGAGACGCTCGAACGAGCGCTCGGCCCGCGCCTCGACGCCGCGCTCGCCGCGGACGCCGTCGTGTGGGCGAACTGGGCGTCCGTCCCGCACGCGACCGACGCCCTCCGCGAACTCCGCGAGCGCGACCCCGACGGCGGCGTGCTCGTCCTTGACCCCGGCGACGTGACCATCATCGACCCTGACACAGTCCGCGGGTTCGCGGACGCGCTCGGCGCGCTCACCGACCGCTACGAAGTCGTCGTGAGCGCGAACCGCGGGGAAGCCGCGTTCCTCGCGGACGCGCTCGACGCCTCGTTCGCGGACGACGGCTCGCTCGCCCGTGCCGCGCGGGCGGCCCTCGGCGTGGACGCGTTCGTCCTCCACGAGGTCGAACACGCCGTCGCCGCCACCCGGGACGTGCTCGCGTTCGTGCCGAACGAACCGACGAGCGACCCCGTCCGCTTCACGGGCGCCGGCGACCGGTTCAGCGCGGGTCTCGCGCACGCTCGCGCCGCAGACGGGTCGTGGGTGGCGGCGCTCGCGCTCGCGAACGCCTGCGCCGCCCACTACGCGATACGGGGGGAGACCGCCGACTCCGACACGCTCCGATCGTTCATCGAGTGAGGTCGGCCCGCGAGAACTCCCGACCGCACTCCGCGCACTCGTACCGGCCCAGTCCCTCCTTTCGAACCGATTCTACTCGCCCGCAGTCCGGGCACTCGATGTCGAGAACGGTCATACGGGAGTGGAGGACGCGAGAGCGGTTAAACCGGAAGGGCGTTCCGAATCCACGCGATGAGTCCCGGCCCCGCTGACTGCCGGTGTTCCTCGAACACGGGGTGCAGGGCGTCCAGGAGGTCGCGGCGTGACTCGAACTCGTCGCTGTCGGTCTCGTCGAGCGCCGTCGAGAGCGCGAGCGTCCGTCCGCTCGCCTCGTACGGGACCTCGGGGTCGTCGGTCGCCGCGACGATCTCCGCGGCGGTCGCCGGCCAGTCGACGCTCCCGAGGTGTTCGTCCACCGCCGCGATACCGAACGCCACCGCGTCCGGTTCCTCCCCGTCGTCGGTCATCGGTGGTCGTGCAGCCATCACGCAACGCGTAGAGCGCCACCACCGAAAACCCAACGAACCATAAACTGGAATCGACGATATAGAAACTGCTCAGTCGCGCTTGAACGCTCCCGCCACCAGCAGCGGGAAGACCAGCGTGGCTTCGGCCTCGATCTGGACGTAGTTCGTGTCCTCGTCCTTGATTTTCCCCCAGGAGACGGCTTCCTCGGGCGGCGCGCCGGAGAGCGAGCCGTCGCCCTCCATGCCCGTGGAGATGTAGACCGCGTGGTCTGCGCCGCCGCGGAAGAGGTTCGTCATGATGGCGTGGTGCTTCGGGACGCCCGCGCCGACCGCGATGAGCCCGGTCTCCTCCGCGAGCAGGCCGTGCTCGATGAGCGAGTCGTAGTCGTCCAGGATTTCGATGCCGACCTCCGAGTCGTAGCCCTGGCGGTAGTAGTAGAGGAAGTTCCCGACCTCGGCGTCCGTGAGTGCGGGACAGAAGATGGGGACGTCCTGGTCGGCGGCGTTCTTCAGGATAGAGTCCTCGTCGTCGAGGGTTTCGCCGAGTTCCTTCGAGAACGCCGTCGGCGTGCGGATTTTCTCGTCGGCGAAGAAGTCCTCGAAGAAGTCGTTCAGGTACGCCTCCAGCCAGACGTACCGGTCGGAGGGAACGAAGATGTTCCCGAGCCTGTTGATGCCGCGCTCGCGGAGTTCGGCTTCGTCGGCGTCCCACTCCCCCATCTTGAACGGCTTCGCCGTCTTGATGACGTCCTCGGTGATGGAGCCGGACGTGGTGATGATGACGTCCACGAACCCCTCCCGGACGAGGTAGGCGACCGTCTCCCGCAGGCCGGAGGAGACGATGTTCGAGGTGAGCGTGAGGTAGGTGGTCACGTCGTCGTCGCGCATGTCGCGCGCGATGTCCACGGCCTGCGCGAGGTGGGTCGCCTGGAAGCCAGTGGTCTCGTACGCGTCGAGCATCTCGAAGAAGTCGAAGTCGCCGCGGAAGTCGTAGCCGCGCACGTCCGCCGAGTCCAGTTCCTCCTCGGACCCGGGGACGACGTGCTCGTGGCTGTCGTCGTCGCTCATATCGAGTAGTACGCGTCGAAGGGCTTGAACTCCCTGAAACTACACCGACACGGTGGGCATGTCGAGGAACGCGGTCTCGTAGCCCTCGTGGCGCGCGACCTGCGGCGGCGCGTCGAACGACACCTCGACGGAGTCCGGGGGTTCGCTGACGGGCGCGCCGTAGTGGTAGCCGAGCTCGGGGTCGAGCGTCGCGGTCAGCGGGCCGTCGTGGACGACTTCGCCCTCGGCGCTCGCGCGGGCGGAGACGGACGCCATCGGGAGCGGGAAGCGGTTGTACGGCGTGCGCGGGGAGACGACGAGGTAGCTCTCGGACTCGCGGCCGCCGAACCGCGCGGCGCTGTCGACGACGAGTACGGGCACCGTCGCGTCGCCACTCGTTCCCGTTCCGTACAAGGATCCACGCATGTCCTCGGGGGCGTCGAGCTGGGCCGTCGGCACCATCTCCATCTTCATCGGGTCGACCGCGCCGCGCTCGCCCGCGTTGTCGAGCGTTCGATAGGAGATGGTGTCGACGCGTTCTTTGAGGTAGGTGAATTCGAACTCGAACTCGGCGGTGTCGGGGGCGTCGGCGAGCACGCCGGTGCGTTCGGTGGCGCCGAACGCGACGCTGACGGTCGCGGTGTAGTCGCCGTTCCGGGGGAGCGCGACGTTATCTCCGAAGTGAACGCCCATCGGCTGGGAGATCATCGGCCACGGCGACACCGACGGCGCGGACTCCTCGCCGTCCGCGAGCGCGAACGTCACTTGCGGGTTCGCCGCGGGCGGCACGACGCCCGTCTCCTCGTGCCAGACGACGGGCATCACGTGAATCGAATCCCCGCTCCGAATCTCGACTTTGTTCGTCGGGTCGTCGGGATTACTCGTGACGAGCCAGAACCGGTGCGGGTAGCTGTACGTCAACGCGCACTTGTAGGGGCCGTCGCTGGCCATGCCGAACGACTTCATCCCCTCGACGTGCGTCGGGTAGTAGACGGCGCTGGGTCGGTCTTCGAGGAGCGGCGGCGCGTACGGCGAGGACTGTCGGCCGAACCCGAGCGCGTCCAGACAGCCCGCGAGCCCCGCCGTGCTCGCCGCGCCGGCGGCCGCGAGGAAGCGACGGCGGTTCATGGCTCCGCCTCCGGAAGCGCGCGCCGCGAGCGCGGCGGCAGCAGGTAGTTCCCGCGACTCACGACGTTCATGTACTGGAGGATCCCGTTATTGTTTCGCTGGCCGACCGCGGACTCCTCGGTGACGTCCGTCCCGTTCATCGCTTCGCGGGTCTCGACGAAGTCGCCGATCTCGCGCTGCAGGCTGACGAAGTGGAGGCCGGCGCGCCCGCCGTCCGTGGAGTCGAAGTCGCGGCGGATGATGAGCGGCGACCCGTCCTCGCGCACGCCCGCCATCTTCTGGGAGTGCCCGACGACGCCGTCCTCGCGCGCCGTCTTCTCCGGTTTCTCGCAGGACGCGACGCCGTTGCTCGCGCCCAAGTTCTCCCCGACGCCCTCGACGCGGTCGTTCTCGGCGTGCGCGGGACAGAACATCTTCGCGACGCGCTGGTAGCGCGAGTCCTGCTCGTACCACTGGTCGAGGTTGAGTTCGATGTAGCTCGCGTGTTCAGTCGCACCACCCGCGAACGGCCCGGACTGGATGGTGACGCGATCCTCGCTCGCCTGCGAGCCCCGGAACCCCGACTTGAACCCCATGTAGAGCGGAGCGTCCTCGTCCACTGCGCCATCGGGAACGCCGGACACGTCGTCGTGCTCGGCGGGCAGGCCGCTCCCGACGAAGCCGGTACGGCGGTCGGCGACCGTGAACACGTCCTCCCAGCTCGTCGTCTCGACGCCGTTCGCCGTCGACTGATTCCCGCGGAGCGCTTCTTCGGCTCCGAGGAGGGCGTCCCCGCGGTCGCTCGCGAGGTGGAGTATCGCGTCGGGCGTGTCGGGGTCGGGGTTCTCGAACGGCGCGAGCGCCTCCGGCCGCGGGAGGTCGACGCCCGCGGGCGCGGCGTCGTACCGGTCGAAGTACGCCCGCGAGTACCCGAGCGTGAACAGCAAGCCCTCGTTGCTGCGTTCGTACGCCCGCTCCAGCGACCGGAGCGCCGACTCGACGGTCTCGCGGTCGCCGTCGCTCGGCGTTCCGTCGCCGGTGTAGTCGAGGAGGAGGAGGAGGTGGTGGCGGGCGTTCAGCGGGTTCCCCGCGTCGTCGATGTCGAGTACGTCGTTCCACGCGTGCTGGCGCTCCGGGAGCGTCGAGAGGTCGGTCGTCCCCGTCGGAATCGGCTCGGGTGAGCGGTCGAGACACGCCGCGAGCGCGGACGCGCCGCCGATGGCGACCGCGGACTTCACGAACTCCCGTCGCGGGATGCCGCGTCGGTCCTGAGACATTACGCAATCGTTGGCGCTACGGCCCTAAGGGGAATCTGGTACGTTCTTCGAAACCGGGAATCAGACGTGACGCGCGAACACGTCGTCGTGCAGGCGGCCGGACACGTCGTCGAGGATGACGCGGAGGTTCTCGGTGTCCAGGCGGTTGTACTTCACGAGGCGGTCGAGCGCGGCGTCGTCGCCCCGTCGCTGGTACCGCTTCCAGAGTCGAACGGCCTCCCGCCCGTCCACGTCCTCCACGCCCTCGCGGCCGACGCCGAGGTCGCTCTCGATCTCCTTGAGGCCGCCCGAGAGGCCGAGTCGCTTGCAGAGGTACATGAGGTCGAGGTGGGGCGTGTCGAGGTCGAGGTCGAAGTTCGTCTCGAGGAACGGCTGGTCGAAGCGTTTGCCGTTGAAGGAGACGAGCATCGACGCGTCCGCGAGTTCGCGTTCGAGCGCGTCCACCGTGAGGTCGCGGCCCTGCACGAGCGTGGTGGTGTCGCCGCCGCGGTGGACGCTCACCGTCGTCACGTCGTTCGTCGCGGCGTCCAGTCCGGTCGTCTCGATGTCGAAGAACGCCGCGTCGTCGCGGACGTTCTCGTAGAGCCGCCACAGGCTGCCCGAGGGAAGCGTGTCGGCGAGCACTCGAGTGTTTTCGCTGTCGAGCGCGCGCCGCGCGTCCCGGATGTATGACTGGATGCGTTCGCCCGTCTTCTCGCCGACCATCCTGGGATCGAACTCGTCCCAGTGGGTCGCGCCCTCGCGCCAGAGGCGTCGTTCCGTCTTCTCGCCCACGCCGTCGGCGGCGATGAACGAGTTCTCGATTCGCATACCCCGGACTGAGCGATTCCCGGATTTAGGGTTGACGCACCACGTTCGGCCGGTCGGCGATGACGCCGTCCACGCCTCGGCGGGCGAGCGCCCACGCGACCCCGGGAGAGTCGACCGTCCACGCGTTCACGGCGAATCCGCGAGCGTGCGCCCGGTGGACGGTGCGCGTGCCGAGGCAGAGCGCGACGCTCGGGTGGACGGCGACGCAGTCGAGTTCGTCGGCGACCGCGAGGTTCTCCCGCGGGTTGCGGTCGAAGAGGAGCGCCCTGGGAAGGGCGGCGTCTCGGAGCGCGACCGGGTCGAACGCGGACACCCACACGTCGTTCTCGACGCGCTCGGCGGCGGCGTCCACGTCGCTCCCGAGGCCGCGCTCCTTCAGCTCGACGTTCACGGCCACGCGGTCGGGCACCGCGTCGAGCAGCGCGTCGAGCGTCGGGACGCCCGCGCCGCTGTCGAGCACGGACAGCCCGTCGAGTTCGCGGGCGCTCAACTGTGCGACGCGGCCCGTGCCGTCGGTGACGCGGTCGACGGTCGCGTCGTGACACACCACGACCTCGCCCGACGCCGCGCGCCGCACGTCCACCTCCACCGCGTCCGCGCCGCCGGTTCGCGTCACGGCGTGCGTGGTGTTCTCGGGGTTGACGCTCGCGAACCCTCTGTGGGCGACGAGGCGGACGCCGCGCGCCGCTGGCCTCGGAAGCCTGTCGAGCGCGCGCTCGACGACCGTTCCGAGGGCGCGACCCAGCATATCTCGAACACGGGCGCGGGCGCTCAAAGCGTTGTCGGCGCGACCGTTCACGGCCGGTGAACGGTCTGAACGGTCCGGACTATCACGGCCCTATAACGTCCGACGACCCCTCCGCATAGCCGTGGAGCGCCGACCGAGTGCGGTCGTCGCGGAACACCCCGGTGCCGCGAACGACCGCGCGGATGGGCTTGGTCGCCGTTCCACGAGGGGCACAGTGTCTACCAGCCTCCGCCCGAGCCACTCCTTCACACAGCGGGCGGAGGTCCGACATACCCTTATGGGTTCGTGTAAGCCTTACCGGCATGGCAGACAGTCCGCTCGACAACATGCTGGCGCAGATGGATCGCGCCCGCGAGTACGTTGACATCCCCGACAACATCTACGAACGCCTCAAGTCGCCGGAGCGCACGCAGAAAGTCAGTCTCCCCGTCGAGCACGACGACGGGCACGTCGAGGTGTACGACGGCTACCGCTGCCAGTTCGACAGCTCCCGCGGCCCCTACAAGGGCGGCATCCGCTACCACCCCGGCGTCTCCATGGGGGAAGTCGAGGCGCTCGCGGGCTGGATGACGTGGAAGACCGCGCTCGTCGACCTCCCGTTCGGCGGCGCGAAGGGCGGTATCGTCTGCGAACCCAAGGAGCTCTCCGACCGCGAAATCGAACAGCTCACCCGCCGCTACACCGAGGGCATCCGCCGCATGATCGGCCCCGAGATGGACATTCCCGCGCCCGACATCAACACGGACGCCCGGACGATGGCGTGGATCATGGACACGTACTCCGTCTACCAGGGGTACGCGGTGCCGAACGTCGTCACCGGCAAGCCGCTCGAAATCGGCGGAACCGCGGGCCGCGTCGAGGCGACCGGCCGCGGCGTCACCATCATCACCGAGGAGACGTTCCAGTACCTCGACGCCGACCTCGACGGCGCGAGTATCGCCATCCAGGGCTTCGGGAACGTCGGCAGCGTCGCCGCCCAACTCCTCACCGAGCGCGGCGCGAACGTCGTCGCCGTCAGCGACGTGACCGGCGGTATCTACGACCCGGACGGCCTCGACATCGGGGACGTGGCCGCGCACGTCGCGGACGGGAAGACGTTCTCCGAGTACGAGAACGCAAAGCGCATCTCGAACGACGACCTCCTCCGCCTCGACGTGAACGCCCTCATCCCCGCCGCCATCGAGGACGTCATCACCACCGAGGTCGCCGAGGACCTGCGCGCGGACGTGGTTATCGAGGCGGCGAACGGCCCGACGACGTTCGACGCGTCCAGCGTGCTCGTCGAGCGCGACATTCCCGTCGTCCCCGACATTCTCGCGAACGCGGGCGGCGTCATCGTCTCCTACCTGGAGTGGGTGCAGAACACCCAGCAGTACTCCTGGGATCTCCAGGACGTGAACGACGACCTCCGCGACCGCATGACGATGGCGTTCGACGAGATGGTCGGCGTCTACGACGAGAAGGACATCCCCGACCTCCGCACCGCCGCGTACACCATCGCGATGGAGCGCGTCGCGAGCGCGCACGAGTACCGCGGGCTGTTCCCGTGAGCTACCGCGTGAGGTATCCCACGCCGATGGTGAACAGGACGAGAACGCCGAAGCCGCCGACGGCGAACCAGACGCCGGCGAGTTCGGGCGCGCCGGCGATGTTCGGGAGGACGAGCCAGCCGGCGGTGAGGAGCGCGGCGACCACGAGCGTCGCGACGTAGAGTTCCGCGAACCGGTAGATGGCGCGCCCCCTGTCCATACAGGGGTATCGGCGGACTGTCACGTAAACCCCGTGGTGACTTCCACAAATCTCGAATACTTTTAACGTCGTATCCGAATGTCGGAGTATGCAACGAGTGGACGTAGCGGTCGTCGGCGGCGGGCCGGCCGGGTCGTCGGCCGCCCGAGCGGCGGCGGAGCACGGCGCTGACGCCGTGGTGTTCGAGAAGGGCGTGCCGCGCGCTGACCGTCCCGAACTGGGGCCGGATTCGACGGACGCCGCGGGCTTCCTCGACTACTGGGTGGACATCGCGCAACTGGACGTCGACGCGATGCCCGAGGGCGTCTACCAGCAGCGCCTCGACAAGGCGGAGTTCATCGGGCCGACCGAGACGATGGAACTAGACCGAACCGGCATCGAGTCCTCCTACGACGCGTTCGGGTTCACGTTCCACCGCGCGCGCCTCGACGACTGGCTCCGCAGCCGCGCCGAGGACGCGGGCGCGGAGTACCGCGTCGGAACGAGCGTGCGGAACGTCGACACCGACCTCTCCGGGACGCCGTCGCACACGCTCACGCTCGCGGACGGGAGCGAGGTCGCGGCGGACTACGTGATTCTCGCGGACGGCCCGCAGCGACAGGTGACGATGCCCGTCCTCGATGAATACCTCCCCGAGGACCGCGCGGCCTCCGAGGTCTTGTCGCCGCGCACGGTGAACCACATCGCCTACCAGGAGTACCGGAAGATCCCCGAGGAGGTGTTCGAGCCGCACAACATCAAGTTCTGGTGGGGGTGGATGCCGGGCGAGACTGCCTACCCCTGGATCTTCCCGAACCGGGACAACGTCGGACGCGTCGGCCTGACGATGCCCATCGGGATGGACATCGGCGACTTCGACAAGTCGAAGTATCGGTTGCTCCGGGAGGACGACGAGCGCATCCCCTCGGGGAAGGAGTACATCCGCCGCCTCCTCGAAGAGGTGTACGGCGACGAGTACGACATCGAGGCGGACTTCCCCGTCATCGAGGAGGGATACGGGAAGTCGAAGGGGACGGAGACGTACTCGATTTCGAGCACGCGGCCCATCGACTCCCCGACGGAGGCGAACATCGCGGTGGCGGGCGGCGCGATGGGAACCACGTCGGCGTTCCACGAGGGCGGCGACCACGTCGCGATGCGGACGGGCGCGCTCGCCGGCGAGTACGCCGCCGAGGAGATGCTCCACGAGTACAACGAGGCGTGGAAGGAAGCCATCGGGGACGAACTCCTGCGGAACGTCGCCATCGCGGACGTAGTGACGGACTACGGTCCCGACGACTGGGACAAGACGTTCGACGTGGCCCAGCGCATCCTCGAAAAATCGACCGGCGGGTCGCTCATCAGTCGGAAGACCGCCCGCGTCGGCGTGCACGGCCTCAAGCTCTACCGGAGCTATCGGAAGACGAAGAAGACGTTCGCGAACGGCGGGTACGTCCAGCTCCGGCAGGACGAGTACACGTACTAGGCGGTACGGCCTTACGTTTTCGTCCCCGATTTCCCGTATGAGCGAATCCGAGAGCGAGGGCGTTCGCGTGTGGCTCGTCGAACGCACGTACTCGGACGATGAGCAAAACCTCATCATCCTCACGTACGCGACAGCGGACGGCGAGCGATACTTCCGGAAGGAGCGCGCGCTCACCAGTTTCGGCGACCGACGCGACACGACGGCCGCCGTGGACGCCGACCCGGAGAACCTCGGTCGTGTGAGCGACCCGGACGAGCGCGAGCAGTACGCCGCCGAGGCCCAGCGGATGCGCGCCGACCACGACCCCGACGACGTCATCTAGAGTCCGCTGACGGAGTCGGCGGCGTTGCACTCCGGGGAGCCGGCCATCGCGTTCGTCCGGTGGCGGCGGCCGCGTCGAACCCGGGCTAGCCGACGAGCGCCGCGCCCGCTACGACGACCTCATCCCTCCTCTTCGGGCGACCACGCGCCGCCGACGCGGTCGTACCCCATCAGGTCGTCGCCGGCGTGTTCGGTGAACGCGACCTTCAGATTGGGTTCGGGGACGCCGAAGCGGTCGCGGGCCTCGTCCATCGCGGCGAGCGCGAACGCGCGTCGGCGCTCGAACGACCGGCCCTCTCGGACGTCCGCTTGCAGGAAGAACAGGGGGCCGTCGGTGGCGCGGCCGAGCGAGAGGTGTTGGTCGTCGCGCACGACGACGGCGACGTGGCCCGTGCCGGTGGCCATGTGGTCGCTGTAGAGCGCGGTGAGCCGGTTCGCGAGCGCGTCGGCGTCCGCGTCGGCTATCTCGAAGTCGGCGTCGACGGCGAGTAGCGGCATACTCGGGAGCGGGGGCTACGTCGCCAATAGCCCTGCGGCCGACGAGGGGGCTAAGTGGCTGGCCCTCGGCGTTCGGGTATGGACTGGCAGGAAGTGGACGCGCACACGGGACGGCGGTGGGAGCGCGCGGACGGCTACGCGGTCGTCTCCGTCCGGGAGGCGGCGGGCGGCGACTGGGCGGTGACGTACGACCGACTCCAACAGGCGCCCGAGGGCGAGGCGTACGAGCGGGTGAGCGAGGCGACTGAATCGGCCGCGCTCGACCGCGCCGCTGAGTACCGCGAGAACGATTCTCATTAGTCACCGCGAGTAATTTTCGGCCCGAAGGCCTTTGAAGAAGACTCGTGTTGGCTGTGACACGCAATGAAGAACACACGTAGCCTCCTGGCCGCGTTGCTCGCACTGACCGTCGTCGCCGGCGCGTTCACCGGTGGCGTCGCGGCGGCGACCGCGGCGTCCCTCACCGCGAACCCGAGCGCGCCCGGCGCGACCGCACAGCACACCGCGACTCTCACCGCCGGTTCCACGGTCGACACCTCCTCGTGGAACGGCTTCCAGGTGAACTACCAGGGCTCCGGCACCGACGCGAGTAACGTCAGCGTCGAGGACGTCGCCACCATCGGCATCGACCGCGGCGACAACCAGACCGGCGACGCCGTGGACGTGAACGTCAGCGACGACCTGGCGAGCGTCTCCACCAGCAACAACGGCGCGACACTCACGTTCGACCTCGGCGGCAGTTACAGCCTCTACGAGGGCGACGAGGTCGTCGTCGTCTACGAGGACGTCGCGAACCCCGACCAGGCGGGATCGTACAACGTGACGCTCGACATCAACCCGCAGTCCAGCGGCTCGCAGGCGACCGCGACGTTCGACGTCGAGAACGCCCTGCAGAGCGAGACGACGACGCAGACCACGACGCAGACGACGAGCGGTGATACGACCGCGGACGACACGACATCCTCGTCGACCACGATGGGGTCAGCGGACACGACGACGTCCGCGGCCACCACCACGGAGTCCGACGACTCCGGTTCCTCGGGCGGTTCGCCCGGATTCGGTCTCGGTGTCGGCCTGCTCGCGGTGGCGGGCGCGGCGTTCCTCGCGCTCCGCGACTAAGGGCTGTACCGGCTGACCGAGAGGCCTTCGCCGAGCGGGACGATCGCGGTCTCGAACGGCGCACTACGTACGTTCTCCACGTATTCTGCGATGCCGGCAGCGGCGTCGCTGGGCGGCCGGCCGTGGAACGCTTTCCGCATCTCCTCGGGCGTCACGGGGCCGTCGAGGACGTTGTCGGCGACGACGAGGCCGCCGTCGCGGAGTTCCGGGATGGCGCGGTCGAGCGCGTCGGCGTACCGGGTCTTCTGGCAATCGACGAACACGAGGTCGTAGGGGCCGTCCCGGGCGTCGAACGTCTCGAACGCGTCTCCGGCCTCGAACGCGCACTTCTCGGCGTCGCCGGTGCGTTCGAGGAACTCGCGGGCTTTCTCGAGGTTGGTTTCGTCGAAGTCGGTGAGGACGAGTTCGCCGTCGGCGGGGAGGGCGTCCGCGAACCACGCGGCGGAGTACCCGAACCCGGAGCCGAACTCGAACACGCGGCGCGCGCCCGTGAGGCGGGCGAGCAGGCGGAGGAAGCGCCCGGCGTCGGGGCCGACGATGGGGAAGTGTTCGTCGCGGCCGTACTCGGTCATCTCCGCGAGCACCGCGCCGGGCTCGGCGTTGCCGGCGCGCACGGCGTCCGCGGCGGCGTCGGTGAGCACATCACTCATACTCGGGGGACGCCGTCGGAGGGGCTTAGCGGTTCCGCCCGGCCGGGAACGCGATTCGCCCCGCGGTGCCGTTCGCCGCCCGGCGGGCGTCCACCCAGTTACCGGCCGGCGAGTCGCGCGAGTGTCCCGGCGAGCACTCTGACGGCGTCCCGGCAGTCCGCCCAGTCCGTCCACTCGCGGGGGCTGTGGGAGAACCCGCCCTCGGAGGGCGCGAACAGCAGTCCGGCGTCGGTGACGCGTGCGACGTGCATCGTGTCGTGCGCCGCGCCCGAGTGCAGCGCGAGACTCGACTGGCCGTTCTCCTCGGCGGCGTCGGTGGCGGCGTCCCGCACGCGCTCGGCCATCGGCGCGGGCGGCACGTCGAACGGCCGCGAGAGCGAGGTGTTCACGCCGCGCTCGGATTCGAGTCGGTCGAGTGAGTCGCGGGCCGCGGCCACGACGTCGTCCATCGTGTCGTACGCCACGTCCCGGACGTCGACGCCGAGTTCGACGCGGCCGGGGACGACGTTCGTCGCGTTCGGCGAGACGTCCAGGCTCCCGACAGTGCCGACCGCGGTTCCCTGGCCGCCCGCGGCGTCGGTGGCGGCGTCCTCCACGTCGAGCACGAACTCGCTCGCGGCGGCCAGCGCGTCCGTCCGCGCGTCCATCGGCGTCGCGCCCGCGTGGTCGGCCTGCCCCTCGACGACCGCCTCGCAGTGCGTGATGCCCGTGATGTCCGTGACGACGCCCGCGTTAGCGCCCGCGGATTCGAGCCTGGTTCCCTGTTCGATGTGGAGTTCCACCCAGGCGTCCCACGCGCCCGCGTCGAGCACGCCGTCGCCGCGGTAGCCGATGTCGGAGAGCGCCGCGTCGAGCGTCCGGCCGTCGTGTTCGTACCCGAGCGCGGTGTCGAGGTCGCGTTCGCCCGTGGCGACCGACGATCCGAGGAGGCCGGGGGCGAACGACGCGCCTTCCTCCTCGGTGAACGACACGACCTCTATCGGCCGGGCGAGGTCGGTGTCGGACTCCCGGAGCGCGCGCACGGCTTCGAGCGCGCCGTACACGCCGAGCGGGCCGTCGAAGATACCGCCGTTCGGCACGGAGTCGAGGTGACTTCCGGACGCCACGGCCGGCGCGTCGGCGTCCGCGGACGCGGGGACCCACCGGCCCGCGATGTTCCCCACGGCGTCCACGCGCACGTCGAGGCCCGCGTCTTCCATCCGCGCTACGAGGTGGTCGCGGGCGTCCCGGTTCGCGTCGCTCCCCGTGAGGTTCGTGCGGCCGGTGTCGCCGGTCGCGCCGAACGCGGCGTTCGCCTCGATGTCGTCCCGCAGGCGGTCGAGAGAGACGTCCATGTCCGACGGTCGGACGCGCGGCTCAAAGAGTATGGTGGAGCGTGGAAGCCGTTTCCGGCTTCCGACGTCAGAGGCACAGTGCCTGCGGAATGCAGGCATTGAAAGAACCACACCTAACTGATTTACAGCACGTGCTTTACTGTTACGGGTTTTATAATTCTAACCGGGAGTCGGCGGTTTCCGCGTCCGTGGTGAGCGCGTACTCGCGACCGGCGCGCTCGACGACGCCCTCGTGGGCGAGGTGGTTCAGGTGGGCGTACGCCTCGCCCGGCCCGTGGAGGACGTGGATGGCGTGCAGGTCGCCGAACAGGTCTGCGCTCACCTCCCAGGGCGTCGCCTTGCCGCGCTCGCGGAGCACGGAGAGCACGCGCTCGGTGCGTTCGGCGTGGTGGTCGGCGATGTCTCGCGCCCGCAGCGTCGGCGCGAAGATGGGGCCGCGGTGGCCGGGCCACGCCCGGTCGAGGTCGAGGGACTCGATGCGGTCGAGGCTGTCGAGGTACGTCTGGAGCGGGCGTTCGACGCGCACGTCCGCGCCGCCGACGTTCGGTGTGTACTTCGGGAGGAGGGCGTCACCGACGAACGCCTCCCGGCGGCCCTCGCGCTCCACGCGGTAGCCCGCGAGGCCGGCGGCGTGCCCGGGCAGGTGGACGACCTCGGCCTCGTGCGGGCCGAGCGCGAGCGTGTCGCCGTCCGACACCGGCGTCACGTCCGCGGGTTCGCCGCGGATGTCGTCGTGCGTGTCGAGGAAGTCGAGGAGCTCGCGCTGCTTCTCCGCGGGCATCCCCCACTCGTCGAGGAGTTCGCGCTGGCGGTCGGTCATCGCCGCCCGCGCGTCCGCGTCGCCGGCGACGAGCGGCGCGTCCGCCTCGTGGACGAACACGTCCGCGCCGCTCTCACGCTGGAGGCGGCCCGCGAGGCCCGCGTGGTCCTCGTGGAAGTGCGTCAGGGCGATGCGGTCGAGGTCGCTCGTCTCGTAGCCCGCGTCCGCGAGCGCGGCGGCGAGCTGGTCGTACACGCCGTCCGTGCCGACGCCCGTGTCCACGAGGGTCGTCGGGCCGTCCCCAGCGAGGAGGTAGACGCTGTTCCGGCCCTCGAACTCGGTGTTCCCGAGTCGGATGTGTCGCATACCGTGGGGGTTCGACGGGAGGGAGTAAGGAGTTAGCGGACGCGGAAAAGACTATGTGTGCATGTGACAATTGTTGCCTGATGTCGTCTCACAACCTCCCCGACTACGAGGCCGAACGCGACGGATTCGACTGGAGCCGGTTCTTCGACGAGGCAGACTGGGACGCGCCCGAACACCTGAACATCGCCCACGAGTGCGTCGACCGATACGCCGACACCGACCGGGTCGCGCTCCGGTACGCCGGCAGCGACGGCTCCCGGGAGTCGCTCTCCTTCGCGGAACTCGCCGAGCGCTCGAACCGGTTCGCGAACGTCCTCGAAACCCACACCGACCCCGGCGACCGCGTCGTCTCGTACATGCCGCGGATCCCCGAGCACTACGTCGCGCTGGTCGGCGCGCTGAAGGCCGGCCGGGTCTGGGGGAGCGTGAACGAGCGCTACGGGCCGGACGGGATCGCGTACCGGCTCGACGACTGTGACGCCGCCGTCGCCGTCACCACCGACGAGAACCGCGACACCGTCGGGGACGCGCTCGACGACGCGCCGTCCGTCCACACCGTCGTCACCGTCGGCGGCGGCGAACCCGGGGACGTCCGGTACGAGCGCGCGCTCGCCGACGCCGACCCGACCTACGAGGCCGCCGAAACCTCGGGCGACTCGAACGCGCTCCTCTACTACACGTCCGGAACCACGGGCCCCGCGAAGGGCGTTCTGCACGAGCACCGCTGGGTCGCGGGCGTCGCCGCAACCCAGTACTACGCCGTCGACCTCACCGAGGACGACCTCTACTGGAGCACCGGCGACATCGGCTGGCTCACGGGCGTCATCAACACGCTCGGCGCGTGGTTCTGGGGAACCGAACTGTTCGTCTACGACGGCGAGTTCGACCCGGCGGACTGGGCGGCCCTGCTCGACGAATACCCGATCAGCGTGCTGTTCAGCGTTCCGACCGCCTACCGGATGTTCCGCGAGCGCGAGGACGTGCTCGACGGCGTCGACCTCGACCTCCGGCACGCGCTCTCCATCGGGGAACCGCTCTCCGCCGGCGTGGTCGACTGGGGCGAGGAGACCCTCGGTGTCACCATCCACGACACGTACGGTCAGACCGAGACGGGGAACATGATCATCAACAACTATCCCACGATGGAACTCCGCCCCGGCAGCATGGGAAAACCCCTCCCCGGAATCACGGCCGCCGTCGTCGACCCGGACACCGGAGAGGAACTCCCGCCGGGCGAGACCGGCGTCATCGCCCAGCGCGGCGACTACCCGTGCTTCTTCGCGGGCTACTGGGACAACCCGGAGAAGACGGCCGACTGCTTCGTCGAGGGTCCTGACGGCGACGAGTGGTATCTCTCCGGCGACCTCGCGTCCCGGGACGAGGACGGCTACTTCTGGTTCGAGGGGCGCGCGGACGACGTCATCCTCTCGTCCGGCTATCGGATCGGCCCCTTCGACGTCGAGTCGTCGCTCGGCGAGCACCCCGCGGTCGCGGAGGCCGCGGTCGTTCCGAAACCGCACCCCGAGCGCGGCAACATCGTGAAGGCCTACGTGACGCTCTCGGAGGGCTACGAGGGCGACGACGACCTCACTGGCGAGATACAGTCGCACGTGAAGTCCGAACTCGCGGCGCACGAGTACCCCCGCGAGATCGAGTACGTGGAGGAACTCCCGAAGACGGTGACGGGGAAGATCCGGCGCACCGAACTCCGAGACCGGACGGAGGACTAGCGCACCCTGTATGGGTCGGGGCCGGTGAGGAACCGTCCGAGGTCGGTCTCGCGGCGGTAGTCGCGCTCCAGCACGTCCGCGAGCGCGTCCACGAACGCTCGTTCGTCCGCGTCCGTCCACTCGCTGGGGTCTTTCGCGGGGACGACGAGGAAGCCCGCGCCGAGCAGTTCCTCGGCGTGCAGGGCGTCCGGGTCGATCGGCGCGTGCTTGGCGTGCCGGGCGGTGTACTCGCGCAGGACGTGGTCGATGGCGCGCTCCCCCACGGGAATCAGGACGTGCGCGGTGATCGCGCGGAGCTCGGCGTCGAAGAACGGTTCGAGGTCGCGGTACGACGCCTCGTCGGGGCTGCCGTCCGCGACGGCCATGTGGAGGTAGGAGAGATAGAGGTTCTCCACCTCCGGCTTGTCGCCCACGTCGGCGAGCAGGCCGACCTCGGCGAGCGCGCGCTGGAGCCGTCGCCCGCTCTCCGTGCCCGTGAACGGCACGCCGGTGTCCGCGCCCCCGTGCACGCCCGGGTGGTCGCCGATGACGTGGAAATCCGCGTTCGCGTCCCCGTACCCGGGAACCGGCGTCTCGTGCGGCGGGTTCATGCCGAAGGGATTGCTCGTGCGGTCGGTGACGTTCTCCACGGGCTCCCTAGTCGATTCGAGAATAAAACGGGTGCGGGTGTCAGTGCGGGCGCCGTCACGCTCGCGCCGGGCAGGGAGACGAACGACCACCGCGTCCCGAGACCAGGCGAGACGGTGAACTTCACTCCCGCGCGCATTCCGGGAGCGCTTGCGAGGGGGAGTCTGTCGAACGCGGCGAACGGCACGACCGCGAGCGCGGGCTACCTGCTGGGTGAGGGCGACGCGGCGGTGTTCGGCGTCGCGGGCGGCCGTCGGGTTTTTCGGCGGCGCGGACGACGATTCGCGTATGGCTCGTGACGACCGTGATTCGTCGCCGCCGGCCGGTGCGTTCGAGTATCCGGAGGAAATCGAGGGCGGACACATCCTCGGCGTCGACACGCGCGGGAAGCCCGTGTACTTCGACGAGAGCGACCAGGTCGCGTTCGAGGCTATCGAGCGCGAAGACGTCTACGAGGCCGGCGAAACCCGGGGCGAGGGGCCGATAGAGAAGGTGATCGACGAGGTGGCGGACGCGGTCGGCTGGGACGACCTCTTCGAGGATACGGACGGTAACTAGGTTACGAGAGGTACGTTTTTCCGGACGCGCCGCCTGCTCCCCGTATGGCCGACCAACGGGTTCCCGTGGAGTGCGCCGGCAACGACTGGTGTTCCATCACTGCGACCGCCTCCCTCATCGGGAAGAAGTGGCATCCCGTCATCATCCACCGACTCCTCCGCGCGGACGCCCTCGGATTCAACGAACTCCAGGAGGACGTCGACGGCATCTCCAGTAAGGTGCTCTCGGAGAGCCTCGACGACCTCGAGGAGCACAGCCTCGTGAACCGCGAGGTCGTGCAGGACAAACCCGTGCGGGTGCGGTACTCGCTCACCGACCTCGGCGAGTCGCTCGAACCGGTGGTGCAGTCGCTCGCGGCGTGGGGCGAACAACACCTCGAACCGGCGGAAAACTTAGTCTAGAAGGGCTTCTGCTTTCGCTGCCTCTTCTTCCTCCCCGTCGTCGCTCTCCGCGAGCGCGAGTCGGTAGAGGTTCTGGCGGGCGTCGGGGATGTAGATGTCCTTCTCCACGAGGTCGTTCTCCTGGAGGCGGTCGAGAGCGTCCCGGACGGTTCGCTGGGAGAGCCGGGACTTCTCGACGATTTCCTTCTGGGTCAGGCCGCCGTTGTATTCGAGCACTTTCACGACCAGTTTCGCGCTCGGCGGCAACTCGGAGAGTACGTCGTCCATCGTCGTCTACCACAACGAACGCCACCCTCTTAGGCACTCGGTAACGGCATTGTCACGGGGTTACTGGCCGGTAACCTACTCTGCGCGTTCGTGCGACTCCGTCGTAGCGCGCTCCCCCGAGGCTGATGCCATTAAAATCAAACGTGCTGAGGGTCGATCGGAAGACATCGTCGTGGCACCGCAATACGAGCCGCCGTGGTGGGTTCCACCACTAGTATGTTGGTCGGAATAGTCAGTCCCGTTATCGGCCTGGTGGTGGCGGCCGGATTACTATGGAAGGCGTCTCACTCCCCGAACACCGCCTATGGCGCCTTCTCGGGGCGCTCGGATGGGCCGTATTTGCTGCGTCCGGATTCACGGCCGGCCGCCTTCAAATAGTGCTCGTCGGCGTCGCAATCGCCATCTTCGGCGTTGCTATCTTCCTCCGGCGAAAATCGGATCGGTGAGAACGAGCGGGTGTGTGCGGGCGCTCTCCCGTCTCGCCCACCCGCCCCGGTTGAACGAACGCTGCGGGGCGGCCTCGGTAACGCCGTCGCCCAGTTGCGAAACCCGCTGTACTCGACTGCAACTTCGTCCGCGTTCCGTACGACCGATTCGTTCGTTTGTCGTGCGTGCTACTCCTGGATGTCGCCCTCGTAGCCCGCGTAGTCCACGGCGCGCAGGAGGCGGTCGTGGTCGGCGTCGCCCTCGACGACGGCCTCGTTTTCCTCTCGGCTGATGTCGACGGACTCGACGCCGCTCACGTCGGCGAGCGCGTCGTGAACGATCTCTTCGCAGCCGTCACACGTGAGGTCGCTGACTGACAGAGTCGTCGGCATAGGTGCGTGAAGAACCCGGACGCTTTAGGCGTTTGTGGCGTCCGCAAACGACTCGTAGCGCTCGGCGAACCGCTCCTCGCAGGACGAACAGCAGAAGTAGTAGGTGTCGCCGTCGAGGTCGCGGGATTCGCCCTCCGCGGTGACCGTGTTCCCGCACTCCGCGCAGGAGAGCGCGAGCGACACGTCCCCGACGCCGGGCGCGCTCTCGGACTCGGAGAGCAGCGACACGTCCCGCGACCGCACGTCCTCCGTGGGGAGCACGCGGTCGAGGAAGTCGCGGACGTCGCCGGGGACGTGCGCGTGCGCGACCACGCGGTCGCCGGCGGTGACGTACACGCGCTCCACCGCGTCCGCGCCGCGGAGCGCTTCCCGAACGTCCTCGACGCCGTTCGGCGCGACCGCGAGTTCGACGAGGACAGGCGTGCCGGCGTCGAGTTTGCTCCGGTCGAGGTCGACGGTGAACCGTCGAATCACGCCGAGGTCGCGGAGGCGGTCCACGCGGTCGGAGACCGTCGGGGGCGCGCGGTCGACCGCGTCGGCGATGTCGCTGTACGGCGTGCGCGCGTCCTCGGAGAGGATCGAGAGGATCTCGCGGTCGATGTCGTCGAGCCCCCTCATGGGCGCAGCCACCCGAGCAGGCGGTAGTCGTGGTCTGGCGTGTACGCCCGGAAGAGCAGGCTGTTCGAGAGGACGGACACCGACGAGAGAGCCATCGCGCCCGCGGCGAGCACGGGCTGTAGGAGGCCGAGGGAGGCGAGCGGAATCATCGCGGTGTTGTAGCCGAGCGCCCAGAAGAGGTTCTGGCGTATCTTCGCGAGCGTCCCCTCGCTGATGCGCACGGCCTTCACGACGTCGAGCGGGTCGTCCCGCATCAGCGTGACGTCCGCGGCCTCGATGGCCACGTCGGTGCCGGAGCCGATAGCGGTGCCGACGGACGCGGCGGCGAGCGCGGGCGCGTCGTTCACGCCGTCCCCGACCATCATCGCGTCCCCCGAGTGCTGGATGTCCTCGACGGCGCTCGCCTTCTCCTCGGGGAGCACGCCCGCGCGGACGTTCTCGGGGTCGATGCCGACTTCCTCGGCGACGGCGCGCGCGGTGCGCTCGTTGTCCCCGGTGAGCATCCAGACGTCGGTGCCGCGCTCGCGGAGGTCGCTCACCGCCCGCTTCGCGGTGTCCTTCACGGTGTCCGCGTCCGCGACGAGCCCCACGAGCGCTCCGGAGACGGCGACCAACATCGCGGTCTTCCCCTCGGATTCGAGGCGTTCGAGTTCCGCGCGGCCCGCGCTGGTGTCCACGCCGTTGTCGTCGAGGAACCTGCGGTTACCCACGAGCACGTCGCGGCCGTCCACGGTCGCGCGAACGCCCTTCCCGGGCGCGTTCTCGAAGTCCGTCGGGTCGGTGAGTTCGACGCCGCGGTCGCGCGCGCCCTGCACGATGGCGTCCCCGAGCGGGTGTTCGCTCCCGCGCTCGGCGCTCGCCGCCATCCGCAGCACGAACTCCTCGCTCGACTCCGCGTCCGCGCCCGCCTCGCCCTGCGCGACCGCGCCGCCGTCCGCGGCGGTTCGGTCCAGCGCGACCACGTCGGTGAGCGACATCTCGCCCGTGGTGAGCGTCCCCGTCTTGTCGAAGACGACCGTCTCCACGTCCTCGACGCGTTCGAGCACGTCGCCGCCCTTGAACAGGACGCCGTGTTTCGCGCCGATGGTGGTGCCGACCATCGTCGCCGCCGGGGTGGCGAGCCCGAGCGCGCACGGACACGCGATGAGCACCGCGGACGCGAACACGACCACGGCGAACTCGAACACGCCGACAGCGCCGGGACCGCCCCCGACGAGCCCCCAGACGGGGAGCGCGCTCACGAGGTCCGCGAGCGTTCCCGGGAACGCGTACCACACGACCGCCCAGAACAGCGCGTTCAGGATGACCGCGGGGACGAACACGGCGCTCACGCGGTCGGCGACGTTCTGGATCTCGGGCTGGCGGCTCTGCGCCTCCTTCACGCGCTCGACGATCTGCTGGATGGCGGTCTCGGAGCCGATCCTCGTCGCTTCGACCGTGAGGACGCCGTTCTCGTTGATGGTGGAGCCGATGACCTCGTCGCCGGGTTCCTTGGAGACGGGAACGGACTCGCCGGTGACCATCGACTCGTCCACCGCGGACTCGCCCTCCACGACGACGCCGTCCGTCGGCACCTTCTCGCCCGGCCGCACCTTGAGGCGGTCGCCGACCTCGATGTCGTCCACCGAGATCTCCTCCTCGGTGCCGTCCTCGCGCACTCGGGTCGCTGTGTCGGCCTCCATCTCGAGGAGTTCGCGGAGCGCGCTCGACGCCTGGCCCTTCGAGCGGGCTTCGAGGTAGTTCCCGAGCGTGATGAACACGAGAATCAGCGCCGCGGTGTCGAAGTAGAGGCCGGCGTTCGGCAGTAATCCGAGGAGCGCGACGACGGAGTACCCGTACGCCGTCGAGGATCCGAGCGCGATGAGCACGTCCATGTTCGCCGTGCGGTTCCGCACGATCGCGGTGTACGCGTTCTCGTAGAACTCCTTGCCGAGCACGACCTGGACGGGCGTCGCGAGCGCGAACATCACCCAGCCCAGACCGACACCGAACACGGCGTCGGGGAGGAGTTCGGGGAAGAAGAAGTGCTCTACGAGCATGCCGAGCAGGGGCGCGGAGAGCGCCGCGCCGAACAGCACGAGGTTGCGCTGGCGCTCGATCTCCTCGGTGCGCGCGACCTCCCGCGCGTCCGACTCGTCGGCGTCGTCCTCGCGAATCGGGTCGTAGCCCGCGTCTTCGATGGCGTCGTAGAGCGCGTCGAGCGAGGTGTCGTTCGGGTTGTACTCGACCTGCGCCTCGTCGGTCGCGTAGTTCACGTCCGCTTCGACGACGCCGGGCACGGATTCGAGCGCCTCCTGGTTCGTCTGCGAGCAGTTCGCGCAGCTCATTCCGGAAATCCCGATGGTTCGCGTGTCGCTCACCGGCGTGTACCCGGCGTCCCGGATGGCGTCGTAGACGGCGGAAAGCGACACCGTCTCGGGGTCGTACTCGACGGTCGCCTCGTCGGTGGCGAAGTTCGCGCTCGCCTCCGCGACGCCGTCGAGTGATTCGAGCGCGGACGACACGGTCTGTGAGCAGTTCGCACAGCTCATTCCCGTGATGTCCACGTGCGCAGTTCTGGGCATGCCTGAGACTACGGACGCATCGCTTTAGTGGATTGTTACTGTTCTCCCGGGATCGAAACGGAACTCAGCTGCGGAATCGAAGGCGGAAGCGCGGAGAAACGCCGGTATCTGGCATGGAAAACCACGCGGCCTGGCCGAGCGACCCCCCCAAAACGCCCTGAACGAGGCGTTTGTTGGGGTCTAGGCCCTTCTTCGTTTTCGAGGTTCCGGCGGCGTTCGGGCGTGGAGTCGGAGGGAAAACGGGGAAAAGTCGCGGCGTCCTGTGTACGAGTATGACGACACTCACCGTCAGCGGCATGACCTGCGGCCACTGCGAGCAGAAGGTGGAGGACGCGCTCTCGGGCGTCGAGGGCGTCACCGAGGCGAGCGCCGACCGCGAACTCGGCACCGCGACCGTCGAGGGCGACGCGGACACGGACGCGCTCGTCGCCGCGGTCGAGGACGCGGGCTACGACGCGTCCGCGTAACGAACGTACGTCACGCGTGGGTGGCGGCGAGCGCGACGAGCACGGCGAGCATGGCGAGCGCGTTCAGGGCGACGCTCTGTTTGTGGTACTGGCTGAACGCGTCGTCCCCGGCGGCCTCCATCTTCGGGATGAGGCGGTAGCGGGCGTACGCCGCCGCCGCGACGGCGACGGCGGTCGCGCCGTACGCCACCCAGTAGTAGTCGAGGCCGGCGAGCGTGTCGGTGACGGCGATCCCGCCGAGCGCGACGAACCCGAGGCCGATGCCGACCTGGTAGTACGTCGGGAAGATGGCGTTCACGACGGGGCCGGCGTCGTCGGTGCCGAGGACGCTGAACGTGGTCGGTGCGGCGACGAACGAGAAAAAGGCCATCGCGCCGAACCACGCGCCGAGCGCGAGGTCGGCGACGAAGGACGCGACCGCGGCGGCGAGTGACATACCGGATACTCCGCCGCCAGCGGCATTCGTTTTATGCTTCGGCCGCGGGAAGCACGAGTGAATGGAGAGACAGCAGCGCCGCGCCGTCGGTTACCTCGCGCTCCTCGCGGTCGTCGTGGCCGGGTACACGCTCGCCTATCAGGTCGGGATGGCGGTGTTCGAGGGCGAGCGGGTCACGCTCGTCCACGCCTTCCACATCGTCGTCGAGACGTTCACCACCACGGGGTACGGCGAGGACGCGAGCCGCTGGGACACCGCGGGCATCCTGCTGTTGATGGACGCGATGCAGCTCACGGGCGTCCTGATGCTGTTCCTGACGCTCCCGCTGTTCGTCGTGCCGTGGGTGGAGCGACGCCTCGAAGTCGACCCGCCCGAGAGCGTCTCGCTCACCGACCACGTGGTGATCTGCGGGTACACGGATCGCGTGGAGGCGCTCATCGACGAACTGGACGCGCAGACCGTCGACTACGTCGTCGTGGAACCCGACCGAGCGGAGGCGCAGGAACTCCACGAGGGCGGTGTGACGGTCGTGCACGGAAACGCGGAGGACACCGACGTACTGGACGCCGTGTCTGTCCCGGACGCGCGCGCGGTCGTGCTGGACGCGTCCGACGAGACGAACGCCACGCTCGCGCTGAGCGTACGCGAGGTGGACGCGGACGTTCGCGTCGTCGGGTTCGTCGCCGACCCCAGCCACGCGAACTACGTCCGGTACGCGGGCGCAGACCGCGTGCTCTCCCCGCACGAGATTCTCGGGCGCAGCCTCGCGAACAAGGTGACGAACGCTATCACTACAGACCTCGGGGAGACCGTTCGGCTGGGCGACGACTTCGAGGTCGCGGAGATGCCGATACAGCGGGGGAGCGAACTCGACGGCAGCACGCTCGCCGACGGCCGAGTTCGCGAGCGAACGGGCGCGAACGTCGTCGGCCTGTGGGCGGCGGGCGAGTTCATCGCCGCACCCGACCCGACGCGGGAGCTCGACCGGAGCACCATCCTCCTCGTCGCCGGAGACGACGACGCGCTCACCGCCCTGAAGGAACTTACGCTCACCGAGGCGCGGCGGCACGACCGGGGCCGCGTCGTCGTCGCAGGGTACGGCGACACCGGGACGCGCGTCAGCGAAATCCTCGACGAGAACGACGTTCCGCACACGGTCGTCGATCGGAAGGATCGCCCGGGTGTCGATGTCGTCGGGGACGTATCGGAGGAGGAGACGCTCGCCGAGGCGGGGTTGGCGGACGCGAGCGCGCTCCTGCTCGCGCTCGGGGACGACGCCGCGAGCGTGTTCGCGACGCTGGTGGCGCGCGAGAACTACCCCGACGTGGAGCTACTGTGTCGCGCGAACGACACGCGCGCAGAACCGCGGCTGTACGCGGCGGGCGCGGGGTACGTGCTCGCGCTCGCCACCGTCAGCGGCCGCATGCTCGCGTCCACCCTGCTCGGCGAGGACGTGATGAGCCTCGACAATCAGGTGGATCTCGTGCGGACGCGAGCGCCGGCGTTCGTCGGGCAGACGCTCCGGGAGGCCGCTGTCCGCGAGCGCACGGGCTGTACGGTCATCGCGGTGCAGCGCGACGGCACCGTGGAGTCCGACCCGTCGCCCGAGTTCCGGATCGAGCGCGGGGACGCGCTCGTCGTCGCGGGGACGGACGACGACATCGCGCGGTTCACCGACCTCGCAGACGTGCGTCCCGATGCTCCGTGACAACGGTCTCGACGCGTTTTAATCCCCCGAGTGCGTGGTCGAGATAGATGCGCGTGAGTCCGAGACCGAGTGCGGCCCGTGGTAGGCGATAGCGCGTGCCGACGACATCGTGTCGCTCGTCGGGCCGCCACGGGCGGGTACGGGCTCGCCAGCCGAATCCCCCGAAAGCCGGCACAAACCGCCCGATTCGGCGGGGGGAGAGGCAGTGTCTCACGCCGATATCCCGCACATACTTATGCCTCGTCGGCTTACGTCAGCGTACCCAAGGCGAGGCGTCGCCTCCACGTCCCACCATCCTGTAGAAATGCCATACAAACTAGACGGGGTGTTTCCGCCGGAGCTCCTCTCGGAGGTCGAGCCCGGGACGAATCTGCTCGTCAGCGGGCCGGCCATGTCCGGGAAGCGCCAGCTACTGCTTCGCCTGCTCGCCCGCGGCGCGGACGACGGCGAGGGCGCCATCGTCGTCACGTCCCGGAACCCCGCGGACGACCTCGCAGCGGAGTACAACGACCTCCTCGGCGACCGAACGAGCTTCTTCCGCATCATCGATAGCGTGAGTTCGCGCAGCGGCGGGAACGAGGGAGAGATGAGTTTCGTTCGGAACGTCTCCTCGCCCGGCGAACTCACCGGGATCGGTATCGAGTTCTCCGAACTTGCTCGCGAAGCGGAGAACAACGGCGTCGAACGGCTCCGCATCGGCTTCGACTCCCTCAGCCCGCTCCTGATGTACGTCGACCTCCAGCGGCTCTTTCGCTTCCTGCACGTGTTCACGAGCCAGATCCAGAGCCGGGACTGGCTCGGGCTGTTCGCCATCGACCCGGACAGCCACGACGAGCAGGTCGTGAACACTATCAGCCAGCTGTTCGACGGGATGGTTCAGGTGCGCGTCGCCGACGACGGCACTCGGGAGGCGCGCGTGCGCGGCGTCACCGGCTCCCCGACCGAGTGGGTGGCGTTCGACTAGTACAGGGCGTCGAGCACGCGCTCCACGTCCGCCCGTTCCTCCGCGTACGCGAGGTGGGTGTCGCAGTCGCAGTCCGACGCGCCGAGTCCCGGAACCGGCGTGAGGGCGTCCGCGAGTCGGCGCGCGAGTTCGCACTCGCGGTTCTCGTTCTCCACGGTGTACGTGTCGACGAGCGTGCTCGCGGGGTGGCCGAGGAGGTAGTCGACGTGCCAGTGGCGCGTGTCGCGCTCTCCCCTGTCGAGTTCACGGTGGCGGTCGACGCGCGAGAGGCCGCCCGACCCGAACGCGCTCCCCGTGTAGGCGTAGAATCCGCGGTCGAGGTCGCGCTCGCCGGCCGCGCCGAACGTCACGGCGACCGACTCGTCGAGCGAGACGACGAGCGTGTACGTTCCGGGCTGCACGCCCGGGTGTTGTGCGCGCGGGCACTCGACGGTTCCGAACCGACACGCCCTTTCGCGCACTCGTGTTTCTGCCTCTATGGAAGCCTATCTGAAGTGGGCGGTCGTCGCCCTGATCGGGTACACGATGGTCGCGCCCCTGATGAAGGTCGCGACGGTCGACATCCCCTCGACGGTCGCCGCGCTCCTCGCGAACGCCGTGCTCGTCGCCGGGTCGCTCGCGGTCGTCCTCTACGTCGACATCCCCGTCACGCCCTACCTCACCCATCCCCGTGCCGTGTACGTGTACGCCGCCGGCGTCTGCCTCACGGTCGGCATCCTCGCGTACTATCAGGCGCTCGCGACCGGCCCGGTGAGCATCGTCGTACCCGTCTTCGGGATGTTCATCGTCACCAGTTCCCTGGTCTCTGCCGTGTGGCTCGGCGACGACCTCACCCTCCGAAAAATAGCAGGTATCGGGTTCGCGGCGGTCGCGGTCTACCTCACCGCCGGCCCCGGTCAGTGAGTCAGTCCACGCCGCCCGCCACGCGCCGGGCGAGCGCGAAGCACGCGACGGCCGCGACGACGAACCCCGCGATAGTCTGATACGTGAGGCCGGTCGCGCTCCCCACCGCGAGTTTCGCGACGGCGTTCTGCGGGCTCTCCGGGAGCAGGGACGCGAGCGCGAACACGCCGATGGCGGCGAACGAGTAGACGAGCTGGGTCTCCCGGCGTTCGCCGAGGCGGAGCGCGAGCGCCGCGCCGCCGCCGACGAGGACGGCGGCGAGCGCGGTGGCGAGGACGAGAATCGGCAGCGGGTGGTCGACGCGGATGCCGTTCAGTCCGAGGAACGCGAGCCAGAGCGCGGCCTGCGCCGGCGCGAGCGCGATCATCGCGAGGCTCTTTCCGTCCACGATCTCGGGCACCGAGAGCGGCGTCACGCGGAGGAGTTCGAACGTCCCGCGTTCGAGTTCCTCGCTGAGCGTGTCCGCGACCACGCTCCCGCTGATGAACGCCGGCAGGAACATCAAGAGCGGGAGGAGGATGGTGTACGTGAAGCCGTAGTAGGTCGACCCCGACGACTCCGGCGGGAGCGAGAGCGGTTCGCGGGTGAGTCGACTGCTGAGTTCGTCGCGGAGGTGGCGTTCGTACTCGGAGAGCACGTCCTTCAGTTGGACGACGACCAGGGTGGTTCGAAAGCTCCCCTCGGGGGCGTACGCGGACACCCTGACGTGGCCGTCCGGGTACTGGGTCGCGAGCAGGAGCGCGTCCACGTCAGCGTTGGTAAACGCCGCGAGAGCCGTGCTCTCGCTCGGGTAGACGACGGCGTTCCGGCGGTCGCTCGCGACGACGGGCGCGAGGTCGTCGCTCGCGTTCCCGGCGACCCCCACGTTCACGACGTAGTCGCCCTGGCTCGCGCTCGGACTGTAGAGGCTGACCAGGCCGACGACGAGGAACGAGGAGAACGCGGCGATGAACAACTGGATGACGAGCGCGAGCACGATTGTCTTCTCGGAGCGGAGGCTCGCGAGTTCGCGCCGCCCGACGACGAGGCGGTCACGCAACGGCGCTCACCACCGTGAGGTTGTACGCCAGGTGGACGAGCACGGCGAGGCCGAACCCGGCGAGGTACTTCGCCCGGGTTCCGCGCGCGCCGAGCGCGCTCAGCGACGCGGTGACGGTGTGGAGCGCGAGCGGCGCGAACAGCGAGACCGCGAGGACGAGCGGGCTCGCGCCGAGCGTCGGGCCGAACGCGGCCTGTCCGAGTTCGAGGTCGGGGAGGCCGACGAGTTGGGTGATGAGGGTGAGTTTCTCCCCGAGGAAGAACCCGAGGCCGGACGCGACGCCGAGCGCGAGCGCGGTGCGGCGGTCGGTCGGGAAGCGCGACCGGAGGAGGCCCGCGCGGACGTGCAGGCTCTTCGCGGCCTCCTCGACGACCGCGATGGCGGCGAAGAGGACGGGGAGCGCGAGCGACGCCGGGAGGACGAACAGGCTCGCGACGGCGAACAGCTCCGCGATGAACGCGAACGGAATGAACAGCGCCGTCCACAGCCCCACGCGCCAGACGGAGCGGAGGGGCGCGGCGAGCGCGTCCATCGCCTTCGCGGGAATCGGACGCTGCGTGAACATGTCCTCCTCGCGGTAGATGCCGGTGCCGAGCGCGAAGCAGACGAGCGCGGCGAGCGAGACGGGGAGCGTGCCGAACAGGAACTCGCCGAGGCCGATCGGCGCGCCCTGCAAGTCCTGGACGACGAGGGAGAGCGGGCTGATGGCGGCGATGGGGTGGACTTCGGTGAAGACGGCGGGGACGAACGCGTACGCCATCAGGGGGACGCTGACGAACACGGTGACGAACGTGAGTTCTTTGTAGGAGCGCGCGAGCATCGCGCCGACGAACGTCGCGGCGAGGAACAGCGCGGCGAGGGGGAGGACGGCGAGCACGCTCACGAGACCGCCGCCGACGGCGAACGCGATGACGGCCGTGATGGCCGCGGCGACGCCGAGGTAGGGGAGCGTTTTCCCGAGCACGATGTCTCCACGGCTCGCCGGCGACACCAGCATCGGCTCGCCTCGTCGGTTGATGCGCTCGTTGATCACGCTCGATCCGTACGCCTGAATCAGGACGTTCAGCGGCAGGAGGAAGGCGAACGCGAGCACGAGCGAGCGCAGCGGGAACGGCGGGCTCAGCGAGCTCGGCGTCCCGGTCTGCGTCCCGCCGAACGCGCCGCCGGGCACCGCGGGCACGCCACCGCCGCCGCCATCACGCGTTCCGCCGCCGCCATCACGCGTTCCGCCGCCGCCATCACGCGTTCCGCCGCCGCCATCACGCGTTCCGCCGCCGCCGGGCGCGGCCGTCGTCGCGCCGCCGCCGGACGCGGTCGTGGTATCGCCAGCGCCGCCACCGTTGCCGCCAGCGCCGTCGGTCGTGCTGTCGCCCGCTGTGTCGCCGTCGGTCGTGTTGTCGCCCGCTGTGTCGCCGTCGGTCGTGTTGTCGCCCGCCGTGTCGCCGGGTGGGTTCTGCTCGAGGTACTGGAGGGTGACGGTGACGGGGAACGCGGCGGCCTGGTCGGGTTCGTGACGCATGAGGTAGTCGTTGTAGGCGACGACGGCCGCCCTGAGCTCGGCGAGCGCGGCCTGCGCCTTCGCGGAGTCCCCGACGTAGAACCGGCCGCCTCGGATGCTGAGTTCGGCGTCGCCTGCGACCACGTCGCGGGGGTCTGCGCCCACGGCGCGAAGCTGGGGGTTCCGCTCGACGACGGCGTGGTAGCGGCTGTCCTCGTCCACGCCCACCCGGTAGATGCCCTCGCCGGGACTCGGCTGGGCGGCGACCAGCACGGGCGCGAGCACCGCGAGCGCGAGGACGACGACGGCGAGGAGGACGGCGGTTCGGCGGTCGACGTTCCCGGTGCTCTTCGCCGCCTCCCAGCGCGCGATGCGGAGGGCGCGGCGCGGAGTCACGCTCGGCCCTCCCGGGTCACGTCGAGGAACACGTCCTCCAGCGTCGACTCGCGGGTGCGGATGTCGAGCACCTCGCCGCCCGCGGATTCGGCCGCTTCCCTGACGCGTTCGACGCCGTCCATGCCGTCCACCGTGACCTCGTAGCGATCGCCCGATTCCGTGGCGTCCGCGACGGGCACGGACGTGTAGACGTGGTACTCGATGCGGCCGTACTCCGCGCGGATCTCGGCGAGCGCCCCATGGGCGGCGATGCGGCCGTCGTTCATGATGGCGACCCGGTCGCAGACTGACTCGACGTGGTAGAGGTCGTGCGCGCTGAACAGCACGGTCTTCCCCTGGTCGGCGAGTTCGCGCGTGAACTCCACGACCTCGTTCGTCGTCAGGGGGTCGAGGCCGGACGCGGGTTCGTCGTAGATGAGCACGTCCGGGTCGTTCACGAGCGAGCGCGCGATGGCGACCTTCCGCTTCATCCCCTTCGAGAAGTCGCCGACGGGGCGGTCGCGGGCGTCCAGATCGAGGCGGTCGAGCGCGCGCTCGATGCGGTCGTTCGCCGTCTCTCGCTCAACGTCGTAGAGGTCGGCGAAGAAGCGGAGGTAGCCGCGCGGCGTCATGTCCTCGTAGAGCGGGGATTCCTCGGGGAGGAAGCCGAGCGAGCGGCGCATCTCGGGGTTCTGGGCGTTGTAGCCGTTCACGGTCGCCGACCCCGACGTGGGTTCGACGAGGCCGGCGAGCATCTTCAGCGTCGACGTCTTCCCCGCGCCGTTCGGCCCGACTAATCCGAACACCTCGCCCGCCTCGACGTCGAGGTCGATGCCGCGGACGGCGTGGACGCTCCCGTACTGTTTCGTCAGGCCGTCCACCGATATCATACCCGAACACGCGGGCGTCGGGCATATCGTCGTTTCGGCAGTCGCGAAAACCGCGGGGCGGGTTAGAAGAGGGAGACGCCGACGGCGTACGCCCAGTCCTGGCCGCCGACGGCGAGGAACGCGAGCGCGCCGCCCGTGATGACCATGTTCTTGAGGAACTGCGTCATCTCGTCCTGCTGCTGGTCTTCGGGCACGCTCCAGAACGCGTGCATCGTGAACGCGGCGGCGACGTTGAACGCGGCGAGCGCGCCCGCGCTGAGCACGGGGTACGCGCCGGCCGCGATGCCGAGGCCGCCGAGGAGGAGCATCACGCCGGACGCGACGGTCATGAATCTGGGCGCGGGCAGGCCCTTGAACTCGGCGTAGCCCGTCATCTGTTCGAGGTTGAGGAAGTGGTTCAGGCCCATGAACGCGAGCGTCAGGCCGAACAGGAGGCGGCCGAGCAGGAGGAAGAGTCCGGCGTCGCCGTCTACTGCCATGCGGTACGCACCTCTGTCGTGTCGAGTTACATACTCCACGGGAGGGGCGTCACGGCCTTATGCGTAAGCGAACACTCGGGTAACGAGGTGACACGCGTGTCAGTGGGTCAGCCGAGGCGGGTCGCGGTCTCGCGCGCGGACGCGAAGCGGTCGGCGGCCCACGCGACGGCGTCGGGGGTATCGTTTCGGAGGACGCCCGCGACCGGGCCGGTGCCGCAGACGACGAGTACCACGTCGCGGTCGTCGAGCGACGCGAGGACGAGGCCGTAGGGGAGGTCGTCGTTCGTGAAGGAGAGCGCGGCGTCGTCGCTCCCGACGAACGTCTCTATCGTGTCCTGGTGGTTGGTGACGAGCTCGTCGAGGACGGCCTGCGTGACTACCACGTCCGCAGCCAGCGCGTTCTCGTTGACGCGGTCGCGGTAGATCTCGACGTGACTCGGGAGGACGAGCGGCGCGAGCACCCGCACCTCGGTCGCCGTCCGGATGACGTCCGCGACTTCGTCCATCGGCTTCTGTGGCGTGTGTGCGGCTTCGACGACGGTCGCGTTCTCGAACAGTCGCACGTCCAGGTCGTCGGCGTCGTCTACTCCGTCCAGCACGTCGTTGGCGTCGTCGATACCGGTGACGCGGTTCCGGAAGGTCGTGTAGGCGTCGAGCGCGAGGCGGCCGGTCGTGGTGAGCGCGACCTCGCCGTGCGTGCGGTCGACGAGGCCCGCGTCGGCGAGCTGGCGGACGGCGCGGTCGACGGTCGAGCGGGAGGCGTCGTGGGCGTCGACGAGCGCGCGCTTCTCCGTCACGCCGTCCGCGATGCTCTCGAGGTAGTCGCCGCGCTGTGCGAGCAATCCGACGAGCCCGACCGTGTCGTCCGCTGCTCTCGGAACCACGGATATGTGTCAATGTCGACACCCGTTTGATATAAAGGTGGTGCGTACGGGGGCGAAATACTCAGTCCGTGAGCGAACACCCGATAGATGGCTTCATGACGTATGGTATCCCTGATACGCGTGCTGGTGTGCACTACACTGGCTGTGCCTCTGAGAGCGCCCCGGCCGCTCGGACGGCGGCCGACCGGCGTTCACGAGAGCCGGGGCGGTTGTGTTCTCACGCGCGTGCTTCTCGTATGGAGCGACAGGTTCGCGTACGGCGGCGGCACCGTCGAACCGGGGGAGACCTACCACGGCCGGTACGCCATCAGCGAGACGTTCCTCGGCGAGTCGATCCGCGTCCCGCTCACCGTCGTCAACGGCGAGCGCGTCACGCCCGACTGGCGGCGGATCGTGGACGCGACGGTGGAGACGGCGGACGCGGTGCGCGCGAGCGACCCGCCCGTCACACCGGACGCGTGAGTTCGGGCGCGTCGTTCCCCGGGTCGTTCACCGCCGACGACACCCGGTGCGCGCGGAAGGACGCGGACTCCGCGAGCACGTCGTCGAGGGGGTCGTCGCCGGACAGCCACGTCCCGTAGTCGTCGGGCGCGACCACGACGGACTCGCGGTGGTGGTAGTCCGCGACCGTTCCCGTCGCCGCCCGCGTCAGCACCGCGAACGTCTCCACCGGCTCCGGGTCGCTCGGCCCGCCGCCCGCGAACGCGCCCAAGCCGGTCTGCGTGGTCTCGGGGACGCGCTCGCTCCAGATACCCGCCATCGCGAACGGCTCTCCGTCCTCGCGCTCGAAGTAGTACGGCCGGTTCTCCCCCGACTCCTCGCGCCACTCGTAGAACCCGCTCGCGGGCACGAGACACCGCCGCTCCCGGTACGCCTCCGCGAAACTCGACGTCTCCCGCACGGTCTCCACCCGGGCGTTGATGTTCGGCGAGTAGTCGTCGCCCGCCCACGACGGCACGAACCCCCACTCGGGCGTCGCCGCCTCTCTGTCACTCGATTCGCCGCGCTCGCGCACGGCCGGCAGGGACTGACTCGGCGCGGCGTTGTACGTCTCGTAGCCCACGGGCGGTTCCACGCCGAACGACCGCTCGAACTTCGCCGGGTCGAGGAACACCGCGTACCGCCCGCACATCAGAGTGTCTCCCGTATCTCGTTCGCCGTCCGAACCGCCGCCGGAATCGCGTCCTCGTCCCGCCCGAGACCGACGAACACGCCGTGGTCGTCCGCCCACGCGAGCACGTTGATACCGCCCTCGAACACGCGCACGGTCGCTTCGAGGCCGCCGAGCGGTTCGAACAAGTCCTCCTTGCGGTTCATCCCCATCGTCTCGAACACCGCGTCCTCGAATATCTCCTGCTGGGTCTCGTCCGAGTACAGCTCCCAGATGTCCTCGCGCATGTAGATAACGTCGAACTCTCTCGCGCGGAGGTCGGCGATTGCAACCCCTCGAAGCGTCTCCCCGACGTCCTCGCGCAGCGCATCCGCGTACCCCTTCAACTCCGTCATACTCCCGGCTACGGCGACGGTTGACTTAGGAGTCCGGTTCCCGCATGCACGAAGCTACTTGTGGCCCCCCGTCCCAAACCCGGTATGGGTGACGATGCCATGCGCCGCTTCCCGGTTCCCGACCGGGCGGACCTGCCCGACGACGTTCGCGAGCGAATCGAGGCCGAAACCGAGGAGGCGGGGTTCACGCCGAACGTCTTTCCGGCGTTCGCGTACAAGCCCGCGCACTTCCGCCCCTTTTTCGACTACCACGACGCGCTCATCGAGGAGTCGACGCTCGAACGCGGCGAGATCGAGATGCTCGTCGTCACGGTGAGCGGCGTGAACGACTGCCTCTACTGCGTCGTCGCGCACGGCGCGCTCTGCCGCATCTACAACAAGGCCCCGAAACTCGCAGACCAGCTCGCGACCAACCACCGGCTCGCCGACCTCGGGGACGCCCACCGCGAGATGCTCGATTTCGCCGTGAAACTCACCGAATCCCCTGGCGAAATCACCGACGAGGACGTGCAAGCGCTCCGCGACGCCGGTTTCAGCCAGGAAGAAATCTGGGACATCACGAGCGTCGTCTCCGTCTTCAACCTCAGTAATCGCATGGCGACGGTCGCCGACATGCGGCCAAACGACGAGTTCTACGACCTCGGGCGATAGCAGACGCTTTACTTCTCGCGTTCTTCTCTGTACGTGTGCAAGTCGTGGGGTATCGGACGGCCGTCCGCGAGGACGGGCCGGCGCTGGTCGTCGCGGACGACGGCGAGGTGTCGCGGCTGTCGCTCGCGTCCGGGGCGCGACTGGACTACGGGCTGGGAGAGCGTCACTGCGCGGGCGCGGTGGACGACGACGCGCATTACGCGTGTAGCGACGAGAGCGCGCCGTACTGTCCCGTGCACAGTTCGACGTGGGTGTGCGCGCGCTGCACGGGCGACTGCCTGAAGGACGAGATGGACTGCCACGAGGATCACGCGATATACCTCGCGGCGTTCGCGCCCGACGTGTTCAAGGTCGGCGTCACCCGGGAGTGGCGACTCGACACGCGGCTCCGCGAGCAGGGCGCACAGCGAGCGGCACACCTCGAAACAGTCTCGAACGGCCGGCTCGCCCGCGAAATCGAGTCCGACATCGCGACCGAGATTCCGGATCGGGTGCGCGTCCCGGCGAAACTCGACGGGCTCCACGAGGCCGTGGACGCGGACGCCTGGGGCGTGGTGCTCGCGGGGTTCGACCCCATCGAGACGTTCGCGTTCGACTACGGACTCGACCTCGCGAGTCAGCCGGTCGCGACCACCGTCGCCCGCGGAACCGTCGTCGGAACGCGGGGCCGCGTGCTCGTGCTCGAACGCGGGGCCACGAACTACGCCGTCGACCTCCGCGACCTCGTCGGCCACGAGCTTGACCCCGAAAAGGAGAGTTCGGACCGCCAGTCGAGCCTCGCGAGCTACGTATAGGCGTACCGGCTGTGTGGTTCGAGCGACCGGAGGTCTCTCGTCATCACGAAGGGCGCTCCGCGCCTTTCGAACGACACAGCCATCAGTATACTTGTTCGACCGCGAGAGCGGGGTGTTTCACACGAGAGAGCAGGCCGTGTCGGCGACCGGCGACTGTCCCCGCTTGCGGTGCGAGACGCCCCATCGGGTAGCAGGGGGAGGATGTCACAGCTCGCGGAACATCGCGCGGAAGTTGTTATCGTCCCACTCCCGTACCGTCTCGTCGAGCCGTTCTTCGAGGTCTTCGATGCGGTTCTCGAGGTCGCTGTACGCGGCGTTCTCCTCCAGTTCTCCCCGGGAGACGGCGCGTTCGAGACTGTTGCGTTTCTCCACGAGAACGTAGAGTTCCTGAATGCTGTCGTCGTACTGGTCGAGAGAGAGCAGGCGGTCGGCCGCGGTGAGCACGTCCTCGCGGTCGACGGGCTTCGTGAGGTAGTCGTCGAACCCCATGCGGATGATGTCTACGTCGGGCGCGACGGCGGTGAGCATCGCGACCCGGCAGCCGTATTCGCGTTCGCGGATGCGCTCGAGGACTTCCCGCCCGAGCAAGTCCGGCATTCGACGGTCGAGGAACACGAGGTCGACGCGCTCGTCGATTCGTTCGAGGGCCTCGTGGCCGTCGTTCGCCACCCAGACCTCGTACTCGCCGGAGAGCCACGCCTCGTAGAGCCGCGTCATGTCCGGCTCGTCGTCCACGACGAGTACGATGGGCGGGCCCTCATCGCTCATACCGATAGCGTTTCACGGGCGCACGGTTAACTGTGTTGACGTGCCCGGGTGTTCCGGGAAAGCGTTATGCCGGGCGGCGTGGAACGTCCCGCCGTGCGCCCTACGACCGGCCGTGGCTCCCTCTTGCTGCTCGCGACCCTCCTCTTCGCCGCCGCGGTCGTGACCGCCGGTCTCGCCGCCGACGCGACGCTGTCGACAGCGGAGACACCGGTCGAGAGCGCTATCGTCGGCGTGAAACTCGCGGTGCTGGTCGTCCCGACGCTCGGACTGCTCGCGATCGCACGGAACGTGGACGAGACGTCCGCGGAGTCCGTGCTGGAGTGGGGTATCCTCGTCGGTGTCTCTGTGGCCGCTACGGCGGCAGTCACGGACGTTCACGTCGGCGACTCCTCTCACTCCGCGGTCTCGGTTGCGGTGTCCGTGCTCACCGCGATGAACGTCGGGTGTCTGCTCGGCGTGCTCATCGGCACGCACGCCGCGGATGCCGCGGAGAACGCGCGGCTCGCGAACGAGCGCCGAGACGACTTCGTCTTCCTGAACCGACTGCTCCGCCACCACCTCCTGAACGCGGTCACCATCATCCGCGGTCGCGCTGGACTCGTTGAGGACGAGGTGGACGACGAGGCCGCCGCGCACGTCCGTGCTATCCGCGAACGGAGCGACCACGTCGCGTCGCTCGTGGAGACGGTGCAGACGATCTCGAACGCGCTCTCTGAGAACACGGAAACCACTCGCGTTGACGTCGGGTCGCTCGTCCGCGACATCGCCGGCGCGTACCAGGACGCGACCCCCGAGACGACGATCGAGGTGGACGTTCCGCCGAACACGTACGTCGAATCGAACGGGTCGCTCCGCGTGGTCTTCGACCACCTCGTGGAGAACGCCATCGAACACAACGACGTGGCGGATCCGTTCGTCCGCGTCACCGCTAGCGAGCGCGCGGACGTCGTGGACGTGCGCGTCGTGGACAACGGCTCCGGGTTCCCCGAGCGCGTCCGGACGACCGCGTTCGAACCCGGGGACGCCGGGGACAGCGCGATCGGGCTCTACGCGGTCGGCGTCATCGTCGATGACTGCGGGGGAAGCGTCGACATCGCGGAGGCCGCAGACCGGACCGAGGTCGTCGTCACGCTCCCGAAGGCGACGCCGTCGACGTGACGCCGCGGAACTCGAAGCGCGCGCCCCCCGACTCGCTCTCCGTCAGGTTCACCCGCCAGCCGTGGGCTTCGGCGATACTCTCCACGATACTCAGCCCGAACCCCGTCCCGGCGTCGCTCGTCGAGTACCCGTGGCTGAACACCTGGTCGCGCTTCGACGCGTGAACGCCGGAGCCGTCGTCCGCCACGAAGAATCCCTGACCGTCGTCGAGTTCGCCGACGGTCACGGTCACGTCTCCGCCGACGTGCGTTTTCGCGTTCTCGAAGAGGTTTCCGAGCAGTTCGACGAGGCGTTCGCGGTCCGCGAGCACGGCGAGCGACTCGTCGCGCGCGGTGAGCGTCCCCGCTCCTCCGGGCGTGACCTGCCACGCGTCGCGCGCGGCGTCCACGAGCGCGACCGCGGTCTGGTCGCCCGCGAGCGTTCCCTGACGGGCGAGCGTGAGCACGTCCTCGATGAGGTGATCCATGCGCTCGAGTGCGTCCTCGACGCGTTCGAGCGGTTCGTCCCCCTCGGTCTCCCTGGCGAGTTCGAGGAAGCCGCTCGCGGTGTTCAGGGGGTTTCGGAGGTCGTGCGCGACGATGCTCGCGAACTCGTCGAGGCGTTCGCGTTCGGCCGCGACCTCCTGTTCGCGCGCGACCCGGTCGAGGACGGTGGTGGTGTTCGCGGCGAGCACGCGGCCCGTCGTCACGGCCACGTCGTCGAACGCGTCCCGTTCCTGACTCCCGAACAGGAGGACGCCGACGTCGCCGAGCGGGAGGATGAGTTCGCTCCCGAGCGACGTGTCGGGGTTCGCGCGGCCGTCGGTCGCGCCGAGGTCGTTGTACACGCCGGGTTCGCCGGACGTGAACACGTCGTACGCGAGGCTCTCTCCCTTCCGGAGCGGTGCGTGGTCGCCGACGACGTCCTGGCCCTTATCAGTCACCACTGCCGGGCGGAGGCAGCCGTTGTCGGGGTCGTGGCGGAACGCGCCCGCGAGCGGCATCTCGAGGGTTTCCACCGCCGCGTCGACCGCGCGTTCGAGCACTTCGCGCTCCGTGTTCGCGTTCGCCATCTCCCGGGTCGCGTCGTGCAACGCCGAGAACGCGCGCTCGCGCTCCCGGAGATCCTGCTGGCGTTCGATTCGCTCCACGGCGACGTGCGCGTGCGAGACGAGGATTTCGGCGAGTTCTTCGTCGGACTCGTCGAACGCCGCGGGTTCGACTGCGACCGCCTGGAACGCCCCCCACTCCCCCATCGGCACCGAGAGCGCGGACTCGTAGGGCCCCTGGGGGTCGGCGTCCGCGCTCTCGGAGACGCGGTCGGTGACGATTGTCTCGCCCGTCTGATACGCCGTTCCGAGCAGGCCCGCGTCGGACGGCATGTGCGCGAGGTCGTCCTCGGGGAGTTTCTCCGACGTGTACTCCACTTCGAACCGGCCGTCGCGCACGCTGTCGATGACGGAGAGGTCGAACTCGAGGATGTCTTCGGCCGCCCGCACGGCGCGCTCGCAGACCTCACTAACAGTCGTCGCGGTTTCCAGGTCGACCGCGACCTCGTGAATCGCCGCGATTTTCTCCCGGCTCTCCGCGAGTTCGCGGCGGGTCTCGTAGGACTCGTCCGGGAGGAGGATCGTGCGCACCGCGGGTTCGCCGTCCAGCGTCGCGGGAGCGCTCGCCGCGAGCACGCGAACGGGGTTGTCGTCGAGGTCGGTGAACGTGAGCGCGGTCGTCGGCACGGTCACGCACTCTTCGAGAACGCGCTCGAGGCGTTCGCGCGCCTCATCGCGGTCAGCCGGGTGGATGGGCGTGGTCGCGTCGTTCCCCTCGATCCGTGCGGGGTCGTCGTACCCGAACAGCCCCGCGGTCGCGGCGTTCGCGCGTCGGACGACGCCATTCGCGTCCGTGACGACGATGGGGACGGGCGCCTGCTCGATGAATCGGGCGTAGTCGTCGCTCGTACCGTTCGCCGTGTCCGGGAGCGCCGCGGTGAGCGCGTCCGCCCAGTCCCAGCCGTCGCCAGCGTACACGGGCGTCGCGTTCGCCGCGGTTACGTCGTCGGGCGCGGGGTCGCCGTCCGTGAGGACGAACGACTCGATGGCTGGTGCGGCCGTGAGGACGCGTTTCCACTCGCCGTCCGCGTCCGCGCGACAGACGACCGCGTGCACGTCCGGGGCGAGGGCGTCCCGCGCGGCGTCCGCGTCGCTCACGACCGTCGCGTCGTAGGATGTGAGCGCGTCTGCGAGCGCGTTCCGGCGGTCGCGGGGCGCGAATGCGACCACGCGTGGAAGCCCCATGAGTTACTAATCCAACATACTGTTCCTGGGTATAAGGGTTTGGGGTCGGGGGCTATTCGCTCGGGGCGTCCAGCCACTCGTCCGCCCACGCTTCGATTTCGTCGAAGACGGGGCAGAGCGACGCGCCTTTCTCCGTCAGCGAGTAGTACGTCGCGACCGGGGCGTCCTCTTCCAGGCGGCGGTCGACGAACCCGTGTTCCTGGAGGTCGTCGAGCACGCGGGAGAGCGTGCGCGAACTCGCGTCCGTCGAGCGCTTGAGTTCGTTGAACCGCTTCTCGCCGTCGAGGAGGTCGTGGAGGACGACCAGTCGCCACTGGCTCCCGATCTGTTCGATGGAGTCCACCACGGAGCACGGCCCCTCGCCGGCGACCTGCGTCGGTTCGGATGACATGACTGTTATCTGGTAACCCCTACGTCGGGAAGCCCCTAAATAGGTTCGCCGTCGAATCAGGTAACACGACGAAACCATGAGCCGACAAACCGAACCCACAACCGCGTCTCGAACAGAGCGATGAGCACGAGCGACCCACACGGCGACCAGCAGGTCGTCACGGCGGGCACCGACCTGAGCGAGGCCGGCGCGGCGGTCGTCCTGTCGCACGGCCGCGGCGCGACCGCGCAGAGCGTCCTCGCCTTCGCGAACGAACTCCCCACGGACGGCGTCGCGTACCTCGCGCCCCAGGCCGCGCGCAACACGTGGTATCCCCAGCCGTTCACCGCGCCCGAGGAGCGAAACGAACCGTGGCTCTCCTCCGCGCTCGCGAAACTCGACGGCGTCGTCGAGACCGTCGCGGACGCCGGCATCGACCGCGAGCGAACCCTGATTGGTGGGTTCAGCCAGGGCGCGTGTCTCTCCTCCGAATACGTCGCCCGGAACCCGGCGCGGTACGGCGCCCTCGCAGTGCTCTCCGGCGGCCTCATCGGCGACACGGTGAGCGAGGACGACTATCCCGGGAGCCTCGACGGCACGCCGGTCTTCCTCGGGTGCAGCGACCGCGACCCGCACATCGACGCGGAGCGCGTGCGGGAGACCGACCGCATCCTCACCGGGATGGACGCCGAGGTCGATATGCGCCTCTACGAGGGGATGGGGCACACCGTCATTCCGGACGAACTGGACGCGGTTCGCGCGCTCGTCGAATCTCTGTAATCGTCAAGAACTGGGGCGCGCGCGGCCACCGAATACGAAAATTCCAAACTTCTGGTAGCGTAAAAATCCTGGCGTCGGCCGTCGTTCCCCTGAACGCCTACCCAATCATTAATACACATTTAATGTCTAACGCAGCTACGCCCTCGTGCGGTTTTCTCGATCGACGGGTCGAACGGCGCCCGCAAGAATCTGTTTGAGGGACAGGCTTATGTATCGGCCCGCGTGTGGCGTGTATTACCATGTCCAACGACACTGGTGCGTCCTCTGACACCCGTCAGGGGGGTCGAGTTCTTCCAGGGCACATTGAGTGACCAGTCCGAGATCTCGGACGCACGCATCTTCGACACGACGCTGCGAGACGGCGAACAGTCACCGCGGACTTCGTTCGACTACGACGACAAGCGCGAGATAGCGGCGCTGCTGGACGAGATGGGAACGCACGTCATCGAGGCCGGGTTCCCCGCGAACTCCGACGCGGAGTTCGAGGCCGTCCGGGACATCGCGGCGAACACGGACGCCACCGTCTGCGGGCTGGCGCGAGTCGTGGACTCCGACGTGGAGGCCGCGCTCGACGCCGGCGTCGGACTCGTGCACGTGTTCGCGTCCACCAGCGACGTCCAGATCGAGGACTCCATGCACTCGACGCGCGAGGAAGTCCTCGAACGCTCCGTCGAGGCGGTCGAACAGGTTCGGGACGCCGGGGCGGACGTGATGTTCTCCCCGATGGACGCGACGCGAACTGACCGGGAGTACCTCGTCGAGGTCGTCGAAGCGGTCGACGACGCCGGCGTGGACTGGATAAACATCCCGGACACGTGCGGAGTGGCGACGCCGCGGCGGTTCGCCGACCTCGTCTCGCTCGTCCACGAGCACACCGACGCCGGTATCGACGTGCACACGCACGACGACTTCGGGATGGCGACCGCGAACGCGCTCTCCGGTTTCGAGGCGGGCGCGACGCAGGCGCAGGTGTCCGTGAACGGCATCGGCGAGCGCGCCGGGAACGCCGCCTACGAGGAGGTCGTGATGGCCCTCGAAGGCGCGTACGGCGTCGACACGGGCATCGACACGACGTACATCCGCGAGCTCGCGGATCTGGTCGCTGAGAAGAGCGACATCCCGATTCCCGCGAACAAGCCCGTGGTCGGCGCGAACGCGTTCAGCCACGAGTCCGGCATTCACGCCGCGGGCGTCATCGAGAACCCCGCGACCTTCGAGACGGGCGTGATGGATCCGAGCGACGTGGGCGGCGAGCGCGAACTCGTCCTCGGCAAGCACACGGGCACGCACTCCGTGCGCGAACGCCTCCAGGAGTCCGGGTACGCGCCGAGCGACGACCAGGTAGTAGCCGTGACGAAGCGGCTGAAGGAGTACGCGGCCGAGAACGGCCGGGTCACCGCGTCCGACCTCGAACGGTTCGCCGAGGACGTGGGAATCCCCACGGAGCGCGAGCACGCGGAGGTGGACGCATGAGCCAGCAGCACGAACGCAACCGTTATACCGGCCGACCGCGTCAGGGGGTCTCGTATGACGCGGTCGCGCGCTTCCCGCGGGTCGCCGTTCGGGAGCGTCGCGGCCGTCGCGTCGATTCGCGTACGGGCCGCGATGGCCCACTAGCTCGCTTCTCCCCCACGACGTATCGTCCGCGAACCTCGACCAGTCAGCGACCGATGTACGACACACCCACCCAGACCGATGAGTAGCGAACGAACGATAGAGCGAGATCCGGATGAGAGCGCACAGCCAGTCACGTCGGGCGCGGAGTCCGTCGTGCGCGCGCTGGAGAACGCGAGCGTCGACACGGTGTTCGGCGTGCAGGGCGGCGCCATCATGCCCGTGTACGACGCGCTCTACGACTCGCCGATTTCGCACGTGACGATGGCGCACGAACAGGGCGCGGCGCACGCGGCGGACGCGTACGGCCACGTCACCGGTACGCCCGGCATCTGCATGGCGACTTCGGGGCCGGGCGCGACGAACCTCGTGACCGGGCTCGCGGACGCCGACATGGACTCCGACCCCGTGGTCGCGCTCACGGGCCAGGTTCCGACGGAGTTCGTCGGGAGCGACGCCTTCCAGGAGACGGACACGACGGGCGTCACGCGCCCCATCACGAAGGAGAACTACTTCGCGACCGACGCCGACAGCGTCGGTGACACGGTCGGCGAGGCGTTCGCGATGGCGGAGCGCGGCCGGCAGGGCCCGACGCTCGTCGACCTGCCGAAGGACGTGACGAACGCGGATACCGACCGCGAACCCGGGTCGGCGCGCCTGCCGGACACGTACCGGCCGGCGACCGAGGCCGACCCCGCGGACGTGGACGCGGCCGCGAAGGCATTCGCGGACGCCGAGCGCCCCGTGATTCTCGCGGGCGGCGGCGTCATCAAGGCCGAGGCGAGCGACCGCGTCCGCGACCTCGCCATCGAGAACGACGTGCCGGTCGTGACGACGATGCCCGGTATCGGCGCGTTCCCCGAAGACCACGACCTCTCGCTGTCGTGGGCGGGAATGCACGGAACGGGGTACGCGAACCTCGCGCTCACGATGTCCGACTGCATCTTCGCGGTCGGCACGCGGTTCGACGACCGGCTCACGGGCGGCGTGGAGACGTTCGCGCCGGACGCCGAGATCATTCACGTCGACATCGACCCGGCGGAGATCTCGAAGAACATTCAGGCCGACCACGGCCTCGTCGGGGACGCCTCGGCGGTCGTCCGGCAGTTCGCGGACGCGCTCCCGCGCGCGCCGGACACCGAGGAGTGGGTGGCGACGTGCTGGACGTGGAAGAACGACTACCCGCTCGAATACAGCATCGACGAGGACGGCCCCGTCAAACCCCAGTTCGTCGTCGAGGCCGTCGACGCCGCGACGGACGACGACACGCTCGTCACCACTGGGGTCGGCCAGCACCAGATGTGGGCGGCGCAGTACTGGACGTTCACCGAACCCCGGACGTGGGTGTCCAGTCACGGATTGGGGACGATGGGGTACGGCGTCCCCGCCGCCATCGGCGCGCGGTACGCCGCCGGCGACGACCAGTCCGTCGTCTGTTTCGACGGCGACGGTTCCTTCCTGATGACGTGTCAGGAACTCACGGTGGCGGCGCGCGAGAACCTCGACCTCACGGTGTTCGTCCTGAACAACGAGTTCATCGGGATGGTTCGCCAGTGGCAGGACGGCTTCTTCGACGGCCGCCGGATGGCCTCGGAGTACGACTGGATTCCCCAGTTCGACGTGCTCGCGGAGGCGTTCGGCGCGACGGGCTTCCGCATCGACGACTACGACGAGGTCGAGGACACCGTCGAAGCCGCGCTCGCCGCCGACGGCCCCTCTGTCGTCGACGTCCACATCGACCCGGAGGAGGACGTGTATCCGATGGTGCCGAGCGGCGGCGACAACGGCCTGTTCGCGCTCGCGGGTGATCAGCTGTGAGCGACGGACTGCAGGGGCCCGCGCCCGAGGAACGGCCCCGTCCGGAGGGCCGACGGAACAGCCAGGGCATCCGTATCGACCCCGAGGTCGAGGCGGAACCGGAGCCCCGGCGCACTACCATCACGGCGCTCGTGGAGAACGAACCCGGCGTCCTCTCCGAGGTCTCCGACCTCTTCAGCCGCCGCCAGTACAACATCGAGTCCCTCACCGTCGGGACGACGCAGAACCCCGAGTGGTCGCGGGTCACCGTGGTGGTGGAGGAACCCGACCCGAACATCGAACAGATAGAGAAACAGCTGGACAAGGTCGTGCCCGTCATCCACACGCGCGAGCTCGGCTCAGACGCCGTCTCCCGCGAGCTGGTGCTCGTGAAGATGGACGCGGACGAGCCGGAGCGCGTGCACGCTATCACGGAGATGTACGACGGTACGACTCTCGACGCCGGGCCGCGCAGCGTCACGGTCGAACTCACGGGCTCCGAGCGCGAAATCGACGACGCGCTCGACGCGCTCCGCCAGTTCGACATCCGGGAGATAGCCCGCACCGGCAAGACCGCGCTCGCGCGCGGCGAGACCAAGACATCCATCGCCCCAGACCGACTCAAATGACTGACTTCGAGAACCCCGTCTACTACGACGAAGACGCCGACGCATCGCACATCCAGGAAAAGACCGTAGCCGTCATCGGGTACGGCAGCCAGGGTCACGCGCACGCTCAGAACCTCGCCGACTCCGGAGTGGACGTGGTTGTCGGCCTGCAGCCCGGTTCGAGTTCGCGCAGCGCCGCCGAGGCGGACGGTCTGCGGGTCGCGACGCCGAGCGAGGCCGCTCGCGAGGCGGACGTGGTGAGCGTGCTCGTGCCGGACACGGTGCAGCCCGCGGTCTACGCGGACATCGAGGACGAACTCGATTCGGGCGACGTGCTCCAGTTCGCACACGGGTTCAACATCCACTACAGCCAGATCGAACCCCGTGAGGACGTGGACGTGACGATGGTCGCCCCGAAGTCGCCCGGCCACCTCGTCCGCCGGAACTACGAGAACGACGAGGGGACGCCGGGCCTGCTCGCGGTCTACCAGGACGCGACCGGTGCCGCCCACGACATCGGACTGGCGTACGCGCAGGCCATCGGCTGCACGCGCGCCGGCGTCATCGAGACGACGTTCCAGGAGGAGACCGAGACCGACCTGTTCGGCGAGCAGGCCGTGCTCTGCGGCGGCGTCACGGAGCTCGTGAAGACGGGCTACGAGACGCTCGTGGACGCCGGGTACAGCCCCGAGATGGCGTACTTCGAGTGCTTGAACGAACTCAAGCTCATCGTCGACCTGATGTACGAGGACGGCATCGGCGGGATGTGGCACTCCGTCTCGGACACGGCGGAGTACGGCGGGCTCTCCCGGGGCCCCGAAATCATCGACGAAGACGTGCGGGAGAACATGGAGGACGTGCTCGGCGAGGTGCAGGACGGCACGTTCGCCCGCGAGTGGATCCTGGAGAACCAGGCGGGCCGTCCGAGCTACGACCAGCTCGTCGCCGCCGAGGAAGCCCACGACATCGAGGCCGTGGGCGCGGATCTCCGCGAGCTGTTCGCGTGGAACGAGGACGAAGAGCGAGAGACAGCCGAAGCCTCAGCGGACGACTGACAATGACCGACGAAACCAGCATGCACGAGATCTCGCACACGCACACGGACACCGCGCACAGCCGACGACGGCTGTACGCGCGCGGGGAAACCGTCGCGGCCGACGGCGGGCGGCGTGACGCGACGGACGAGCGAGGACAGGGCGAGATGGCGGACGTAACGCACTCGACGCGAGAGGAGCCGAACCGCGTGTTCGAGCGCGGCGGCGAGTTCGAGGATGAGTGAGCGAACGCTCTACGACAAGGTCTACGACCGACACCGCGTGACGACGCTCCCCACGGGACAAGACCAGTTGTTCGTCGGATTGCACCTGGTGCACGAGGTGACGAGTCCGCAGGCGTTCGGGATGCTCGAAGAGCGCGACCTCGACGTGGCGTACCCGGAGCGGACGCACGCGACGGTCGACCACATCGTTCCCACGGAGGGCCGCGACCGGCCGTACGCGGACGACGCCGCCGAGGAGATGCTCTCGGAACTGGAGGAGAACGTCCGCGACGCCGGCATCGAGTTCAGCCACCCGGGGACGGGCGACCAGGGTATCGTGCACGTCGTCGGCCCCGAGCAGGGGCTCACCCAGCCGGGGATGACGGTCGTGTGCGGCGACAGCCACACGGCGACGCACGGCGCGTTCGGCGCGCTCGCGTTCGGTATCGGCACGAGCCAGATTCGGGACGTTCTCGCCACTGGTACGGTGGCGATGGAGAAGGCGAACGTGCGTCAGGTTCGCGTCGAGGGCGAACTCGGCGACGGCGTCTCCGCGAAGGACGTCATTCTGGAGGTTATCCGTCGCCTCGGCACGGACGGCGGGTCGGGCTACGTGTACGAGTACGCGGGGAGCGCCATCGAGTCGCTGTCGATGGAGGGCCGGATGAGCATCTGCAACATGAGCATCGAGGGCGGCGCGCGCGCCGGCTACGTCAACCCCGACGAGACGACGTACGACTGGCTGCGCGAGACGGACGCCTTCGAGAACGACCCCGAGCGGTTCGCGGAACTGAAGCCGTACTGGGAGTCGATTCGGTCCGACGACGACGCGGAGTACGACGACGTGGTCACTATCGACGCGAACGCCCTCGAACCGATGGTGACGTGGGGGACGACGCCCGCGCAGGGCGTCGGCGTCACCGAGTCCATCCCGGAGCCGGAGAGCTGTCACAGTCCGGAGACGGCGCGGCAGGCGCAGGAACACGTCGGTGTGAGTCCGGGCGAGACGATGGAGGGGTATCTCGTGGACGTGGCGTTCCTCGGGTCGTGTACGAACGCCCGCCTCCGCGACTTGCGGCGCGCCGCCGAAGTCGTGCGGGGCCGCGAGGTCGCGGATGGCGTTCGCGCGCTCGTCGTCCCCGGCAGTCAGCGCGTGCAGGCCGCGACGGAAGCCGAGGGCCTGGACGAGGTGTTCCGCGAGGCGGGGTTCGAGTGGCGCGACCCCGGGTGTTCGATGTGCCTCGCGATGAACGACGACCAGCTGGAGGGAGACGAGGTCTGTGCGTCCTCCTCGAACCGGAACTTCGTCGGCCGGCAGGGCTCGACGGAGGGCCGCACGATTCTGATGAACCCGAAGATGGTCGCCGCGGCGGCGGTCACCGGCGAAGTCACGGACGTGCGGACGATGCGGGAGGTGACGACCGCATGAGCCGGGGGCCCGCCGACACCGTGAAACGAGTCACGGGCACCGGGATTCCCGTGCGCGGCGACGACATCGACACCGACCAGATAATTCCCGCGCGCTTCCTGAAGGTCGTGACGTTCGACGGCCTCGGGCAGTTCGCCTTCTTCGACCAGCGATTCGACGAGGACGACGAGCCGCTGGAGCATCCGTTCAACGAGAACCGCTTCGAGGGCGCGTCCGTGCTCGCGGTGAACGCGAACTTCGGCTGCGGGTCGAGCCGGGAGCACGCGCCGCAGGCATTGATGCGGTGGGGCATCGACGCCATCGTCGGCGAGTCGTTCGCCGACATCTTCGCGGGGAACTGCCTCGCGCTCGGCATCCCCACCGTCGTCGCGGATCACGACACCGTCACCGACCTCCAGGACTTCATCGACGAGAACCCGGACGCCGAGGTCACTGTCGACGTCGCGAACGAGACCGTGACCTTTGGCGATCGAACGGTCGCTGTCGAGGTGGACGACGCCCAGCACACGGCGCTCGTGGAGGGCGTCTGGGACACGACGGCGCTCCTGCGGTCGAACGCCGACGCCGTCGAAGAGACCGCGCACAGCCTCCCCTATACGGATGTCTGAGGAAATCGCGGTCATCCCCGGGGACGGAATCGGCTCGGAGGTTGTGCCGGTCGCGGTGGACGTGCTCGACGCCGTCGGCGATTTCGAGTTCGTGCACGCGGACGCGGGCGACGCCGTCGCCGAGGAAACGGGAACGCCGCTCCCCGAGGAGACGCGCGAGCGAGCGGCGTCGGCGGACGCGACGCTGTTCGGCGCGGCGGGCGAGACCGCGGCGGACGTGGTGCTCCCGCTGCGCGAGGCCGTCGGGTCGTTCGTGAACGTCCGGCCCGCCCGCGCGTATCCGGGCGTTGACGCGCTCTGCCCCGACCTCGACGTCGTCTTCCTCCGGGAGAACACGGAGGGCGTCTACACGGGCGCGGAGTCCCGCGAGAACGGCCGCGCCACCCTCACTCGGGTGGTGACGGCGGACGCGAGTCGCCGGCTCGCCGAGTACGCGTGCGACTACGCACCCGACGGGTTCCACGTCGCGCACAAGGCGAACGTGATGCGGGAGACCGACGGCCTGTTCCTCGAAACCGTCGAAGGCGTGGCGCGCGAACGCGGCGTCCCCACCGAGTCGGTGTTGATGGACGCGCTCGCCACCCACCTCTGTCTCTCCCCGAGCGACTTCGAGGTCGTGGTGACGCCGAACCTCGCGGGCGACGTGTTGAGCGATCTCGCTGCCGGCCTCGTCGGCGGCCTCGGCCTCTTGCCGTCGGCGAACATCGGCGGCGAGCGCGGCCTCTTCGAGCCCGTACACGGGAGCGCGCCCGACATCGCCGGCGAGGGAATCGCGAACCCCGCGGCGACCGTCCTGTCCGCAGCGATGCTGCTCGATTTCCTCGACCACGGGGAAGAGGCCGCGGCGGTTCGGAGCGCCGTCGAGTCCGTGCTCGCGGACGGCCCGCGAACGCCCGACCTCGGCGGGGACGCCGGGACGGACGTGGTCGCGGACGCGGTTCTCGACCGCCTCTAACGTCCCGCGGCGCAACAACCTACGCCGTCATCCGCCGCCTCGCCTGAACGACGAGACTCGGTCTCGAGTACTGGTAGTGTCGCGGCCGAGGCACGCTCTTGAACACCGTTCTCGTCCCCGTTCCGGCCTCCTACTTGGTTCGTCGATAGAAACATGGGCGCTGCAGGCTTCGGGTACGCGGCGTCACAACCCTCCTTTCAGACGGTAACGGAGCTGACGCGGCAAGTCTGTGATGGGCAGTAACCGAGACTCGTGGGGTTCGCACGAGAGGCAACCCAACCATGAGTCTCGAACCAATCGATCCCGAAACCGCGCTCGAACTGTACTTGGCCGACAAAGAAAACGACCTCGCTGAGGCCTCGCTCGAAGCCCACGAGTACCGGCTCAACCACTTGGTTCGTTGGTGTAATCAACAGGACATCACGAACCTCAACACGCTCACGGGTCGGCAACTTCACAAGTACCGCCTGTGGCGACGCGAGGAAGGCGACCTCAGCAAGGTCGCCGAGAAGACGCAGATGGACACGGTTCGCGTGTTCATTCGGTGGCTGGAGTCCATCGACGGCGTTGAGCAAGATCTCAGCGAGAAAGTGCTGTCGCCGTCGATCACTCCGGACGAAAATTCCCGAGACGTGATGCTCGACACGGAGCGTGCCACCGAAGTGCTCGCCCACTTAGAGAAGTACGAATACGCCACCATCGACCACGTTGCGATCGCCCTCATGTGGCACACGATGATGCGTGTCGGGGGAGTCCACGCCCTAGACGTCGAAGACTTCGACGCGGAGGAACAGTACCTCGAAGTCCGACATCGCCCAGACGCGGGCACACCAATCAAGAACAAGGGCGACGGCGAACGGCTGGTCGCGCTCTCTGACCAACTCTGCACGCTCCTCGAGGACTGGATCGAAAACCAGCGTCCTGAGGTAACGGACGACTACAATCGTCGGCCACTACTGGCATCCCGGCGGGGGCGGGCACAGAAGACGACACTGCGGGAGTACGTGTACCAGTGGAGTCGTCCCTGTGCAATCGGAAACGAATGTCCGCACGATCGTGACCCCGAGGAATGTGAGGCAATACCCCATGGCTCGGCAAGCAAGTGTCCGTCGAGTGTTAGCCCGCACGCCATCCGCCGCGGTAGTATCACCCATAGCCTGAACAACGACATGCCAGATAAGGTCGTCAGCGACCGCGCAAACGTCAGTCAAGCAGTCATCGACCAGCACTACGACCGACGGACGGAACGGGAGAAAATGGAGCAGCGGAGGGACTACCTCGATGATCTATAACTCCGACTAGTAGGGCCTGATCGAGCAACCACCTCGGACGGCTTTCCTGATTTTTACAGGAGCAATCTCACCTCACTCCATTATATTGGGTCTATCCCCAGAGTATATGGTACTGCATCGTGTAGCCACCACTATGGTTGAATCGTGGACCGATTCGATGACCGCGCGGGAACGGGTTGAAACGATTGCGACGACGCTCTCCGAGCCACGAACCGCCAACTGGATCGCCGAGCAGGCCGACGTCAAGTGGGATACAGCGAAGAAACATCTCGACGATCTCGCCGACTCGGGCGAACTCCTCGTGACGAGCGATGACAAGTACGTCCCCGACCCGACGCGAGCGTACTTCGATCAGTTACGTGAGTTCATCCTGACCAACGACAAAGAGGAGCTACGTGGTGAGCTCGAAGCGATCGCTGACCGAATCGAGGAGTGGAAAACGACGTACGATGTTGACTCGCCGGAGGACCTCGAAGCGACGCTGGCAGACGACCTCCCGGCCGACGAAATCAGCGAGCGACGACAGGCACTCCGCCGCTGGGAGAACAGTCTCCGCTCCCGTGACACCATCCAGACCGCGCTTCACCTCTACGACGACATCCAGTCACTCACCGACGGCGTCCCCGACAACCTCCATCTCGAGAGCGCGGGGTGACCCGCCGTGGGGCCAGTGTTCGGGGTGTGGCGACCTGTCGAGCCGAAACTCCTTCGTCGCGTCCACGACCGCCTCTCTAGAACCGGTGGCTGTGAGACTGTGTGGTACGAACCGTCTCGGAGGGACGCCAACGAAGTCGTCACCAAGATCGATCCCGTGTCATTTCTCGAGCGCGAGTACGCAGCCCCGGAAGCCCGGCTTCGCGTTGAATTCGATCTGGAGGGAGAGCGACCCCATTACTGGATTCAGTGGTGGGAACCCGATAGCGGTCGTGGGTTCGGCTGGCATGCTGACGAGACAGAACCGGACTACGGGCCAGTCCACCTCCAGATAAAGTATCCAGACGGGACGACCGATCGTCAATCAGCGGAGCACGTAGAAGACGAACACCCGTATCGAACGTTCGAACAGCGACTCGTCAGTATCCCGGAGCAACTATCAAAGATCCAGTGGCAATAGAATATCTTCTGGAAGGCTCATGATTCAATATCGATTAATAGGGATTGACAAAAGCCCTCATACTTTCCAACATAACGGGATGCTGACTTTCTGAGATCGGCGTGTGAGATGTAGAGAGTATATGCAGCAAGGATAGCTTATTGCAGGAACGAGTAGAGGAGGGTAACGAATCCGGCCCCGATCGCCACTGATTCAATGATATGTACTTGTGTCAACGAAAGCGGAGTTACCTGATAGAGCACGCCCTCAATCAAGACCCCCAGTGTCATCAGCCCGAAGCCAAGCGTCGCATCGCGGAGATACCGCGTTCTCTGGTGCCGGTATGCCCGGAACGCAATACCCGTGGTTGCAAGACGGCTGTCGAACGTTCATCAAACGCTGACGGGCGAGTCGCATATATTGTGAGTGCGCCATACAAAGTCTCGTCGTAGATGATGGGGACGCTGATAGCGGACTGATACTCGTGGAGGAGCGCTAGTTGGCGCCACGGTTCTTGATTTGCTGCGTCTGCAACCGTTGAGACGTTGGTTGGCTCGCGCTCACGGATTGTTTGCACAGCTGGTAGATGAGAGTCTATATCGAGATGTCCTGACAAATCTTCTATGTATTCCGAATTGGACCCTGCCCACGCAACTGGCGTGACAGCATCCCCTGTCGGCGTGGGTTTCCCGACCCAGGCGAACGCGAACCGATCGATCTCGGTTAGGTGCGTACAGATTGCCTGTTCGATTTCTTGGCGTGTGTCAGCTTCGATGATCGCCTGAATACTCTCGCGCAGTTTCTCGTTAATCTGATTCGCACGGGTAAGTTGCTGGGCTTGCCGCTGTGCGTCCTGCTTCTGAGTCTGGAGTTGTTGGGCCCAGGCGACGCGGTCAAGTGCTGTTTCTGCGGCCGTTGCAAGTAGGTCCGCGAGTTCTTCTGTGTCTCTATCGAAGGCTCCAATCTCCGTGTCACCAATTAGGAGCACGCCATGATTGCCGAGCGGATAGATGAGTTCGCTCCGAAATGGCGTCGTGGGGTTATACACGTCCTCAGCAGTGCGGACATCGTCGAAGGTGGCGGCCTCCTGATTCGTGTAGACGCGCCACGCGAGACTATTTCCAGGGGGTAGTGTGGGCGGTTCACCGATGAGCGTCTCTACCTGTGCCGAATACGCGGTGGGTGTCAGCGTTCCATCTCCGTTGAACTGCGTAATAACTCACACCCATGGGGCTTAAGCGGGCAGGATTCTCATAACGTCAGTGCCGGACTCGGGAACAAATCGTCCAGCGAGCTCTACAAGTTCCCGTGTTCGTTCGATGTGGCTAAGTTGTGTTTCAAGAGTGGCAACTAATCATCTCTATCTATCCCTGTTCGAGATGAGCAGCGATAGTATGAAATCGCTCCTTCATATCCGTTGTTTCCGAATGAGCGAACACTGATGTTCCATTCGCCCATGCACGCTTGAGCACAACTCGATTCCGGATCTTCCAGATTGGGAGTGACCCATACTGATCGGCAAACCACTCCAGCATCCGGTCAGTTTCGCCATCCACCTCGATTCTGTTAGCGACGAGCCCGACTATATTAATGTCAACGCCATATCCATCTTCCAGTGTATCAATATGGCTCAACAGGATATTCAGTGCATGCTGGGACGCCTCTTCAGGGAGGGCTGGGATGAGAACATTCCGGCAGGCAAGGAGTGCATTATCTGTAAGTAATCCCAACGATGGGGGCGCATCAACGATGACATAGGCATATTCGGCGTCAAGCTCATCTAAGGCCATCCATAGCCGTTCACGCCCACGCATCGCTGTTTGCAGCTCAGACTCAGCATTAAACATATCAACGTGAGAAGGGAGCACATCGAATTCTTCGTCCGAGCGTATCACCGCATCAATCTTCTGTTGCTCGTCCAGATCTATGAGGATATCATACAGGGAAAGTTCGTCGTCGGTATACGCTGTGTCGAGATCAAGTCCGATCGTTCCATTTCCCTGCGCATCAAGATCAACAAATAGAACCTCATGCCCACGGTCAGCAAGGGCTCCAGCAACATTAATTGCAGTCGTCGTTTTCCCCACACCGCCTTTCTCATTTGCCACAGTCAACCGATAGGCCATGTCTGTTGCATTCTCTGTACCGCTACAGCTCTTCTTTCATATCGTTACGTCGATACCGTTCAAGGAGTTCGTAGCCGGTAACCTCCCCGGCCGCATCAAGCATGATTTCGTAGCGGCCAATAATATCTTGTGTGTCAGGGACAGCACTCCGTTCAACGACTTCGACGACCGTCCGCCAGCCGTCACCATCCGCTGTCTCCGCTTTGATAATTCCCTCGAATTTGTGGTCTAATAGCTCTTCCGCTGCCTCCTGTGCCCGATTTTGAGCATCGACAAGAGTGAGTGTCTCACTCGTTGATGATGAGATATCTTCGTCGCCCGTCGTATCTTGATCGGTGCCGCCGTCGTTGGCGTCTGCTGGTGCTGACGCTTCCTCTCTGTCGGGAGAGGACGGCACCTCGGTGCGTTCGCTCTCGTTGTCGTAACCTGATTGGTCGTTTGCTGGGTCTGCCATGCTTCTATCTGGGGAGCCGAGTCTTAAGAATGACTGGCTCCCATCTCGTCAAGTGTAGCCTCGATATTATTTCGTAAGTCGTGGACATCACTCCGTTGGGCGACTTTTGAGGCCAGCACGTCCGTGCAGATGTCGGCTAAGGTCGCCTGGTCAAGCGTGTCAACGGTAGTCGCCCCTTCAGCGGCCATGATTGCGGCCCGCGTGCCGACAGTGATATCAAGCTCCTCGCGCAGTTCGCGTATTACTCGCACAATCTGGTCGATCTCCGTACCGTCAGGTTCCTCCACATGGGCTTGAACGATCTCGATCTCCGTCTCGAGGTCGTAGAAATCCATGTGGATACCGATGAGACGGTCAAGTAGCGCGTCTTGCGGCTCGTGGACACCAGCATACTCGACAGAGTTCGAGGTTAAGATTGCTCGAAACTCGGGATGGACATCGACGTAGCGCGATTCGCCACGTTTCCCTGGTAACTCAAGCACACCTTCTTCGAAGACCGATAATAGCACGTTGTTCGCTACCGGCTTGGTGCGGGAAAACTCGTTATAGACGAGTGTCGCGCCCTCTTGCACGGCGAGTGTCAGCGGATTGTCTACCCACCGATCCCGGATGATATCCTTGCTTTTGACAACGTTGTGGATGAATTGGTCTCGTTCCGAGATTCGCTCCTTTTCGGCGTATTCGCCAACGAGGTCGCTTGTCGTGAGCTCGGCGTCGCCATTGATCCAGACCACGGGCCGGTCGCGCTCCCGTGCGACGTGCATCGCCAGCGAGGTTTTGCCAGAGCCGGTGGGGCCGATCACGTGGACAGGCCGCCCAACATCGAGCCACCGTTCCATTCGCGTTTGGACTTGCTTGACTGCCTCCGTCTCGATAAACGGCTGTTCCTCAGGGGTAAACCCCCCCTCACGGTCAGTCGGTGGCTCTCGACTACGACCGTCATGTTGCTTGTCGAGTCGTTCGAGTTCCTTGTCCTCCCGATGCTGCGTTCGCTGCTGTTGCTTCTCCTCGTGTGAGGAGCGAATCTGGGAGCCGCGTACTTTGCGTTTCCGGGACCCGTCTGTCATGCTTGATCATCCGGCCGAAGCGGGACGTTCTCACCGAATTCGTCACGGTACTCCTGAATCGTCATATCGTGCGTCTGGAGATGGGGTTCAGTGATCGCCTGATAGTATTCGCCACAGACCCGACACTTAATCATGTCTTCCGGCGCTTCTTCCCCTGTCTCTTCCTCTGCTTCCTCCTCTTCAGCTTCGTCTGTCGCGTCCATAGGACTACTTTCTGCTTCCGGAGCCGTCGTTTCAACTTCAACCGGCTCGGTCTCTTCGTCCGCGGTATCGACGGATTCGCTGCTAGCTTCGTCTGGAGGGGCCTCTGCTTCCGCATCTACGTCCGCATCAGTCTCGACGGGTTCGGCTTCCGTTTCAGTGGTGACTGTTTCAGCCGTAATTTCGTCGCCGTAGAAGTCACGAGTGAAGGCAGCAAAGGCGTCCTCAGTCGCTTCGAACTCCGCTCGGAAGTCGCCGATCTCCTGTTGGAAGTCATCGATCGCCTCGAGTAGTGCTTCTACCTCTTCGCCATGGAACTCCTCTCGGTACTCTTCGAAGGCGTCGGCGGTAGCGTCGAAGCTCTCGCGTTGATCCGCGGTGGCAGCGTGGAACTGGTTGATCTCGGCATCGAAGTCAGCAGCGTAGTCGTCAAACGCGTCGTGTACGGCGATGAATTCCTCTCGCAGGTCGTTGATTGCTGCAACCAGATCAGAGATATCGCGGAGCGCAGCGACATCGGCTGCGAAATCCTCTGTGTATGCGTCGAACGTCTCGTGAGTTGTGTTCATTTCCGTTCGGAGCGCCTCAATCGCAGCCAGGAGCTCGCCGATATCTTGTTTGGCTGCGACATCTGTAGCGAAGGTGTCAGCATACGCCTCGAATGCGTCCTGGAGTTCACGGATTACGTCCCGCTGGGCGTCAATATCGGCACGGAGCTGGTCAACCTCAGCGGCAAACTCGTCACTATATGTGTGAAACGCATCTGTCGTACTGGTCATCTCCGCCTGAAAGTCGCCGATCTCATCAACGAGGTTATTAATCTCGTTTTGTTGTGCCGCGACATCAGCTGCAAACTCGTCAGCGTATGATTCGAATTCGGACTGTGCCTCCGCGAATTCCTCGCGGGCCGTTCTCATCTCGTCGCGTTTGTCTGTGACACTCATGGGATTACTGTGTACCCGAGAAGGGTGTTAATGGTAGTTTGCAAGCTATTCACCTCTCTTATGCCGTGCCGAAGGGGGAAGCCTAGGTTAGGCCTCGGGTGCCGCCTCGGCGCCGGCGGTAAGTTCGGCTTGTTCGATCTTGGCGATTTCTTCTGCGTAGTGGAGGAAGGTGTCCACCGAGGCGGCGACGACCCGCGCCTCGACGGTCAGGATCTCGATGCCGACAAGCGACACGCGAGCCCACACGTCCACGACGACACCTTTGTCCAGTACGCGATCAAGGACTTCTGCCAAGCTTGAGGAATCTGGCTGCGCCATTGATGATCTGGGGTGAACCCATCTCTAACTGTACTCGGTTGTTACAAAATGGTGTGTATAGTTTCAGTAGCCGTTTCATCAGCCGTTTCATCAACCGTTTCACCCCCTGTAATGAGTCGCACCTCTAAGTAAGGAGAATATAAAGTCCCCTATGCAGTCGTTACGCGAAGAAAGCCTCACCGATTAGTTGAGGTACTCTATCGCCACCGACTGGAGGAAAGTAATGAGTTCATCCAGCCCAGCTCAACCGCCCACAGACCACACCGGGCTCGCGCTGTTCCCACGTGAGATTAGCCAGTTTTTCACGGGTGACACCGGGCAAACGCTCCTCGTCAACGGTGCACCAGGCACGGGCAAAACCTTGTTTACGATCCGCGGTCTCGATGTGTTGAACCGGGATGGGGATGTCCTCTACGTGTCCACACGCGTTGATCAGGAGACGGTTCACGAGATGTACTTCGACGATCACTCCTCACTTGACACAACCGCGATTCTTGACCTCTCCCAAGACCCATTCGAACTCCCACTGGACGTAGACGTGCCATTCGAGAAACTCGATCTGGATTCGTTACTCGAATGGATCCAAGAGATCAACGCCGCGACCACGCAACTCACAATCGCATTCGATAGCTGGGAACTCATCTACGAGTACTTGGCGACGCGCCACGACGACCCCCCCGACATCGAGACAGTGACGAATCAACTGGTCGTTCTTGCCCGCGAAGAGAACATTCGTTTGATGTTGGTGTCAGAAACAGCGGAGTCCTCATCGCTTGGATACATCGTCGATGGTGTCGTCACCCTTGATGTTGAAGAGGACGACCGCGGCCGAACGCGTCGGCATCTTCGCTTGGAAAAGCTTCGGGGTGTTCGAATCAGCAACCGCTTACAGCCGTTTACACTTGCCGACGGCAAGTTCCAAGCGATCACGCCAGTCGAATTACCAACCCTCCGAACAGGAACCGGGAATGGCACGTGGGATCCCCTGGCAAATTCGAAGGCGAAATTCTCGACTGGCATCCGTGATCTTGACCGTATCCTCTCGGGAGGCTATAACCGCGGCAGCGTCGTTCATCTCGACCTTGGGCCTGATCTCTCTCGTGACGCGTGGAGCGTGTTGACGCTCCCGGCGATTCGTAACTTCCTTGCTCAGGAGATGGGCGTTGCGGTTGTCCCGCCTCGGGAGGGCAGCCCCGGCTTACTCCACAACGATCTCAATACGGTGCTCTCTCCCCAGGTCTTCAATACCTACTGCCATATTTTCGAAACATACGCCGGTCCCTCTGACGATGCAGATCGGTACGACCAACTGGACACCGATACGTCCGATTCTGAGATGACAACGGCAACCACACCCGCCGATGAAGCGACGCCGGCAGATAAGACAGATGAGCAGGCCGATGAGCCACGTTCGATGGATGCAGGTACAGGAGGTGGCCAGTCGAACCCGACCGATGAGGATCTTGAGTCACCCATAGAAGGCGGGCAACTCGCGTACGAGCCATACATGGCCTACGTTGAACAGGTGCGAGAAGAAAGTGAAAACCCGTTATTACACGTGATCAGCATGGACACGGCGCAGGAGGCGTTCGAAACCCGGCTGGGTGACTTTGCGAATTATGTCGCTCTCCACAACGATCTGGCACTCCTCATCACCAAGCCAGGTACTGAACTCCGCACGCGAGCGGATCGGGTTGCCGATATGCACTTCCGGCTGGAACGGTCCAGTGACGCCATCATCCTGTATGGCGAAAACCCGTTGACGCCTCTGCTCGGTATCGGCATCAGCCAGTCAGAGTCGATCCCCAAGATCACGCTCACGGAGATGGTCTAACAATGGACGACCTGCTGGAGGAACTCACCGCGGACATCGACGCCGACACCGCACTCTCGCTCACAGTATCCGATCTCGAATCGATGATCGACTCCGACGGTACGTCAGCTCACGAAGACCAGCCGCATGATGAAGGAGCGGCGCAACGGTACACGGATACGCCGCTGACTGATGACGCGGTCGCTCCGATAGACGGGTGGGTTGACAATGACCAGCTGCACACGATCAGTGATGAAATCGTTACCGAACACATCGACGCGATTCTCCTCCTCTTAATCGCTGTGCGCGATGGAGCCTGCGGCAAAGACCTGTTACAAGATATTCGGCGATTGTTTGGGACAGACCTGAGTCCGGGTACAGTATATCCGCATTTAAGTGACCTTGCGGACGACGGTATTCTTGAAATGCAAAAATTGAGCAAGCGCAAAGTGTATCGCCTTTCCGATCCTGACGTAGCATTAACCCGAGTAGACCATGCGGCCGAGCAGTTGCTGCTGTTTTCGGTCGTTCTCAAGGAAGTCCTGACCGATTGCAACGCCAATCAGTCACAATCCCAATCCCACCGGAGTGAGATCGATGAGTGAGAACCTATACACGTACGGCATCATTGAACAGGAAGACCTCGAATTAGATGTCGAAGGCGTCGCTGGCGCAGACCAGATTTACACGGTCGATTACAAGAACTTCTCCGCGGTCGTGTCCGACATCGACACGACTGAACCCGACCGCACCGACGAGGACGTGGAGGCGCATAATACTGTCCTCCAACACGTGTTGGAGTACGATGGTGGACGCACGGTCGTGCCGATGAGTTTCGGGATGGCGTTCAAAAACGAGCGCACGATCAAAGGCGTCCTACGGGGCGCACGACGCGCGTTGCGCAGTACGCTCAACGATATTGAGGGAACCGTTGAACTCGGGGTGAAGATACTCGCGCCTGCTGACGATACGATCCCTCAGGAAGACATCCAAGCAACCGTCACAGATCGACTGACAGAGTTGAGCATCAACGAGACAGAGAACGATCTCTTCACGGACCGCTTGATCGTCAACAAGTCGTACCTCGTGGACCGCGACCAACGTGACGCCTTCGATGCCGCGATTGACGAGATTGAAGCAGAGTACGACGACGAGTTGACCATCAAGTACACGGGCCCATGGCCCCCATACAACTTTGTGGATATCCATATCGGGGCCGAACAACAAGGAGGGCGATAATGCATGTTCCTCGTGGACGACCTGTTGGTGAAACCGTTTCTCTCGCTGCTGGATATCCTGCATACGATGGCACTGGATGAAATGTACGATACCGACGCAATTCAGGACGACATCAAGGAGAACCGCCTCCTCTATGAGATTGGTGAGCGGTCCGAAGAGGAATACCAGCAGCGCAAGCAAGAGCTTGAGACACAACTCGAAACGGCGCAACAGATCCAAGAACAAATGCGCGGCCGCATGGAGGTCAAACAATAATGCCACCCAACAAAAACAACGACGATACATCCGACGACGAGCGCGACAATACATCTACCCAGCCGACGGGTCTGCTTGACCAGCTGCGTACCCTTCTTGAGACACTCGCCGAGATCGACGAGGAGGAAGCGGGCCACCGCCGTGGGTCAGGCCAGATTGACCGCGGAACAAGCCGTATCGATTACAATTACGATGTTTCCATCGGGCTGGGACAACGTAATCAATCATCGACTACGAGGTCATCACCGCATCGGTCGCACGAACGGCGATCGCGTCACCAGCGAGCGACAGAGGATTCGGTACCTATCGAAACCCGTGAGGGGCCGAGTGACGACGAACTCGTCGTGATCGCGGATTTGCCTGGCGTGGCTGATGAGGATGACGTAGATGTTGACCTCGATGCTGATGAGCCAGCCCTGATCCTCCGGATCAATGAGAACGAGGTGAAGCGGATTCCGCTTGACCAGTCCGAGATGACAATCACTGATATGACCATCAATAACCAGGTACTCGAAATTCGCGTCTCGCGCGAATCGGACTCCAATGGAGGGACGACCAATGAGTGACAAACAACAGCAACAACACGAGCAGAAAGCACAACAAGCACGGGTCAAAGCCCAGATCAATCGGGACAAAGCCCGCCGGAAGTTGCTCCAACAGCGGGAAAAACTCGCCCAACGGCGGAAGCGCAACCGGAAGCAGTCGGAAGCCCGACGTGACGATACAAATGATGATGAGGACGGCGTCGAGAATCCAACAGCACACTCAACGATGCCGCCGCAGAAGACGAACGCGGAAAATGCGGCTCGGAACTCTCACTCGACCGTTCCGAAAACTCCGAAATACTCGGATATGGTAGGCCGCGAGCGCTTATACGGACAGCGTCTCCACCAGCAAACAACAAGCGACACCGCGGAGTCCGCTAGTGCTTCGGAGGCCTCCACGACTCCATCAGACCGTGACGCCGGCGGGGACCAAACCGATGAGTGACCCCAAACCGACGCGCTCGCAGGGCGATCTCGCCGAGATGCTGGAGATGCTGTTGGATAAGGGGGTCGTCGTCAACGCCGATGTCGTCGTCAGCGTTGGCGATACGGAACTGCTTGGGATCGAGCTGCGGGCCGCGATTGCTTCTTTCGAAACAGCGGCTGAATACGGGCTCGAATTCCCGACCGGCACAGATATGGAGCAGGTTGAATCTGCTGCGAATATCTCATCAGACCCATCCGAGTCCGACGCTGAGACGGGGTCCTCGTCAGAGACTGAATCTACAACCCCCCCGTCGGATGGCCCCTCGCCGACAGCACCCTCATCGTCGGAGCAGAGTGACTAAATATGGAACTGGCTCTTGATGACGACGCCGAGGATATCCAAGGTGGCCTGACAGCACTGGTTATAACTGTTATCGAACTGCTGGTTGAGGCCCTCGAACGAGAAGCCGTCCGTCGGATGGAATCGGGAACACTCTCGGAGGAGGAAATCGAACAATTAGGGCAGCAATTGCAGGCCCTAGAAGACGAACTCGAGCGGCTGAAACAGCAGGAAGACATCGACGACGACGTATCCGACTTCAAGGAGGATCTCGACCACGTCGTCCGCGACGCGATTGACCAGCTGTCCGAGCACGAAACAGACGCTTCCCGGCGATCAGCGCACGGACAGGGCGACGACATATGACGGATCACTCCCAATCACTGGACGACGCACAGACCACAGCGGCGGACGACGAACAACCTGTCCAGCAGGGACGCTATCTGTACTGCGTGGTTGATACCACTGCCTCGGACACGGAGACCCTCTCCACGACGGGCATTGATGAGAATCCCGTCTACGTCATTGAGACTGACGGGATCGGTGCCGTTGTCCACGATTGTGAGACCGTCTACAAAACAGACGATCTCGACCAGGTAAAGCAATGGGTGGTTACCCACCAGCAGGTGGTTGATGCGGCGAGTGACGTATTCGGGACACCGTTGCCGATGCGGTTTGACACAGTGCTTGAGGGTGGTGATGCAAGTGTCGAAGACTGGCTGGCCGAGCACTATGAGAACATTCACGATGACTTACAGTCGTTTGCAGGAATGTGGGAGTACCGCATCACCCTCTTGTGGGACTCGTCCCCGTTTGAGGACCGAATTACGGAGCAGGATGACCGGCTTCAGGAATTGCAACAGCGCCAGCAGCAAGCGGGTGCAGGGAAACGATTCCTGCTTGAGAAACAATATGAGAAGCGCATTCAAGAGCTGAAACAAGATCAACGGACAGACCTCGCAGAGCAATTGACGGAGGCTATCACCCCGGTCGTGAACGACCTCGCCGAACAGGAATCGCGTCCTACGCTCTCCGATGATACCCACTCATCTGCTGAACAGGAACAGATCCTCCGGGTAGCCGTTCTTGCAGACGAGGACAACGAAACTGCCCTCGGCGATCGATTAGATACAATCGTCGAACAGGACGGAGTAGAGATTCGATTCACGGGGCCATGGCCCCCATATACGTTTGCGCCAGATATCGGGGCAGAGTAATGGAGCCAACGAAAGACGAGACACACGCGATAGTCGAGTTTGTTGACGTATTGTTACGCGAGGGTGTCGTAGTTCAAGCGGATGTAATCGTGACAGTTGCCGATATTCCGCTAATCGGAATTAGTCTCCGGGCAGCAATCGCTGGCATGACGACAATGACGGACTACGGTATATTTGAAGACTGGGATGCTACGCATCGACACCAGCAGAGAGGCGATATTTCAGACGCTCAACCCGACGAGTTGTAACCCGACTGTGAAGCCACTGAAATAGTATGTGTCCGCGGTTTCATTGACAGAATAGTCTTCAAGTTACGAGTCGTCGGCATGAGCGTAGTTGAGAATAGGGGTAACGGCCACTTGGCATGACCAGCAGCCCACCAGTCCGACGTTGTGGGACCATCCGCGCCCGAAAGGGGCTGGTAGTCCGCCGATTGAACTGTAAACCTGAAACTCCCACCGCTCGGGATATCTCCGCGTTTACGCAGAGGAGGATGTCAAATCTCAGCTTCTCTTAACGACAGTACGCGGCGATGATTTTTCGCTGAGCTGCTCGTAACCGTTCCGAGAAGGCTGGCTGGGAGATTCCTAAGACATCCGCGATTTCTTCCCCGGTGCTGTCACGCGGCCACTCGAAAAATCCACCCGCATATGCGGCTTCAACCGCTTCTCGTTGAGCGGAGGTGAGATCATTCTGCAATATGTAGATATTAGGTGATTCACTTGAGTCCTGATTGAAGATATCAGATGACTCAATTGGATTTTGTTGAGTGCTTGTTGAGACAAGTTGGATAGAGGATTGCTGAGATTGCAGCGATTCTATGAGGGTTGCTGGTTCTACTGTTGGGGGCAGATCTGCAATAACCCGTCCGCGGTTATTGTTAAAGGTTATTGTCTTTGGCACCCCTCCTTGGTCAGCAATCTGAATCGCCAAACACGTTTCTCTCACGAGAAATTCAAACAGGCAAGGCTCTGTCTCGCAGTGATTCGTCCCTTGAACCTGACGTGCGTGGTTGATCTCCGAAGTTTTCTCAGCGAATTCGATCACATCTGTAGCCGTGACATCCTGGATTTGTGCGTACACAATGTGGCCTCGCTTACTTGAGAGGATCGTGCTGAGTTCTACCTCACATCCGAGTTGATTGGATAAGTTGAGGAAGGGCTGCTTGGAAGATGCAACACCGTCTATCTGGAGCGTGATAGTCGTGTATTGTTTCCCCAGCAGTGCGTCACGTTGGTTTATCGTATTTATGCCTAATCCTGTCATTTTACCCAATTCAGTCATCACGTCTTGGTATTCCTCCTCAAAGAATTGCTGATCAGACGCGTACACACTCAACGCCCCATAGAAGGACTCCTCATAGATGAGCGGAACACTCAAAACGGAGCTATAGCCCTGTTGAAGCGCCGACGTTTGCCAGTCACTAGAGGGTTGCCGTGCGATGTTGGGAACAGAAACGGACTCCTGGGTCCGGGCCGCTTGGACAGTCGGTTCATCTGGGGCTACTTCGTCGCCGATTGACTCACCAAGCTGATCTAGGTACGAACGGTCGGATCCACTCCACGCTGTCGGCTGTACCGCTTGACTATCTAGTTCTGGTTTGGCAATCCATGCAAATTCTATTTGATCAATTTCAACCAGTTGATCACAAACGCCCTGGGTGATGGTATCGGGCGTGTCTGATTTGATGAGAATCTGATTAATATTTCGAATTATATCATTTAGTTTATTAATACGCATAAGTTGTTGATTCCGCTGATCCAGCTCCTGTTGTCGAGCCCGTAACTGGGTTTGTTGCTCAATCGTATTGATCGCAGCTTCCGCGGAGAGGGCCAGTAGTTCTACGAGTTTGCGGTCATATTCGGTAACTGCTCCCAGCTCCGGACTCCCAGCTAAAATGACGCCGTGGTCACCGACCGGCACAATAAGCTCACTTCGGATCGGCGTTTCGGGATTATACACGTCATCAACAGTCCGAATATCATCGTACGCAACCGACTCCCCAGTTGTGAAGGCACGCCACGCGATCCCCTCACCCGGACCAAAGACGGGTAGATTGCCGACGAGTTCCTGAAGAGTAGTAGAACTGGCAGCCGGCCGAAGAACTCCGTCCTTGTCGTCGTAGTGGTAGACGGCAACGGCCGATAACCCGGTGGCCATTTCTACAGTATCGGCTATCTGCTCGGCAGCCTCAGTTTGCGATGATGCTTGGATGAAGTCGTTCGTCGCTTCATGTAGGGCTGGTAGGGTCTGTTCGTACTCCTTGCGCTCTGTCACGTCCTCCTGAAACCCGACATAGTGCGTCACATCGCCTGCATCGTTCGTTATGGGGGCGATTGTCATGTGATTCCAGAACCGAGTGCCATCTTTCCGGTAATTGCGGAGTTCAACTGACACCGATTCTTGATTGTCAATCGCTTTGCGCATCGCTGCGACCGGTTCCGGGTCTGTCTCCTCGCCCTGGAGAAACCGACAGTTCCGGCCCAAGATTTCTTCTTTCGTATAACCAGTTAAGCGTTCAAACCCTGTATTAGCGTAAATAATTGGGTTATCATCCTGAGAAGGATCGGTGATGAGAATCCCGATCGGAGCTTCCTCCATCGCGCGTGTTTTCATCTGGAGTTCTTCCTCGCGTTCTTTACGTTCAGTAATTTCACGGAAATAGAACGATAATCCGCCGCGATCGTCGGGGTACACTTCAACGTGGAACCAGTCATCTAAATCGGACGAATATTCCTCAACCGACATCGGCTCCCGCGTTCCCATGACGTGTCGATACGCGTCTTCAAACCGAGTATTCCGAACTCCTTCAAATACCTCCCAAAAATCCCGTCCGAGAAGTTCCTCTTCAGTCATCTCATAGTAATCTTCAGCTTGCTCGTCAACAAAAGTGAACTGCCACTCGTCATCAACTCTGACGATGGCATCCGTGACCCGATCAATCGTTTGCTTGCGTTTCTCCTCCTGTCGCTTCTGCTCAGTAATATCGTAATCAATCCCGATCGCACCTGTGATGTCGCCTTCTTCAACCAGCGGAACGACCTGTACGTTTCGAACCATGGAGGAGTCAGAGTGAGTGATTTCTAGCTCACGGTGAGCGTTGTCTTTCTCGCTGCGAAGAATCGCCTCAACAGCATCCCTGAGTGATGTCGCCGCTTCCTCAGCCACATTCTTCTCGGTACGGAATACTGCGTGGATTGGTCGTCCAAGAAGCGCTTCACGCGGCTGCCCCGCTGACTCACAAAACTGCTGGTTCACGAACGTCACGTTTCCCTCTTCATCGGTCGCCCACACGGGATTGTCAAGCGCCTTAATGACTGTTTGGTACTGTCGGAGATCTTGCTCGCGCTCTTTCCGTGTCGTGATATCAGTAGTGATCCCAATCCACTGTATTACCTCATCGCCGTTGCGTAGCGGGAATGTGGTGTTTTCAACCCATCGGACAGTCCCATCAGGATGGCATACCCTGAATTCCTGCTTATACTCCGGTTGGGCGTCACCATGTGCAGCATCCGCCCGCAGCTGTGCTAGCTGTTCTTCTATCCGTTCCTGATCATCGGGGTGTACGCCGTTAAGGAAGGACTCAAAATCCTCGTATAGGGAATCAGTAGAGCGCCCCCAGATCGATTCGTATCCCGGACTCACGTACACCGTCTGCTGGAGATCGGGGGTCGCCATCCAGATGACCGTTTGCTCAAGCCGGGCAGCGATCTGTTCGAATTGTTCGTTCTGTCGCTCCAGCTCTCGCTGTTGCCTGACACGCTCAGTCACATCATGCAGAATGGCAACGACAGCCTGCTGGTCTTCCCATTCGACGTTGCGTGCCGTTACTTCGACGTGAATGACCCTGCCATCAAGCGTTAAGAGTTTTCGAGGACGATCTGAAACGACCCGTTCACGCCCTGTGATTGACTCCATATTCTCCAGAATTTCTTCTTGATTCTCCGGGTGCAAAACGTCACTTACTGGTCGATCCAAAAGTTCACCACGAGTTGATGCACCCAATAACTCAACGGCTGCTTCATTCACATACACGAAGTCTCCATCTACAGCCACAGTCACAGCGTCAGGACATACTTCCAAGGTTCTCTGGGCTGCTGGCTCACGCGGCTGAACGTGCGACGACAGCCCGCCAATAGTATCAATAATACGCGTAGCAACGCTCTCCGGACGTTCGTAGACAAATTCTATGGGGAACCAGTCGGTGATCTCTTGACCGATTGCAGCGGCAAGACAATCGCCAGGAACGGCTGGTTCAGAAGCGCTGGTACTCTCGGTCAAAAGAACGAATGGGAGGGCGGGCGATTCCGCACGGACCGCCTCCACGAAGTCTATGGGACATTGCTTGAGAACGTGATCGGTACTCACGATACAATCGGCAATCAGAAACTGTGAAATGAACTCCTCAGTAAGGCTACCGTTGGTATAAACTTCCTCTGAATACGCGTCAACGATGAGCCGATCATCTGTATCCGCCAAGGTTGTTGCCAGTTGTCTACCGACCTCTGTATCGTTGGTGACAGTCAATACACGAAAATCATCACTTTTCTGTATCATATTCCTTTAATGCTCACCAGTTTGGTTTGGCGTGGAAATATCGTCCTCAGTCGGGGTGTTTACTCCGGCGAATTGAGACATCGTGGTCTTTGATGATGGGACCCTGTTCTGTGATGAAAGCATCTGTGGATACTACTGGGTGTATCAGTAAGTCGGGATCAGTGTCGAAACTGAGTGGGTGCATAAGCCGCTTGCTCGTCTTCTCATAATACCCTATTCACATAAGGCTCATTTATTTCTACCCTTTTCTATTTAGGGTACGATTTTATCATCGATGAGTGGAACAAGTGGATATGAACCTCAGGTCACTAACATTGGGAATCTCAGGGTCCAAACTGCCACTCAGACAAGCTACAAGCAAGCGAAGAGAGGTTTAACTACGCAATAAGGTCATGACTGAATCTAACTCTCTACCGTGGAATTCTGAGACTGACACACCGTCCCAAGAAATCAATCTCCCTGAAGAGTTCGTGAAAGCGCGTTTGGACGAGGTCCTGCTCGTCTTAATTGCGGCTCACGATGGAGCGTCTGGGAAGGAACTCCTGAACGATCTTCGAGCCCACAATTGTGACTTGAGTCCCGGAACTGTCTACCCCCACCTCCGTGATCTTGCAGATGAGGGCATCTTAGTCACTGTCGATAAAGTTCGCTCCAAAGAATACCAGATTGACGATCCAGCACACCTGCACACACGAACCCGTGATTTACTGAATGGAATTACACGATTTCAATACTTTCTTCTAAAGCACTTGGACGAAGCCGATGATGATGCGCTTCCACCAATCGATACGGACCAAGATCAAATATGACTGATTCGACAGGAGCGACGGTTACCGAGGAATCGACAACAGACCGCATTTCGACAGGGCGTCCCCGGGATTGATGACATTCTCAATGGCGGACTCATCCCAGACCGGAGTACTCTCGTCCGGGGCCCACCCGGTGCGGGAAAGACGCTATTCGGGCTGCATTACCTCACCGCTGGTACCGATGACGAAACAGGGTTATTCATCAACATGGGGGAACCCGAACAATACCTCCGAGAAGACGCCACTGCCTTTGGATTCGACCCGGACGCCTTCGAGTTGCTTGATTTGCGGCCTGACGAGGCGGCGTTCACCCAGGAAGAGTCGTACGACGTATTTCCAACCCAGGAGGTCGAAGGGCCCGCCCTTGCCGACGAGATTACAACAGCACTCAACGATGTCAAGCCGGATCGCGTCTTCATTGATCCGATGACGCAACTCCGGTATCTGACCGAGGATCCCTATCAATTCCGCCAGCACGTGATGGGCCTGTTTCGATTGCTCGAAGGGACGAGTGTCGTATTCACCTCTCAGGCGACCCAAGCCACACCTGACGACGACCTCCAGTTCATGAGCGACGCCGTCATTCATCTCGATCAAACCAACGAATATCGGACGCTTCGTGTGTCCAAATTCCGGGGGTCGGACTTTCAACGCGGGGAGCACTCCCTCCAGATCACCGACGACGGAATGGTGGCGTCACCGCAACTCAGCTCGGAGACGCAACACAGTACCGATCCACAGGGAACGCTTTCCTCGGGGGTGCCCGAACTTGACGCGTTACTGAACGGCGGTCTCGATCGCGGCACACTCACCATGCTTACGGGCCCAACTGGCGCTGGCAAGACCACGACCGGGCTCCAGTTCCTGAAAGAAGCCACCGGACGGAACAGCCAGGCTGTCCTTTACTCGTTCGAAGAAAACGAACGGACCCTGCTTCAGCGGGCCGACGCCGTCAACATCCCCATCCGCGAGATGCGTGACGACGGCACGCTCACGATCGAAACCATCGAACCTGATGAGATGACGGTGGACGAATTCACACAGGAAGTCCGCCGTGCCGTCGAGACCAATGGTGTCGAAGTTATCATGCTGGATGCTATCGATGGGTTTCAGCAGAGTGTGCGCGGTGCCGAGACAAAAGATGTGCTCGTCACGCTGGGGCGATACCTGCGGAACGCGGGTGTGACCGCCATCTTCGTGAACGAGGTACACGCGATCACGGGGGATTTCCAGGCAACCGAGAGGGGAATAAGTCAACTCGCGGATAATATTGTCTTCCTCCGGCACATCGAGTACCAGGGCGAACTCCGGAAAGTGATCGGCGTGCTCAAACAGCGCACCAGCGGGTTCGAACATACGCTCCGCGAACTCGAAATCACCGAGCACGCCCTCTCAGTCGGCGAGCCACTGCCCAATCTGCGAGGGATTCTCACTGGCACGCCCGAGTGGGAGGCCTCCACGGAGACCACACCACATGATGACGCCGGCATCTAATGACCAGCCGCAGATCCTGATCATGGACGCCAACGAGCGCAATGCGGAGCTGCTCAGTGACTTCCTCGCCGATGAGGGCTATGACCCCGTGGTCGTCACAGATCGTGACACGGCGGAGGACGTTGTTGCAGAGGCCTCACGGTTTGCGGTCGCCACGATTGATATTGACCGGTTCGACGATCCGGTCTGGCCGTACTGCGAACAACTCGCTGAGAACGATGTACCGTTCATCATTCTCTCGGGCTTTCAGAACCCCACGCTCCGGCGCGAGAGTCGTGACTATGGCGCCCACGAGTTCGTTGATAAACCAATTCCCAAACAGCAGTTCCGCGACCTGATTGAGACAGCACTCAGTGGGTAACGATGCCCTGCAATTCACTTGTCGATTGGTGCTCGGGTGAATGTCAGTCGCACCAGCACTTGGAGCGGTTCGATCGGGGTCGGTCTACATCAGTTGAGTAATACCATGTCGAAATCATCACTCCGAGACTGGAGTATTCGGTGGCGGCTTGGAGGCCACCTCTTCCTCATCGTGTGCTTGTTCGCGGCGAATCTTGGAGGGACATGGTGGTTCGTGCAACAGACTGCTGTCTCTTCCACTCTTTCTCCGTTGTTCTTGCTCAGCATGTTTATCGTCGATCTTCTTGTCATCGGAGCGTTGTTCGTGCTCCTGGATCGGCATATCGTCGCCCCGATACAGCAATTAACAGCCGATACAGGCGCCATCGCTCGGGGGGAGTTCGATCAGTCAATCACCGTGTTCGATACTGACGACGAACTCGGGGCCCTCTCTCACTCGCTGCACGAGATGCACGACCAGTTGATGACGACGATACAGGAAGCCCAGCAGTTCGAACAGGCAATCGAACACGCTGGGCACGCGATCTACATCACGGACACCGACGGAACGATCGAATACGTGAACCCTGCGTTCGAAGAGATCACCGGGTACAGCGAAGATCAAGCCCTCGGTGAGACACCGCGGATCTTGAATTCAGGTCGTCAGTCCGAGACCTACTACGAGGAGCTGTGGGAGACGATTCGCTCCGGCGAGGTCTGGGAAGACAACGAGTTCATGAATCAACGGGCGACCGGGGAGCTATTCGTTGCTGATCAAACGATTGCACCCATTACCGATGGCGACGGCAACGTCGTCAAGTTTGTTGCTATTATGAACGATCGGACTGGCGAAGTGATCAGCCAACAACAGACGCAAGTGTTGAGTCGAGTCGTGCGTCACAATTTGCGGACTGATCTGAATCTGATCGACGGCTATGCCCATCAGATCACGAAGACAGATGACACCGAGGCACAGACAGACTACGTCCATGACCTCCGCGAGCGTGTCGAAGGGCTCGTTGAGCTAAGTCAGAAGGCATATCGCGCGATACAGGAGTTCGATCGCGGCACCTATCGCCAGTCACAATCCGTGTGTACGACCTGCGACCGCGTTGTAACCGGGATCGCAGAGCAATATCCGCAGGCGAATCTCACGACTGATCTGCCTGACTACGAGATTGATGTCCGAGCAAATGTCGAATTAGTGTTCGAAGAGCTTGTTGAGAACGCCATCGAACACAACGATCAGGCGACACCGGAAGTCACCATCCGCGTGACACGCACCGACGAGGGCGACTCGTCGCCAATGATTCAAGTCGTGATTGTAGACAACGGCCCGGGACTTCCGGATAGTGAACAGGAAGTCCTCGACGCGGGCGAAGAAACCGCGCTGACGCACGGCAGTGGGATCGGGTTGTGGGTCGTCCACTGGACGGTTACCTACGCTGGCGGTGAGGTGACGATTGAGGATCGCTCACCCCGGGGGACACGCGTGACGGTGACGCTACCCCGCGCGTCTGTACGGACGTTCCCCCGCGACGCCACGACCGACGACGAGACCGATCCGTCACAATCGGCCGCCGATACCGAGCACACAGAGGATGTAGACCAATGACTGACACCGCCCCAACCGACCATGACGATGCATCAGACGCCCCAACCGTCCTCGTCGTTGAGGACGAAACAGATCTCGCTGACCTGTACGCGGCGTGGCTCGCTGACACCTACGATGTCCGCACCGCGTATGGCGGTGAAGACGCCTTAGAGAAACTAGATGAGGAAGTTGCTGTCGTGCTCCTGGATCGGCGAATGCCGGATCTCTCTGGTGACGACGTATTAGCGGAGATCCGCGACCAAGAGCTGGACTGTCGGGTGGTGATCGTCTCGGCGGTCGATCCCGGCTTCGACGTGATCGGGATGGGGTTTGACGACTATCTCACCAAGCCCGTAGACGAAGCCGAGTTGCACGACGCGGTCGAACGGATGCTGACCCGCTCCGAATACGACGAAACGCTACAAGAATACCAGCAACTTGTGGCGACGCGTGCCGCGTTGGAAGCCAATCTCTCCGACGCTGAACTCCGGCAAAGCGATGAGGTTGTCGAACTGGAAGAACAAATCGCCGAGTTAGAAGACGCCGTTGACGATACTGTCGAGGAGTTCACAGACGAGGATTTCAAAGCGGCGTTCCGCGACCTTGACAGCGAGGTTAACGAGACACCTGAAGAGTCCGAGACGAGCGAGCGTGACCAGTCGTGACTGAGCCCCACCAGCTGTTCGGGCGTCTTGCAGAGATGGCGCTTGACGACCGCCTCGATGAGACTGTGGATCCGGCGTCGATTCACGTCCTGCTTGTTGATGATGATGCGGCGTTTGCTGACCGGCTGGCGTCGTTCCTCGAAGATGAGTACGGGATGACGGCTGACATCGCCACCTCGGGTGAGGAAGCTCTCGAACGCATTCCTGAGTCAGCCACCTCGGCCGACGATGCGGTCACGACGATCCGTGACGGCGACGAGCCCGCCGTGGCAACAGACGACGTGTCGTCGGCGAGTACAGTCAGCGGGCAGCAGCCGCCGGCGGTCATCGGGGAGGACATCGATTGTGTGGTGACTGACTACCAGATGCCCGAACTGGACGGGCTCGACCTACTGGACGCGATTCGGGAGACGGCTCCTACTCTTCCCGTCGTGATGTTCGCCGGGCAGGGTGCCGAACACATCGCTGGCGAGGCGCTTCGCCACGGTGTGGATGATTACCTCCAGAAAGATACCGACACCGAACAGTTTCAACTGCTCGCCGAGCGGATTCACGCAATCGTAACCCGGTATCGGTATGCGCTCACACTGCGGACGTTTTGTCAGGCGGTCGAGCACGCGGGTCACTCGATCTATATCACGGATCCTGACGGGACGATTCTATACGTGAATCAGGCGTTCGAAGAGATCACCGGGTATACGGCCGGGGAGGCGATCGGGCGCGAGCCGTCACTGCTCAAATCCGGCGTCCACGACGACACATTTTACGCTGAACTGTGGAACACGATCCGGGCCGGTGAGGTCTGGGAAGACGAGCTCGTCAACGAACGGAAGAACGGGGAACGCTACGTGGTCGAGCAGACGATTGCGCCAGTCACGACCGAGCACGGCGACATCGCGTACTTTGTCGCCATTAATAACGAGATCACGGAGTTACGACGACGGACCGAGGAGTTGGAGCGCCAGACCGCACGGATGGAGGAATTCACGCAGACATTAGCGCATGACTTGCAAAGTCCGCTGAACGTCGCACAGGGACGGCTCGATCTTGCTGAACAGACCGGTGACGAAGAGCAGTTCGCACAGGTACGCCAGGCGTTAGAGCGGATGGAAACCATCCTTGACGATGCGATGGATCTTGCCACGCACGGACAGCAGGCAACTGACACCGATTTGGTACAGGTGTGCGATGTCGTACACCGCGCGTGGGACCACGTCGTGACAGATGACGCCCCCCTCACGTGCGAGATCCCGGACGACGTGGTCGTCAGGATGGATGACTCGCGGGTGTGCAATCTCTTCGAGAATCTGTTTCGGAACGCTGTCGAGCACGCTGGCCCGTCCGTGGAGATAACGGTTGGCGTGCTGGATCGGGCTCCCGGCTTCTACGTGGCTGACGACGGCCCCGGCATCCCGAACGATGAGCGCGATGCCGTGTTCGAGACCGGGTATACGACGAGCGATGACGGCACTGGCTTCGGGTTGGCGATCGTCCGCGAAATCGCTGCGGCACACGACTGGGGAATCGACATCACGGAGAGCGACGCTGGAGGCGCCCGCTTCGAGTTTACTATTCCTACTGCCGACTGGCACGACGAGGGATCTACCGATGAGTGAAACTGTTAGAGTCCGAGCGGGTCTCGATCTAGTTCAGACACAACATCACACGATGCTGATGCCTCCGAGTCCGATCGCTTATGAGTGACACATTACTGTCGTCAGCCCACTCACTCATTGAGCTGACACCCCGACTGCAACGTGTTCTCGGGTACGGAATCCCCGTTGTCCTTGGGGGGATCATCAGTATCGCGTCTGCCCTTCACATCCTCACACCTGGAGAATCGTTCTTTACACAGGTGATCGTCGGACTTGTGGGTGGTGTACTCGCTGGGCCGCTCCTTCTTGGCGGCCTCTGGCTCGCCCGGTCCCCCACCCATGTCGTTCAAACCGAAATTAACCGAGAGGATCCGCCAGACAGGTGGTGGCACAAGGCCACCAGCCCGAACCAAGCCACATCTCTCCGACCGGCAGCTCGAATCGGTGCCTGGTGTCTAGCGGGCGCGCTCCCTGTCGGTTTCATCGCTAGTCTTGCAGCACTATATCAACTTGCGCATGGGGTAGCACTCGCTGACCCATGGTTGCTTGTCATGTGGGGAGGGGGTGCTGGTGGCGTCGGAGGATTCGTGACTGGGGTATACGACAGCCGGCGGGCTCACGAACATACGCAGTACGAACAGGTGACCGAGCGGCTCACCACGCTTGTCGAGACGGTGCCAATCGCACTTATCACCCTCGATCAAGAGGGAGAAGTGGAAGCCTGGAACCAGGCCGCCGAATCCATCTTCGGGTACGAGCAACGTGAGGTTCTCGGAGACACCTTCCCTGTCATCCCTGACGAGGAGCAGGCTGCGTTCGATGAACTCCTCCAGCAGGTCGAGAGTGGTCGCACGGTCACCAGGGAGGAGGCGGAGTGGCAGCGCTATGATGGCAGCCGAGTTGCGGTGCAGTTCTGGGCGTCTCCGCTTCAGGACCACCACGAGCATGACGAGCCTGCCACACGCACACCGGGGGAACGTGGTGACGGGGCAGAGCATGCTATTGTCGCGGTTGAGGATGTCTCCAGCCAGCAAGAGCGGCAGGAAGAACTCGAGTTGCTGCATCGTGCGATTGATGAAGCGCCGGTTGGTGTGACTATCGCCGACGCCACGCAAGATGACAACCCTCTCACGTACGTAAACGACGGTTTCCAGGAGTTGACCGGGTACACGGAAGACGAGATTCTCGGGCGGAACTGCCGGTTCTTGCAAGGTGAGAAGACGGCCGCGGAACCAGTTGCAGAGATGCGTGAAGCAATTGACACTGGGAAGCCCGTCTCGGTTAAACTCCGCAATTATCGCAAAGACGGGACGGAATTCTGGAATTATGTCACGATTGCGCCTGTTCGAGATGAGACAGGAGACGTAATCCGTTTCATCGGGTTTCAACAGGACATCACCGAGCGGAAAGAAAACGAACAAGAGTTACAACTGTATCAGCGGGCCGTTGACGAAGCCGGGCACGTAGTGATGATCACGGATACAGAGGGTACGATTGAATACGTGAATCAGGCGTTTGAAGAGACGACAGGTTACTCGAAGGAAGAAGCAGTCGGACAAAATACGCGGATTCTGAAGTCAGGGAAGCATAGTGACACATTCTACGAGGAATTATGGGAGACAATCACGGCAGGCGATGTCTGGGAGGCGACCCTCGTTAATCAGCGCAAGGACGGGCGTCTATATCAGGTTGAGCAGACAATCGCGCCGATCACAGATACTGACGGTGAGATCACCCACTTTGTCGGTATTGAATCCGAAATCACGGAACGGCGGTTGCGTGAGCAGCGTCTCAGTGTATTGAATCGGGTTCTCCGGCATAATATCCGAAACGCCATGAACGTTGTTCGCGGCAATGCCGAGACCCTTGCAGAGACGCTTGGTGACAAGGACCAGCAAGAGCAGGCGGCGGCAATACGGAATCGCGCCAACGAGCTGCTTGAACTCACCGAACACGCTAGAAAGATACGTGACCTCTTCAATCGAGAGACTGAAGACGACGCGACCTGTGACGTCAATGCCCTGCTGACGGGTCTGAGAGACGAGTTCCACGACGAGTATCCTGAGGCGGAACTGACTATCACGACGCCCGAGTCCGCGCTGGTGCAAGCGGATGATCGCTTGGCGACAGCGATCCGGGAAGCCGTCGATAATGCGGTCACGCACTCCGATCAAACCCCGCCCGAAGTCACTCTCACAGCCACTCCGCCGGAGAGGACTGAAACCGGCGAGTGGGTCGATATCCTGATTGCAGATAATGGTCCGGGGATTCCGGATCAGGAACAGACCGTGGTCGAGATGGGGGAAGAGACGCCGCTTACCCACAGCTCCGGGATTGGTCTGTGGCTCATCCACTGGGTCGCGGTGAGTTTCGGCGGCGAGGTGACGATTCGTGAAAACAGTCCGCGGGGTAGTATTGTCACGATCCGGATCCCGGCTGCAACCTCCTAATTGAGATCCTCGCTCTTGTGTCGAACATTGTTGGTGGCAGCTGTCTGGCGATTTTGTTCTCGGTAGCGTCTGGGGGCTTCCTTCTCAAACGGGGGTGTGAGCGGCTGAGTAGAGGTGCCTGTAGCTGGTTTCCCGGGTTCAGATACTCACCTACAATCTGCTTCACAAGAGCGGAGATCCTATATCCATAGACGCTCGTCCGTAGAAGCAGATACCCGCGGTTTCGACCCCTCTCCCTCTGATCGCAAGTGTTAGTTCGTCATTCGGGCGACTCTGCTGCCGATCTTCGCAGAGGTCGATCGCTACAGATGCGCGGTGCTGCATTTGCGCGCTGTATGCAGCAGACCTCCGAAATCCTATCAGAGATTGAGAGGTTGAATGGAGGAGATTGACTGCATTCAACCGATTCTCAGCAGAGTTGTGTCTACTACTAGTGCCGCTTCAGCCGTGAATCGCTAGATTCCTCGAATACAGCGGCTCTCGATTAATTCTAGCAGTTCAGACCTGAAGCCCCACTAGTTTCTGAGTATGGAACGCCAATAACTGGTAGCAGCTAACATATCTGGGAGAATGATGGAATCTACCTGCGCTCAAAACGGGGGACTTCATCGTTAGTGGCTAAAGCCCGAATCTTCATCTACAGACGTATCTTCGAACTCGTCTTCGTACCGTTCCCTTTCCTCCTCTAGATCTGGCAGGTCGTAGTGTTCTTCTTGACATTGGGGAGTTACGTCACAGCGCTGTTCGATTGCTTCTGGGGAGACCCCAGCGTTCCGCTTGGCAGTAATGTACCCGGTTCTGATATGATGAGGTGCTCGGGAGCTGGGGCATTTGTACGCCGAATTATTCCTCTGTGCCGCTTCGCAGTCCTCTGGATCCCTGTCGTGTGGGCATTCTAAGCCGATTGCACACGGTCGCGTCCACTTATATGCGATTTTCTGCAACGTAGACTTCTCAATTCGGCCATCCCCCTTTGTGAGAAGCGGTTCGCGCCCTTCCTCATCAACTTCATCGGGACGCCGGTTCTCGATGTAGTCACTGATGATCTCTGGAACAATACCGTAGAGAGTTATCTCTCGAGAACTCTCCTCGTCATTCTTGAGATTTGTCCCTTCTTGATTCTGATATCTTATCGTCGAGGCAGCTTCGTCGTAACTATCGACGTCACAGGAGTACACGTCTCCTTTCCGCGGTCCTGACTCACAGAACAACTCCATCGCGGCGTGCTCGACATCCGCATAGTGGTATTTACGAAGATATTCTAGTATCGCGTTGGCTCGCTCAGGCTCCAGCAGCTTCTCATCCACGCCTTCCTTCGGGTCGTCCAATTCGGGGATTTCGACACTCCTCAAAAACCGATACGGTGCCAATCGGTGCTCCACCATGTATGAGATGAATTCACGAAATAGATACATATCATCCTGGAGCGTGTTGTTTGACAGCGGCTCCTCACGGTCAAGCGAGTCATACTTCCGCCAATTCTTGTACCGGCCAACGTCCTCACTCGTGAACTCGTCAGACGTTTCGCCTTGAACTTCCTCGGTCAGATAGGTCTGGATATAGTCGATTTTTCGCTCATACTGACCTTCTGAATCCACTTCTTCGAGCTTCTGGTTCCGAAAGTCGTCAACAATCTCTTCCAGCGCTCGAGTCTTCACACCAAGTTCTGAGAAAGATTCGTCCATCTCGTCCACGACTCTGGAGGCTATTTCGTCTATGAACTCCTCTGAGGGATCCTCAGAGAGGCGCTCTTTGACTGCCTCCTCGATGTCGGGACGATCGGTCATGGACTTTGAGCGGAGTCGTCACTATCGGCTGAGTTGCTACGGGTACTGATCAGCCTTCGATTTGCTTATTTGACCAGTGCGCTATGCTGTGCTTCCTTGCGAGGGGGTCTTGCTTCTTGCTCCTGTGTACTGGAGTTACTGTCTTATACCCTAGCCCCCCACCAGCAGTTGCTCAAGCATATTGTCGAAAAATCCGCGCGTTAGGGTCTTTACCCCCAGAGATAGTGGTTCAGACATCATCGTGGTTGCAGTGTGGATCCGATCTATAACTAGTGAAATCACCAGCAGTGACACGGATCAACCCGCAACAGAGCCCATTTTCGCATTATTGGGGTTCGAACTACCTCCACAACCGAAACTTCTCGGTTCAGGAGAACTTCAGTTAGTGTGAAGGACATAACCGTAGAATACACCAGTAACAGTTCGGTCTTCGGGCAAAACTCCCCAAAAGGACACCACCATAAATCTATAAATGGTGGTGGCAAAATTACTAATTCTGAATAAATTCGGGCAAATGCAGAACCTATTCTCCACACCTTGTCTGATAGTTGTCATCACGAGTGGTTGACGCACTCTCACGGATTCGACCGTGAGATTCTCCCTGGGTAATCCAGCCAGTCGATCACCTCGACTGTGAATACCATCCTGAACGGCAGCATCGCGGACACAGTGTGTGACGAGTTCTATGATACCATCGGGGACTGAGCACTAAGAGGCTAAGGAAACAAATTGGGAGTACAGCAGTAGCGAAATCGAAAGCAGGTCGCTCCGTCGGCCGCCAGACACCAACATGAACCAACAATGAGTCCCCAGTCAAATCGAGACAACGATGAACAGCAATCGGGGCGCATCACGCCACGAACAAACGTGATGGATGCGTGGCGTGTGTTGCTTGAGCCGTCGGGTTACGGTGATTTCGCGTTGGTTGATCTTTTTCAGCGCGGGTACGATACGTGGCAAGAGCAAGGCGTCCGGAATGAGAAACAGATGCTTGAAGATGTGCAGACGTTTGTGTTGGAAGCACTCAAGAAACCGGACCAGGACGACGTGATTAGTGACCCGTGGGTGCCTGTTGATTGTCCTGGACGGTTGGCTGTGCTGCTGTCGATCGGGTCGTTGATGATTCGGAAGAACGAGCAATTGCAGGAACACAGTCATCGCATCACACTGCATCACTATCTCCGAGACGTGTTCGCGTACCATGTGTATGCAGCGGTAAATCAATTCGAGCATCCGGAGGGGAACATCCAGCTGATTGCGGGTGAAGCTGTGTACGGGCGCGATGGGAAGCCGGATGAGCGGGGGCCGCCTCCGGGGCGTTCAGTTACGGGAATCACGCACTTAGAGGGAAACGGTGGTGGGCTGTATTACGAGGTTCCATTGGTCCACGCAAGCCAGAATTGTCTAGTTCGTGAGGGTGACCCTGTGGACGGGGAGTTGCAGGTAAAGGTCGATAACAACTGTGTCTATATTCCGACAACTGGCTTCGAGCCCGCGTTCAAGAATCACTTGATTGGAGGGATGCGATCCGTGTCACACCAGTTGGAGCAGACTTTTGAGAACACGCTCACTGACGAGAATGAGACGACGATCGTCACCTACGCGGAGGACGTGCACGCGAAAATCAAGAAACTCCTTGAGGCGAATCAAACGCAAAAATTATTCGCCGAACGACGGTATCCTGAACGGTTGCGCGTCGTTTTGAAGGCCGTCGATGAAGCCCCAAATGAAGTCGCAAAACTCGATGAACCAATTGAAGCGAGAGATATCTTCGACGCGATTGAATGGTTTGTGGAGCAGGAACCTGGCGCTGACGAAGATGACGTAGGCAATGACATCAAGTCGCACGAACAGGATAATGTGAGTGATTTCGATACCCCTCGGGCAGTATCGAACTTCTTACGAAAATACGACGACCATCGGCACGTTGAGATCCAAGAGGGGAAATATAATCGCTATACTCTCGAATACTCCCCTTGGAGGAACGCGAAGAAAGTGAACGTCTCGGAAATTGGGGACATCCATGAGCTCCCGTGCATGGAGAACATCCACCAATTCTTACAGGAGAACGAGCCGGTTCGATGGGTGCTCTACAGTTACGTTCACATCATCTTCAGCCTCGACAATGGATTCACGGTCGATGATGTTGTCGATCACTTCCGGCAGTACCCGTGGTTCGACGAAGAGACAAGCCGGTATCAAGCTCGTTATGAGAAGCGTCGAACCATGCCGGGCACCAATGACAAACTACTCCCGGTGAGCTGCCACAACGACAACCAGAACTTCTCCCAGTTCTGCATCGGACTAGAGAACTGTGACTATTCAATCTACCGCAGCCTCCCATTCAAAGATGCGGTTTCCGACCGTATCCCTGACAACGACCGGTCCACCGTACGAAACGCTGAATAAGGATTAACTCAACCCATTTCTTCTCACTGAAAGTAAGTACCCGCAGGGACACTACCCCGCTTCTTTCGCTGCTCATATCTCTGTTCACTCAGCGACCCACCACCCCTTTCGCTACTAATCTCTCACTGCATCATTCACCGCTCTATCTTGGTTTTCTCAGAGCCTATTCTCTCCCGAAATGATTCCTGGGTTGGTGCGCAATGCAGAATCTCTCAGGGACAGTGACCACGATATTTCATTTTCGGCAAACAGTTTATTTCTTCTAATAGCTCCACTCCTTTCATAGCACTATTCTGATTCGTTTAAACTCAGTCTGAGTGTTGAGGGAACAATCTCGTTCCGACTGTGGGGCCTCTCTATACCGCCACCAACTCATATATTCGAAATGGTATATCTGGGTGGTTGGGAATCACGCCGTGATTATTCTCACCCCTGCCAGTCAATTCTCTAACCACTATCTCACCACATTAGTTAATACACTTCTCGCATTTCCTCGTTGGTGCTATTACTCTGAATAAAATGCGGGACTCCCAAGTAGCCAGCGAGAACAGAATCACGATCGTCACCGCTAGAGTACGACATGCCACTCAACGTCTAATTTTACACATACTATTTCACGGTGAGAATACTCAGAGATTCTCCGTATCTGCTTCTGCCGGAATTCTCTCAGTAGCATTCTCAGAAACGGATTTTCCGTCTTCTATCAGCAGCTGAGTGGGTGGGGTAGGAACAACCTCTCACAGTGACCCAGATAAACCACACTTTTGATGAGTTCCTACAAATCATCATCAGCCTGCAACCCCGTATTTAGATCATATTATATAGTCTTACTATAGTCATGTATCCTCTTCCTGACTCGAATATTGCCGAAATATACTCGAACCAGTCATCAAACAGACACCTATCTTCCTGATGAGGAAAAGGAGGTTTTATCTTCCGTATTCAGGTGTTCTATCCCGTGGTTTCTCCGTGTCTATAGTGTGCCTATAGTACTGACTAATTATTGCAAGATATAATTGAGTGAGTAGAAGGCGTGAATCGACAGATCGACCTCGTCCCAAAACAAATACTATAATTGTCAAAACAGCGTTTCTATGATTACGGGCTTGAACCCTTGAACACCGCTATATCTGAATCCCTATAGCCAGACTATAGTTTTCACTCATTCACATTACATAGGGTAAACCGGGTGATAGAGTGGCTGAAACGCTGTTTGTATTTTCATCGATTCTGTTGGTTATCTGAATGGCCGTGTGTCTCTGAGACACCATATTTCTGGAAGGATAACCCTTGTACTCTTGCTCTATAGTTTCACTATAGACTTACAATTTCTTTTTGAAATAAATCTGATTCTGTTGCATTCGTACAATTGACATCAACATTTAGTTATTTGATTAAATAGGCTAAGAACGTCTATAACCA